>NZ_ATNM01000155.1 GCF_000427295.1 Cyclobacterium qasimii M12-11B | reverse complement strand
AGTCGCGTAAATAGGAATCGCTCGTGCCCGCCGTGAGAGCTCGGGCACCCAGTCGATCGAGTCGCGCTCTGCCCCCTGTGTCTGGATGAGGTACGACGCCGATGACCTCATCGCCGCCCGATGGTCAGCAGAGTGCTTCACGATGGCCACACCGCTGTCATAGGGAACGTTCAACCACTTGTGGGCATCGGTGGACCAGGAATCCGCTAGCTCGATTCCATCGGCGAGTTCCGAGAGCGACATACTTGCGCGCGCCCAGAGACCGAACGCACCATCGACGTGCAACCAGGCGTCGGCCTCGTGCGCAATCACTGCGATCTCTCGCAGCGGGTCGAACGAACCGCTATTCACGTTGCCTGCCTGCGCACAGATGATGGTAGGGCCATCCAGCGTCGTCATCAGATCACGCAAACTTTCGGCGCGCATTCGTCCTTGGTCGTCGGCGTCGACTATCTGTAGTGATCGTGTGCCGAAGCCGAGGTATCGCAGAGCAACATCGATCGTGACATGCGCCCCGGCGCTCACCACAATGTTCACGCGAGGTGCCCCGGCGAGACCATCCAACTCAACATCCCAACCAACGCGTCTCAGCACGTTGTGCCTGGCCGCGGCCAAGCATGTGAAGTTCGCCATCTGGCCGCCGGTG
>NZ_ATNM01000153.1 GCF_000427295.1 Cyclobacterium qasimii M12-11B | reverse complement strand
GCTGCTAGATACGGTGAAAGCCCCGGGGATTATAAATACGAAGATGTAAACAATGACGGAGTAATTAACCTTGAGGATGATGGACAAGCTATAGGTGACTCCAACCCTAAGTTCACCTGGGGATTTAACAGTTTGTTTGCCTATAGGAATTTTGAACTTTCTGTGTTATTCCAGGGAATGCACGGGCAGGATGTTTTCAATATTACACGGGCTACTGCTGCCTCTATTCATAGTGACGCTCGATCAATTACCTTAAAAGATCCGGCAACTGACTATTGGACACCAGAGAATCCAGACTCGGAATGGCCTAATATACATAGTTTAAATAATAACAAGCGACTGAATTCAACAAGATGGATAGAGGATGCTAGTTGGGTAAGATTGAGATACATCGGGTTTACTTATAATATACCTAAGGACTATCTGAAAATTGGAAATCTTGCTGTCTCTCTTACTGGTGAGGATTTGTTGACTTTCACCAAATATAAAGGTTTCGATCCTGAAGTTTCAGCTTCCGGTAATGAGGATACCTGGGGAGGATTAGATATGGGTACCCAACCTATACCATCAACTGTAACATTGGGAGTATCTCTAGAATTTTAATTCAGTTAAATTATTTGAAGATGAAAAAGATATATATACTATTAATATCAATTACATTGTTTCAGTCTTGTACTGAAGATTTTCTAAATATTGACCCAAAAGGGCAACTCTTTCCTGAAACATTTTACTCTACCAACGATGAGTTGGAAATGGCCGTAACAGGAATCTACCAAATTATGAACAAGCTCCAATTTTATGGGTATAGCTTGTCATATACTGCGGCAGGACGAGACAAGACATCTACCTTCGTAAATTTTGTGGAAGTTGACATATTTGATACGGAGTCAGACAATGGAGAAATGCTAAATTATTGGGCTAAATCCTATGAGGTTATCAATGCAGCCAATATGATCATTGAGAACTATCAAGATGCTGATGCTACACAAGAGCAAAAGGAACTAGCAGCAGGACAAGCACATTTTATCAGGGGATATGCCTTTTTTCATTTAGTTCGTATGTATAATGAAGTTCCAGTATGGTACTCGCAATCTGAGCTTTCTCCAGAGATAGAATTAACAGGACCTGCCGATATATATTCTTTAGTGATTGAAGATTTAAAAATAGCGGAAGAGTTTCTTCCTGATAATTGGTCGGGTGATGCAAGGAGAGAGGGTGTCGCCTGGACAAATGGTGCAGCAAAATCTCTTTTGTCATATGTATATTTATCAATGACAGGTTATCCGCTTAATGATCAATCAAAATATGCTCTTGCTGCAGAAAAAGCAAAAGAAGTTATTGACAATGCAGACAGGTGGGGCTATCGATTGGTAGATGATATTGCAGAGCTTTATTCAAAAGAATTCAACTATGAGAATAGATCAAGTGATGAAGTAGTTTTAGCTTTCTACAATGATAATGAGTGGGGTTGTCCTCTTTGTGGCGTTCCAGGTGAATATGGTGGCTGGGAAGTTTATATGGCAGACATCAATTTTTTTGAAACTTATCCTGATGGGCCTAGAAAAGATGCCATTTTCATGTGGGAATTCCCAATGGCTGATGGATCTGTAAAACACTATTCTGAGCTTAGTTCCAAGCATCCTTGGTACAAACAATATTGGGATGGAAAAATTGATTGGGATAAGCCTTGGGATGGAATGAATTGGAAAAACTCCAGGCCACAAGTGTCTTTAACTCATGCCAACAATCTTTTGGTTTATGCAGAAGCGCAAGCGATGTCTTCTTCGCCAGATGCATCTGCTTATGAGGCAGTAAACAAAGTAAGGAATAGAGCCGGGTTGGAAGACCTCCCTGAGGGGCTTTCGACAGAAGAATTCCGTGATGCTGTAGTTCAGGAACGAGAATGGGAATTTGCTGGAGGGTATTTCACAACGGCCCCTTGGTATGACCTTGTAAGGCTTGAAAGAGTTGAAGCATCCGTACTAGAACGTCATCCTGACGAAAATCCATTGGTAAACCAACCTTCTAAGGCACGTTACTTCGCACCTTATCCTGTTACTGAAAGGATGAACCCTAATTTAAGTAACTAAATAATAGGTTTCATAAACAGATACTGAGCTGGAATTTTTTGAATTGCAGCTCAGTATTTTTTTATAAAATCACCAAATAGGCAAATGAAAATATTCAAATATACGGTTCACTTAATTGCAATTCTCTTTTCTTTAAACAATCAAGTATTTGCACAGCAAACGGCATCATTTGAGTTTGTAGTAAGTCCTTATGTTCAGGAAATCACAGATAGTTCATTTCAGGTCATTTGGGAAACATCATCGGAAGCAAAAGGGCAATTGCATCTAGCTAAGAGTAAAGCTGATATTTTGAAACCGGAATTGACTGTTGTTGCAGCCGAAAGCAACCCTTTATTTTTTCACAAATTGAGTGTAAATGGCTTGAACAAAAGTGAGCTTTATTATTATCAGGTACTAAATATTGGGCTGAAGGGAGATACACTTAGGGGACCTATTACTCCTATAAGCCTCCCAAATTATGATCAATCCTCTATTTCCTTTTCAGTGGTTGGGGATACACAAGGTAATCCAGTAGTTTGGAAACGCATAGTTGAACTGATGTCAGAAGAGGCTCCTCAATTTATTGTCCATGTGGGTGATCTTGTTCAGTATGGCCCCAATAAAGATGACTGGACCGATGAGTTTTTTTATCCGGCAAAAGACTTACTAAGCAATACCCCCTTGTACCCAGCAAGCGGAAACCATGAAATGAATGATGAAAAATTCTACAATTATTTTAATCTTCCGTATGACAATGCATTCTATTCGATCAAAAAAGACGATTTAATTCTGATTTTTGTGGATACAAATAAAGATGTTCTTCCAGGGTCCGAACAATACAGAAAATTGGAAGAACTATTGGCTTCCTCTCAGGAACGCTGGAAAATAGTTGCCCATCACCATCCATTACTTACTTCCGATAAGTTTTCCTATAGAAGTTCATTACTGGCTACTGCAACAAAAGGTGATCCCAATATTCTGCACTTAAAAAATCTTTATGAAACCTATGATGTTGACCTGACCCTTTCCGGCCATGTGCATGATTACGAGCGGAGTTGGCCGATTTGGAAAAACCATATCAACGAAGAAAAAGGCGTAGTTCATATTGTGACTGGTGGAGGTGGCGGCAATTTTAAAAAAGTGCCAAACGATGACAATTGGTTTTCGGCAAAATCAAGAAACGTACATCACTTTTTAAATATTCAGCTATACGGGGATAAGCTTCGTATTGATGCAATAGACACGACCGGAGTACTATTTGATACATGGGAGAAAGAGAAAAAGGATCATGGACAAAGGTTAAGTGCCCCTTTTATTAGTGCTCAAAAGCAATATTTTATCGACTCAACAGCAATTCTAATTAGAAATTTGAATACCAAAGGAAGTATTAATTATCGACTAAACGATGCGTTGTATAAAACCGCACAGTTAAAAGAAAAAGCAATTGTCTTAAAGAATACTACAACTATTTCAGCGATGGTAAGTGCTGTAAACAGTGAAAGTAAGGAACTGGTTAAAACCTTTATTAAACTACCCATAAAGCCAAAACAAAAGACAGCAGATAAAAAAGTAGTGGCAGATTATTATGAGGGGGACTTTACGGTATTACCGGATTTCGAAAAATTGAAACCCACGCAAACATTTACAGTGGATTCATTATCCATTTCCAAAATACAACCCCGTGTCGAAGACCACTTTGCAGTGAGGTTTAAAGGTACCGTATTGATCCCCGAAACAAGTGTTTATCGTTTTTTCTTAGAGTCTTTTGATGGAAGCAGGCTTCTTATAGACGGAGAAGAAATCATTGATAATGATGGTGTACACTACGAGATTTTCAAAGAAGGTTACGTGGCTTTGGAGAAAGGATTTCACAACATTGAAGTTCAGTATTTCGACTACGAACGAAGGGAAACCCTGAACTTATTAATTGGTAAAGATCAAAAGGAAATGCAGGACATTAATACCTATATATACAATAGGTAGGTGCAATAACTAGGCCTTTTTAATAAAGAATAAATGAGAATATTATCTCAGCAAAACTAACGAAGATTAATGGATTGAAGGAATGGTGAAATTGAAAGTAATAACTAAAAAAAATAACCACTAATACTCCCATTAAATAACCTAAAGCATTTTTGATGAAAACGAAAATTACATTATTTCTAATTATAGTGGCAGTTGGACTATCTGCCGCTACTTATAAAACCAAGAAGGTAAAACAGATCGATTCAAACCAGTCCGAGGTAGCAAATGGGTTTACAGATGCCAATTCCTTTGGGTTCTCACCGGCGGCAACGGGTATGGAAAATGTTGTTGCAATGCAAAAAGCCCTGGACCAGGGAGGAACAATTATAGTTGCGAAACCCGGAACCTACAAAATAGCAGCTACCCTTTACCTTGATAGTAATACTGAAGTTATTTTTGGTAAAGGGGTATTTCTAAAAAAAGTTAATGAGGAAGGCCGTTTCGCACAGGTTTTTATCAATAAAGGTGCGCTTACCCGAACTTATAATGAGGATATCACCCTGAAGGGCTTACATATAATTGTTAATGGAGTAGACAATTGTTCTGATTTGGTTTTGGGTTTAAGAGGGATTATCGGATTCTCTTATATAAAGGATTTGAAATTAAAGGGGTTTCGCTGTTATGATTTGACGGGTTGCCAATTCGGTGTTCAAATAAACAGATTTGAAGATGTGATCATCGAAGATGTAATTATCAAGGGTCAAAAAGACGGGATTCATTTTGGCCCAGGCAAACGTTTTACCATCAGGGATGCAGTATTTCAGACCTTAGACGATGCCATTGCATTGAATGCCCAGGATTACTCTACTTCAAACCCTGAAATTGGGTGGATTGAAGATGGAATCATCGAGAACTGCTATGACCTTGATCAAGAAAACGGATTGGATTTTTCTGTCGAATGTTAGCAGGTGCTTGGATCGACTGGGAAAAAGGCATGAAAGTACAGCAGTCGGATGCAGTGGTATCAGATGGGAGAATATATCGTGTAAAAATGCCTGCAGATGCCACACTTTTTGAATCAACTACCAGACCGGATTTTAAAAGTGGCACCAAGGTACTTGATGGTATAACATGGGTTATGACCCAGGAGATAATTTCCTATAATGCCGGAGTTCGAAATGTCGTTTTCAGGAATATCCAATTAGAAAAACCTAGGATTCCTTTTTCTATTCAATTTGACATGGGAAGGTATAATCGTTCTTATTACCCCGGTGCAAAAATCCCCGTTCAAGAAAACATTGTTTTCGATAATGTAAAAGTCCTCTATGACAAAGACATTCCATTGGTGCAGGTTACTACTCCTGTAAATATGATTTCCATCATCAACTCAAGGCTAAAGAATAGGGTTTTTAAGTTTTATGGCAATGAGGTCTTTCCTGATTATTTGAAACCAAATACCATCTCTGAATTTGGCAAAACGCATATAAATATCCACGGATGTGTGTTCGATCACCAAGGAGAGATGATTCTTTTAGAGAATTCTGCTAAGGGTAAAGAAATAGAAATAAAGACTTCTTCGAATATGGAGATAGGCGAAAATTTTTCAGCGAAAATTATTGATGAAGTCGGGAAGGTGAGTGTACAGTCTGATTTAACGGGATTGGAGAATAAATAGCCTTGTACACATTATAGGCATACTAAATCAATACTCTTTATTAAGAACCTGTTTTATTTAAAATTAGAATTTAAGCGCATGTTGAAACTTGTTTTATTATTATTACTGTTTGTAAATTTTTCACCGGCAAATGCCAATGATTATGGATTTTTAGTAAATAAGGATACTTCTTGTAAAGTTTGGTGGGCTGAAAGCACGTATAAAATTATGCGTGACGATCCTGTTCCTACAAAAAAAAGAAAGGTAGCTATTCAGTCTGCACGAAATGAATCCGAAGGGTTTCAGATTGTATTGTCCCCTGAAGTTGATCTCACTAATGTTTCAGTATCCATTTCTGATTTTAGTAATAAAAATGGTGATTTAATTCCATCCCTGAATGTTACTATTAGGGAAGTAGACTACGTTAATGTCACTAAACCATCAGGTAAGCAACACAGTGCAGGATGGTACCCTGATCCATTGCCATTGCACGAAAAACCTTTCAATGTAATAGCAGGGATCAATAAACCACTGTGGTTTTCGGTGAATGTTCCTAAAGATGCTGCTCCCGGACGTTATATGGCCAATGTAAAGCTAAAATCAGCTTTATGGGAAACAACCATACCCGTGGAACTTCACGTTTGGAATTTTGCACTGCCGGAGACGCCATTTATGCGTTCAGGGTTTGGCTTGTATAGCAATATGCTTGAAAGGTATCATAACCTCGAAACAAAAGAGGAATTAGAGGAGGTAAGGGAAAAATATTTCAGGGATTTTAAGCATTATAAAATATCTCCTTATGGTTCTTACCCAGTAAATTACAAGGTGACAGGTGTTCCATGGAGTGGAGGTACTTTCGACCCTCATACGGTATACGAAGGAAAATATACTTATCAAATAAGCGGAAAGCGAGAAGCACGTTTTACCGATTTGATTGAAATTATTCCCGATCACCCTTATTTATTGAAATGGCAGGCCAAAGTACTTTCTGAAAATCAAAAATATACTGTTACCGTTAAGTGTTACGATGAGGAAAAAAAGCCCATATCTATGTCTTTAAAGTGGGGAGTGTACGAAGGAAGTGAAACCTGGCGACAGGATACGCTTTTTATTGATACCGAAGGATTTATTACTTATGAAGAATTACCAGATTACCGACCATTCCCCGCAAATGCAAAGTACGCTAGCCTTCAACTTTACCCATATGTACCGGGAAGCAGTTCAGAAGAGGGCACGGTGTGGTTTGATGATTTTCAATTTATAGACCTGGCATCAGGAGAGAATCTTTTACCCGAAGGGAATTTTGAGCAAAAAGTGGAGGACCTGGACCTGAAACTGGATTTTTCAGAATTTGATGTAGAAGCACGTAAATATTTAGATGGTATGGGTTTTACAGGGTTTCGTACGGGTTTTCCAGGATTGAGATCAGGGCCATACATAGGTAAAAAAACAGGTTGGTTCAATGGTTTTATTAATGGTACATCCGAATATGAAAAGCTGGCTGACCTCTACTTTAAAGGATTTCAAGATCATCTCGAAGCTAACGGATGGCTAGGGAAAGAGTATTTCTATTGGGTGGACGAACCCAAGCATGAAGAATATGATTTTGTTCGTGAAGGGATGCAAACCATCCATAGGGCAGCACCTAAATTAACCCGATTTATTACAGAGAATAATCCGGGGCCGGAAATCATGGATGTTACGGAGGTCGGTTGCCCGGTTTTATACAAGGTTGACCCTGAAAAAGTAAAAGAATGGAGCGAAAATGGCCGCGAGTTTTGGTCCTATCTAATGTGTTGGCCAAAGGAACCTCATGTAAATCTTTTTATCGATTCTGATGCCATTAATATGCGTATGTGGTTATGGATGTCCTATAGATATAACTTGAAAGGCATTTTGGTATGGAATTCTAACCACTGGAATGGAGCTAGTTCCGGTGCCATGCCCAAAGGAACGGTACAAAATATCTGGGAAGATCCGATGACCTATAAATCTGGATATGGTACTCCTTACGGTTCCGCTCCTGAATTTGGTAATGGCGATGGTATGCTTTTCTATCCACCTAATCGTGATCCAAACAATGATAAAACCAAATATCTTTCAGGCCCTGTTCCATCATTAAGGCTAGAAATCCTTCGTGAAGGACTAGATGATTATGATTATATGATGATGTTGGAAAAATACATAGCAGAAGCAAACCCTAATCAGCAGGGATTGGTATTAAAGGCCAGGAAGGTACTAGACTTTGGTTCGGAAGTGTTTGAAACAGATACAGAATACACTAAAGATCCAGAAATATTGATGGAATACCGGCAACAAATGGGTGAATTGCTAGAGCAGTTTTATGAGAGTAAAAGAGAATAATAATATTAACAGAGACTAAAATCCATGATATACTCTCGTTTTCAAAAAAACCTGCAAATAGTGGAAGCAAACACCGATTTCTCAAAAATAAATTAGAACAATTTTAAAATGATAAGAATATTTTTATTGCTCATTATCGCTTCGGGATTTATTGCATGTAATGATCAACAGCATCTTGAAGATGCAAATAAAATGAATAAAGTAGTCAATGAAAGTCAAAGAGCTTTCCCCGGAGCTGAAGGTTACGGAGCTTTTGCCAAGGGAGGACGTGGAGGAGATGTTTATCAGGTGACAAACCTGAATGATAACGGGCCTGGTTCTTTGCGCTATGGCATTGAATCTGCAGATGGCCCTCGGACAATCGTATTCCATACAAGCGGAACTATCGAGCTCAAATCCGACCTAACAATAAATAAACCATACCTTACCATTGCCGGACAAACTGCACCTGCTGATGGTATTACACTAAAAGACAGAACGCTGGCAATAAATAATACCCATGATATTGTCATTAGATATATTCGAATAAGATATGGAGATGAAAATAAAGATAAATCTGCTTTAAGTGATCCCGACGCAATTCGAACCAATGGGATAACAGATGTGATCTTTGATCATATTTCAGCTAGCTGGGGTATTGATGGAATACACGATCTCAGAGGCGGTAATTTCACTCTGCAATGGTCAATATATGGTGAAAGCCTCAATCGCAGCCTGCATGAGGATAACTTAGATCATGCCATGCTTGCGTCTTTCAGAGATTTAGATAATAATGTTTCAGTACATCACAATCTTTTTCATAGTAGCCGGGAACGTCATCCAACTCTAGGAGGTGGAGTTGCCACAGATTCGACCCGTGTTGTGGATCTTAGGAATAACCTGATTTACAATTGGAAAGCACCGACAAATTTCGGCAATTGTAATGTGAACGTGGTAAATAACTACTACAAACCAGGAGAAAGTACCGACTTATCGTTGAAACCAATGCAAGTAAAGTCTGAGTTTGCTCCAACAAGGGCACATGGTTATGTTTTTGGAAACCTTTTTCCATGGAATGAGGAGTGGACAAATGACAATTATTCAGCCATTGAATATACAAATTGGGGCAAATACAAAAACACTACAAGGGGAAAATTTGAACTTTCTTCTGAGTTGGTAGAAGGAGAATTTATGCCAACGACTCAAACAGCACAGGAAGCCTACGAATCGGTTCTCTTATATGCCGGGGCATCAAAAAGCAGAGATAAGGTTGATCAAAGGATCCTAGAAGGAGTAATAGATGGCTCAAACCGCTTAATCGACTCACAGAATCAAGTGGGTGGATGGCCTGACTTGAAGCAGGGAGTGGCTTTAAAGGATTCTGACAACGATGGAATGCCCGATTACTGGGAAATGATGAGAGGATTAGAACCAAATAATCCGGAAGATAGAAATGATGATTATAATGGTGATGGTTATACCAATCTTGAAAAATACCTCAATGAAATGGCTATGCCCTCATCTGATTTAATAGCGCAATCATTATAACTGAATAACTGAAAATTAGGTGTGACTAAATTGAAAGGAATTTGGATTGATCTGAATCAATGTTAAGTGGTTGGAAGAGTTCTATAGGCAGAATAGGAGAAGTTTCTCATTTGGTTTGCTTTAGAATATTTATTTTAAGTCCATATTCACACGTTTTAATTTTAGAGAAACCGAACAACAAACCGATGATAAAAAAAGAAACCATTTATTTATCAATTTTAATGTTGATTAGCATTTCTGGATTGGCACAAGAACCCCAAATTAGTAGTGTTTTTCCAGCTTGGGAGGAAGGCTATCTTGATATCCACCATATCAATACAGGGAAAGGGGAAAGCACCTTTTTTATTCTTCCGGATGGCACTACACTTCTGGTTGACGCTGGCGCTACGCAAAGGCCAAAACCAAGAGTTACCGATCCCAAACCGAACGATAGTCTTACCCCTGGTGAATGGATTGCAAGGTATATAAAGCACGTAATGCAAGGTTTGCCTGGTGAAAATATAGACTATGCACTTCTCTCTCATTTTCATTACGACCATATCGGAGAATTGTACCCTGAAGTAAAATCATCTAAAAATGGTACCTATAAATTAGCGGGTATTTCTGAAGTTGCAGAACATGTTTCAATTAACAAATTGGTTGATCGCGATTGGCCATCCTATGATTACCCCAAACCGGCCACCGTTGACTACATGAAGAATTATATTCAGTTTGTGAATACTTCGGTGGATAAAAGAGGTATGACTGCAGAACAGTTTAAGGTTGGCGTCAGCGACCAGTTTGCCCTAATAAATGAGCCTGAAAAATATCCAAATTTTGAAATAAGAAATATAGCAGCCAATGGACAGGTTTGGACAGGTACAGGAACCAATAAGAGAAACCATTTCCCACCCATGGAAAGCATAGATGAAAGTGACTACCCTGATGAAAATCTCTGTAGTACTGCTTTTCGCCTATCGTACGGAGCGTTTGATTATTATAGTGGAGGAGATCTTTTGGCAAGGAAATTGGGCCATTGGAAAGACATTGAAACACCGGTTGGTTTGGCCACTGGACCTGTTGATGTATGCTTGGCAAATCATCATGCCTATTATGATGCCATGAGTGAATCATTCTTACAAGCTGTAAGACCGAGGGTACATATCATCCATGCATGGGCGCCAAGTCACCCTTCTCCGTCGGTGTTAAGGAGAATGTCCTCAACAGCAATATATCCGGGACCAAGGGATATTTTTTCAACAAATATAATGGATGCAACCAGGGTTGTAATTGGAGCAGGTCTTGATGAGTTGAAAAGTCAGCAAGGCCATATTGTTGTTCGAGTTAATCCAGGTGGGGAAAGTTACCTGATTTATATATTAGATGATTCGGAAGAGAGTTTTAAAATCACCTCAATCCATGGCCCCTACTTCTCCAATTAATTAAACTTAAAATATCAAAAGGATCCATCGCCTGAATAGCATAACAATTGGCTCTATATTTTTATTCAAGTTTGGAGTGGTATTGAAAGTGTTGAAACAATGTAGCTTATTATTGCAATGCTCAGATGCATAAGAAATACCACGTGAAATTTATTCATAGGCAAACGAATAAAAGAAACAAAAGAGATAACCCAATGTAGTCAATTTTGAATTGATTGATAAAAAATTTGAAATAACAGAAATGAAAAATACGATAACAAAGTATCCCTATTTACTACTCATTGTACCTTTAGTGTTGGCTTATTTTGCGAATAATAGTTATGGATTTGTGTTCAAGGCAGGTGTTCCCGGAAGTTGTATTATTATACTTGCTTTTTTGTATCGAAAAGTTTTAAAGACCACTCCAGATATTTGGTATGTTTTTGGGGCCTTCTTTTTTTCGATTGCAGGCGATTGGTTTTTATCGAACAAAGGCGATAGTTTTAGTATGTTTTCTGTGGGGATTGGATTGTATCTAATTGCTCACATAGGGTATATGGGGTTTGCCTTGATGAATGGGCGAATTCATAAAATATTTACTTTCATTATTTTGAGTGGGTATTTATTATTTTTCTATTTTCTTCTTTTTCCCGCTATTGATGATACTATTTTAATGATAGCTACGCTTTTGTATTCACTGATTTCTTGTTTTTCAATAGGGGCAGCGGCCGGAATGAAATTGAAACCATTTGTGAAGTGGGCCTATTTTTTAGGTGTTGCCTTGGTATTGTTTTCCGATACCATAATTGCCTTTTATGAATTTGTTGGTTACCGCGAATTGAATTTTTTGATTCTGCCAACTTATTATGCGGCACATATGGCCGTTACCCTTGCACTGATAAAAAGAAGAATTGATACAAAATTAAGGACAGCAAATTAGATTGCATTTGGTCTCAAAGAACTAATTTTAACTTCAAGCCCTCACTTTGAATTTAATCAAATTTAGCTAAAGGGGTCACTGTGTATTTTTTACCAACTGAAAGAAGGGGCAAACTATTCACCTATTTAAACACAGATAAACACTAATACAATAAGCACATGTTAAAAAATGTCATGAAATTTATATTTTTCCTTACCACCTGTTTAGTCATTGGCTGTAAAGATGGAGGTATTGCTGAAAGTGAAACTTTCTCAGTAGAACTAGAAACAATTACGAAGGGCAATGAAAAAGAATATACATGGACCCATGCACGTTCAGCAGTCATACCATCTGATCCGCTTAGGGTGATTACGACAATGTCGCAGACCCTCAAAACTGGCTCAGATGTTTACCATGATTTGTATCAAGTCCAAAGCGAGGATATGGGCCAAACTTGGTCTGAACCTGAACCCATACCTTCTTTGTCGATAATTGAACAAGACAGTGGATACCGATCGGTAGTTGATATGTGGCCTCAATGGCATTCCAAAACTAATAAAGTGGTAAACATAGGCACTTCTCCCTTTTATTCTAGCGAAAGAACACACGACGGTTGGAAAAAGGAAGTAGTTTATGCCAATTTTGATCCTGTAACAGAACAATGGAGTTCTCCTAAATTCTTGGAACTACCTGAAAAAGATCATGAAGGAAAGCTTTTAATGGCACCTGCTGCTGGTAGTGCTCAATGGCTTGAATTGCCTGATGGAGATATTCTCTTACCTATATTTTATTTTAAGGTTACCGAGGAACAGGCTTCTTTAGCTTTGACTAACCCAGAGGAGGCTTTTAGTATAAGTAATTTGATGAAAAGTGATGATTTTGGGTTTAGTACCACTGTTGTTCGATGTACTTTTGATGGTGAAAACCTGATTTATAAAGCGCATGGAGATGAATTAATACTTCACCATGGGAGGGGAATATATGAACCCTCCATTGCCTCTTTTAAGGGAGAATATTATCTAACAATGCGTAGTGATAAGAGTGCCTATGTATCCAAAAGCAAAGATGGACTGCATTTTAGTTCTCCTAAGGAATGGACCTTCAACGATAATTCTATTTTGGGTAGTTATAACACGCAACAACATTGGGTGAGTCATAATGACGCCTTATATCTGGTATATACCCGAAAGGGAGCAGATAACGATGAGGTTTTTCGTCATAGAGCGCCACTTTTTATGGCACAGGTAGATACTGATAGCCTTCAGGTAATCCGTGATACGGAGCAAGTAGTAGTGCCCAACAGGGGAGTAGCATTAGGTAATTTTGGAATAATGGAGGTCAATCAAAACGAGACTTGGGTTACTGTTGCCGAATATATGAGAGGAGAAGAAAATGTAGCTGCAGACAATAGCGTTTTTACTGCTAGGATTTTGTGGAACAAGCCGAATACCAATTTAAAACAATAATGCCGAGTAAAGTGCTTGGATAGGTATTGAGCATTGGCGTTTAGGTTTATGGGTTGACTAATCTTCCTCCTTAAGTCCAAAGGAGGAAGTGTCATTAGGTTCAGACCTTGTTTTGTGAACTTTAACAAGTTCACTATACTAAGAAACAGTTAGCTCCTTGTGTTGATTGTATAGTGGTTTAAACCAAGCTTCGGTATCCAATTCCTTTTCCTATTCACGCCGCTATAATCCTGTTGAAAATATTTACAATTAATCAATGATTGCTAGTTCTTAAACGAAATCGATCCTAAAATACCCACAGCATTTATTTGGGTAAATTTCTATTTGCCCTTCAAGCTGAAAAACGGAGATGTTTCTAACTTGTATTTTACCTAACCAGTAAACAGATGTCCATTAAAGATTGTTTTTAAATTTCTATTGGGGATAAAATTGAATTTATTCACTGAATTTTGATAAATTCATGTTTTTATTAATAATATGAACGTTGGTAAAATTCAAAGCGAGCGTTATTTCCTAGAACTCAAAGCATAAAATGTCAAAGAATATTAAAGTCCTTTTCCTAAGTTTCTTTTTTCTAAGCACTTGTTTCATAGCAGCTCATGCCGTTGCTATAGTGGGGGAAGAAATCAATCCAAACTCATTTGAAGGCACGGACACTGAACGTATACTACAAGCAATACAAGAGGCTAGTGGCAATTCTAACCTGGTGCGAATTCCACGTGTTAATGACAACGGTACCAATATATGGATGATTGATAGTGCCCTATTGCTGCCAAGTAATATCACCATCATCCTGGACAACTGTACACTTCAATTATCTGACACTAGCAGAGACAACTTGTTTCGCTCGGACAATGTGGGAGAGGGTATTGAAAATCCAGTTTGGAATGAAAACATAAGCATTTACGGAGTAGGGTACCCTATTCTTAAGGGTGCAGATAACCCACGTGCTACTGGCGATGGAGCAAGGATGATTACCTTAAACCCCAAGGAAGAACAAGCGAAAGGAAATTGGAGGGTTAGCTATGGAACGGATGCTGGAAAACCAGGAGTGAAGCAAAAAAGTGACTGGAGAAATATCATGGTTTTGATAGGCTACGTCAAAAACTTTAAAATAAAAAATGTAAGGTTTGAAAACACGCATGGCTGGACAATTAGTTTTGAACGCACTGTGGGTGCTGACCTATCTGACCTTACCATTTTTAATGAAGAATTTGTAACGGTAAATGGAGAGCAGCTGATGGTGTCGAATAAGGATGGGATAAACTTGAGACAAGGTTGCAAAAACTTCAGAATCAATAATATATCTGGAGTAACAGGAGATGATTTTATAGCCCTTTCCAACTTAGATACAAAACCTGATCAACCCCAAAAGAATGGTGACATCAATTCTGGCATGGTCACCGCTAGTAGGTGGTATGGGCCGGAAGATGATATAGAGCAAGTAGTGATTACCAATGTTTCCTGTGAAA
The DNA here is from genome assembly GCF_000427295.1 of Cyclobacterium qasimii M12-11B. Classification (GTDB taxonomy): domain Bacteria; phylum Bacteroidota; class Bacteroidia; order Cytophagales; family Cyclobacteriaceae; genus Cyclobacterium; species Cyclobacterium qasimii. The sequence goes on along the minus strand of NZ_ATNM01000153.1, from coordinate 31,536 downwards.
ACAAGTACCGTGCGGTAGCCATTAGAGCAAGTGATGAAGCGGGAATTCATCATGTTTATATCAATGGCTTAATTTTTAGGTCAATAGACGATCGTTATGAAGCCATCCTTATAGGAGGTACAGGCTACGGCAAAGAATCCTCGCCCGGAAAAATCAATAACATCCATGCAATGAACATCATAGGAGATGGCCAATCCTTAGTTAGGATTCAAGCTAAAGTAAAAGACTGTAATTTTATGAATGGCATGTATTCAGGTGAAAATGATACGGCTACCCTTTATGAAATTGATCCTTTAGAAACTTCGGGCATTACTGAAAACGGATGGACTAAGGTCAAGTAAGACGACTTTTCTTCAGGGAAATAGTTCATTCGTATAATTTAATTTCAATTATTGAGAATAACCCCTTAGATTTAGTATTGCATTGGTTCCGTTCTTATGGTTCATGATCAGGTTAGGCGGACCGACATTTAGTTTTAGGTTATGGTAACGTAAACTGTTCGATTATTTGTGGATTAGGATCTACTCGCAGTATTTCAGATTAATAAATAATGCCAGCTCAATTAATAATATACCATAATTGGATGGCTCAATAAAGAAAAACTTCAAACAAAAAATACAACAATGACTGTAGCTAAAATTTCGAGATGTCTAGTTTTTTTCATGAGCCTGGGCTTCTTATTCTTGTCCAGTGAGGCTTTCTCACAAAACATTCCTGCAAACCCATCTTTATTGGAAATTAACCCACCTGATGGACCTTCCAATGACAAGGTAAATGCTATTGTAGGTGTTAGGTTGATAGATGGTCTTGGAGGATCAGCTGTGGAGAATGCAACCATTGTTATCCAGGGCAATCGAATAATCGAAGTAGGCGCTAAGGACCAGGTGAAAATACCTGCTGGTGCAGCAATTACAGATGGAAAAGGAATGAGTCTTCTTCCTGGTTTAGTGGATTCTCATTTCCACAGTGCCAATAACAATAAACAATTAAGTACTCTTCTTAAAAATGGAGTGACAACTATGAGAGACCCAGGTCATCCCATTAGGTTTTATCAAGCCCAACATTTTGCTACAGCAAAAATGCCAAGGGTATATGTAACGGGTGCGCATCTTGATGGCTATCCAGGTGTGTATGTTCAGCAGGCGGCTTTGATAAGAGATGGTGATCACATCAGATCACAAATTGCTGAGTATGTGAAAAATGGCTCTTCTGGAATTAAAATTTATTTTAGACTTCCATTAAAGTATATTGAAACAGTTGTCAAAACTGCTGATTTCTACAATATTCCCGTTGTTGCACATTTGGAGTTGGTTGATGCTGACGATGCAATTATGGCTGGTTTACGTGGTATAGAGCATGTTACTTCTTTTGGAACCTCTATCGCAGATCCTAAGGATGCAGAAGAGTTTAGAAAATCAGTTCAGGAAGACAGTAACAACAGAAGAGCTGGAAGGTACCTTTTATGGTCTAAAATTGATTTGTCTACTGATAGGGTGAAGGATGTACTTGAATTTGCCGCCAAAAATGATGTGGTGTTGTCACCGACACTTGCCACATTTGAAAAGCAATTTGGAGACAGCGAAGTAAAGGATTATGAGGCAGAAGGATTTAAAAACATGCATGACTTTGTTGGCATGGCTCATAAGGCTGGGGTGAAAATAGTTACAGGTTCTCACAATAGTGGTAAATATGTAACACCAGGCCTTGCTTATCAAAGAGAGATGGAATTGTTGGTAGCAGCAGGTCTTAGTCCTTTAGATGTTATCTCCAGCAGTACTATTATCAATGCACAATATTTCCGTACTCAGGATAGATTGGGAAGTATAGAAAAAGGTAAATTGGCGGATTTGATTTTGGTGGAAGGTAATCCTTCAGTAGACATTAAAGCCATGTATTCGATCAAAAAGGTTATGCTAAATGGTGAATGGGTAGAGAACAATTAATTAATTGTTTAAGTCTAGCTTCACACAAGGATTCGTTGGAATTTTGAAAAAAAAGTGAAAAACCCCACATAGTGATGGCTATGTGGGGTTTTTTTGTGCTTTAGTAAATTTAAACCCAGACTAGGCGCTTAGTGATTGTCTCCAATTTTTAACGGTAAGCGATAGCTTGTCTATTTTGAGTCATTGAAAACCTTTGTTTAATGGTTTACGCTCTCTTTATTTTTTCGCTTTCTGTCCCACCAGACATAGCCTATGAAACCTAAGAGACTTATTGCACCTACCCAAATCAAACCAGTCTTCATGCTTTCATTGTTTTGGCCCAGAACAGCAATTATAATGGTCAAAGGTAGGATACCAAGCATTGTGGAGGCAATGAATTTCCAGTATCCCATTCGCAACATCCCTGCAATGATGCTGATGGCGTCATTGGATAGAAAAGGGGATACTCTCGTAACGATTACTGCCCAGAAGCCATAATCTTCCAAAAATCCTGTAATTTTTTTCTCAGTCTTCTCACCGAGTATTCGTTGGATAACGGGGGTACCAAAATTCACCCCTACGCCATAACCGATGGTGGAGGCAGTGAAAATGGCTACCAGGATAATGCCAGAACCTAACCATGGCCCATAAGCGATAATGGTGACCACCATTAAAAGAAAGGAAGGGATGATGAACATAAACATCTGCAATACCATGGCACCAACAATTATCAATGGCCCCCATATTTCAAATTGACTCACCCAATCCGAAATTCTCTGCTCATCATTGCTGCCAAGCACTTCCCAGGCTTCATTAAAAAACTGATGAACAGTTTCATTTAAAAAATACAAGGCAACAAGACTTCCCAGAAATACAAATGAAAAAAGGTAAGGCCATATATTCGTTTTTTATTTGACATTAAAAGAGTGCTAAGCTTACAATTGAAAATGAAAGAATTAGTAAATGCACTAAAATAATGCCGAATTAATATAGCTAAGGCTTATTTTTATTGAAAAATAATCCTTTGAACTTTTACCTGAAAATAGGCCCCGTAAAGGTGCTTTTCAAGTTGCCTTAGGTGAATGCTTGAAATGGTTATCGTTTCCTAATGCGTTTAATTAGCCCATCAGTACTCCACATCCAAATTGTATTTTGACAACAGGCCAGGAAGTCCGGTGACAGAGAATTTTGCTTTTTTGACCTTGTTGTTTTCAGGGTCAAAGCTGTAATTGTAAGCTGTTCTGAAATCTGCTTTCTCCAAGATGGTTTTAAAGAAAGAGGCAGCCAATAAATCACAACTATCGAAAATAGCTAGCGTTAAATCTGCATTTGAAAAATCAACATCCTTTAAAGAACAATGGTCAAATTTGATTTTTTTTAGGTTCTTACCATGAAAAATCGAATAGTCAAGGTTACAGCCTGTGAAAGAAGCGGCAAACAGAAAGTCATCACATTTACCAAAATCGATCCCCATGATTTTGCATTGTTCAAAGCCCACACTTTTAAAGGCGGTATCAGCAATATTCGTTAGGGAAAAGTTACAATTAACAAATAGACAATCTATGAATTCTATTCGCCTTAAATCACTATTGGAAAAGTCGCATCCAGTGAATTTACAATTGTCATAGGACTCACCAGTCATTCTGCTTTCAGAATAATTGATTTGATCAAAAAGCTCTTTCTGAAACGATTCACCTGACATAAACGTAAATTAAGGATGGTTTTTAGGTGAGTAGGTCCACCTGATATAAATACTTTGAGAAGCGAAATTAAGCCATAGTTTTCATTAAAAAAAAGGCCGTTAAATACGTTTTTCCGAATATTACAATTTGATTTGTAATGGCCTGTACTCCGCCTCTTTATAAAAGCGAGTAATTACTTCATGAGATTGGATCGCACTTTGGGTTCTGTTAGGACTGCTTTAAAGTTTTGCCCAACTAACAAAAAATCCCCAAGGCAAATATTGCCATTGGGGATTATATTAAGGACAGTAATTATAGTGTGGGGAACGTGACTTTACTGCCATCCTCCTCCAAGTGCCCTGTATAGCGTAACGACACTTTGTAACTGCTGTATTTTTAATTCAATATAATCAAGCTCAGAGGCAAGTGAATTGGATTGACTGTTGATCATGTCCAGGTAATCCGCATATCCAATTTTAAACATTGTATTGGCATTGTCCACGGATCTTCTTTGCAAAAGTACCTCATCCGTTTTTAGGGTTAGTTCCTCTTTTAAAGTTTGGTATTCATTGACCAATCCCAGAACCTCCAGGTAGCCACCTAATACAGTTTGTTCATAATCATACAAGGCAACTTTCTGTCTGGCTTTGGCCGTCTCAAAGGTAGCCTTGATGCTGCTTCTATTGAATACAGGGGCTACCAAACCTCCACCTAGTTGGTATACCATGGAGGCAGGATTAAGGAACAGCTTACTGAATTCGAATGCATTGTAACCAGCCATTCCATGGAGATTGAATGTAGGGAAAAATGCAGTTCGGGCGATACCTACTTCCAGGTTATTGGCCTGTAAAGTCTGCTCAGCAGCTCTAATATCTGGTCGCATCGTAAGAAGCGTAGAAGGCAAGCCTAATTCAAGAGCAGGAGGTAAAACATTGACCTCTGATAGAGATTGTCTTTGGATATTTTCTGGATAAGTACCCAAAAGATAAGAAAGGTTTAGCTCTGCTTGTTTTAGTTCTCTTCGTTTCTTTACAAGGATCCCTTTAGAATTCAACATTAGCGCTTCAAACTGGTCAATTGACAACTGACTTTCTTTCCCGGCATTCTTCAAGCTTTTACCAAGTTCAAATGCTTGTTCTTGAAAAGAAATGCTAGCCAGCAAAGTTTCAATTTCCTCATCTAAACCGATAATATTATAATAGTTTTTAGCAATTTCTGCAATTAACCAGGTACGTGAAAGGTTGCCCATTTCCACAGAGGCCATGTATTCTGAAAGCGCTTGTTTTTTACGCATGTTTAATTTGCCCCAAACATCAAGCTCCCAATTGAACTCAGCACCTATCATAAAATCAGTATAAGGGGTAGGGATTTTCTTGTCATCAGGAACAGTCGAAGAACGGTTGGTATCATCATTACCAACCCCATCCATGGTGTAATCACCAAACTTTCTCACACTTGACCCAGCTGTTAGATTTAGTTCAGGGAGTTGTCCAAGTTTTGCCCTTTTTAAGGCCGCTCTTGAGATCCTGATATTTGCCAAAGTTTTAGCGACGTCCTGATTGTTTTCCAGACCACGTTCGATTAACGCATTTAAGTGCTCATCATCAAAAAAGGCTTGCCATTGGGTCATCGCCAAATTCATGCTATCTTCTCCCACTTGGGCACCATGGTAAGTAGTAGGAGGAGCTTTTATGTCCTCCAGGGAGGTTTTCTGTACCTTGCAAGCGGTAAGGCTGCTAATCACCAAGGTGATATAAACGATATATTGGTATGAATTTTTGTTCATGATTTTGTTCAGTTTTAGAACCGACAGCAAGAAATTATTATTGCTGTCGGTTCTTCCTTAGGATGTTTTAAGATCAGTAGAATTGATCGCCTTTTCAGTGATAGGAGTTACCTCGGGCTTCTTGTTTAGGTAAACCGAAAGCGTCTCAAATGCCACGTACAAGCCAGGGATTAAAATAATCCCCACAAAAGTACCAATAAACATACCTCCAGCTGCAGCTGTACCAATGGTTCGGTTACCAATTGCACCAGCTCCACTGGCCAAAGCAAGTGGGATAAGTCCACTAATAAAAGCGAATGAGGTCATCAAAATCGGCCGCAACCTTTCAACAGCAGCGAATACCCCTGATTCAAGAATCCCCATTCCTCTTTCTCTGGATTGAACAGCAATCTCAATGATCAAAATGGCATTTTTACCCAACAAACCTATAAGCATTACCAAGGACACCTGGGCATAAATGTTGTTTTCCAAACCTGTGAGTTGCAACAATAGAAAGGAACCAAATATACCTGCAGGCAATGACAAAATTACCGGAAGAGGGAGAAGGTAACTTTCATATTGGGCAGCAAGCAAAAGGTAAACGAATACCAAACATATAAGGAAGATATAGATCGCTTGATTTCCAGAAGCTATTTGTTCCCTGGTAATCCCAGACCAGTCAATATTAAAACCTCTCGGAAGAGTTGCGATGGCTGTTTCTTCTACTGCCCTGATGGCGTCCCCACTCGAATAACCTGGTGCCGCATCTCCATTGATCATGGCAGAGATAAACATGTTATAACGCGTTAACTGTTCTGGTCCGTAAATCCTTTCCAGGTTCACAAAGTTGGAATAAGGAACCATCTCGCCTGTGTTGTTCTTGGTGTACATTTTGAGCAGGGATTCCGGATTGGTTCTAAATTCCGGAGAAGCCTGAAGCATTACCTTGTACATTTGGCCAAACTGAATGAAATTCGAGCTGTAATAACTACCGATAAAACTTTGAAGTGTTTCCATGGATTCTCGAATATCCACACCAAGCTTTGCAGCTTTGTCATGGTCTACCCTAAGAATATACTGAGGGAAAGAAGGGTCAAAATTGGTGAATACATCTTGTATTTCAGGCCTTGCCCTAACTTCATTAAGAAAATCATCCACTGTTGAGGCTGTAAAAGCCAGGTCTCCGCCAGTTCTGTCCTGCATTTGCAGTTCAAACCCTGAAGCATTACCGAATCCAGGAACTGGAGGGGGAGCAAAAAACTGAATAGATGCACCAGTAATATGGGCTGTCCTTTCCTGGTATTTGACGATAAGGTCATTGACGTTTTGATCACGGTCATCCCAACCCACGAGGTTGATCATGCCCATGCCATAAGAGGCACCTGCAGTTTCTGTAAGGAGACTGTAACCAGCGAGTGTCGATATCGTTTCCACTTCGTCAAAAGGTAGAATTGAAGCCTGTACATCATCCATTATTTGCTGGGTTCTGTCCATAGTGGAACCTGGAGGGGTGGTTACATTGACGTAAATCATACCCTGATCTTCATTCGGGATAAACCCTGAAGGGAGTATCAGCGTCATGCCATAGGTAAGGGCAAAAAACAGAATTAAAATACCAAAGGTTAATGTTTTTCTACCAGCAGTTTTACCTATAAGCCAGGCATATTTCCCTGAGAAAGCATCATATTTTTCGTTGAATTTGACGAAAAATCTGCTCAATATATTCTTTTTGCCTTCATGATGAACTGGCTTCAACAGAATACTACACAATGCTGGAGACAGTGTAAGGGCATTTATACCTGAAATTACAATTGCAATCGCTAGGGTTAGTGAAAATTGCCTGTAGAATATACCTACCGGACCTGAAAGGAAACTAACAGGAACGAATACAGCTGACATTACCAAGGTAATAGCGATAATAGCACCACCAATCTCTTTCATTGCGGCAAAGGTTGCATCTTGGGCATTTAGACCATCTTGATGCATTTTCACGTGTACGGCTTCCACCACCACAATGGCATTATCCACCACAATCCCTATCGCCAATACCATTGCAAACAGGGTGAGCATATTGATCGAAAAGCCAAATAAACTCATAAAGAAGAATGTCCCAACTAGTGAAACGGGTACGGCTATGGCTGGTATAAGTGTAGATCGCCAGTCTTGCAGGAAGATGAACACGACAAAAGAAACCAATAAAAAGGCCTCAATTAATGTCTTCACTACCTCGGATATAGAAGCATCCAGGAATCGAGATACATCATAGGAGATATTATAGGACATGCCTGGAGGAAATGACGATACCTGCAATTCAGCCATTTTATCTTTAATATTCTGAATTACCTCCCTTGCATTGGAACCAGGCCTTTGCTTGATCATGATAGAGGCAGATGGTTGACCATCCGTCATCGATACCATATTGTAATCTTCTGAGTCAAATTCAACCTCTGCTATGTCTCGGATTTTTAATAGAGATCCATCAGGAAGTGCTTTTAAGGTGATGTTTTCATAATCCTCCTTTTGGTTGAATTTACCTGTGTATTTCAATACATACTGAAGTGCTTGAGGGTCTCTGTCTGAGCTAATCCCTGATTTCCCTGGTGCTGCTTCTACATTTTGACTTTGTATAGCAGCACTGATGTCTTGGGGGGTGAGGTTGTAAGCCACCATTCTGTCAGGATTTAGCCATATCCTCATGGCGTAATCCCTATTTCCCATTATTTCCGCTCTACCTACTCCATCAATCCTTTTTAATTCAGATAAGATGTTTATGTCAGCAAAATTGTATACGAATTTTTCATCTTGAGAAGTGTCAGATGTGATGAGATTAAGGTAGAGTAACATGGAGTTTACTTCCTTTTCAGTCATTACACCTGCACGAATAACCTCTTCTGGAAGTTCATCGACTACAGTTGCCACTCTGTTTTGAACGTTGACAGCAGCCTGATCTGGATCTGTTCCAACATTAAAGAAAACAGTAATGACAGACACACCGTCATTGGTGTTTACAGAAGACATATAAGTCATCCCTGGCACACCATTGATGGCTCTTTCCAGAGGTGTAGTTACCGCTTTGGTAATAACCTCGGCATTGGCTCCACGGTATTGGGAGGTTACAGTTACTGACGGGGGCACAATTTCCGGGAATTGCGTTACAGGTAATCCAAACAGCGCTAATAGTCCGAGTAAGGTGATCAAAATAGAGATCACCGTCGAAAGGATAGGCCTTTTTATAAATAAATCAAACATGCGTAAGTGTTTTTAACCTTTAAAGGCTTAGGTCCAAGGATTTGTAAATTTCTTCTTCCCCAACTGGGTTTGTTTTGACGGTTACATTGTCTTTCAATAATTGTATACCTTCTAAAACCACCTTGTCATTGGGGGTGAAATCCTGAGCTATATAGAATAGCCCATGCCTTCCCATTGGTCGGAAACTACGGACATTTACTTTGTTTTCGCTATCTACCAGGTATACATAGTTATACTCCTGAATCTCGAATGTAGATTTTTGAGGGATAAGAAAAACATCATTCATCATGCTTTTCATTTGCACTTTACCACTAGCACCATGTTTGATTAATTGATCAGGATTTGGAAACCTTACCCTTAGGGCAATAGATCCTGTGCCTTGTTCAAAATCAGCTTCCATGGTTTCTAGTTTTCCTTTATAAGGATAGACCACACCATCTGACATGATAAGTGAGATGTCTTCTTGATCTTTTTGAAGTGATTCTTTGACTTGTTGGTCAATCTCGTCATTGTCTGAACCCTTGTCTAATTCACCACGCATAAATTCCAGGTATTCGTTTTCTGTAATTCTGTAGTAAGCGAAGATTTCACTGATATCTGTAATATTTGTTAGCAAATCACCACTTTTCACCAAACTACCGGTTTTGTAAGGGATTCTATCGACTATGCCGTCAAATGGAGCCTTTACGGTAGTATAGGATAAGCCAACCTGTGCGTTTTTTAACATGGATTGAGCTTCCAAAATGGAAGACTGAGCCATGTCTTTTTTAGATTGCGCTAATTCTAATTCAGAATTGGAATAGATTTTTTTGTCGACAAGCACTTTAAGTCTTTCTACCTCCAGGTTGGCAGACTTCTCTTCGGCTTTAGCTTGCATCAGTTTGGCCTTGGCCGAATTTACCAATTCATTGTATTCAGCAGAGGACAATTGAAACAATGGTTGCCCTTTTTTTACATTTTGCCCCTCATCAACATATATTTTTTCGACAAAACCTTCAACTTTAGACCTCACCTCAACAAACTGTATGGCTTGTAGGTCACAAACATAAGTCTGAGGAACTTCAATACTTTGTGGGGTTAAAGTAAAGACCGGGACCTCCAGTACTTCAGCATTTTTTTTATTTTTCCCATTTCCTTCACTACAAGACACTGTAGTAAAAACAATCCCAGCCAAATAAAGCAACGTGATTACTGTCCGGTATTCCATAAAGGAAGACCTGAACCATTGGTTTTTGTTCAACATTTCTTCTGAATAAAGTTAAAATTTCAATAAAATGATAATATGGTTTTCTAGCAATGATACCTTTGAGATACTCAATAGGAGATCTTACTGGATTATTAAGGGATTTTCTACTGACAATCGTTGATACAGTTATGGTTGCATAACTAGCGTATTCAACTCAGCATAAACTCAGGGTGCATTCTTACAAATCACCAAACAAATGATTTGCTTAAGTTGCTTTAGAGAAGCTGATGTGCAGATTTTTTTGGGGGTATTTATTGAATTTATTATCAGGCTATTGTAATAATTGGCCTTCAAATAAAAAGTGGGTAATAAAAGATTTTTTTGTGGTGAATATTTGGAAAATACTCTGGTTAGTGAAGTTGGGAAGTCTAAATAGTCATAATCTAAAACGCCAATTTGTAGCTCAGAAGACGGAAAATTGTACATGGCTTTTTCTCCTTCTGCAACAGAAAGAAAAAGCAAAAAAATAGCCAGTAAATTGGTTAAAACAATTCTGATTATTAATGTCCCTATGTTGTGTTTCCCAATTTCCACAGCACAAAAGTAGAAAAAAAATATTAGAAAGGCTGACCGCTTATAAGAGCAAATACCACCTTAATACAAAAATAGACTGGTATTTAGGTGTTTTAGGCTGAGAATTCAAAAAGAAATATAGTAGAAGTATTGTGCAAAAAAAAACACAAAGAGGTGGTCCAATAGCTCTCCATGATAGAATATTAATCCACCAATATTTTTGGGATACGACCTTAAAAAGATTTGAAAAAAGGCAAGGAAAGGGATGGGCATTGTTTTAGAAACAACTCAATATAAGTACAAGATTAATGAATAAAAGTGAATAGGTGTATAGTATAATTATTTTGTTTTCTGACAATAAATATTAGTAAATATTTTGTATGTGTGTAGCTAAATAATATATTACTTAATAAAAATTCAAATTATTTAAAACAATTAATTAATGGTTGAGACTTATGAAAAATCTAAAACGATTACCTGAAAAGCTTCATTTTTATCAATTTACAAAAATGGCAATTCTTATTTTGGGCCTTATGGTAGCCATCACCTCATGCAATATGAGTGGCGGTGATGATGACGATGATGATAAAATAGGAGCATACATGGTTTCTTTTAAATCCAATGGTGTTTTACAAGAATTTACATCGGATCATTTTCCTCAAGGAAGTTTATATGAAATTGGAGCACAATATGGGGCAGGAATTTCAGCTGTTCGTTCTGCAAGTTCTTTCAGTATTCAGGTTTTGGACAATAAAAGTATTACAGCTAAGAGTTATTCAGGGGTAGTGAAGATAGAAGCAACAGCGGAGTCACCAGCTTACCTTGAAGGGGCCAGTCTCGGTTATGGAGAGGGCCAAACTAGCTATTTATCTGCAAGTCTTGATTCCGATGTAAAGGTGGCAATAAGTGAAATAACAGCAGTGTCAATGCGCGGAACATTTAGCGGAACACTTAAATCAAGCGGAGAACAGGATTTGGTAGTGACAGATGGGAAATTCTATGTGCCACGTGCCCAAGCAGGTGGTTAAGGGACTATTTGGCACCAAATTTATACCTTCGTAGCTGTTTTTTGAGTTTAAAATACTTCCTAAGTGGGGTCTGAAACACTATCTCAAATCTAGCTTTTTGGCTGGATTTGAGATTAACTTCCTAGCCATATATAGATCAAAATTGTTACAATACATAATCCTAGAGAAACTGGTTTGGCATATCGCCAAGGCTTCATTTCCAATACGGGAGGTTTTTTAACGAATGTATTGGGTTTACCGGGGAAGTAATGACTGACGGCAAACATTACCAAAAGGTTGATCACAAACTCAATGGCCCAAATATGAATAAAGTGTATCCCTGAATCAAATATGAAGGAAGTCAACAAGTAAAATGAAAGGCCAGTGACAAGACCGACTTTGGCACCATTGGCAGTTATTCTTGGAATGAAAAATCCGGCAATTAGAATAGAGGCTATAGGGATAAAAAAGATACCGTTTAATTGTTGCATTAATTGGTACAATCCTTCGGGGGCATTTCCAACAAGAGGCGCAATCAATATCGCAAATACTGCCAGGACAAGAGAACTTAATCGACCCACCCTAACAAGCTTTTTGTCACTGGAATTAGTGTCAATTAGTTTTTTATAAATGTCTAAGCTAAATATTGTAGCAGCCGAGTTTAAAACACTATTGAATGTACTCAATATGGCTCCAAGAACTACTGCAGCAAAAAAGCCCAGCAACCCCAAAGGCATAACACGCATTAATAGTACTGGATAAATAAAATCCTGGTTGTCATAATATTTATCACCGTAATAATAGTAAGCGATTATTCCTGGTACCACGATAATTAAAGGGATGAAAATCTTCATCACTCCTGTAAATAACAATCCTTTTTGGGCCTCAGCCATGTTTTTGGCACCAAATGCCCTTTGTATGATGGTCTGGTTCATCCCCCAGAAGTACAATTGGTTGATCATCAGTCCTGTGAAAATAGTGCTAAATGGCAAAACCGAATCTGCTTTTCCTATCACATCGAATTTTTCAGGGACATATTCATATACTTTTGTTATCCCATCTAAAATATTGCCATCGCCAATGTCCCAGAGCGCTAGAGTAGGTACCATTAAGCCACCTATAAGTAGGCCTATAGCATTTATGGAATCAGACAGCGCAACGGCTTTTAGGCCGCCAAAAATAGCGTATATGGAGCCGACCACGCCTATGGTTATGACTGTGATCCAAATGCCTTCAGGTCTACTGACATTCAATACTTCGGAGACATTGAAGATACTCTCAAGATTAATGGCGCCAGTGTAAAGCACTATTGGAAGTAAGGTGACGACAAAAGAAACCATCAATAAAAAGGCTACAATCGTTTTTGTGGTGCTGTCATACCTTTGTTCCAGGTATTGAGGGATTGTCGTTAATCCCATCTTGAGGTAAATGGGCAGAAAGTAAAGTGCAGCAATGACCAAAGCAATAGCGCTGGTGACCTCCCAGGCAATAATGATCATTCCATTCTTATAGGCAGAACCATTTAATCCTATAAGGTGTTCAGTAGAAATATTGGTAAGGATCATCGACCCGGCAATAACCCCACCTGTTAATGACCTTCCTCCAAGAAAATAACCATCTCTGGAGCTGATGTCATCCTTGCGTAATTTGTACCAGGAAAAAATTGCAACAAATAATGTAAATCCTACGAAGGTTATGGCCGTGAGCATAATATAAAATTAAATTGCTGCTCAGTTTTTGATGAGCAGCAATCAAGGTTTGGGTTTATTGTAAAGGGCAATTAGAATTTCAGGGTTGCGGGAAGATATTTGGCAACCAGGTCTTCATAATAGGGTTTCAGCGCTTTGGCATCTGGTGGAACAGGTACCTTGGAATACAAATCATAAGGATTGAATTTGTCTACCCATTTGAACATTTCCCTGTCATGATCGCTCATCAAATGATCGTAGGCATTTTCTCTATGTTGAGAATAAAAAGAATGGTACCTGATCATGTACAATGCAGGTTCAGGGAGAAAGTCTTTTACGATTTGGTAAAGGTATTCATCGTGTCCCCATGACATTTGAACATTATCGAGCCCAGTATTTTTTTCATAGATACCATATTTTGTATTGTAACGCTCATCCTTGCTGTCAGGATTTGCATCAAAATATTCGGGATAGACAATCTTGTCAGAATGTTTGCAGCCTACAGGGAATGTGTCCCCAACCACTGCCCATTGCGGTTCATCAAACAAACACAAAACTTTGCCTAAATCATGTATGAAACCAGTTAGTACAAACCAATCTGGATGTCCATCTGCTCTTATGGCTTCCGAGGTTTGAAGTAGGTGCTGCAGCTGGTCGAGACTGGTGTCCGGATCAGAATCATCCACGAGTGTATTGAGGTAATCAATAGCATCCCAAAACGGCATCTCCTTCTTGTCGAATTTTAGAAACTCGTCTTGTTTTTGACTAACAAAATCAACGGTCTGATATTGATGATTGAGGCGGTAAAATTCCTTGACTGTTGCTACGCGTTCAGAGTCATGGTAATTCCTGTAGTCCGTTTTGCTTTTGGCCTCTTCGGACTTTGGCTTGGGGTACCTTACTTTTAAATCAGCCTCCCAATCTTCAATATTGTCCAGTGGGGCATTTTCTTTATCTGTCAATTCCTGTCGCATGAATTAAAGGTTTATTATCAGTGCGTTAAAGGTAGAAAAAACATATCAATGTTTGATCTAAAATAATATTTTCACTTTAAATTTAACGAAAATTTAGCTTCGACGGATTATTCCTAGACAAAATTTTAACTTGAAAACAAAGGGCGGTAGCTAGATTAATAACTACCGAACCATTCGTAATTAATGCTTCAAGATCAGAATAAACCAGCCTTCAAGGCTGCTTTTATCATTTTAAGTGCCTCAGTATTGACTTCACTGTCACTCTTAATCTCAAGTAGTTTTGGCTTAACGGATGTTTGGAAAAATTCTTTCAGCGCCAGTTCTAATGCTTCCATGGATTGTACCGCTTGATATTGGAATCCATATTCGCTGGCCATTTTATCTGCACTTAATTTTTGATGGGTTTCAAAATATTCGGCCATTTCTGGCAATGCTGCTGGCCCATCTATCATTCTAAAAATCCCTCCGCCATGATTGTTAAATAGGACCAATCGTAAATTGGGTAAATTATACTGGTGCCAGAAAGCATTTCTGTCGTAAAAGAAAGCCATGTCTCCAGTGAGCAAAACGACTGGCTCCTTTGTCGTAAAGGTACAACCTACAGCTGTGCTATTAGAGCCGTCAATTCCACTGGTGCCTCTATTGCATATTATTTCCAGGTCATCCCCCCTAAGTCCTAAAAAATTCACATTTCTAATGGCCATACTGTTGGCTATGTGTATTTTCCCATAGGAGGGAAGCGCGTTTAATACCTTTTCCAATGCTTTCAACTCTCCAAAGGGCGCATTTGCTAGCACCATGGGTAAATTGGCTTTAATGGTAGCATTTTTATTTCGCCATTCCTGCTCAAAATCTGCGTTTACTTGCGGTGATTCTTTTTGAAAGAAATCCAAAAATGATGCTGGGCTCAGCCGTATTATTTGGCTAAGATGCTGAAATGGATCTGGAACCTGCCCTTGTGGCTGAATGTGCCAATGTATTATTTTGTTTTCCCTTAAAAAAAGCTTTAAGGCTTTTGAAATAATTGATTTACCAAAGCTGATGATCAGGTCAGGTACCATCCCACTGGTCTGATTTGCTAAAAAGAAGTCATGGTGTTCAATTGTACTTTCCTGGGACATATTACTGATTACATCCGTTACCACCACCGCCTGATGGTTTTTAGCAATTGTTTTTAGTAAATCTTTAATTTTTGCATCTGGCCGTTGTTGACCCGCCAGTACCAATACTTTTTTAAACTTATTTAGCTGTGATTTAATCTGGACGGCACTTTCTTCTTTTAATTTGGATGATATTTGGTGAAGCTCTAGTGTTGGTTCAAGGTCTGTAACTTCAAAAGGATACTGTTCTTTATGGCTTGGGTAGAATGGCTCTCTCAAGGGTATGTTGATGTGGACAGGGCCCATGGGTGCTTCACTTGATTCGATTATGGCTTCCTTGGCTATTCTTTTAGCATGCCATAGTTTATCGGGATGGGAGACTTCATCCGGAAAAGTGAAACTTGACTTGATATAAGAGCTGTATATGTTTTCCTGACGAATGGTTTGACCATCCCATTGTTCAATCCATTCGGCAGGTCTGTCTGCTGTCAAAACCAAAAGAGGGATTTGCTGGTAATAAGCTTCAGCAATAGCAGGTGCATAATTCAACACGGCAGAACCGCTGGTGCAAATCAGTACTACAGGTTTGTTGCGTTGCTGGGCCATACCCATTGCTATAAACGCGGCTGACCTCTCATCTGGTATCACCCTGCAATGGATGTCTGGATGGCGGATAAAGGCTAGGGAAATAGGCGCACAGCGCGAACCTGGAGAAAGTATGGCTTCAGTGATGCCGCTATTGGCACAGATAGAGGCAAGGTAAGTGAGTTGGGGAAGTATCAAAATTACTTTTTGGGTTGAATAAACTGGCCAATAATATTACATTTCAATTCAGTCTCTTCCCATTCTTTTTCCGGTACTGAGTCTTCAGTAATACCTGCACCGGCAAATAGCAAGGTCTCTTTATTGTCTAATTTAGCGCAACGAAGATTAACATACAATGATGTTTCCTCATTCATATTTACAGGGCCAATGAATCCAGCGAAATAAGATCTGTCAAAGGTTTCCTCTGAATGTAGGAATTCCATTGCTTTTTCTTTGGGCATACCGCAAATGGCTGAAGTTGGGTGCAAAAGTTCAAGCATCACACTGCCAAGCTGGGGGAAGTTTGTGCTTTTCATGTCCACTAAAAATTCCGATTTAAGGTGTAAAAGGTCTCCTGCTACTGTGGTTTTAGGACCTATTTCACTGTATTCTCTAAGTCGGATTTTTTTGAAGCAGTCTACTATATAACGGCTTACCAAAGCCTGTTCTTCTATTTCTTTCTGCGTCCAGGCAGCATTTTTGAGTGGGTTTTCTCCTTTTGCTTTTTGAGTGCCAGCCAAAGCCATGGTGAAGAATTTGTCGCCTTTGGTTTTAATCAGGGTTTCGGGACTCGCACCTATCCAAAGCCCTGTTTTTTCACTATAAAAGCAATTGATAAAGGCATTTGGGTAAGCTTTGCAAAGATTTAGAAACACTGAGGCCAGGTCAAAATTATTGGGTAACTCAATGCTTTTCACCTTTGCTGGGACTACTTTAAATAATTCTCCAGAATTGATTGCTTCAATGGCCTTATTAACGGTTTCGATAAAGTTCGATTTCGTTGTAGTCGTAACAGTAGCCTTGGGCTGTGAATTATGGATGAACTTTCTGATTTCAACCGCCAGTTCTGCAGCCTTGCCTTCACCTATGTATGGTAGTTCTCCAATCTGTGATGCATCAGTTGCTTCCTCATTGAGATTGAAGGAAAAATAATTGGTGGCTTTAATGTAGAGTGGAGGGTGTAGTTGAGAGCTTATAAAGGGGTGAATCATAAATCCCGGAGGGAGACGATCCAAATCCTTTAGCTGACCAATGTATCCTTCCTGGTCTTTATCAGTAATGGCTTCAACAGTCGACGAACCTGGTTTTCGCCAAATGGCTATTGCCGCATTGTTTCTAAGCGCATTTACCAAAAGCGAGGAAATCACAAGCTCTTTGGAGGCGTTTATTAATGTATTGGTGGCTTCCATAGGTTTTACTTTTGTAAAATAGCCACAGTTAATCGGCTAATGCAGGATAGTTTGCCTTTATCATCCCAAATTTTAATTTCCCAGACCTGTGTTTTTCTTCCGAGGTGAACGGGCATCGCTTTGCCTTTTACTTTTCCTTCTTTAACAGATCGTAGGTGGTTGGCATTGATTTCTAATCCTACAGCGTATTCATTTTCATTTTCAAGTGAAAGCATAGCAGCAACAGATCCCAAGGTTTCAGCCAATACTACGTTGGCTCCACCATGTAACAAGCCCATGGGTTGTTTGGTTTTATTGTTTACGGGCATTTCTGCTTCTAGGAAATCATCTCCTATATCAGTGAAATTTATTTCTAGAAAGCCGGACATATTGTCCTTTCCAAGATTATTTAAAAAATCCGTGTCGGGTTTTTTCTTAAATATCATGTTATATGGGATAAAATTTTTTCTTTGAACCTTGAACCAAAATTAAGGAAATCTTGAGGACAAAAAAAATATATGTGGTAAGGCATGGACAAACTGACTATAACCTTAAAGGAGTAGTACAGGGAAGTGGTATTGATGCGCCTATTAATTCCACAGGAGAAATGCAGGCAGCCGCTTTTTATGAGAATTTCAAAGGTATTCCTTTTGATCATATTTATTATTCAGGGCTGATCAGAACACGGCAATCAATCGCAAAATTTTTAAATCCAGAAATACCTGAGGAAAAATTGGTGGATTTAAATGAGATCTCTTGGGGTAATTATGAAGGATTGCCAATGGATCATCAGGAAAACCAATATTATCTTGACATGCTGGGAAGGTGGTCGACTGGAGAACTAGATCACAAAATAGATGGTGGAGAATCTCCAGTAGAAGTGGCAAAGCGTTTAAAGCGTGCTTTCGATCATATTCTTGAGACAGGAGGCGAAAATATCCTGGTTTGTATGCATGGTAGGGCCATTAGAATACTTATGACCGTTGCATTGGGGTATGATTTAAGGTATATGGATGCTTTTAGGCATGAGAACCTGTGTTGCTATGTCTTGGAAGAGAAAAGTGATGGCATCGTTTATTTGGATAGTTATCACCCCTCTCCGTCTATTAGCAAGGATGCTATAGGTTAAGCTTTACAAGAGGGCTTTTTGCTTTGGTATTTTGATCTGGCGATTCTGAAAGCAATGATTTGAAATTTTGTTGACTTGCATCTATGTCAATGATTCTAAATGCAACCTGTTCCAGGGGTAATTCCTTGCTTTTGGATACTTTTACAATGGCCTGACCCATTTCACAAACGGTCCAATCTGCAAATGGTACAGTTACCAATAAAGCTGTTTCAGAGTTTCCCAAATAAAGTTTGGTATCGAAAGCGTTTGAAAAATTCACCTCCATGATACTGGGATTCGCTTGGTGATAAGCCAGCTCATCCTTGTCAAAAATAATCAAAAAGGTTTTGTCAGATCTCTCTTTTGCAGTAGAAAGAAATGTGAGGATACATGCCGTAAGAACCAATAATACCTTTTTCATAGAATCGTAATATATACAATTATAATATACGAGTCAATAAGGGAATTGGATTAAGTAAAAAAAAATCCGGAAATTTAATTTCCGGATTTTTTAAGATTTATGCTTTGCTGCTTCTTTTTCTCTTTGGTGCTGGTTCTTCGACGACTTCGTCTTCAACTCCCGCGAGTATTCTACCGCAATGCTCACATACTATGATTTTCTTTCTTTCTCTAATCTCAGCTTGTCTTTGAGGAGGAACTATATTGAAACAACCTCCGCAGGCACCACGCTTAACCAAAACAACAGCCAAGCCATTTTTAGCATTGGTTCTGATTTTGTCGTAAGATTTGATCAACCTGGCATCTACCTTTTTGGCAGCTTTTTCCATGTCGTTTTTAAGCTTCTTCTCTTCGTTTTCACTTTCAGAGACGATGGTATCAAGTTCACCTTTCTTTTGGTCCAGATCTTTTTGTCTGTCCTTTAAGATGTCATTAAGGGCTTCGATATCCTTTTGCTTGCTTTCAATTCTTACCTGAGTTTCGGTAATCTTCTTTTTTGATACCTGGATTTCGAGATCTTGCAATTCCAATTCCTTGGTGATTGCATCATATTCCCTGTTATTCCTTACATTCATTTGCTGATCCTGGTATTTTTTGATCAGCTTTTCGGAATCTTTTATGGCATCTTTGTACTTTTTGATTTCGTCCTCCATGGAGGATATATCAGCATTAAATTTGCTTAAACGGGTTTCGTATCCTATTATCTCATCTTCCAAATCCTGGACTTCCTCAGGAAGTGCTCCCCTCACCTTAAATATTGCGTCAAGACGGGAATCGATATTTTGTAAGTTGAGAATTGCTTCTAATTTTTGTGCGACTGGACTTTCCATGTACTATAGGTAACTTATAGGATTTGTAATTACATTTGTCAAATAGGTTGCAATATTACTAAATTTTCCTGACAATATGTCTTTTAATAGTTCTTTTGTGTAAATTTCACTTTCATAGTGTCCTATGTCGGTCAATAAGATATCCTTTTCAGCATCAAAGAACTCGTGATATTTGATGTCAGCAGTCACAAAAACGTCCGCTCCGGCGCTTTTGGCATGACTCAGCAGAAAAATCCCTGCCCCTCCGCAAATTGCAATTTTACTTACTTTTTTATTCGAAATAGCTGTATGTTTTATTACCTGCAGCCCCATCGATGCCTTTAAATGAAGCAGAAAATCTTTGCCAGACAGTGGTTCTGGCAATGTGCCGACCATGCCAGAGCCTACTTCTTGGTTTTTGTTTTCCAAAATTTGAAGGTAATAAGCCACTTCTTCGTAAGGATGTGCCGTTTTTAAAGTATTGATGATTTTATTTTCCAGGTGACTGGGAAATATTAATTCCACCTTTGTTTCTTCTATAGCCGAAAGCGCTCCTTTTTCCCCAAGTGTTGGCTTAGCCCCTTCTTTCGGTAGAAAACTTCCTATTCCTTCAGACCGGAAGCTACAATTGGAATAATTCCCAATATTTCCAGCACCTGCAGCATATAATTCTTCCACCACCTCATCAACATTTCCTTTGGGAATAAAGGTAGTGAGCTTGGATATAATGCCTTTTTTTGGCGCTAAGATTTGAGGTTTCAATAAACCTATTTTTTCCGCAATCTTATGGTTGACACCTTGGCTTACAGCATCCAGGTTGGTATGGATGGCGTAGATAGCAATGTCATTTTTGATAGCAGCAATTACCGTACGTTCTATATAGTCTTTGCCGGTCAAACGCTTAAGTCCTCTAAAAACAATAGGGTGGTGCGCTACTATAAGGTTGCATTTTTTCTCTATGGCCTCTTGTACCACTTCCTCCGTAACATCGAGTGAACAAATGATCCCATTTACCTCGGCCAAGGGGTTGCCTACAATTAATCCTGCATTGTCATAACTTTCCTGGTAGGCCGTTGGCGCTAGGTTTTCCAGATAAGATATGATATCCTTAATCAAATAAACCATATATTTGCTTTCGTTTTACTCCCAAAACTACAAAAAAAACACCAATGCGTTTTGTTGATTTTTTACTGTTTCCATTTGCCCTTACCTACGACGGGATCACTTCATTGAGAAACAGGATGTTTGATGCAGGGCTTAAAAGAAGTCAACCTTTTGAGGTGCCTACAATTGTTGTTGGGAATTTGGCGGTGGGAGGGACCGGAAAAACGCCTTTTGTCGAGTTTTTGATAAATCACCTTTCATCGACTTTTAATTTGGCTATATTAAGTAGGGGTTATGGAAGAAAAACCACTGGGTACAGATTGGCACAGGGAGATAGTTCTCCTAGTGAAATAGGAGATGAGCCTTTCCAGATCTATTCTAAGTTTAAAGATAAAGTGACTGTGGCAGTTGGAGAGGAAAGGATTCTTGCCATTCCCATGATACTGGCAGAAAATCCAGAAGTGGAGGCCATAGTACTCGACGATGCATTCCAACACAGGTATCTTTTGGCTGACCTTAATATTTTGCTGACAACCTATAAAAGCCCATTCTTTAATGATTATCTTCTGCCAGTGGGTAGATTGAGAGAAGGAAGAAAGAATGTAAACAGGGCTGATATGATAGTGGTTACCAAATGCCCGGATAATATGGAGCAGCAGGAAAAAGACAGCTTCAAAGGGAAAGTTTCAACCTATCTACAGGCAGAAAAACCCATCTTTTTTGCAGGACTTAAATATGGGCTGCCGTATCCTATTAATCCAGAATTCCCTAACCCAGTCAATAAATTTATTTTGGTTACAGGTATAGTAGATCCTGAACCAATACGTTTAAAATTAGAAGCTATGCAAAAAGTGGTGGTGGAAACAATGGCTTTTCCTGACCATCACTACTATACCCCAAAAGATATGGGGCGAATTAACGATATTTACAAAAAGTATTCGGCCCAAAGTGTGTGCATTTTGACAACAGAGAAAGATGCTGTAAAATTGAAGGACAATAAATTGTTGGAATTGATAAAAAATATTCCGGTTTTTGTGTTGCCTGTGGAGGTGGATATGGAGCAAAAAGAAGAAGAACAGCTTTTAAAAAGTATTAAAAGCATGATCATTAACAAAAATGCAGAAAGTGAAATTTAATACAAGAATTTTCTTCGTGCTGTTAGCATTAACTGCTGCATTAATGGCTCCTTCTATGGCACAGCAGCAACAAAGGCCTAAAGAGCCTCTCTCTGATGAGGAGAAAGGGAATAATGCCATGAAAAAAGGCTTGCTTGACGATTCTACTAAGATGGTTTATGGGCCAAGAACATCGCTTTATTACTATGAAAATTTCATTAGGAACAATAGGTTCAAGAAATTGGAATTGGACACTTCTCTTACGGGATTTCACAATTATGAGGCCGTGGCCAATACCTGGTACAAATACCAGGACCTTGGTAATCTGGGAACAGCGGCCAGGCCTGTTTTTTATGATGTCCCCGCTCAAATTGGTAGAACTTCAGGCTTTCATTCCTATGACATTTACCACAATACTCCAGACAGCATCCGGTATTATAACACCAAATCTCCTTATACAAAAATTGAGGCGTTTTTTGGCGGAGGAAACCGGAACAAGTTGGATATTGGCTTTGCCAGAAACATCACTCCTAATTGGAATATCGGGATAGGCTACCATACCATCAGGGCAACCAAAACACTCAATCCAACCACAAGAGATGACCACAATGTGGTGAATGATTCTTATGAGATCCATTCCAATTATAAGTCGGATAATGGCAAGTATTTTTTGTTGGGCACCATTACCAGGATGAAGCACAATGTAAATGAACAAGGAGGGATTATACCCCCAAGTGTAGACACAACTTCCTTGTACTTTACTTATGAGGATGCAAAGGTATGGCTGAGTAACTCCAAAGCGGTTGATTTAAGACAGAATTACCACCTTTATCAGGAATACGAAATATTAAAGGGATGGCAAGCTTATCATGTATTTGACAAAAAGAAACAAGCTGTAACTTTCTTTTCTGACTTAGGAACTTCAGACTCTACCTTTTTTAATAGTAATCGGTTCAATTCAGAAAATGAAGACAACCTGTTCAGTAAAGAGGATACAACAAACAACCACAATCATTTTTCCGAATGGAAGAATGAAGTAGGGTTTAAAGGTGATTTTGGACCTGTTTATTACAATGCATTTATAAAATTAAGGACTGGAAGAATGGCCAGTAGGTTTTTCACCTCCAACAACTCCTTTACTGAGCTGTCCCTTGGCGGTGCCCTCAGGGGAGAAATAAATGAAAACTGGATTTTTGAAGCAGAAGGGGAATACCTTATTCCGGATGGTTATCGCATAAAAGGATTATTCATTTCCCCATTTCTGGATGTGAGTTATACCAAAGCGCTTTACAAACCAAATATGATGCAGCAGCAATATAGCGGCAATCATTATCAATGGAGCAATGATTTTTCAAGTACAGGAGTAGATCAAATTAAAGGTACAATCAAAGGGGATTTTAAGAATTTCAAGATTAGACCGAATTTAACCATCAATAGAATTAACAATTACATTTTCTACAATGAAGAAATGGTGCCCGAACAGATTTCGGCTGAAGCCTTTATGGTAATTCCAGGCTTGGAATCCCATTTGGTTTTTGCGGGAAAATTTCATTGGCAATCTGAGGCTTATTACACCTTGATAACTGGAGGCGCTGCAGATAAATTTCGTATCCCAGAACTTTTTGTAAACACCAGATTTTTCTTTGATGGTCCATTATTTGACGATCATGTCTATGTGCAGTTGGGTATAGAAGGAAGGTATAGAAGTGACAATTATGCGCCGGCCTACATGCCTGCCACCCAGCAATTCTATCTACAGGATAATTTCAATGTTTATGCTTATCCAGTTGCTGATGCATTTCTTAATTTCCGGATCAACAGGACAAGGGTATTGTTCAGATACAATCATCTGAATGCGGGACAAATGTCTAATGATGGCTATTTTATTACTCCAGATTATACAGGTCTAAAGGGCATGTTGGACGTTGGGATAAGTTGGTACTTTTTTGATTAAAGATAAAATGAGCTGGCAGGAATCGACAAAAATAAAATGTTGCGCTTGGAATTGCCTACCGACCCCAGGTGGGTAGACATAGCGAGCATAAGTTTGGAAGCTATTTTAGTCGATCATGCTTATTGTGAACAGAAGGCGGCTTCTTCATGCATCTCACTGATCATAAAATACCCGGAATTTGACGAGATGGTAGATGTCCTTACCCCAGTGGTAGCAGAAGAATGGCAGCACTTCGATGCTGTGATGCAACAAATAAGAAAACGAGGATATAAGTTTGGCTTTCCAAGAAAAGACAATTATGTTGTTCAGCTTCAGTCCTTCTTGAAAAAAGGAGGGAGTCGAAGTGATCAACTAACAGAGTTATTATTAATGAATGCCCTCATTGAGGCCAGGTCTTGTGAACGATTCAAGCTATTGTGGAAAAACCTGAAAGACAAAGAATTGTGCGATTTTTACCATGAACTCATGATTTCTGAAGCGGGTCATTATGTGAATTTTATCCAGTTGGCTAAAAAATACAAGGATCCCGAAATGGTTGAATTGCGCTGGCAGGAATGGCTGGAACATGAAAAAGAAGTATTGAAGGACTTGGAGATCAGAGGCGATAGAATGCATTAAAATTAAATCTATAAAGACACTTCCAATTATTATTGATTTCTGAAAGTGCTTTACCTGCAGTCAAGTAATGCCTCATTCTCTTTAGGTTAAGGTTTTTCAGACTTGCTATTGTTCCTCAAGGTTAAAAACAATTAAAAACGCTTGAATCCTTTTTAGGAAGGGTATTTTTGGTTAATATTAACGGTAAAGACAGGAATAAAATTAATTATTGGCCAATTACGGACAAGCTATGAATCTGCTCGAAAATATAAGAGAAGCCTTTAGATCAGTAAAATCAAACCTTCTCAGAACCATCCTTACCGGTCTGATTATAGCAATTGGCATAACATCCCTTGTAGGAATGCTCACGGCCATTGATGCAATGAAGGCGCAAATCGAAGAAAGCCTTTCTGGCTTTGGTGCCAATAACTTTGATGTAAGAAGCAAAGGTTTTTCCGGAGGAAGGGCCACTTCTTCAGGAATCGCACCCAAAAATTACCCAAACATTACCTTTAGAGAAGCTTCGGAATTTAAGGAGAAATACAATCAGAGAGGAGTATCCACGATTACTACCTTCGTATCAGGTTCTGCAGAGGTTAAAAAAGCCTCAAAAAAAACCAATCCCAATAGCCGGGTAATCGGTGGCGACGAGAATTATTTTTTAATAAAGGGAGTGTCAATAGAGAAAGGAAGAAGTTTTAGTAATGTAGAAATTGAATATGGGAACAATGTATGTGTTATAGGAACGGAAATCCAAAAGACCCTTTTTGAAGATTTTGAAGACCCTCTAAATCAGTACATTTCATTCTATGGAAAACGTTATACCATCGTTGGGATTATGGAGAAGCAAGGAGGGGTAGGAGGTGATTCTGGTGCTGACCGGGCCATTATCATTCCAATTCTAAATGCTCGAAACCTTGATAACCGGGGTAGTTTTAGATATACAATCACCATCGCTGGACAGGACCCATTACAGTTACAAAACGAAATGGGCCAGGCAACAGGCATTATGCGTACTGTCCGTGAAGATGGTGTAGGTATGGAGGATTCGTTTGAGGTGGTGAAATCTCAGACCCTTGGAGATAGCCTTGAAGAAATAGCCGGGTACCTACGGATTGGAGGTTTTGGAATAGGCTTTATTACCCTTTTAGGAGCATCTATTGGGTTGATGAACATTATGTTGGTGTCCGTAACAGAAAGAACCAGAGAAATTGGTATCAGGAAAGCAATGGGGGCTACACCATTGCGTATTCGCCAACAATTCTTAATTGAAGCCATTGTGATTTGTGTTATGGGAGGGGTTCTAGGAGTGATTATGGGGATTGGTATAGGCAATATTGTAGGCAATACAGTGGGTCCGGGAGGGTTCCTTATTCCCTGGGTGTGGATAATTTTTTCATTTGTTGTCTGTATTTTGGTGGGGTTGTTTTCTGGACTATTGCCCGCTTACAAAGCCAGTAAACTAGACCCTATTGAATCACTACGGTACGAATAAATACTATATAAATGAATAACAATACATTTGATGCCATTGTTATTGGCTCTGGAATTAGTGGAGGATGGGCAGCAAAGGAATTTTGCGAGAAAGGCTTAAAAACCCTTGTTCTTGAAAGAGGCAGAAATGTAACACACAAGGAAGATTACCCAACCATGCATACGCCGCCTTGGGAATTCCCCCTACGTGGTCAAATGTCTCTTGAGGCAAAGAAAGAAAACCCTATTGTTTCTAAGTGTTATGCGTTTAAAGACGATGCAGATCATTTTTTGTAAAAGACAAGGAACATCCCTATGTTCAAGACAAACCCTTTGATTGGATTAGAGGCTATCAGGTCGGTGGCAAATCCTTGCTTTGGGCGAGGCAGGTGCAACGATGGAGTAAATATGATTTCGAGGGGCCTGGTAGAGATGGGTTTGCGGTAGATTGGCCTATACGGTATGAGGACATAGCGCCTTGGTACAGTTATGTGGAGCGATTCATTGGTGTCAGTGGTAATAAAGATGGCTTGGAAACCTTGCCTGATGGTGAGTTTTTACCTGCTTGGGAAATGAACAAGGTTGAAAAATCCATTCAGCAAAAAGTAAATGCAGCCTATCCTGATCGGAATTTTGTAATTGGCAGATGTGCCCACCTTACGCAGCCTGCGGCCCATCATTTGGCGCAGGGACGAGGGAAGTGCATGGCAAGAAGCATGTGTCAGAGAGGCTGTCCATTTGGTGCTTACTTTAGTTCTAACTCCTCCACTTTACCTGCTGCCGAAGCCACGGGGAATCTTACGATTCGGCCGCATTCAGTAGTTCATTCACTGATTTACGACGATGTGAAAGGTAAAGTGACAGGCGTACAAGTGGTGGATGCAGAGACCATGGAGACGACTGAGTTTTACGCCAAGGTGATATTTGTTAATGCTTCTACCTTAAACTCAAACCTAATTTTACTTAATTCTAAATCCAAACGATTTCCTGAAGGATTGGGAAATGACAATGGTTTGTTAGGAACCCATATTGCGTTTCACAATTACAGAGGTTCATTGTCTGCGAAAATGGATGGTTTTCTTGATAGTTACTATTACGGGCGGAGACCTACAGCCATCATGATGCCTAATTTCAGAAATGTGAAAAAACAGGAGGTGGATTTTCTCAGGGGGTACATGACCTTTTATTCCGCCGGAAGAGGAGGTTGGGGCAATTCAAGAAATACAGATTTCGGACCAGGTTTTAAAGAAGCCAACTCAGAAGTGGGGGATTGGGGCGTCTATATGATGATGCAGGGGGAAACCATTCCTAAGCTTGAAAACAAGGTTTACCTCGATAGTGAATTAAAAGATAAATGGGGAATGCCGCAACTGAGAGTAGATGTGGGCTATGACGAAAACGATGAAAAGTCACTTAGGGATTTTTTGGACCAGGGAGCAGAAATGCTAGAAAAGGCCGGTTGTAAGGATATCGTGCAAAAAGACAGTGGTCAAGCACCAGGCTTGGATATTCATGAAATGGGAGGAGTAAGAATGGGTAGAGATCCTAAAACCTCCCTTTTAGGTAGTCACCATCAAATGCATGCTTGCCCGAATGTATATGTCACCGATGGGTCTTCTATGACTTCCACAGGTACTCAAAATCCGAGCCTTACCTATATGGCCTTTACAGCCAGAGCGGTAGATCATGCTGTGAATGCCTTGAAAAGAAAAGAAATTTAGATTGGCGGGGTTTAGAAGCGACCATCAATTTTAATTCTGTTTGTTTTTTAATTAAAGTGTACTGGGAATTGATAAGTGAAAATTTAAATTTAAATATTTAACTTACGGCTTAATTTTCTTTTTAAACCGATAGATCTATAAAAAAATATGAAAAGACTACTGCTATTAAGCCTGTACATAGCCTTTGGCGCAGGTGTTATAAGTTGCAAACCGGAGGAAGCAAAAGAAAATACCCGGCCAAATATCATTTTTATAATGAGCGATGACCATGCTTATCAAGCCATAAGCGCTTATGGTTCTGGTCTTAATGAAACGCCTAATATTGATCGAATTGCCAATGAAGGTGCTATTTTTCAACGGGCCACGGTGACCAATTCTATTTGTGCACCAAGTCGTGCGGTAATGCTGACTGGTAAACACAGTTTTATCAATGGCAAGGTGGATAATATTCAACCTTTCGATTGGGATCAAGACAATTTTCCGAAATTGCTTCAAGCCAATGGATACCAAACAGCTATGATTGGAAAAATTCACATGGATGGTTTGCCACAAGGCTTTGACTTTTCTATGGTGCTTCCTGGTCAGGGACATTATTATAACCCTGATTTTCTCATTAACGGGGAAATGAAGCAGATTGAAGGCTATTGCACAGACATTATCACAGATGCTGTATTGAACTGGTTAAAAAATGATAGAAAGGAAGACAAGCCTTTTCTTTTGCTTTACCACCAAAAAGCTCCACATAGAAACTGGAAGCCTGCGCAAGAATATTTGACTTTATATGATGATGTAACTTTTGACCCTCCAGCTAATTTCTTTGACGATTACGAAGGTAGAGGTACTGCTGCAAAAACCCAGGAAATGGAAATTGCTGGTGATGCCCGTTGGGGACATGATTTTAAATTTCAGATAGACCCTACTAATGGGGACACTACCTGGTTGTTCAATCAATTAAAGCGATTGAATCCGGAGCAATTGGAAGATTGGTTGGCTGCTTATGAACCCAAAAATAAGGCCATGTTGGATGCTAATCTAAGTGGTAAGGAATTGGCTTTATGGAAATACAATCGCTATATCAAAGATTACCTAAGAACGATCAAATCTGTAGATGATGGTGTTGGAGAATTGCTGGATTACCTAAAAGAGACCGGATTAGATGAAAACACCATTGTGGTTTATACTTCTGATCAAGGCTTTTATTTGGGTGAACACGGTTGGTTTGACAAGCGTTTTATGTATGAGGAATCCTTCAGGACTCCGTTATTAATGAAGTATCCCAAAGAAATTAAGGCAGGAAGCAGTTTCGATCAGTTGGTTCAGAACCTTGATTTTGCACCTACCTTTTTAGATTATGCTGGAGTAGCTATTCCTGAAGAAATGCAAGGGGAATCTTTCAGAGATTTGGTAGCAGGCAAGACAGATGAATGGAGAGATGCCGTTTATTATACCTATTATGAATATCCAGCAGAACACCAGGTTAAAAGGCATTATGGCGTTTCTACCAAGCGTTACAAACTCATTCATTTTTACTATGATATAGACGAGTGGGAACTGTATGATTTGGAAAAGGATCCTTCTGAAATGAAAAGCGTATATGATGATCCAGCCTATGCAGACGTTCAAAAAATGATGCACGAAAAGTTGGAAGAGACAAGGGAGAAGTATGGTGACAGTGATGAGCTTAATCAACACTACCTCGATTCTTATTTAGAACATAGAGCAAAAAAGTAATAGAATTAGCACTATTACATGAAAAAGGCATGAGGGAATATTCTTCATGCCTTTTTTGTGCTTTCAGTAAAGTTGAAAATAAGAAAAAGATGTTAACTATTTAGTTTTTGTAACCCAATCTGGCATAAAGCAACTTTTTACTGTCACCATTTTTAGGAATTGGTAACTGGAAAAAACCTTCTATGTTATTTCCCAATCTACTAGGGAGTTTTGGTAGAAATATATGATTGTCTTTTATCTTGTGAACCATATTCAAATTAAATACATGTTTACGGTTGAGTCTGTAGAAGTCCTTCAGCATAAAAAGATTGTTTTGATAAAAGTTCTTCAATCCTGGAGAAGTGAAATCTATACTTTGTTTGTTATTGGTAGTAAAAGCCCTAATGATTTTATCATCGGCCTCTAATAGAATTAGGTCTCGAACAGGTATTGCCGTGATTTCATTAAATCCTGTAGTTACCATTAATTTATTATGAATTCCCGGGTTAGAAGTCAAATTTGTTTGGCCCAGGTTTTTTCTTTGAGACTGATAAATGATGGCTAATTCAATTTTTTCAGCCAGGATGTCTGGGTCAAATGGTTTATGAATAAAATCAAAAGGGCATAAAAATTTAGCTTGATCAAAGCCCATTTGCTTTGGTAAACCTGATAAAAAAATAATGGGAATACATATCTGTTGATTTATAAAATGGGCAAGCCTTATTCCTGCATCCTTGTCTTCACCTAAAGAAATATCAAGTAAAACCAAGTCTGGTGACGAAGAATAGATCAAAGAAACAGCATCTGCATAATTTGTTGCGGCTCCAATTATTTCGGAAATTTCAGAAGGAAATCTTGTGCTTATTTCAAATTTTAGATCATCGGCTATAAAAGGATCATCTTCTACAATTAGGACTTTCATATAGGTTTGGTGGTATGGGTACTTTATCTATTATCCAGTATATTTCAGGCTTTATTTATTATTAAATTTATTATAGGTTGTAAATCATTGAATGGTTATGGGTGGTTCAGTAAATTCAATGGTTTGAAAGACAATTTAAAGTAACTAAGCTGTAATATTTTGTATTCAAAATCCATATTCCATATTTTAATGTAATCATTTTATATTAATAAAATAGGTGTTCAAGATGTTTTTTATATGTACGGTAGAAGTTTGTGGCTTTTTATGCAATGATTAGAATGGTAATTATTATTGTTAACGTACACGGATTAATTATTATACTCAATTTTAATTTTATAGGGATTTACTTCTTGATGAATTGATTTCTAAGGCTATTATAAATAACCTCTTATTTAAAATTGGCTTCTTTTTTAAATACAAATTATTTAGTGTGAAAGATATTCTATTGTATTTAAAAATATTCAAGAAATTGTTCACACTGGTATTGGATACCTTCACGAAACTATTCTATAGGTTCACGATAAATATTTACAGTTATACCGTGACTCAATTACTTTGTTAAGTAGAACCTTAATTGAATCGCTATGGATAGTAAATTTTACTTTGTTTGTTTGATGCTTTATATACTGGGGGGATTACCCACAGCCTTTTCACAGGTAATCTTTGAAGATGATTTTGAGAGTGGCGCACTGAAAACAGAATGGACAGCAATTCCAGGTGCGGAGAATGCGGTGGTTGGGATCGAAAGTCAGATACAAGGACGGAATGCTTTTTATCAAGGGAGCAATGGCTTAGCCATGGGTAAGACCAGTTCGGTAGGAGGCTTGGTTACCAATAGATTAGATCTTAAATTAGACCTAAGCACCTATTCTCAAGTAGAAATGGATTTCTACATGAACAATTATTACGATGAGACCCATCCCGAGGACGGAATTTATATAAGTGATAATGATGGGTCAACCTTTATTAAAGTCTTGGACTTTGATGGGAGTAATTGGCAGGGCAATGTTTACAGCAAAATGCCTCCCTTGGATATTGACAGGTTAGCAAGTCATTACGGATTGACACTTTCATCTTCATTTATTGTCAGGTTCCAACAATATGACAATGCTTACTTTGGAGCCAGTTCCACCAGTTCACGAGGAGGTGTTTTTATAGATAATATTGAAGTCCGTGTACCAGATCAAACGTATATTTCCGCTTTCCCTTATTCGACTGGTTTCGAAGGAAGCGTGGAGCTTCCGACAGGTTGGAAGCAGGCCAATCCTACATTTCCCTACGTTAATCCTATAGATGCTCATTCCACCGGATTGGTAAGCGGAGCCTCTACCGTAAGATTGGAAGGAATTGCGGCCGTTGGATCTACCATTTCATCCCGAAATGCATTTCTTAACGGTGCGAATGGATTGATTTTGGGAAAAAGAGCTAGTGGAGAACTTGGAGTT
>NZ_ATNM01000152.1 GCF_000427295.1 Cyclobacterium qasimii M12-11B | reverse complement strand
TATAATTTCATTAATGAAGCTCATGTTCAACCCGTTTCAGGGTTGGAGTTTATAGGGGTGATTTCCGGTCCGTGAGTAAAACTCACGGTTATTATTGTTCAGGCCTTTAGGCCTGGGAAAGGGTAAAGCTTTATCTAAGGAAAGAAATATGAATGAATTGTAGGAAGCCTGTAGGGCTTCACCAACAATAATTACGGGTGAAAACCTGTGGACAGGATGAATCATCTTTTTTCCCCAATCCCAAATGGGTTGAACAAAAAAAGGGAGCCAATACCTATGTTGAAAAATCAGGGTACAAGCTCCCTAAAAATTAATTTTAAAGGACAATTATTCTATGAGAATTGAAGTGTACTGTTTCAGGTTCCAAGAAAAGTTTTTAAAGTAGCGATCACTGCTTCGGGCTGCTCTGCATGTAGCCAGTGGCCAGTATTTTTGATGTGGATAATGTGATGGTCAGGAAAAAGGGCTGCGATTTCTTCCTTGTCACTGCTTTTGATATAATCTGAATTGGCTCCTCCCATAAAAAGTGCAGGACCGGAAAAAGGCTTGTCAGCAGTTATTTTCTCGCCAACATTTTCGATTTGCTTGGTAATGATTGGTAGGTTGACTTTCCATGCAAAAACCCCTTCTTTTCTGGTAAGGTTTTTAAGTAGAAATTGGCGAATACCACGTTCAGGAATATATTCGGCCAGTTTGTCTTCGGCCTCTTTTCTGGAGGCGAGGGATTTTATGTCTACTGCATTAAGCGCTTCCAATATTGTCTGGTGGTGCACAGGATAAGGGCGGGGAGCAATATCCGCCACCACAAGTTTGTCCACCATTTCAGGGTATGTTAGGGCAAATTTCATTACCGTTTTTCCTCCCATAGAATGCCCCAGGAAACTGGCCTTTTGCAAACCTTCTGCCTCCATGAACTCCTTCAAGTCTTCTGCCATGGCTTTGTAATTCCAGGTATCACTGTGGGGGGAATCGCCATGGTTGCGTTGGTCCAGAAGATAGAGGGTAAAATTTTCCTCCAGCCCTTTGGCGATACTCATCCAGTTGTCCGCAGAACCAAAAAGGCCGTGCAGAATTACCAAAGGTTTTCCTGTACCGGTTTTTCTAAAGTTTAATGTCATGTTGGTTTGGTTTTATTCTTCCAATTGTCTGCGGTACATCTGTATGGTATTTTCAAGACCATAATACAGGGCATCACAGATAAGGGCATGTCCTATGGAAACTTCATCCAGGTAAGGAATTTGCTCTTTTAGAAATTTTAAATTGTGTAAATCCAGGTCATGGCCAGCATTCAAGCCCAGGCCTAATTCCCTTGCTATGGCTGCAACTTCCAGGTAGGGAGCGACGGCCTTTACTTTGTCCTTGTGATAAGTGCTCGCATAAGGTTCGGTGTACAGTTCCACCCTGTCTGTTCCTGTTTCTTTGGCAGGTTCAAAGTATTTGGTTTCCGGATTGATGAAAATAGAAGTCCTTACCCCATAGCTATGAAGTTCTGAAATAAGGTCTTTAAGCATGTCCTTGTGTTTGATGGTGTCCCAGCCGGTGTTGGAGGTGATGGCCTCCGGTGGATCCGGTACGAGCGTGGCTTGGGCAGGTTTGGCCAGACGAATAATCTCCATGTACCTTTTGTCTGGGTAGCCCTCAATATTGAATTCCGTGGTGACTTGATCTTTGAGTGCCAATACATCGTTATACCTGATATGTCTTTCATCGGGTCTTGGGTGTACTGTTATGCCTTGGGCACCAAATCGTTCTGCATCCAATGCAACCTGAACCAAGTCGGGATTATTATGGCCTCGGGCATTTCTTAGGGTGGCAATTTTATTTATGTTTACACTTAATTTCGTCATGTTCCAAATATCAGCTAATTTTGTGCTAAATTAAATATATTGCGTGAACATCGAAAATACCGATGAGAATAAGACGTTTTTAATTTTCACGTTCCGTAAAAGGACAATATCAGTTTTAAACTTTACAAGTCAAAAAGATAAGTCATGAGCTTAAAAACCAACATAGAGAAAGAAATCAAACAAGCAATGCTGGCCAAGGACAAAGACAGGTTGCGTGGATTGCGCGCTATCAAGTCCATGATCATGCTTGAAGAAACCAAGGGTGGAAATGAAAATGGCCTTTCAGAAGCTGAAGAATTGCAAATTTTGATCAAAGCAGCCAAACAAAGGAAAGATTCCATAGAAATTTTTGAAAAACAAGACAGGAAAGACCTTGCTGAAGTAGAGGCTACTGAACTGGAAGTGATCAATGAATTTCTTCCCAAGCAGCTTAGTGATGAAGAATTGACTGTTGAACTAGAAGCTATCATTAGCCAAACAGGTGCTTCAGGTCCTAAAGACATGGGGAAAGTTATGGGAATGGCGACGAAAAAACTGGCAGGAATTGCGGATGGAAAAGCAATTTCTCAAAAAGTAAAGGCTTTATTAAACCCGTAAAGATATTTTGAGCACGATAGACATAATCATATTAGGCATGCTGGCCGTTGGGGCCTTTAGTGGCTACCGTCAGGGGCTGTTTATAGGGATTTTGTCTATCCTGGCTTTTTTTATTGGCATTGTTCTGGCTTTTCGGTTTATGAATTGGGGAGCAGAACTCCTTACTGATAAAGTAGAAAGCCTGACTTTTATGCTCCCATTTGTAGCTTTTGTATTGATCTTTCTGGCCGTAACGATCACCATCAGAATATTGGCTTTTGTTGTTAAAAAAGCACTTGACCTGACCATATTGGGCACATTTGATAGTTTTGCAGGAGCAATTTTAGGCATCTTTAAATGGAGCATCATGATCAGTCTTTTGATTTGGGTGGCCAACTCCTTTGAATTTCAGGTGCCGCCCGAAATGAAGAAAAATGCAGTCATCTATCCAGTTATTGTGCCTGTAGCGCCAACGATGGTTTCCGTTTTGGATGATTATACGCCTATAATAGATACGGCCATAGCCACTATCAAAGAACTCGTAAATAGCTCTTCCAGTGATCTTGTTAATTGATAACTTTGATTCTTTTGCCCATATCCTGGCAGATTATTTCAGGAGGACGGGTGAACAGGTTACTGTTTTGCGAAACAATGTAAGCCTGGAAGAGATAAATCAACTTCATTTTTCTGCCTTGGTTATTTCTCCAGGACCAGAAACGCCTGAGAAAGCAGGCAATTTAATGGAAATCTTGGCCCATTATTATGACAAAGTACCTGTTTTGGGGATTTGTCTGGGGCATCAGGCAATAGGTACTTTTTTCGGGGCTCAATTAATTAGAAGCTCCTGGCCCATGCATGGTAAAATCTCTACTGTTTTCCGAAAAAAACAGCATGAAGTGTTAAAGGATTTACCCGAGACCTTTAAAGTTACCCGCTATCATTCCCTGGAATTAGAAAATCTACCCGATTGTTTATCGCTTATTCTCGAAGGAGAGAAAGGAGAAATTATGATGCTTGCTCATAAGGAGCTGCCTATTTTAGGTTTTCAGTTTCATCCGGAAGCGCACCTTACAGAATACGGAGAAGCGCTTATCCAGAATTGGGTAAGTCTCATAAAAGAGTTAAAAATCCCTCAAATTCATTATTAATTACTTTTAAACCATTTTTTTAATAGGGCCATTAGGGTAATTGGACTGCCAAAAAGGGTAAGAAATTTAGTATTTTGAACCAAGGAGGGCTAGAACTCGTTTTATTTTTCGAATCCTTTTAATACCTTTAGCTACATGCGGGCAATAGAATTTATAAACAACCTTATTCCCCCCCTAAAATTTACGGACAAAGTAAAGTTAGGGCTTTCTTGGATGGAAGAGATCAGGACGGACATATTACCTGTGGTAGACAAAGGTGCATTTAAGGGTTTTATCACCGATGAGATCATTTATGAACTCAATGATCCGGAGCTAAATCTAGCACATATAGAATTGGTGGGGAGTGCGAGTATCGTGCAGGAAGACCGGCATATCTATGAAGTATTAAGAGTATCTTCAGAAAATCAGGTAAGCATGGTTGCCGTGTTGGATAAGGAGTTGAAGTACTTGGGTGTTGTCACACAGGAAGGCGCTATTTCTGCCTTTACGGAAAGTATTTCAATCCAGTCACAAGGGGGAGTGTTGATTTTGTCCATGTTTATGACAGACTATAGCCTGTATGATATAGCCAGGGTGGTAGAGTCCGAAAACGCAAAAATTCTTAGCAGCTTTATTTCCGATGACCCACTTGATGACAGTAAAATCAAAGTAACACTAAAAATTGATCAAGTAGAGCTTCGACATATCAAAGCTACATTGGAACGTTTCGGGTACAGGGTTATAGACCAGTACCAGGAAGAAGACGGTATCAGTAGCGATCAGGATCGTCTAGGCAACTTGATGCGATTTTTAGATATCTGATCCTACATGAACATATTACTTCACGGTATCAATATATCCTCTCAGTTTCAAACCTGTATTCACCAATTGATTCAAGCCTTTGAAAAAAGCGGATCAAAAGTACAGTTAACAAAAAACCTATATAATTCTATCCGAAAGAAGGGAGGCTTAAGCCCAGCTGCAACGATGCTTGGAGCAAAGGAAGAACTAGCGGATATAGATGTGGTCATATCCATTGGAGGAGATGGTACCCTTTTGGATACCATTTCACTTATTGGGGCTTATGAAACACCTGTTTTGGGAATAAATACGGGTAGAATGGGCTTTTTGGCTACTATTGCCAAGGAAGACATAGATGCTGCCGTTTCAGATCTTTTGGAAAACCGCTATTCTTTGGAGGACAGGAGTCTGGTAAAGTTAGAGTCTAGTGTCCCTCTATTTAAAGGCTTGAATTTTGGCCTGAATGAGTTCACCATTCACAAAAGAGACACCTCCTCGATGATCACCGTACATACTTATATAGATGGAGATTATCTTAATAGTTACTGGGCAGATGGGCTCATCGTATCCACACCCACAGGTTCTACAGGCTACTCGCTGAGTTGTGGAGGACCTTTGATATCACCCCTAGCGAAAAATTTTGTAATTACCCCTGTAAGTCCACACAACCTGAATGTCAGGCCGATTGTGGTTTCTGATGATAGTGAAATCTCCTTTAAAATAGAAGGAAGGAGTGAAAAATTCCTTGTATCTTTAGATTCCAGATCTGCGCCCATAGATGCGTCAGTGGAACTTAAAATCAAAAAAGAAATATTTGTTGCGAAGCTTG
This sequence comes from Cyclobacterium qasimii M12-11B, assembly GCF_000427295.1. GTDB lineage: Bacteria > Bacteroidota > Bacteroidia > Cytophagales > Cyclobacteriaceae > Cyclobacterium > Cyclobacterium qasimii. The sequence goes on along the minus strand of NZ_ATNM01000152.1, from coordinate 35,257 downwards.
TTAAGTTTCACAATTACAGCTTCTTTGACACCCTGAGACAAAAATTGAACTGGGGATATGACATGAGAAACTAGTTTTAACAATATTTAACCCACACTATACTTAGTAGGGTTTTTTATTCGTTGGGTAGTTTATAAATTGCAACGACTTGAATAAATCCAGGTTTTACACATTAGCACTATTGGCTGTCTTTGGTCTTTTAAGTTTGGGAACTACCCAAATGGCAAAAGCCCAACAACATGAAATAGGTTTAGGATTAGGAGCGGGAGCTTATACCGGAGATATTCTTCGGATGATAGACCCGAACCAACTTGGTATTCAAGGAACGTTATTTGGCAGACGAAATTTTGACAATGCTTGGAGCTTGAGAGCAGGGTTTACCGTGTCCCGTTTAAATGGGGCGGATAGCATAAGCCCTATTGATCAGGTGGCGATGGTCAGGAATGCCTTTTTTAAAGGTACAATGGCAGAAGTATCTGCTACGATGGAATTCCATTTTCTCGATTATATGAGCCACAAGTCTACCAGCAGGTTTTCACCTTTTGGCTTTTTTGGCCTTGGTTATGGAATGTTTATCGGCGAAGGTCAAACCTATGAAGCAGACCCTCAGCCGGGAAACTATACACTAGGTACCGTTATTGTCCCTTTCGGGGCAGGCATCAAGTACAAGCTTAAGGATCGAATTTTACTTTCCCTTGAAGGTGGAGCAAAAGCAACCTTTACTGATAATCTAGATAAAATTGGTAATGAGACCCTATATCTACCTCGATATAGAACTGACCCCGGCACTGGAAATCAAGTGTTAGACCCCACAAGTATAAATTTTGGTAATCAATCTGACCGTGATTGGTATTACTTTTTAGGTTTTACCATCAGCTATTCCTTCCATCAGATCAAGTGCTACTAGTACAATAATTGACCTCAGGATAGAATTTTTAAAAAAGAAGTGTCATTTTTGTAAATCAATTGAACCAACAGAGAATTTTGGAATGAAGGAAGTGATTGACAAGGGCAATATTCCCCGACATATTGCAATTATAATGGATGGCAATGGGCGTTGGGCCCAAAAGAAAGGTGCCATGCGAATATTTGGTCATAGAAATGCTATGGCTGCCGTAAGGGATGCCATAGAAGGATCAGCAGAATTGGGTGTAGATTACATCACCTTGTATGCCTTTTCTACAGAAAACTGGTCCAGGCCCAAAGAAGAGGTAGATGCTTTAATGGGTATATTGGTAGAAGCCATTACCGATGAAGTGCCAACGATGATGAAAAATAACATCAAGTTGGAAACAATAGGTGATATTGATAGCCTTCCAGATTCGTGCATAAAGCACTTGAAAATGGGAAAAGCTAAAACAAAGGACAATACCGGTATGACTGTAGTGCTGGCATTGAGTTATAGTGGCCGATGGGAAATAGAGAAGGCCGTTCAGAAAATTGTCAAAAAAGTAGTTAGCGGGGAGTTATCAGCGGAAGCTATCAATCAAGAATTGATTGGAGCCCATTTGAACACTGCCAATATACCAGATCCGGAACTGCTGATAAGAACCAGTGGTGAAATAAGGATCAGCAACTTTATGTTATGGCAATTGGCCTATACAGAATTATATTTTACAGAAGTGCTTTGGCCGGATTTTCGGAAAAAGGACTTACATGAAGCCATACTTGCCTTTCAAAAAAGAGAAAGACGGTTTGGGAAAACGGGAGCTCAGACAAAGAGCTCTAATTGACAATACTTGTTCTGAAAGAAGTGAGTTTCAGAATTATTGCTGCCTTGGAATAACTAAAACCGAGGTTAAATTTTATAGTTTGAAATGAAAAAGAATTTAATAATTATTTACTTGCTGCTATTGACCGGAGTGGCAGAGGCCCAAATCAGATTGGGACAAAGCCGGTATTCCAATCAGGAGCCGGTAAATATTATAGACCTTAGTTATTCCAGCCCTAAAAAGTATCGGATAGCTGAAATAGAAGCCGTAGGTTTAAGCACACTTGATGAGACAGCCATTATTTCATTGGCAGGGCTCCGAGTAGATGATCAAATCAGTGTTCCAGGTGATGCTATTTCCGGAGCGCTTAAAAAGCTTTGGGCCCAGGGGATTATTGGGGATGTGAAAATCCTGGTAACGAAAATTGAAGGGGATGACATTTACCTTTTATTAGACCTTACAGAGAGACCTCGTTTCAGTCGATTTGACTTTACAGGGATTAATAAAACCCAGGAAGGCGAATTAAAGGACAAGGTTAATATCACTGGCCGTGTGGTTAGGGACGATGTACTTAATACCGCTCAACGAAATATTAAGGAATATTTTGTAGGAAAGGGCTTCTTAAATACTGAGGTAAAAGTGGTTCAGGAAAGAGATACTACTCTTCCGAATAGCGTGAAACTTCGGTTTGACGTAGAGAAGAAGAGCAAAGTACGTATCAATGAAATAAGCTTTGAAGGCAATGAGAACATTGCAGACAATCGCCTTAAGAAAAAAATGAAAGGTACCCATGAGCATGCTCGGGTATATATTTTCAAAGACCTTTTGTCTCGCTTGCTGAATGCCAATCCAAAAAATATTGGTACCGCAGTGGCCAAGAGAAATCCTGTGACGGATGAAGAGGTTAAAGCCTATATCAATAAGAATTTCAAGCTCAACTTCTTTAATGGTTCTAAATTTGTAAAAAGCGATTACCGGGATGATAAAAATGCCCTTGTTGCTTTTTATAACAATCGAGGATATAGAGACGCAGAGATTTTATCGGATAGTGTTTTCAGATTTGATGACAGTCGGATCAATATCGACATAGAAATAGAAGAAGGTAAACAGTATTACTACAGAAATATTACCTTTTCAGGAAATTATATCCATACCACCGCAGAGCTTCAAGCAAAGCTGGGGATTTTTGATGGAGACATTTACAACAAAGAAAAACTGGACAAAAGGCTGAATTACGATCCACAAAAAGGAGATGATGTCAGTTCTTTGTACCAAGACAATGGTTACCTGTTTTTTACCATTGACCCGGTGGAGGTCAATATTCAAGCCGATTCTATAGATATAGAATTAAGGATATTTGAAGGACCACAAGTAACGGTAAACAGTGTATCTATAGAAGGAAATGAGCGTACAAGTGACCATGTAGTCATGCGTGAAATACGTATTCTTCCAGGACAAAAATTTGATAGAAGTGCGCTGGTAAGAACCATTCGTGAGCTTTCCCAGATCGGTTACTTTAATCCAGAGAATATAGAACCAGACATGCGTCCAAATTTTGAGGATGCTACTGTAGACATTACCTTCCAATTAGAAGAGCGGCCGAATGACCAGATCGAACTTTCCGGAGGTTGGGGTGGACTATTTGGTTTTGTGGGTACTGTAGGACTTACTTTCAATAACTTCTCTATTAAAAATATCAAGGACTTCTCTAAGTGGAGGCCACTTCCAGTAGGAGATGGTCAAAAGCTTTCATTGAGGGTTCAGGCCAATGGTCGTAGTTTTCAAAACTATAGCATGTCCTTTACTGAACCTTGGTTTGGTGGTAAGAAACCAAATGCCCTTAGTGTTAGTTTCAACCATTCTGTTCAAAGACAAATTGACTTTTATAGTCAAACCAACTTTGGCCAGGAGCTAGGATCCTTTAAGATTACAGGAGCATCAATTGGTCTTGCGAAAAGGGTAACCTGGCCTGATGATTATTTCCAAATCAGCAATAGCTTGCAATTCCAGAATTATAATTTCGACGAATATGGAAATTATTTTGGATTGAGTTTCAACACAGGTAATGCAAAAAGTGTGGCACTGAACACCACCATTTCAAGGAATAATATTGACAACCCGATTTATCCGAGGTTCGGTTCAAACATTACTTTAAGTTCGACTCTTACCCCTCCATATGCGGCATTGAACAATGGCCTGACAACTGAATCAACTGATCAGGAAAAATACCAATGGCTTGAATACCACAAATGGATGTTTGATGCATCTCTATATACACCGGTATTGGGTTCTACCAAATTGGTGTTGAGCGCAAGAACTCACCTGGGTTTCTTAGGTTCTTATGGTACCAAAACGGGAATCATTCCTTTGGAACGCTTTGTACTTGGTGGAGATGGTATGAACATGATGAACTTTGCTTTGGGTCAGGAAATCATTGGTCTTAGAGGTTATGAAAACCAATCCATCACACCAGGTAAAGAGTATAGAAATCAACCTAATGCTCCAATACCTTATGGTGGAGTAGTGTATAACAAACATGTGATGGAACTTCGTTATCTTGTATCTCCTAATCCGTCAGCTACCATATTCTTACTTGGTTTTGCAGAGGCTGGTAATAACTGGGGAAATTACCAAGATTACAATCCATATGATTTAAAGAAATCTGCCGGTTTTGGTGCGAGAATATTTATGCCAGCATTTGGCCTGCTAGGCATTGACTGGGGTTACGGATTTGATGGTGTAGCTACATCGGCCGATCCAAATCCAGGACCAAGCGGTGGAATGTTCCACTTTACAATTGGTCAACAATTCAGATAATTATGGAAAAGTCCCTGAAATTGTTATTTTTGCTTACGTTTTTGCCCATTGTGCTCATGGGACAGAAATTAGGCTATGTTGATACAGAATATATTCTCAACAAACATCCGGATTACAAAAAGATTCAGGGGGAAATGGAAGCCTTAAGTACAGAGTGGAAAAAAGAGGCACAAAATTTGGAAGAAGGAATACAACAAATGTACAGTGACCTTCAGGGAGAGCAGGTTTTGCTTACTGAAGAGATGTACCAGGAAAGACTGGCACTAATAAGAGAGAAACAAAAAGAGGCCAGAGCCTTCAATAATAGGATATTTGGTGACAATGGGCAACTGTATCAAAAACAAGCAGAATTGCTGCAGCCATTGCAATCCACCATTTATGATGCGATTGATAGGGTCTCCAAAAGGAATGGCATTGCCATTTTGTTTGACAAAGCATCTAGTCCAACGTCTATAATTTATACGGACCCACGACATGATTACTCAGATTTTATTATAGAAGAATTAGGATTAGAAGAAAACAATTAAAATTAACCAAGTTTAACAATTATGAAAGCAAGAATTTTCCTATCAGCAATTGCCCTCTTTTGCTTTGGATTTGTAGCAAATGCACAAGACGTCAAAATCGGGTATACCAATGTGGAATATATCATGAGTTTGATGCCAGAGATGGAGCAGATAGACGCTGATATCAAAGATTATAGCAACCAGTTAGGTCAACAAATCCAGACCAAAGGAGCCGATTTTCAACAGAAAGCTGCGGCATTCCAACAAGCTGCGCCTAACATGACTGATGACGCTAGGAATGCTAAGCAACAAGAATTGCAAGGTTTACAAGCAGAGATCCAAAAGTTTGAACAAGATGCGCAGTCTTCTTATCAAAGAAAACTTCAGGAGTTATTGGAGCCTGTACAAACCAAGGTGTACAACGCAATCAATTCAGTAGCAGCAGAAAATAACTACTCTCATATCTTATCTGAAGCTGCAGGTCAGGCACCAGTTCTTTTGTATACAAAAGACAACGATCCTTTTACAGATCTTGTTTTGGCAAAATTAGGTGTTGAAGCACCAGCAGCAGCTCCAGCAGGACCTGGCGCTAATTAATTGCCTATTTTAAAATATTTTATGCCCGGTTGCTTTATAGTGACCGGGCTTTTTTTATTTTTGGACTCACACTATAAATAACCTTATGTACTGGAAATTTTTGATTGTCTGTTTTTTAGGAAGTACTCCACTTTTGGCTCAGGAGGAAAAGTCTTATGATCTCGAGGTGATGGAGGTAATGCTTGATGCTGAGGTAAGCGGCTATCGCTCTTTTAAATATGCGATAAAGAACAATGGGCCTGAAGCTGCTCCTGCCGGGAGTTATCAGGTGTTTTTCAAGGTAAATGGTAAGATGATTAGTTTTGACACCAAAACGACGACCATGAAAGCGGGTCAATCGTTGATTTACACCGCAGGAGAAAAATACCGCGCCAATCAACCCGGTAAAAAATTGAAATATCGCTTGATTATAAAAGCAAAGGATAGCAATAAGAGCAACAATAAGCTTAAAGGAGAGATTGTCCTTTAGTCTTTCATCAAGTAATAAAATTCGATAATAAACCAATAGCTGAATAAGACCAGTTTACCCATGCAAATTTAAACTTTGCATGGGATTACAATGCATAAATTCCAAAATAGCTTGTTATCCCTGTGATGGCAAGCTATTTTAATTGAGATCAGTCTATTTTTTTTTAACTACTAATATGTTAAAACTACTTTCCTCCAAGGGTGTTCGCATAAAACGCTATTTACTACATTTCCCATTCAGGAAATCGTTTATTTTTGGATTGTACGCATTTTTGGATATGTCTGTATTATAAGGTGTATTAGTAGTAAACAACTTGTTTAAAGCACATAAATCTTCTAATTTATCATTGTACCGGATATCAAATATGTTCCCTATAGTAGATAAATTATCCAAGCCTTTTAAGGATTTTAGGTTTGCGTTAAAATCTATTAGTAGCCTTCCCTTGATGGTCGTTAAGTTTTCCAAACCTTCTAGGTTGCCTAATTTAAATATCTTTCTAATGGAAAGGTGTCCCTGCAATTCTTCTCTTACTGGAAGGTCTTTTAAGCTTTCTAAACCGCTGATCTCATTTAAAATTAATGAACCTGTTATTTTAAAATCTTTGGGAAATTTGTTGGTGAAATTATCTATTTCCATAAAAGAAAGGTGTAGGGTATTAATTTCTTTTAATGGGCTAAAAATTTCCCAAAAAGGTTTCAACTTTGGGTTTCTACTTACACTAAATGAATTGAAAGTTGTTAACTTTTCCAAATCCCCAATAGACCGAAGGTTTATATTATCCTCAATTTCAATCTCAGGACAATTTTGTAGATTATTCAACCCTTCTAAACTAGTTAGACTGTTATTTCCTCCGATGCCTAAGGATTTTGTTATAGTAACAAGATTTTCCAAACCATTGAGGTTGTTTATTTTTGAATTTTCATAAATATAAATCTGGTTTTTTACTTCTCTGAGATTTGATAATCCTTCTAAAGATTCTAGAATAGGGTTGTTGAGAATATGTAGGAATTTCACAGTGTTGAGGCTGTGTAAACCTTTAATACTTATTAAGTGGGGATTTAGTGAAATAAAGAGGATTTCAATTTCCTGAATAGATTGGAGGGGAGATAAATCCAGTTCCTCTTCACTGTGCATTATCTTCACTGTGCCTTTTATATTTGAATAGCAGCGTGCGCCAAATTCATCAATGCTTTTTTGATTTGGCATATGGATGTTGCCCTCAAATGTTCCACCCACAAAAGAGATTTCTTTCCTAAAAGTAACTTCTTCGTCGCTTAGACCAAAGTCTGCTGGGGTATAGCATCTTGTCGATAAAGCCGTTGCATAAATAATATTGTCTTGGTTTTTTAGTGTTTCAAATTGGAAGGGGACTGGTTTTGGTATTCTTGATGAAAACGGAGCATCTTGTAGTGGTGTAGCATAAGTCACATTACCATTTTCATCCATAAGTAATAATTTCCCTAATTTATAGTTCCCTGTTGCTAGGTTGTTAATTGTTAAGTGAATGGTATATTCCTCTAGAGAAAAATCCTCAAACTTTTTGGGATACCCTTCGATTATTCCATTTTCATTTTCAATGGATACCCAGATGGATTCAATATCATCTATTCGTTCTGAAGAAAGGTTGGATCTAAAGCAGCCTTCAATGTCAATTACCAAGGAAATATCCCCATTGGGTGGAATTTCGGGTAGTGGTTCTTTTTTGCAGGATACCCCAAAAAAAATCACTAGTATTACAGCTAGTAGACTGGTAAAGCGGAAATTATTCATGGAAAAAATTATAAATATAAAAATGAGGCACTGATTTTAGTGACTAAATTAAAACAAGTAAAATTAAAAAATAATTTCTGTAGTTTATTATCAAATATAATGTTTCAATTCAGTCGAATAACAAATTTGTTTTAAGGTCATTAAGTGTTTTGTAGGTATCAAAAAATCATAGGGTCAATCCGGAAAAAGGCTTTTGTCCATATTGGGAACAATTCGCAAGGCGTTTTTATAATAAACCTTCTTGAGGACTTCATCCGGTAACCCTAAGCCATACATGCGCCAATAGGCATGATATTTCTTGTAGTAAGGGAAATATTCATCTTCGGTTTCCAAGACCCTGAAATAGGTGTAAAACTCTTCCTGGTTGTAGGAATCTTTCCCAAAAAGGATTCTGTCCTGGTAGTCGATAAAAAACTTTTTAGCCGCCTTTGGCTGACGGCCAAATTCAGCAATAACAGCTGCTATTCCAAAGTTTACATTTGGATACTTATCCAGGTGCTTTGCAGCCTTTGCCAGGTCATTGGCCATCCAACCCATGTGGGCATTGATAAAGGTGGTATTGCTATGCTTTTTAAAGACGGCATGCTGTTCTGCAATGATCTGCTCGAATGGCGCTGGATTGTCAGCAGCTCTTTTCCTGTTGGGACGTAATTTTAGTTCCAGCCAGCGTTCGTTGTTGCCATCCATGGGATCCCAAAAGGAGGCAGGATCTGCAGCATGGATCAATACCGGAATGCCTAGTTCTCCACATTTGGCCCAGATGGCATCCAAATCTGGATGATTGATGGGTACCCTTTTACCATTGACGTCTTTGACGTTTAAACCCAGGCTTTTGAATATTTTTAAACCATTGGCTCCATTTTTAACATCTGCTTCTAGTTCAGCTACTGCCTTTTCTTTCCATTCCTGGGTCCCAAACCCGCTGAAGGATAAGTTCGTGAAAACGATAAACCTTCCGGGTGCTTGGGCATTAAATTGACGGATCATGGAATTGAGGTATTCCTGGGCTTCGCTGTCAGCTCTATTTCTTGAAGAACCTTTACCGCTTAGGTTTACCATGGTGGCCATGTTCAGCTCATCCATTTCCTTAATCAATCTCGTAATGAGTGCCTCATTTACATTGGATTGGTGACTGTGGATATCCACAAAAGGGTATTTTGCCCTTGTCACAGGGTTTTCAGGTACCACAAGAGTGGATTGAGGATTGTAGGATTCAAAATCCATTTCCTGTGAAAACAAAGAGTTGTCTAAGGAGCTTACTAGAAATAGGATTAGGAAAAGAGGAATTGTGTCGTAAAAATGCTTTTTCATGGGCTTTGGAAAGTATCATTAAGAAAAGTTAATTTAAAACTTAATTCACAATCTTCAAGCTGAATACCAGTACTTTTGTCAAGAAATGGCGGTTTGATTGGCTTATCGTTTGGCGAAAGTCCTTTCTTCTCCTGCCAAAAAATCACTGGGGTTTTTGCAGTCAACGTTAATAATGGGTTGCTTTTCGCTAACCATCCCTAATGGTAGATGCGTGAAGCTTACTAATATTTAAAAAATATAAATTTGTAATTGTAGCGAATAGTAACTTCGTGTCGTACTGGTTACAAATCAATCTTCCATTTATTCATTCTCATTCATGAAAAAATTTACCTATCTAATTTTGTTCAGTTTATCAATCTGTTTTTCATGTGATATTTTTGATGGTCCTGATAACACCTGCAGTGTAAGTGATCCTATAAATGATTTACCATGGTTGAATACCATACAGCAATCCTATGAATCTGGTGAAATGTCTGAATACAATTATATTGGACAGGGTACCTACAATGGAGAGACGGTATTTTACTTCGCCAGCTGTTGCCCTTTATGTAACTGGGCATTAATAATTCAGGATTGTTCTGGAGATAGGATTGAGGGCAATTATACGCTCGAGGATTTAGAGGATAAAAAGGTGATCTGGAAGTCAGCCGATTCGGAGTGTTTTAATTAACTAGATCGAATAGTTATCTAGTCAATATACTAGACCAATTTTAAGAGTGTCTACCAAATAGCGCTCTCTTCGATGGATGCAATATTGCAATCACACTGTTTGCTTGCTTAGGGAATATTTCCTAAGTTTTCTTTCACATTTTGATATTCAGCCTTCAATTTATCCAACTTACTTTTTTGCTCTAAATATTCCGTATTTAAAATCAGCCCTTTTTTGAGATTACTCAATAATATGGCATTAACGCTGTCAGCATTTTTCACTGTGTTGCAGGTTCTGCAAGAAGATACCAAATTGGATTTCCAGTCATAGCCACCATTGGCTTTGGAATGGATATGATTGAGGTAGAAATCTGGTGCTTTAAGTTCGCATAGGCAGTAGAAGCACTTGTGATTGTCCCTTTTTAAAATCTCATTTCTTTTGCTGCTATCTGTAAGGATATCGTCTTCCGAATCCCCATAAATGCTTTCTTCAATGCTGTCTTCTATTTTAATAAGCTTTTTTATGGCCTTTATTTCTGAGGGCAATTTGACAATGTACTCATTGATTTTTCCTGGTCGGTGTAATTTTTCTACAATACCGAATTTTACCAAATCATTGATTCCCCTTTTCACCACATCCTTTGACATGGGATTACCAAAGTTGGAAAGCATATTTTGACCCAATGCTGATATTTTAAGCTTAATTTTTCTATCTCCGATCGAGTAATAGGCTCTTTTAAAAAAAAGCATGTAGAGGGCAAAAGAACGTACTTTCAGAAATCTCGGCAAGTACTTCGTTGCATAATCAAATTCGGTAAGAAAATCGTGAACTGAAATGGATTCGTATTCAAGTTCTTCAGTTTGCGAAATTATTTCTTCAGCTTTGTTTAAAATGTATTTCTTCATGTTTCAATCATTGCTAATAATTTGTTTCAGCTCACTGTTTGGCCTAATTGTTCTAATTTTTGGGCCTAATTATTTCTTAAAAACGAAATAAATGGGCATTATTCCAAATTATTTCTGGGTAATAATTTTCTTTGGGCTTACAAAGCTTGTGTTGTCAAGGTAAAGGTGCTAAAGCACTTACATAATCGTTATATTAGGGATAAATCATTCTTCTGAGAAGGCTAATTCATGCGCTTATGGAATCCTTTAAAGTCTGCGTTGTCTTTTTGGCCGATTTGAGATATTTACCCTATTTTTGATCCAAATTTGAATTGGACATGATAAAAATATATACCGACGGAGCCAGTAAGGGGAATCCTGGAAATGGAGGTTATGGGGTGATTTTGCTCTATAAGAACATGAGAAAAGAGCTTTCCGAAGGGTTTCGCCTGACCACCAATAACCGGATGGAGTTGCTGGCGGTGATTAGTGGTTTGGAAGCCTTGAAAGTAGAAGGGTTGCCAATTACCATCTATTCGGATAGTAAATACGTCGTTGATTCCGTTCAGAAAGGCTGGATATGGGGTTGGCAAAAGAAGGGATTCAAGGACAAAAAAATGTAGACCTTTGGAAAAGATACATTCCCCTACATACTAAATTCAAGCCTCAATTTCAGTGGGTAAAAGGCCATGCTGGTAACCCCTTAAATGAAAGATGCGATGAATTGGCAGTAACAGCGGCTTTGGGATATAATTTACCTCCTGACCAAGGCTATGAAGCAGAGCAAAAAGCATAATGAGAAGGACGGCAAACACCTATTTTCAGTTCAAGCAGTTTAGAATAGAACAGGACCGATGTGCCATGAAGGTGAGTACCGATGCGGTCGTTCTTGGCTCACTAGCTGTGGCAAAGTCAATTCCTGATACCATTCTGGATATTGGTACGGGTACAGGTGTGCTTGCCTTGATGATGGCTCAAAAGTACCCTTCGGCTAATATTGATGCTGTGGAAATAGACTTGGACGCCTTTGAGCAGGCAACAAAAAATGTTGCTGCCAATAAGCTGGGAACTAACATCACTGTGAAGCATCAAGGCTTTCAGGATTTTGCCACAACTGAAACCCAACAATACGACCTGATCATTACCAATCCCCCTTATTATAGTGGTCAACTGCAAAGCAGCAAACAAAACATCAATTTGGCCAGGCATGAACAGGGCCTCAACTTCACCGATTTGTGGGCGGGCATTGACAGCCTATTAACTGAAGCGGGTGTATTATGGTTAATTCTTCCACCCAATGAGATGGAAACTTTTATCGGCATTGGCGCTGAAAAAGGTTTTTACCCAGTCAGTCAAACCTTTTTGCACGACCGAGAAACCAGTAAAGTCCACCGAGTGATCGTTTCTTTATCCAGAAAAAAGCCTGCGAAAATCGTGGAAAACACATTGCTCATAAAAGATCCCTCCAATGCCTATACTTCGGAATACGTTGATTTGCTCAAAGATTTTATGCTGCATTTTTAATTGCTGTTCCGGGTTTAATTTTCGCTAATAATTTCTATGGCTCTTTCAAGCAATTCGTCCCTACCAGCTTTAATGCCTTCAATGCTTGGTTTTACCTCAATGTCAGGCACAATTCCAATACGTTGTGTTTCTTCTCTATTTGGATAATATACTCCAATACCAGAAATCATTGTTTTAAGTCCACCGGGCAAAAATAATGGAGATACATTTCCATCTGCTCCTGCTGTAGTACTTCCAATAACTGTCGTATTGTCTCCAGCTCGGAAAGCCATGGCAGTATATTCTGCCTGGCTCTGCGAAAACTCATTAGTCAGTACCACCAACTTGCCTTTGTATGTTTTACCCATGCTAGGGATTTCTAAATTTTTTGAAAATGAGAATTCACCAGGGTTATCGATATTCCCTACGGTGAATTTTACAAACGGTGTTGAAGAAGAAACAAAAAAGGAGCCTAGACTAAAAGGTACGAAAGTGGATGGGTAATTGCGAATGTCAATAATTATCCCTTTGGTGTTCGTAAAATCTTTCTTGATATTTTCGATGTCTTCTTGTTTTATGGTAGCCAGCGTAACATAGCCAATGTTATCCTCTAATAAATGATAAGACCTATCTTTGTTTTTTCTAAACCAGGTGAAATAATCAAGACTATCTTTTGGGAATAGTTTAAGAGTTTTAGTTTGTTCTTTAGCACCTTCTGAAATGAAATCAATTTTTACTTCATCATCATTTGAACGTAAAATATCGATTGAAATATTTCTTAATTTTGCTGCGGAGTTGGATGCAGGATAATATTTCGATTTTTCATTTACGATTTCTTCTATAGGTTTTCCATTTATTTTGGTAATAATATCACCAATTTTTAAACCAATAATTTCTTTATGTTCTTCATTATAAAAAATCTGCGACTACTAATTTATTTTCTATAAACCTGAGGTTTATGGGAGGAAAGTTTGACCCTTTCCAAGCATCAATTTTATCTCCTCCTCCCCAAATGTTTGCATGTGTATCCTGAATATCACTTATGAGCTGAAGTGCAGCTAGCTCATATTCCAATTCGTTTTTTGCATCTAAGAAAACGGGAATATATTCTTTAAGCTTTATATTCCAATCCGCATCCATTAAGTGTTTATAAGGGAAAAAATAATTGATCATGTTCCAATACCTGAAAAGAGACAAAAGCCTAAACCCATCGTCAGGATAGGGCATGTTTTCGTAAGAATTTTCATTTATAAAATCCGGGTTACCTACACTTGGAGTTAATTCTATATAATAGTGTTGGCCCTGTGAACGGTTATTGTAAACAGAGAGTAACTTATCTTTTAGCGCTGAATCTTGGTTTTGAATCCAGTTTAGATCTGGCTTGATTAACGCATTTTCATCAGTTTCTTTGCATTCTGTACAGTTTTCTAATGGGTTCAGTGAATCAATCCAGTCGATAATAAGCTTGTTTCTGTCCGCCTCATTTTCAGCCTTGATATAAGTAGTTAAGAATCTAAATAATTCATAGTCCCAATTGTAATTCCCTTTGGCAATTCCAGGATGGTGATATTTAAGAAAGCCCCAAACCCGACCCAATAATTCAAGGTCATCGGTTTTTTCGGCCGTCAATATAGATAAATCCAATAAGGAGCCTTTGTCAAACGCTGTATCAAGTATTGCCTTAGGCTCTTCAATTTCGGCTTCCGTTAACGTTTCAATATTTTCTCCATCGATGGTTAAATTAAAATCATCAAACCAGGCTTCACCTTTTCCGCTAAGAATACCTGCTACATATATAGTCTCTGATTTTTGAGGGTAATTGAGTGTTATGCTGTATTTCTGCCAATCTTTAGTTCCCTCTATTTGCTGGTCATCCATATTGGCAAATGCTAAAATGCCTTCTTTGCCATCGATTCGTAGCAAGAGCCCAGCAAATCCATTTTTGACATTTTTGATTTTCATGTATCCTTCAAGCTTTAATGTTTTTCCGGAATAAATTGCAGGAATCGGATAGGCAATACATCCAAATTTGCCAGAACCAGTAGCGGTGATTTTTACCGCATTTATCCCTGAATAGGCCAGGCTGTCTATAGCTAAATTATAATCGCCCCATTTAAACCACCCGTCTGAAAGGCTGGATTTATCTTTCTGACTTTCAAAGCCAAAATTGAATTTGTCATCATTTTGGGCTTGACAATGAAATGCTGCCACTAAAAAAGGAATACAATAAAGTTTTTCATAGCTCATTTTTTTTAACCTAGCCATTATTGGTACCTAAAGCACAATACGAAATCAGCAATGTTGAAGGCCTAGATATGTTGTAAGTATTTAATTACTACGCGTCTAAAATACAACTATTTTTATAATTGAAATTGTTCAGACGTAAATTTTAGATTTTTTTTAACAGAAGCTGTGAGTGTAAAAAAGGGGAGGATTAGTTAATCCACAAATTGTATTTCTACGCAGATGTAGATTGTGGTTTTTGCGGTCAAGGCATAAACCTAAACCATTGGATTAAATAAATAATGCATCGTGATTTTATCAGCATTGCTGTTTTTTTTCTACAACATTACTGATAAAATCACGGTGTAAATTAGTGGCTTTTCGTTAGTTAAAAATTTCTTCGATTCTGGGTAATAATAAGCCTTTATCTACTCTGTTTTCTATTTTGCCATTTTTATGACCATTGCCATACCCTTGTGTTTTCCCAAGTTGAAATTCATCACATCCTTTGACATTATGGCTCTTGTCTCTAAAGCAACTCTGCTGTGGGTTTTCACTTCTTCATCGTCTGTGAAAATTGTAGCGGTGTATTCTTGATTTGGGTCTAGGAACTCAAATGAGATTTCATTGTCTCTTTCCTTCATCCCATTAAGTGCCCCTACAAACCAGGTTTCTCCACTTTTTCTGGCGACAACCGCATGTTCTCCTGGGTAGCCGGATAGCACTTTAGTGTCATCCCAAACGGTAGGCATTTGGTCGAAAAAAGTCAATTCAGGCACTTCCAATATAAAATTGGTACTGTTACCAGCCCCCTTATGTGCTCCTGGAGAATTTTCCGGACGATCGTACCAATAAAGGAATTGCCATGGGCTGTAAATACAAACTGCCTTGGCCAATTGGGAAGCATGTGAGCCCATTTTACTGTCTACCCGCTCAGCAAAATAGCAATTGGTATGGTCGCCTGCTCCTGCCAGCATACGTGTAAACAAGGTTTTTAAAACGGTGGTATTGTCAGGAGATTCCTCATCCCCACGAATACCCTCCTGTGTCATCAGGTTTGGGTAGGTACGTGAATAACCTGTAGGCCGGTATTCATCGTGGATGTCCACCATCAGCTCATGGTCAGCTGCTTTTCTAACTGCCTCATGCAACCAGCTTGTCCATTCCTGGGGACCAACATTTACAAATCCATATTTAAGGCCTTTTACACCCCATGATTTGGCCATAGGCAGTACTTCATCCAGTTGTTTTTCTAAGGACCTTCTATTGACGTATAAGATTACGCCGATGCCTTTGCTCTCTGCATACTTAATTACTGGAAGAAGATCAAGAGGACCTTTTGAGCGTTTAGGATCCACCGTAATGGTGGTGGCATCTGAGGAATCATCGTATTCATTTCCATACCATCCGGCATCAAACTCAATGTATTGTAGGTTGTGTTTAACAGCAAAATCCACACAGGCCATTCCTCCATCTGTGGTGAGAGTAACTTCACGAATAACTTTTCCGGGTTTTATCCAATCCGGGTTTTTTATGGCGTTTGGGGCATTGAGGCTCAAAATAAGGTAATTGTTCTCCAGTATTTCACCTGCGGTTTTCCCCGCCATGATTGTTCTCCAGGGGCTGGAAAAAGGCCCGTCAAAAACCACTTCACTGTCTAGACTGGCAACGAGGGTTGCTGTTTTGTCTTTGGCCAATGAAAATTTCATTCTTGCAAAATCCACAAGGGCAGCCTCACCAAGTGCCACAAACAAAGAATCGTTCAACTCCGCCAATAGTGGTCGTTCAAATACTTTATCGTTTAATGACGTTAATTTTTGTTTGGTTATTTCTCCTTGTGCCTGCTCGGAAACCCATACTTCTGAATTTGCAGGCAGGGAAAATTCAGTCAGTTCTGCATCAATCGTAACTTGTCCTGAATTTTCAAAGGCATATTTGAAGGCCAATCCTTCATTGTAGGCCCTTATATTTAGTTGGAAGGCAGGTTGCTTTTTGTCGGTCGAACTAAAAGAAACGATTGATTGATGATATTGCTCTGGGTAAAGGTTTCTTTCACCATAAACAGGTTTCCAATCTGTTGCCACTTTACTTTCTTTAATCTCCTTTATTTTAAGATTTTGAGTGCTTATAGTTGTGTCAGAAAGCTCAAAGCCAAGTATAGACTTTCCTACAATCTCTTTATCATCGAAAAAAGCACGATAAAAAAGCTGTGAATCCTCTACCAGCAATTCAAATCTGAACCTTTCATTAGGGCTTGTTACCTGAACATCTTTGGGACTTGAACATGAATTCAATACAAGAACAAAGGCAAAAATTCCAAACAATCTAAAAGTATTTTTCATTGACAGGTTAAGGTTTTTGGGTAAGAATTTCTTCTATAAGGAAATAGAATTAAAGTTTCAATGTAAATTTAAATTTTACAGCAATCAGCTTCCTTTTACATATTTCTGCCAGTTGTGTTCTTCCTTGAACCCTAGCACTTCACGTATTTTTTTATTGGAAAACAAGGCTTCATGTTCTCCCAATTCACGTGTGACAGGCACTCCGGGGAAGAACCTTTCCGCCAATTCTTTGCTAGGAATAATTGCCCCATTGTGGTCGTTTCCAGCATTGAAGACCTGGTATCCAAGTCCATCTTTCTCCAAACAAAGGTCCACAATCTGTCCGAGGTCACGCGCATCGATATAACAGAAGGCGTTTCTGCGACGGACTTCTGGATTTTGGAAATAATGAGGAAACAATTCCGCATATTCGTGGGGTTCAATCACATTGCCAATGCGTAAAGCATAAATATCAATGCCAGATCGCCGCTGAAAGCTGCGCGCGGTTTTTTCATTCACCACCTTTGATAAGCCATAGCTATCCATTGGATCCACATCATAATCTTCCTCCAAAGGCAAGGAATTAGGGTCGGTTGGGCCATCTGAAAAGCAGATGCCATAGGTGGTTTCTGAGGAAGCAATGACAATTTTTTCAATGCCAAGCTTAACCGCCGCTTCAATCACATTGTAGGTGCCCATGGTATTGACCCGAAAGGTCTCATTGTCAGGTTTGATAAGGATCTGTGGTATGGCAGCAAAGTGCACTACTGCATCAAATTTTGGCACACCATTGCCCGGTTCCAGCTCATCCAATGCAGCATAAGAACTCATGGCATTGAACATTTGTCCGGAGTCTGTAATATCAGCGATAAGGTTATCCACACCTGGATAATCCAAAGGCTTCAAGTCAATGTTTACTACCCTGTGTCCCTGGGCGAGAAGGTAGGGGATCACGTGCTTTCCTGCTTTTCCTGATCCACCGGTAAAAAAGATTCGCTTTTTAGTCATGTGTTCTTTCAATTTTAATTAGCATTCCGCAATATTTACTGGGATTTTAGCCAAACCTCCTTCAGATGTTTCTTTGTATTTTGATTTCATATCCAAAGCGGTTTCCCACATTACCTGGATGACATTGTCTAAACTTAGGCGGGCAGCAGAAGAGTCACTGTCCAAAGCCATGTTAGAAGCCGTGATGGCTTTAATGGCACCCATGCTGTTTCGTTCAATACAAGGAATTTGTACCAAGCCGCCAATGGGGTCGCAAGTCATGCCCAAGTGGTGCTCCATGGCTATTTCAGCCGCTTGACACACTTGTTCTTTGGTTCCGCCAAGTGCCTCCGTTAATGCTCCTGCAGCCATAGAACTAGAAACCCCAATCTCCGCCTGACAGCCTCCCATGGCTGCAGAAATAGTGGCCCCTTTTTTATAGAGGGTACCTATCTCTCCAGCAGTCAGGATGAATTTAACAATTTCATCTTCATCAAAATGTGGCGTAAAACAATGGGCGTACATTAATACTGCAGGAATTACGCCTGAGGCGCCATTGGTAGGTGCAGTAATGATTCTACCAAAAGAAGCATTCTCTTCATTTACCGCCAAAGCAAAAACACTTATCCATTTGTTCACCGTGTTAAAATCTTTGGGACCTTTCTTAATGGCCTTGATCCAATCCGCTACACTGCTGAATTTTTGCCCCTGTAAATACTTCTTGTTCAAATCATAAGCCCTTCGCCTTACCTTTAATCCTCCGGGTAGAATGCCAGATTTATTAATGCCTCTAAAAATACAATTTTTTATTTCATTCCAGATGTAAAGGGCTTGTTTTCTGGTGTCAGCCTCACTTTGCCAGGCTGTTTCGTTAAGCATTACAAGCTCTGATATTTTTAGGTTTAATTTATTACAGGCATCCAACAGGTCCTTTTGGGAATGACAGGGGTATTTGGTTATGATTGGATGCTGTGCCACCTGATCAGAAGCTTGTGTGACCACAAAGCCACCACCTACAGAAAAATATTCCCGGGAAATTATAGTACCATCTTTTAAAGTCGCCTCAAACCGCATCCCATTGGGGTGATAATCCAGACTTTTGTTGAACTCAAAAAGGATGTGCTTTTTATAATTAAAATTGATAGAATGGTCCTCTGAAACATTGATCAGGCCACTTTGTTTTATGGTTTCAATTTTCTCATTGATTTTATCCGTATCAATGGTTGTAAAATCCTCATTTGAAAG
This sequence comes from Cyclobacterium qasimii M12-11B, assembly GCF_000427295.1. Classification (GTDB taxonomy): domain Bacteria; phylum Bacteroidota; class Bacteroidia; order Cytophagales; family Cyclobacteriaceae; genus Cyclobacterium; species Cyclobacterium qasimii. The sequence continues at coordinate 16,263 of NZ_ATNM01000152.1, read as the reverse complement.
ACCCAATATTACGGCAATATCAGTACCATGACCTAATCCCGTTTTGGCCAATGAACCAAACAAGGATGTGGTAATTTCGGTGACTTCTTTGAGTTGTTTGTTTTTACTCAGGTGACTTAAAAAAGACAGGGCTGCCCGCCAGGGTCCCATGGTATGTGAACTGGATGGTCCAATGCCAATTTTTATAATTTCAAAAATACTTATTGATTCCATGTTGATTTCTGGCCTTACCAATTACAATTAATAATGTCATGTAATTTACGAGTAAGGATCCAATAGGTAATAATCTAATGGGGCTTAAATTGATTTAACGCTCATTGGGTCAAATCAAATTATGAATTTTTGGCTAAACAGAAAATTTATCTTTTTGCCAATTCAATGGATTGGTGGAAATGTAATGTTGTATTCTTTCGAAGGAGGCTGAATTTCGGATGATATGGTCGTGAAATCTGGCCTGCCAGGTAAAATTGGCATTTATTAATCGTGCCTGTTTGGTAACAGCAGATTTGTAGGAACGAATAATCGTTGAAATGCTGCCTGGTTTAGGTGATATTTTTGACATTTGTTCATTTATGGGTCTGGTTGGCGCGGTAGATACGTTGCATTGCAACGTATCTACCGGGGTATATTGGTCACGTTTAATCACCAATATACCATGGGTATGATTGGGCATCACAACGAAATTTCCCAATTCAACAAACGGAAAATGGTTGGGTATCTCCATCCAATATTTTTGGGCGATTTGGCCTAATTCATTCAATTGCATCATAGGGCTCTTGCATTGCAAGGGCCCTATGATAGAGGCATCCACAATTTTCCCAAAAAAATGTTCCCTATTTTTGGTACAGATGGTTATAAAATAGGCACCGTTTTTCCGATAATCATATCCCGGTAAACGAATAGATCCTATGCGGTATTTATTTTGGTATTTGTCCATTTTATTATTGGCAAGTCATTATTCAAACCCTTCCACCCCTATATATTGCCCTTGGATAATCCGACATTCTGATATTGTCTTTCTCTAACTCATTCAATGCATTCTTTGCAATCCATTTGGCTGATGGGCTTTCATTTTCCAGTACTTCTTGGGCTACTAAGATGGCTTTTTTATTGAGGTCGGGGTTTCGTTTTCCAATGTTGCGCAGCGCCCAATTCACAGCTTTTTTGACGTATATTCTTTCATCATTCGCTTCTCGCTTAATGATTGGGAAGAAGGATTCAAAAACCACATTGTCTGACAGTTTATCTGCCATACAGTAGGAAGCAATAATGGTGAATCCTGCTCTTTTTTCAAATTCAGGTTTCCTTTTTGTCCATTCCAGGATCTTTTCTACGGCAAAATCACTTTTAGCAAACAAACCCATAGAAAAGCTATCACAAACCTCCCAATTCTCAAAAGTCTTCACCCATTTTTCCATCAATGTTTCAGTAACATCTCTGGGTTTAAAAATTTTGCTGCATAAAATACGGGCTTCGTAAATGCCACTGTCAAAAAGCCGCAACGCAAGTTCATTATCCTTTCCAATTTCCCTCGCGATACTCTTTAGTTCTGAATGGTATATCCCCAATGAGTTATTGGAAACAATCCCAAATTTCCTCTCCTTAAAAACGACTTTTTCAGGATTCTGAAGCGCATAAAGTCTGTCTATGGTTTCCTCGTAAGTCACTGGTTTCTATATTTTAAAATTTAAATTAGCTGCCAGAATCCTAAATCAGGCAGTAAAATCCCAAAGCATTAATAATTAACCATTAACCATTAATACTTATCATGAATAAAATAAAGCAGTTTTTGCATTTCGGTCTTCTGCACACTGGAGCTGCCGGTGTAGTTGTTAAAGAAGGTGCTGAAGAGCAGTACTTTTCCGCTTTTGGTGAGTAGGAAACCACTGAGGGCGGTGCTCATAGCAAGGGTGCCGGTTTTGGCGTAGATGTATGCGGGCTGGCCGGGGTCTGCAGGGTACCAGTTACGGATAGTGCCAGATTCACCGCCGGCTGGGAAGTAGGCCTTGATTTTTTCCATAGGGATTTCGGTATGTATTTTTTGCAGCAGCTTTATTACCGAGCGAGGAGTAAACATGTTTTGTGGCGAAAGGCCTGAACCATCCACCCATTGGGGTTCGTCGGGAAGGTCTGCCAGCCAGTTCTTTTTTGCATAGGCAATGCCTTCACTGATATTGATAGAATCTAATACCGCATCCGAGACAAGTACCATCAGTTGTTCGGCCAAAAAATTGTCACTTATTTTCATCATTTGAGCATACAATGAATCTGCCTTTACAGTAGGCAATTGTTCATGAGCGCTTTGGGTATAGCCATTGTCTTCAAGGAGCGTGATTTTCTTCCCTACAGCTTCTTGTAGCAGGTTTCTGGTTAAATTCGCTGAGGTAATAAATGGTTTGTCGGTGGCAAAAGTCAGGCTGTCTTTTTCCCTGTTTAAGGCATATTCATAGGTGTTTTTTTTAAAGTCTCTTTGAATATAATAATTGCCGGAATGTTCTTCTACTGCTGGTAACAGGGGCAATAGAACGGATTTTGGATAGGCTTGGGCTTCTTTTGAATCTGCTTTTTTTGAAAACCGCATCACATTTCCATAGATCGGAAGTGGGGATCGCTCGGCAGCAAAATAATAAGGAAACCAGTTCCATGACCAGCCTGGACCATAGCTGGAAAGCTGCTCAAAATTATCTACCAGGTAAAGGTTTTTGGTCTCTTGTCTAAGAAAGTTTACAACTGTGCTGTCTTTAAAGTCTGGATGTAGCAATGAAGGGTCACCATTCCCCCAAAAAATTAAGGAATCACCTTTGTGCGTATAATTCAGACCATTGATATATCCATCGCCCAGGGCTTTATAACTTGTGTAGAAAGTAAATATTTTTGTATTGGAGGCAGGGATAAAGTATTTGGCTTCATTCAATTTTACCAGCGTTTTGTCCTTTGCGGGATCATAGAGCATGAATCCCATGTGTCCTTTTTCAAAGACATCGGAAGTTCGGACCGTCTTGTTGATTTTTTGGACAGTACAGGAAAAGAAAAACAACAAGCACAACCATTTACAATGTTTCATAGGAAGGGTCTCTGAGAAATACATTTTAACCTGGCTTTTAAGCCATAGGAAAAGTAAGATTTTCCGGCCATTTGGGGAAATGATTTTAGAATTTACTGGTTAAAAACCCATTTTGTATGTTGATCAAATAATTTAACTACAGTGTTTAGGTCAGTTGATTTTGTCAGCATTGTTGCAGAAAAAAAGGCGACAATACCACCAAAATCCGTAGTTCATTATACAATTTACCATGGGTGCAGGCGATGGCTAGTACAAATTCCTCGTCCTTTCTGGGCTGGAGGGTTAGTTACCGTTAATTCTAAGAAAAATCCCCTCTTTTTGTCAAAAAGAGGGGATTTCCAAATACTACTCGTTCCACCAAATCCGGTCCAATAGCGTGACGTCAGGCACATTGCTGCCATTCCTACTTACCTCATTGTCTGGATAAGCCAGTCTTCTGATGTACTGTCCGTTTAGATTGCCATTGAGGTTTTCAGGCAAGGTCATGTCTTTGTATCCATAATCAAATCTCCGCGCATCATTCCAGGTTTCGGGATGGAGAAAAAGGGCAACCCATTTTTCTTTCATGATGTCAGCGACCGTAAGGGATGTTGCTCCCATGCTTACCTCCGGATTATTTAGATAAGCCATTTTATCATCCCCACTTACTTCCAGCATGTCCATATGGGCCGTAATTCCTTCAAGGTAGGCAGCATAAGCCCTTTCAGGATCCGATTCTAAAGCTACTTCTGCCTCTATGAATTTCTGTTCAGCATAGGTGGCAATTAATAGTGGAGATTGTTCCGAGGTATAATATTGCCCAGGAATCAAGGTAGACCTTGCACCTTGTTCAGGTGCATTGCCTCTGCCCGCCCCATTGGTGACACCTATGTACTCCCCATCATCCGTGGCTCCAATCATTAATGACAGCCTTGGATCCATTGTGGTATAGGAGGTTCCATCTAATGCTTCTATAAACTGGGTAGAAATCCATCCTCCCAAAAGCAAATTCTCATTGTCAATGGCATCTTGAGCCCAGGGATTGAATCGTTGTTCAAAGAACACCACAGTGGCGTCATCCTCATTGCTCATCATGCCATTGTCAATTGTTGCCAGGATTTCCTGTGCATTGTAGGCATCGGTTCCTTTGGTATGCAACATAAATCTGGCCTTAAGCATATTAGCAAACTTTATCCAGGCGGAAACATCCCCATTAAAGATAAAATCGTCATTGTCCAGAGATACAGCCGTTTCTCCTGTGAGGTTCTGAAGGCCCTGATCTAGTAGGTTAAACACTTCAGAATATAAGGCTCTGTCCACATCATAAACGGGAGTAACAGAAGAAAAATCAAAACCCTCGCTATAAGGAACATCCCCAAATACATCCACTGTCATGCCCAAGTTGAGGGCCATAAGGATCTGCCCAGCCCCCAAATAGTGGCTAGCCTCTTCTTCTTCAGCTTTTTGCATCAAATCCGTAAGGTCCGTCATCACATTGAACAAATCAAACCAAAGGCCACTGTAATTGCTCGCATCCATGATATCTGAAGCGCCCGCTGGATTAGGGGAGGCCAGGTATTGCACATAATGGGAGCTGATACTGCCTATTGCCTGCACATTAAGTGAAGTCTCGTAAGTAGCATTGGTCATAAGCCCTGATATAGGAGCATCCTGTGGATTATTGGGGTTTTCATTGACATCGAGAAAATTCTCACATGAGCTTAACGCTAAAAAAAACATTAAGCCGAGTATAGTATACATCGTTTTCATAATTGCAGTTTTTTAAAGTCCAAGGTTCAGATTAAAGAAAAAGCTCTGTACGCCGGGATAGCCCAGACCTGTTAAACCGATAGCATTGCCTCCCGCTCCAGCAGAAAAGGATTCGGGGTCAAAGCCGTCCCAGGGGGTATACAGGATGATATTATTGGCAGCGATAGAAACCCGTGCTGTTCTAAAAGGAGTTCGCTCCAGCAGATCAGGGTTTAAGTTATACCCAATGGTGATGTTTCTCAACTTGATGAAACTGGCATCACTTACAAAGTTTTCACTGGTCGTCCGGTAATAGTTTCTCCAGTAGCCGGCTCCATATTCTTCTCCGTCAGGTCCTGTTCCCTGGCCAAGCCAAACTTCTTTGGTATTGGTAGATCCATCTGCCAATACGCCCTCAAAGACTCTAAAATCTTCTCTGGCTTCCGTAAATTCATTCTTGCCAAATGCAGACAGGAAGTTCGCATACTGGTTGTATTGTTCCAAACCTGTCCTAAAGTCAATTAAGAAGGAAAGTTCAAAATCTTTGTAGGTGAAATCATTTCGAATACCACCTATCCATTTGGGCACTGCGTTGCCTAAAATCAATTGGGTGCCGGTCCTTACTGGAAAACCATTTGCGCCAATAATTATTGGAAGGCTAGGGTCAAGAAACAAATTGTCAGGATCGGTACCTAACCTTTGGTATGAACTCCCAAAGATATTTCCATAGGCTTCCCCTTCAAGTAACTTCATGGTGACTGTAGAGCCAGAGTAGCCATATTGGGTTCCCACGACAATTTCATCTATTCCTTCTTTGATGGCTTTTATCTCATTGTTATTGATGGATAAATTGGCAGTGATGTTCCATGAAAAATCACTGTTTTCTATAGGGCTTCCACCCAATATAAACTCAAAACCGCTGTTTTGAATTTCGCCAGCATTGGTGATATAGGAGGAATAACCAGTAGCGTCAGACACTGGAACTGGAATGATCTGGTCCTTTGCATTTGATTTGTAATAAGTTACATCAAAGTTTGCCCGGTTATTGAAAAAAGCTGTTTGCAGGCCAAATTCTATTGAATTGGTTTGCTCAGGCTTTAAGAGTGGATCTCCGTAAACCGAATTCCTTGTAAAACCTACCTCCCCATTTAAGGGGAAAATTGAAGGTGATACGTAAGTAGATCCCAGGATATGGGGCTCAGTATCTTTTCCCACTTGTGCCCAGGATGCTCTTAATTTACCAAAAGTCACCCAGGATGGAAGCTGAATGTTCTCACTAAAGGCGTAACCCAGGTTAAAAGAAGAGTAGAAAAAAGAGTTATTGTTTTTGGGTAATGTGGAAGTGATATCATTTCTTCCAGTGATGTTCAGGAAGAGGTAATTTTTATAATCCACCATTAGGTCTCCATAAAAACCTACCAATCTCCTTACAGTTTTGTATTGGCTGGCAAATATCTGGGAAGCCGCATTGAGGTTATAAAAATCAGGAATGACAAAATTCTCACCTCGGGCAGTTACCCTGTCATATTTTCGCTCAAAAATATCATTGCCCAATCTCAGGCTGGTATTTAGGTCTGGACTAAACTGCTTTTTTAAGGTAATGTAAAAGTTTGAGGTAAGGTCCCTGCTATTGATCCTATTTTCCTCCAGATAGCCTGTTGAACTAAGTGGTACTTCTCCGTCTATCCCTTTAGGTCCTGGAGTGATCTCCGTACGCTGATCACTATAAAAATCATTTCCAAGGCGGTAGGAAAAGGCAAGCCATTCCGTAGGCATGTAGTTAAAATTGATGTTTCCAATCACTCTGTTCACATCATCTTCATAGGTGGCAAAACGGGCATCATAGATCGGATTGGTATTGGAATAGGTTCTCATCGTTCCATCCTCATTGATATAGTCCCGAACATCGGTGGTTTCAGACCAGTACATCATTCGCTCCATAAAGCGGTCATGAGGAACCCTATTGCCTCCAGAGTTACTGTAATTCACAGAACCCGAGAAATTAAACTTTTCGGAAACCTTAACACTCCCGGATAATTTGGCGGTGGTTCTGTTCCAGGAAGAAAAAGGAATGATACCTTCCTGCTGCAGGTTACCAAAAGAACCATAGAAAGTTGCCTTTTCATTACCACCGGAAATGCTTAGGTTATTGTCTAGCTGTATGCCGGTATTAAAAACCCGGTTCCAGTTGTCTTCATATTTGTGATCGGCAACTGTTTGCTGCACTTCACTTATAGGAGCTCCCCAGGAAGGCCAGAAACTTGTTGGTTGGTATTCTCCACTAAAGCCCTGACCATATTTGTCCTGTAACTTTGGCAATTGGTTGAGGGTTTCAAATCCTACTGAGCCGTTATAGTTTACCCTGACTTCTCCTGCTTTGCCTTTTTTGGTGGTCACAATAACTGCACCATTGGCAGCCCTTACCCCGTACAGAGCGGTTGCTGCCGCACCTTTTAGCACAGAAATGGAGGCCACATCATTGGGATTAAGATCGGCCATTCTGTTTGATAGGCCCCTTGGTGTACCGGTAGACTCAATGGTAGAGTTATCCACAGGCACACCATCCACTACGAATAATGGTTGGTTGTTAGCTCCGGGATCTAAGGAATTGATTCCCCTGATGATGATCCTTGCTGACTGGCCAGGGGCACCACCTGAGTTGGTCACCTGAACACCTGCCGCTTGTCCTTGGAGGGAATTGACTATGTTGGGTTGCTTTGTCTTGGTGATGGCTTCAGCATCTATATTTTGGGCGGCATAGCCCAATGATTTTTTCTCCTGAGAAATACCAAATGCGGTCACAATAAACTCATCCAGACCTTTTGCTTCTGGCTGCATCAGCACATTTAAGGTCTGTTGGTTGCCAACTGTGACAGACTGCGTGGCAAATCCAATATAGGAAAAAACCAAAACCGTGTTACTTCCCGATACATTGAGGCTAAAATTACCATCAAGATCGGTGACCGTACCTGTTCCGGTACCCTCTGCGACTATACTGACACCTGGGAGACCTTCTTGATCCTCTGCAGACGTCACTTTTCCGTTGACTGTACTTTGCTGGGCGATAAGTGCCCCATTAAATTGCAGAAGTAGCAATGTCAATAAACAATAAGTAAAATTTTTCTTCATAAACTTTAACCAATTAGTTGACGATAAATGAACAATTTAAATACGCTTTAACTTTTAGCCAAAAAGGCCCATAGCAGGTAGGGATAAATAGGGTTTGCCTGATTTTTCTACCCAAAGACATTGTTTTTACTTTTTAACTGATGTTTAGGGTTAATTTGAAATAATGAATTACCATTTAAGTTAGTTATAAAAATTTCAAAAACTCCGTAAAAGCCAAAATAATTACCGAAAAATTAAACCTAAAATAGGTAGTGGGCAATCGATTACGAATGAGATCAACCTATAAAGAGGGAAAGGTTATTGTTGATTTTACGATAGTTGAGTGATGCTAATCTTTAATCGATTCGTTTCTTTTGACATTAAAATATTTATGAGATAGGGCAAGAATCTTTTTTATTTAATTTCTTTATCAATCAATTTTCAAGAAGGTCTATGTAAGTTGATTTTGGCTGTATTGTTGCAGGTAAAAGGTGACAATACGGCTAAAATCAGTGGGCTGATATTCTTATTTACCACAGGTTTTCAGCCTTGGTAGCTGATTATCGTCCATCCATGCTTTTGTTATTTGATTGCACTTCTACAACCTTATACCTAATCTCACTCTTAAGAAAATTGATATATTTGAATATGAAAGAGAATAAAAAAGTCAGCAATATCAATACCATGGAATTGATCCCTGCTGTAAATTTGAATGAAATGCAGGCCAATTTAATTGAGCTGGCTATCAAAGCTAGTGACAATGCCTATGCACCTTATTCAAACTTTCGGGTAGGTGCTGCCGTTATTTTAGCAGATGGACAAACGTTTTGGGCAAATAATCAGGAAAACATCGCTTATCCTGCAGGCATTTGTGCAGAGAGGGTTTTATTGTGTTATACTCATTCCAATTACCCAAAGCTAAAACCACTAACAATAGCCATAGTGGCAAAAAAAGCCAACGATACCGGGATGGCTACAGTTACCCCATGTGGCATGTGTAGACAAACCATAAGTGAATATGAAATGAAATTCGACAGCCCAATAGAGATACTGATGTTGCGCTCTGATGGGAGTGTGCTAAAAGCGGAAGGGATTGACCAGTTGCTTCCTTATAAACTTGAAGATCTAAACGTCTAATGATTCAAAAAGAGCTAAATTTTAAGGCCAGGCATATTTATGCCCTTAGCCATGCCCCCACCGGAAAAGAAAAAGTATTTGGATTGTTTTTCATGGTTATGGGCAATTGGCGGAGTTTTTCCTTAGAAAATTCAATCACCTGTTTCAGGATAACTGCCTTATAGTAGCGCCAGAAGGGCTCAACCATTATTACCATAAAGGATTTTCGGGAAGGGTAGGTGCTAACTGGATGACCAAGCATGAGCGTGAAATAGACATCGCCAACAGTAACAGTTACCTCAATGGGATAATGGAAGAGCTGCTTCCTCAGTTTGACCAGGTTCCTCAGGTCAATGTTTTGGGTTTTTCCCAAGGAGTAGCCACCATGAGTCGATGGGTATGCCAATCCAATATTAATATTGAAAAAGCGGTTTTTTGGGGTGGAGCTCCTGCGCATGATCTGGACCCGACTTTAATGGTTGAAAGGTTGAAAAATAGTCAGGTCATTTTAGCACTGGGGAATGATGATCCTTTTTTGCAATCTGAAATGTATATCCGTCAGCGACATCTCATTTATGAGGCAGGTTTTGTCAATTTCAAAGAGCTTAGCTATAGTGGAGGCCATGATTTAGACCCAGAATTGCTCAAAGAAATATTTTTGATGTAATTTTGCTCTATGAGGATTTTGTATAACCTGGGAATGATTTTGCTCGATTGGCTGATGAAAATTGGCAGTAAACGATCAGACAAGCTCAAACTGGCCGTTAAGGGGCGGGAAAAGACCTTCGAATCGATCAAATCCTTTAGGGAAATACAGTCAGGAAAGTTGGTATGGTTTCATGTGGCTTCCCTTGGAGAATATTTGCAGGCAAAACCTGTTATTGCGGCATTTAAAAAGCAGCATCCCCACTGGGTAGTTGCTGTTTCCTTTTTCAGCCCATCAGGTTATGAGCAGGTCATTAAAAAGAAACAGGAATGGGTAGATTTCATTTGTTATCTGCCCATCGATAGCCCAAAAAATGCCCATCAATTTATTGATTTACTATCGCCAGACATGGCTTTCTTCATTAAATATGATTTGTGGGCCAATCACATCTTTGCTGCCAAAAAAAGAAAAATTCCGCTTTATTTAGTAGCGGCTTCTTTCAGAGCTGAGCAGGTGTATTTTGCCTGGTATGGAGGCTTCTTTAAAAAGCTGCTCGCTTGCTTTGATCATATTTTTGTACAAAATGAGGCATCCCAGGAATTGCTTGAGAGAGCAGGACTTAAAAGTATCAGTTTGACAGGAGATCCTAGATTCGACAATGTATACAAGACCAGTCTTCAACCTAAACTGTTTCCAGAAATAGCGCAAGGCATCACTCAAAAAGTCATGGTATTGGGCAGTGTTTGGCAAGAAGACATGGATAATCTAATTCCATTTATTAATCAATCAAAGAACTTACAATTTATTATTGCTCCCCATGATATTAATGCGGGAGTCATTGAAAATTGGCAGAAGGCCATTACCTTGCCTTCCATAAAATATTCTGAATTTAGCAAAGTAGGGCAACCCACTGCTTGGAATATTTTAATAATTGACAATATCGGCATGCTTTCTTCCCTGTATCAGTTCGCCCAATGGGCATATATTGGAGGGGCCATGGGCAAAGGACTACACAATATTCTGGAGCCTTTGGCTTTTGGAATTCCTGTGTTATTTGGTCCATTAAAGAAGGTTTCGAAATTTCCAGAGGCAGGTATCAGCAATCAAAATGGTTGCGGGTTTACTGTCAAGGATGAAAGGGAAGTTAAAACAGTCATGGAAAAGCTTAGTCAGCCGGCACACTACGAGCAAGCCTGCCAGGCAGCAAAAAACTTGGTGAATGACAATTTGGGAAGTGCTGAAAGGACGATTGAAATCATTATGATAGAAACATGGAAGGAAGAGTGATCAAGACTACGGGATCCTGGTATGAGGTGAAAGTCGGTGACAAAATGATCAAGGCAAGGCTTAGAGGAAAGTTCAAACAGGACAATCTTAAATTAACCAATCCTATTGCCGTGGGAGATTATGTCGTTTTGGAAAAGGAAAATAACCAGGAAACAGCAGTTATTAATACGATTGTTCCCAGGGAAAATTATATCATCAGAAAATCTACCCGTAAAAAACACTTTTCCCATATTCTGGCCGCCAATGTGGACCAGGCCTACCTTATGGTAACTGTTCGAGACCCCAGAACTTCTTTGGGTTTTATCGATCGGTTTTTGGTAAGTACGGAAAGTTTTCGGATTCCCTGCACCCTTCTTGTCAATAAAGTAGAAACCTTGACAAAGCAAAAGGACTTGGATTTCTTAGAAGAGCTTCACGACATTTATGGTCCTTTGGGCTATCCAATTATAGAACTATCAGCCTTACATGATGAGGACCTAATGGAAAAATTTGAACCAGGACTAGCAGGGAAAACGACTTTGATGGCGGGGCATTCTGGTGTAGGGAAATCCACCTTACTCAATAGATTAGTACCGCAAGCATCTCAGTTTACCCAAGAGGTTTCAAAGTTTTCTTCAAAAGGAGTGCACACCACCACTTTTGCAGAAATGTTTCCTTTTGGAGACTCTGGCTATTTTATTGATACGCCAGGAATCAAAGAATTTGGGATTTTGGACGTTGATGACCAAGAGCTTTCACACTATTTTGTTGAATTGAGAAAATACCTTGGTCAATGCAAATACAACAATTGTAAACATATAAATGAACCCGGATGTAAAGTTCTGGAGGTATTGGAACAAGGTTATATTCACCCTTACCGGTATGAGAATTACCTGAAAATAATGAATGAGGAAGATAGCCACCGCTAAAAAGAGTGAGCCAAAAGGTCCCGGAATGCAGCAAAGTAATATTTTGACCAATACTTTGAAAGCAGGGGCAATTCGGTTAATTTCATTAAAATTTTGACAAAGGCACAGAAATGACGCAAAAAGCAAAAATATTGGTTTTGAACCACCATCAAATCCAACAAAAGATAACACGAATAGCATTTGAGATTTATGAAAGAAATGCTGGTGAAAAGCAACTAACCATTGTTGGATTAACCGGTATGGGATATGTATTCGCGGAATTGATGGTAACCAAATTAAAAGAAATCGCTTCTTTTGATGTACAATTGATCAAAGTGGAACTGGATAAGTCAAATCCTAAAATAGAAGAAATTATCCTTTCAGAACATGAACCACTAGAGGGTAAGTCCATAATTTTGGTAGACGATGTTTTGAATACAGGTAGAACCCTGGCCTTTGCAATGGTTCCATTTTTAGAACTGAAGGTAAAGAAAATGGAAGTATTGGTTTTTGTCAACAGGAGCCATAAACTTTTCCCCGTAGCCGCGGATTACACTGGCTATGAACTGGCAACTACCCTTAGCGAGCACATTACCGTAAACTTAGATCCCAACGCGTCCACCGTTCACCTACACTGATATGTCTGTACACCAATCTACCCACCTGAAAAGAATTACAACACACATTCTTCAGGAAATGAAAAAGCGGAAAGAGAAGATTTCCATGCTTACTGCGTATGATTTCTCTATGGCTGGCATAGTAGACGCAGCAGGAATAGACATGATACTGGTAGGGGACTCGGCCTCCAATGTAATGGCCGGTCATGAAACAACTTTGCCTATCACCCTGGACCAGATGATATACCATGCCACCTCGGTGGTAAGAGCAGTGGAGAGAGCATTGGTAGTAGTGGATATTCCATTCGGTTCTTACCAGGGGAATAGCTCCGAGGCGCTAAGGTCTGCCATTCGGATTATGAAAGAATCTGGCGCACATGCGGTAAAAGTGGAGGGCGGAGCAGAGATTAAAGAATCTGTTATTCGGATATTAAGTGCCGGTGTACCTGTGATGGGTCACCTGGGACTAACGCCTCAGTCTATTTACAAGTTTGGCACCTATACCGTAAGGGCTAAAGAAAAAGAGGAAGCCAAGAAGTTATTAGAGGACGCAAAAATCCTGGAGGAATGTGGCTGTTTTGCCCTAGTATTAGAGAAAATTCCTGCCTCCCTGGCAAAAGAAGTATCTGCTGCGGTAAGTATACCCGTAATAGGTATAGGTGCTGGACCAGATGTGGATGGACAAGTATTGGTACTTCATGACATGCTTGGTATCACCCAGGAATTTCAACCCAGGTTTTTTGAGGCAGTATGCAGACATCAGAAACACCATGCTTAAGGCAGTTGGGGATTATATAAAGGATGTTAAATCGGAGGATTTTCCCAACCAGGAAGAAAGTTATTAGGTGTTTGTTTATCCGCTAAGAAACTGCGGCAGGGTAGCTTTAATTTTTGATGGCGGTAAGGTTACCATTGGTACCTGATTTTACCACCTTATGTATGCTATCCTCCTTAGGGTTATTATTTGTCCTTATCTCGGGCTCTGGTCTTCCGATAAAGATATTTTTCGTAATTTAGCTCATAATTTTAAATTGGAATTCATTTTTAATACAATCAGAAAACAGAAATACATATGAGTGACAAAACCCCCAAAATTCTTTATACCCTTACCGATGAAGCACCGGCATTGGCTACTTATTCTTTATTGCCAATAATAAAAGCATTTACTGATTCGGCTGGGGTGTCTGTGGAAACAAGAGATATTTCCCTTTCAGGTAGAATCCTTGCAACATTTCCTGAGTTTTTGAAAGAAAGCCAGAGGGTTATGGATGCGCTTTCCGAATTGGGAGAGATCGCCAAAACACCAGAGGCAAACATCGTAAAGTTACCCAACGTCAGTGCCTCTATTCCACAGCTAAAGGCTGCTATTAAGGAATTGCAAGCTAAGGGTTATGGATTGCCAGATTATCCGGACGATCCTAAAAACGAACAAGAGAAAAATATCCAAGTAAAATACGATAAAATTAAAGGTTCTGCAGTAAACCCAGTTTTAAGGGAAGGTAATTCAGATAGAAGAGCCCCGCAGGCCGTTAAGCAATTTGCCAGAAACAATCCTCATAGCATGGGCAAGTGGAGCAAAGACTCTAAGTCTCATGTGTCAAGTATGACTGAAGGTGATTTTTATGGTAGCGAAAAATCAGTTACGCTTCCTGCAGAAACGAGCATCAGTATCGTTTTGCATGGAGAAGATGGCAAGCAAACAACACTAAAAGAAAGTCTTCCTTTACTTAAAGGTGAGATCATTGATGCTGCTGTTTTAAGTGTTTCAGCCTTGAGAAAATTTCTTAAGGAACAAATTGCTGCATCTAAAAAAGAAGGTGTATTGTTCTCCTTGCATTTGAAAGCCACTATGATGAAGGTTTCTGACCCTATCATTTTTGGACATGCAGTGACCGTTTTCTTTGCACCTGTATTTGAAAAACATGCGGCAGCGCTTAAAGAAGCTGGAGTAGATGTGAACAATGGATTTGGTGATCTTATCGCTGCTTTGGATAAAATGCCAGCAGATACGCGCAAAGCGATAGAAGCTGACATCGATGCCGTTTATGCAGACAGCCCTGATTTGGCAATGGTTAACTCTGACAAAGGGATTACCAACCTTCATGTACCAAGTGATGTAATTATTGATGCTTCCATGCCTGCTATGATCAGAAGTAGCGGACAAATGTGGAACAAAAACAATAAGTTACAGGATACCAATGCTGTCATCCCTGATAGAGCTTATGCAGGCGTTTACCAGGAAACCATCGATTTCTGTAAGAAAAATGGTGCTTTCGATCCTACCACTATGGGCTCAGTTCCTAATGTTGGGTTAATGGCTCAGAAAGCAGAAGAGTATGGTTCTCATGACAAGACTTTTGAAATTCCTTCAGCTGGAACAGTAAAAGTAACTGATGCTTCTGGCGCGGTTATCTTAGAAAATGTCGTTGAAAAAGGTGATATATGGAGAATGTGTCAGGTAAAAGATGCACCTATTCAGGATTGGGTAAAACTTGCGGTTAACAGAGCCAGAGCAACAGGTGTTCCTACTGTATTTTGGTTAGACAAGAACAGGTCTCATGATGCTGCACTCATTACCAAAGTAGAAACATACCTAAAAGATCACGATACTAGTGGATTAGAAATTTCTATCATGTCACCAGAGGAAGCTACAAGGTTCTCTTTGGAGCGTATAAAAGATGGAAAAGACACTATCTCAGTTACTGGTAACGTATTAAGAGATTACCTTACAGATTTATTCCCAATTTTGGAATTAGGCACAAGTGCAAAAATGCTTTCTGTAGTACCATTGATGAATGGTGGAGGTTTATTCGAAACTGGTGCAGGTGGATCAGCACCTAAGCACGTACAGCAATTTGTTGAGGAAGGTCACCTTCGTTGGGATTCTTTGGGTGAGTTTTTAGCACTTGCCGTTTCTTTGGATCATTTGGGAGAAACCTTTAACAATGATAGGGCAAAAGTGTTGGGTAAAACCCTTGACCAGGCTACAGGCAAGTTCCTGGAAACAGGCAAGTCTCCGTCCAGAAAAGTAAATGAACTGGACAATAGAGGAAGCCATTTTTATCTAGCCATGTATTGGGCAGAAGCTTTGGCCAACCAGGATGAAGATGCAGCATTGAAAACCATTTTCACACCTGTGGCTAAAACCATGGAAGACAATGAACAAAAAATTGTTGATGAATTGAATGGTGCTCAAGGAAGTCCAGTAGACATTGGTGGGTATTACCAACCAGATGTAGACAAAACAGCTGCTGCAATGCGACCAAGCAAGACGTTAAATGATATCTTAAAAACCATCGTGGCTTAGTAGCCATAGTTTTATCTACATAAAAAAAGCCGGAAGAAATTTTCTTCCGGCTTTTTATTTCCTTTGACTGTCCCGTCCTGAAATAGCGTTACACAAAAAGTAAAGCTATGAAAGAAGACCAAGAGAGTAAGTATGTTAAGCGGACCCAACGCGATTACAGTTATGCTTTTAAAATGTCAGTAATATCTGAGATAGAATGTGGGGAATTGGGAATTAAAGCCGCCGCTCGCAAGTATGGTATACAGTCACATTCTACAGTTACCAACTGGTTAAGAAAATATGGTAACTTTGATTGGATTAACAAATCCACTATAAAGATGCCTAAAACTAAGGATCAGAAACTGTTAGAACTCGAGCAGAAAGTCCTTCTATTAGAAAAGCAGAAGAAGGAGCTTGAAAGGCAGGTCCATACAGCAGACAAGAAAGCCATCTTCTTTGATATGATGATTGATATTGCTGAAGAAGAATTTAAAATTCCTATCAGAAAAAAGTCTTTACCCGAA
>NZ_ATNM01000151.1 GCF_000427295.1 Cyclobacterium qasimii M12-11B | reverse complement strand
GTTATATTAAGATCATAAAACCGATTTCTTATTAATTTATATTACATTCGCTTTAGGAGAGATATTTTTAATTAATTTTTCATATTATCAGAAAATTAGCTCCTGATGGTTCTCTTGCTATACAATCTGATATTTCATAAAACGACCATTCATTTCTAAACCTAAGTTATTAATTTCAACATCTATCAAAATACCTTTAGCCTACAGCCAATTCCTTAATCTTTCTTGATATTATAAAAGTAATGTCAAGTTTAAATTATTGGTGTTAAATTTTTTCTATTTAATCCCATGAGTTTCACTCCCCTTTTTAATTACAAAGAACCCGTTCTAAAATTCAATATTAGCAGATCAATTTCATAGTTCTACAGGTGTGCCTTATTATTAAAACAGTCCTTTTTAATCGATTAATGACGCAAAATATCAATAATGAACCTAGTCTGAGGTCTTCAAATCACAGCAACTGATAGCTATCCAAATAAACGGTTAATGTGGTTTTGATTATTTTTTTTGAATAGATATAATAAAGGCAATTACCAATGATTAATTTAAATTAACGAAAGGAATCACAAGACAAAAACTATCCTATTTTTGTTACATGACCATTTTTAGTTAATTTCTAAGTTTTAAAAATAGCGATTTAATTAAGTATTATTACCACGATGAAAGAACAAATCATTGTATAATTACAAATAATTTCTTTCTATTTCTATGGACCAATAGCCTGTTTAAGAAAATGGAGTT
>NZ_ATNM01000150.1 GCF_000427295.1 Cyclobacterium qasimii M12-11B | reverse complement strand
CAGCGGTGCCACGGGTGAAGAGCTTTCCGCGACCTCCTACGATGAAACCGGTCTTGCACCGCTTCCGGTTGACCCTGAACAGTTTCTTGTGGGCATCGTCAAGACCATTCAGTGCTCCACCTCCGGTTCGCGCGTGATCGGAGTAATTCCGCCGGCCGAGTCCTTCGCCGATGATGCCGCTCGCGAGCAGCTCGGTGTCGCGGCCGACGACGACATTGTGTTCGTTGCTGATGTCGTTTCGGTTGACGCTCCCGCCGATCCAGCTCTTCCGCGCGCGGACGGTGAAGACCAGCCGGCGGTCGAAGGATTGCCAACGGTTGAACTTGATGATGACGGCCGACCAACCGTCACAATTCCTTCCACTGACCCTCCCTCGAAGCTGGAAGTAGCAGTTCTGAAGCAGGGCGATGGCGCCACCGTTGAAGAGAATTCCGATGTGATTGTCCACGTATGTGGGAATGAACTGGACGACGGGTGAAATCTTTGATGAGAGTTGGGCCCGAGGAGAACCGTCACGGTTCAAT
>NZ_ATNM01000149.1 GCF_000427295.1 Cyclobacterium qasimii M12-11B | reverse complement strand
GAATGACAAAACCAAGATATACTGTTGCAATCTCCAGCTTACGAGGGATTGCCACGGCTTTCTCCCCGCAAAGCCCTCGCTAAGCCTCGCAATGACGATTATTTACCGTCATTGCGAACCCTTTTCGGTGGCCACGGCGTAGGGAAAGGGATGTGGCAGTCTCGCCCAATCGTCATTGCGAAGCCTTTCGGGTGGCCAAAAGCGAGGGAAGGCTGCGGCAATCCTAGTACGTTAAGTATTTACAAAAATTTATCACCAAGAAGTACAAAACCAAGATATACTGTGGCAGTCTCTACCTTACTAGGGATTCCCACGGCTTTCTCCCCGAAAAGCCCTCGCTAAGCCTCACAATGACGATCATTTACCGTCATTGCGAAGCCTTTTTTGGCGGTTATAGCAGTGGGGTAGGGTGATACAATCTTTCTAAAGCAGTATTAAATTATCACCCATATCCTTTTTAATACGGTTCATTGCCGTAATGCAAGTCATATCTACAGCTTTCCTCCCCCAATGGCCAACTCTAAAGTTTACTGATGACGATTTCAGTATTATCTCTGGTAATTTAAAATAGCGCAATTAGGTAATTAAAATCCCTAAAAGATCAATCATAACACAAATGACACATTTCACATATCCTTTAATGTATTTTGACATATCAATACCGTGGTTTGGCCTATAGGGTGAAAAAAAGGTATTAAACAGTTTTTTACTGACTGACTTTTAAATATCTTTGTCAAGAATTATAAAGTTCATTTTATAGACTATAAATGAAGCCACTCAACAGAATATTTTTACCTTTTTGATTTTAGTTGCTGCCAGCTCTTGTATTTCCAATAAAAAAATCATCTACATGCAAGACTTGTCAGAGGAAGACATCCCCTTGTTTACGGAGAGCGAACTTGTAGCCAACAGTACTGCAGAATACTACCTGCAATACAATGATGTAGTAGACATTAACTTAAGTACGACATCTCCAGAGCTTAACGAAGTATTTGGGATTGCAGCTGGAAACCAAACTTCAAGTACGAGCATGATGCAGGGAGCCCAAAATGGTGGGGATGTTTTTTTCATTAACGGGTATACGTTAGATGAAAATGGTACAGTAGAACTTCCATTACTTGGCGAAATTAAATTGTTGGGATTGACAACCAAACAGGCGCAGGCTTTGATAGAATCTGAACTTAAGGCTTATGTTAATAAGGAAGATTTTTTTGTTAGGGTGCGTTTAGGAGGGGTTAGGTTTTCTGCCCTTGGTGAATTCAATAACAATGGAAATTTTACCATACTTCAAAACCGTATTAGTATTTTTCAGGCCATTGCCCATGCAGGAGATTTAACCACGACTGCTAAAAGAGATCAGTTGGTGCTGATGCGCCAATATCCTGAAGGAACCAAAACCTTTAGAATTAATCTTACAGATGAACGATTGATAGCCTCTGAGTTCTATTTTATTCGTCCCAATGACATGCTTTATGCCGAACCAATGAAAATTAGGGAACTGGGTACCGGAGTAAATTTTGTGCAAACTTTTCAATTGGCAGTAACTACCCTTTCAGCCGTTTTACTTGTGTTGAACGCCATCAATTAATTACCAAATGAATCAATCTGAAACCAAAAGAACACCGGTAATCGGACAGGAAGAAGACGTTATCGATATCAAGGATGTCGTTTTAAAAGTTTGGCGCATTTGGCCCTACATAGTGCTTTCTGTTATTTTTGCTTTAAGTATTGCTTACGTTGTTATCAGGTATTCAGTTCCTGAATATCAGGTATCCAGTAAGTTTTTTGTCAAGGAAAAGGAAAATCCTTTCAGCTTGTTTGAATCGGCAGGATTAAGTATGGGAGGGTCCGGTGAGATGGAACTTGGCAATCAAATCATCATTCTCAAATCCAGGCCCATTTCCAATGCCACCCTTGAGAGATTGAATTTTGATGT
This sequence comes from Cyclobacterium qasimii M12-11B, assembly GCF_000427295.1. Classification (GTDB taxonomy): domain Bacteria; phylum Bacteroidota; class Bacteroidia; order Cytophagales; family Cyclobacteriaceae; genus Cyclobacterium; species Cyclobacterium qasimii. The sequence continues at coordinate 13,489 of NZ_ATNM01000149.1, read as the reverse complement.
AGAATATTTCAAACAAGGAAGGTTTATAACAACAGAAGAATACCAAAATACCCCAATTGCTGTGCAAGTTGACTGGGAACATCCTCAATTGGCGAATGGAGATATTTTAATTAAATGGTCAGATAGGCAAAATTTCTCAGTTACCTATTTGGATGAATCGTATCAGCAGATTTTCGCAGATTCCGATAGTAGAAATAAATTGGAAAATCCCAGTTCACCTGATCAAACATTTAAGTTCAATGAATGGGTAGAATTGCCGATGAATCGGTTTAAAATTGGTCAAACGTCGGCAGAACCAAGTGGGCAAATTATTATTCGGATCAGGGATAGGCACGGTTTAATCAATCACTACACCGGCGATAATCTTCAAATAGCTTCAATGGACAAGCAGTCTACTATTCTTAAGCTTACAATTAATACACATACCCCGAAAAAAGGAAGTGATTATTTAAACACTTTACAGGAGGTTTACCTTGAGAATGAACTGCAGGAAAAAAATGCAATGGCCACCAATACCATTAATTTTATAGATGCACAGTTGGTGGTCTTGTCCGATTCTTTGATGTATATAGAGAACCGATTGGAAAATTTTCGTTCCAATAATTCCATTTATGATTTAAGTTCTGAAGGCACAGCCATTTTTGAACAATTGAAGGCTCTTGAAAATGAATTGGCCAAAGAAAAATTTAAGAGAGAGTATTATCAGCAACTCACCAATTACCTGCAAAGAGAAGACTACAATCAGATAGTAGTGCCTTCAGGTTTAGGAATAGAGGACCCTATTTTAAATACATTGATTACAAATCTGTTGGAGTTACAGGCCGAAAAATCCATGCATGCCTCTAAGCTAACGAACATTTCTCCACCGCTTCGTGAAGTGAATAGGAAGATAAAAGACATGAACCTGTCCATTCTAGAATTGTTACAAAATGTGGATAATAATGCACAATTGTTGATCAAAGATCTTCAAGAACGCATCAATAAAATAACAAGTACCTTTAGTAGTTTACCTCAAACGGAGCAAAATCTATTGCGCATACAGCGGGAGTTTTCTTTGAATGAGGGATTATACACCTTTTTAATGGAAAGGAGAGCAGAAGCCGCCATTACCAGAGCTTCCAATACGCCCAGCAATAAAATCATTGAAACAGCACTGATTAATTCAATACCAATTAGCCCAAAAACAACTTTAACGTATCTTATTGCAATCATTCTTGGACTAGCCCTTCCGGTAGGTTTTAGTTTAGGACGTACCTTTTTTAGCAATAAAATCAAGGATGGTAAGGAATTGGAAAGAAAGGCTAAACTCAATGTTATCTCTACCATCAGCCAAAGTGAAGAAGCAGATAATTTAGTGGTCTTAAAAAAGCACAGGTCAGGAGTTACCGAGGCTTTTCGTTCTTTAAGGGCCAATTTAAACTTTATCCTTCCTAAGGATAAGCCTTCCATTGTCTTGATTACTTCCAGTATTTCAGGTGAGGGAAAAACTTTTTCCAGTATCAATTTGGCCTCCGTCTATGCACTGAGCAATAAGAAAACCCTTTTAATAGGCTGTGACATGCGCAAACCCAAAATATTTGATGATTTTGGTATAAGCAATAAGGAGGGATTGTCTACTTACTTGAGCGGAAATCAAGACGATGTCAACAAAGTCATTCAAAAAACAGCCTACGAAAACCTGGACATCATTGTTTCTGGCCCTATTCCTCCAAATCCTGCAGAATTGCTGATCACCAATCGTTTTGCGGAATTATTGGAAGAGATGAAAGGAAGGTATGACATGGTGGTTTTGGATACCCCTCCTGTGGGTTTGGTTTCAGAGACCCTGGATCTTATTCGGTTGGCTGATATTTCCCTCTTTGTGGTGCGGTACAATTACAGCAACAAACAATTTATCGATCACATCAATAGCCTTAAGAAACAGGACATTCTTAAGAAAGCCTATATTATTTTTAACGGTTTGGACAAGGATGCCGAACAGTATGGTTACGGTACAGGTTATGGCTATGGCTATGGTTATGGCTATGGTTATGGCTACTATGATGAAGACCAGGACAATAGAAGCTTTATAAAAAAGTTATTTCGTAGAAAGTAGTATATAATCACACCCAGGCTATATACTAAATTTCTAAAATAGTTATACATCTAAGGTATTAGCCTTCTTGGATTTAACAATATTTTTTATTGAGCATTTGGCTCGTTTCAAATTTTATTTGGGACTGAGGAGGCGAAGCTGTGTAAAGTTGTAGTCATTTTTCACAACTCCCCATTAAGGGGTAAGGGGATTTCAACGAGAACATCTCGTTGAACAATCTTTAAAAAGTTGTTGAATATTATTTTACTACTATTTTAAATTTACGGTTTACGAAAAAAATCCCCCCTGCCCCCTTTGAAAAGGGGGATTCTTCTTGTCGTTTTTTTTTCGGAGAATTTCTGCCAAGACAAATTTTAACAAAGTATAATTAAAAGTAATAACACAATGCGGATTATAAGAAGTCAATCATTTTACTGGATTCATTGATTTATTGAAATAATATTCTGTTTGTACTGAAATCTAGACAGAAACAATTATTTAAATTAGCGTATATTTGCACTTTACTTATTTTAATCTTTACAACTAATATTTTTATCCACATGAGCGTTCCTTTAAAAGATGTGAAAATTGCCGTAATTGGGCTGGGTTATGTTGGACTTCCCTTGGCAGCAGAATTTGCCAAAAAATTTCCTGTAGTTGGTTTTGACATTTCCTCTAAAAGAGTAAATGAATTGAATAGTGGTCATGATTTCACCCTTGAGGTAGAAGACCAGGATTTACAAGCAGTATTGGCTACAAAAAGCTCAAAAGACAAAGGACTTTTTAATTCTAATAACCCTGATGATCTTGCAGATTGTCAGGTGTACATTGTTACTGTTCCTACTCCAACGGACAGACACAATAGGCCAGTATTGACTCCCATGTTGAAAGCATCGGAAACCATTGGCCAATATTTGAAAAAAGGAGATGTAGTCATCTATGAATCTACCGTTTACCCTGGGGTAACTGAGGAAGAATGTGTGCCTTTACTGGAGAAAATCAGTGGATTGACCTATAATGTAGACTTTTTTGCTGGCTATTCTCCTGAAAGGATTAATCCAGGCGATAAGGAGCATACTGTTTCTAAAATATTAAAAGTAACGTCTGGCTCAACACCTGAAATAGCTACCTATGTAGACAATCTTTATCGTGAGGTAATTGTAGCAGGAACCTTTAAAGCAAGCAGCATAAAGGTAGCAGAAGCTGCCAAGGTTATCGAAAATTCACAAAGAGACATAAACATTGCTTTTGTCAATGAATTGTCCAAAATTTTTAATCTTTTGGGGATTGACACCCAGGAGGTATTGGAAGCTGCTGGTACCAAATGGAATTTTCTTCCTTTTAAGCCGGGATTGGTTGGTGGTCATTGTATCAGTGTAGACCCTTTTTACCTGGCACAGAAGGCACAGGAAGTGGGATATCATCCTGAGATTATACTCGCAGGAAGAAGATTAAATGATTCCATGGGCAAACATGTGGCCACTGAAGTGATCAAGCACATGATGCGCAAGGACCTGAAGGTGATTGACAGTAAAGTGTTGATTCTGGGTTTTACCTTTAAAGAGGATTGTCCGGATGTTCGAAATACCCGTGTCATTGACATTTATACTGAATTAAGGAATTTTGATATGTCTGTGGAGGTTTATGATCCTTGGGCAAACCCTGAAGAAGTGAAACATGAATACGGTGTGGACATTATTGGTGGAAAGGAATGTCCCCCGCTTGAGGAGTATTCGGCTGTGATATTGGCAGTGGCGCATAAAGAATTTAAAAAACTTGCCATAGAAAAGAGCAAGAATTTGGTAGTCTATGATGTCAAGGCTGTTTTGCCAAAAGACAAAGTTGACGCGAGACTTTAATTGAAGCTCGCCTTTTTCCGGATTATAGATTTGGCCTTTTCAAAAGATAAGCTGGTACTAACCCTTAGGTTGAATTAAGCTTACATGTCATTAAAAAAACAGACGCTTTCGGGCATCTTATGGACCTTTACGGAGACCTTTGTGCTCAGGGGCTTATCCTTTATTGCTTCTGTGATACTTGCAAGGCTCCTTGGGCCAACGGAGTTTGGTCTCGTGGGGATGATCAGTGTCTTTATTGCCTTAGGTAATTCTTTTGTAGACAGCGGTCTTTCAGCTTCTCTAATCCGAACCAAAGATGCAGATGAAACAGATTATGCCACTGTTTTTTACCTTAATCTGGCCTTGAGTATAGTTGTGTATGGCATTTTTTATATAACTGCGCCTATGATTGCTGCTTTTTTTGAGCAGGAATTATTAGAACTTATAGTGAGGGTATACTGCCTTACCTTTATCATTTCGGCTTTTTCTGCAGTGCAGTTGGCCTTGCTAAACAAAAGAATGAAGTTTAAGCAAATCATGAAATGTAAAGTCCCTGGCACCATTTTGGGCGTGTTGGTGGGTTTATGGATGGGGTATGCAGGCTTTGGCGTTTGGAGCATTGTTTGCATGTTTATGTGTACCCAACTTGGAACCTCCGTAATGCTCTGGTTAAATTCTTCCTGGACACCCAGCTTGGTATTTTCCAAAGAAAAACTGAAATACCATTATAATTTTGGCTACAAACTCATGCTTTCAGGGCTTATCGATACGTTTTATAAAAATGTGTACAAATTAATCATCGGTAAATTTTTCACGGTACAAGACCTGGGTTATTATGAAAGGGCGCATTCCTTCAATAACCAGTCGGTAACCATGTTTACCTCAATTATTAGTAAGGTTTCTTATCCTTTGCTTTCCAAAATTCAGGACCAAAAGGAGCGTATTGCTGTAGTATATCGACAATTGATTCAATTCTCCTTTTTTGTTATAGCGCCAATGATGCTAGGTGCAGCAGCTTTAGCCAAACCTTTGTTTTATTGGTTTTGGGAGAACAGTGGTTACCCGCTGTTCCCTTATTCCAAATCCTATGCTTGTCCGGTATGTTTTATCCTGTGCATGCTTTTAATATCAATGTTTTGAAGGTGTATGGGAGAAGTGATCTATTTTTAAAGCTTGAGTTGATAAAAAAAGCAATAATTACGATTAGTATTTTGATTGGTTTTCAATTTGGTATTTATGGTTTGGTCTGGAGCAGTGTTTTCACCTCCTTAATGGGCCTGATGGTTAACACCCATTACAGTAGTAGAATGATCCAATATACAACCATGCAGCAGTTGGGGGATATCACCCTTACCATGATAAAAGCAGGGCTGATGGCAGGATTAATGTGGGGAATTACAATGCTTTTGCAAAATAATTCTCAGCTTTGGCAGTTAGTTTTAGCAGGGACAGTAGGTGTTGTATTTTATTTACTTTTAAATTATGCACTTAGGAGTCCACAATTGTTTTTTGCTTTGGATTTGATTAAAAAGAAAATTAATGATTCCTGTAACCAAACCATTTCTTCCTCCTCAAGAAGTTTATGAAAAATATCTTTCAGGTATTTGGAAACGGCATTGGCTGACCAATATGGGGCCATTGGCCAGTGAGTTGGAAATGAAATTAAAAGTCCACTTAGGACTAAAGCACTTATTGTATGTAACCAATGGGACCATAGCCTTGCAAATGTCCATTAAGGCTTTGGAGCTTAAAGGGGAAATTATTACCACACCCTTTTCATTTGTAGCGACCACAAGTAGTATTGTTTGGGAAGGGTGCAATCCTGTTTTTGTGGACATTGATGAAAAATCTTTAAATATTGACCCAAGTAAAATAGAAGCGGCCATAAGCCCAAAAACGAGTGCCATTCTAGCCACTCATGTGTATGGGAATCCTTGTGATGTGGAAGCAATTGATAAAATTGCAAAAAAGCATGACCTAAAAGTGATTTATGATGGGGCGCATGCCTTTGGGGTAACAGTAAATGGCAAATCTATTTTTGAATATGGAGATTTATCTACCTGCAGCCTGCATGCCACCAAGCTGTATCATTCTATAGAAGGAGGTTTGGTTATGACCAAAGATCCTACATTGCTAAAGAAAATTGCTTTTATAAGAAATTTTGGATTCAATGGACCGGAAGCTTTTGCTGAGTTAGGAATAAATGGTAAGAACTCCGAATTCCACGCAGCCATGGGCTTGGCCAATTTCGCTTACATCGAAGCGATTCACCAGCAAAGAAGGGCATTGACAGAAGGCTATGATAAAATATTAGGACATTTAAAAGCGAGAAAACCAGAATGGCACAAAAGTGCAAGCCTGAACTATGGCTATTATCCTATAATATTTGATGATCAAGAGCAAATGCTGAGAAGCATGGCAAAACTACAAGGGAATGAAATATTTCCTCGACGGTACTTTTACCCTTCACTAGCCACTACCTTGCCCTATTTAGAGTCGAAAAACATTAAAATCACCGATGATATAGCGAGTCGCGTTTTGTGCTTACCTTTGTATTTTGATTTGAGTTTAGAAGAAGTGGAATTAATTGGCAGATTGCTATTAAGGGTTCAAAACAATTGATATAATGGCCAAAACGTTAAATATTCTGGTTTTTCCCTGCGGATCTGAAATAGGACTAGAAATCCATAGATCTTTAAAATATTCCATTCATATCAACTTGATTGGAGCAAATAGTGTGGAAGACCATGGAAGGTTTGTTTATAAGAATTACATAAAAGATATTCCATTTTTTTCAGATGAGGATTTTATTCCTTCCTTAAAAAAGATCATTGAGACCTATCAGATCGATGCTATATATCCGGCAATGGATGCAGTAATAGCAAGACTGTCTCAAGCCGAAGAGGAATTAGGGTGCAAGGTTATTGGATCTCCTGTTGCTACGAATGATATTTGTCTTTCTAAAAAGAAAACCTACCAATTATTAAAGGATACTATTCTTGTTCCTAAAGTTTATGAAAATTTGGAGGCTGTAAAAACGTTTCCGGTTTTTTGAAACCGGAAATTGGGTATGGGTCCAGAGGAGTCAAGTTAATTCAAAATTTTAAACAAGGTCAAGAACACTTAAATTCCTACCCTACTTGTCTTATCCTTGAAAATCTTCCGGGTAAGGAGTTTACGGTGGATTGTTTTACAGATAAAAATAGAAAGTTGCTTTTTTCTGCTGGAAGAGAAAGAAAGCGCATTAGTAATGGAATAAGTGTCAATACTGTTCCCGTAGAAATGGAGGATGAGAGCCTGAAAACAATTGCACGGCACATTAATGCTGTGTTTCATTTTCGGGGGGCATGGTTTTTCCAGGTAAAATACAATGATAATGGCGCCTTGTGTTTGCTAGAAGTCGCTAGCCGGCTGGGTGGTTCCTCATCCTTGTTTAGAAATATGGGCGTTAATTTTGCTTTGCTTAGTATTTTTGATGCTTTTGGTTATGACGTCAATGTTTTTTCAAACAGTTACAATATTGAGTTAGACCGATCACTTAATAATAAGTATAAATTAGACATAACCTTCGATAAAGCGTATATAGACTTTGACGATTGCCTGATCCTTGGAGATAAAGTGAACACGGCATTGCTGGGCTTGCTTTATCAATTTTTAAATCAAGGTAAAAAATTGGTTTTAATTACCAAGCATAAGGATGACATCTACGAATCACTTATTAAATTCAGATTAGACAAAGTTTTTGATGAAATTATTCATCTGGAACAAGACCATTTTAAATTTGAATACATCGACAAAGAAAAAGCTATTTTTATCGATGATTCTTATGCAGAGCGATACCAAGTACATAAAGCGTTAAAAATACCTGTATTTGCTCCTGATAGCATTGAATGCCTAATTGATTAACTAAAAATATTTATTAAATATAGTTCTATGAAAATCTTACACACTTATTGTTTAAATTTTAACATAGGTGATTATGCTTTAGGAATTGGCGTTAAAAATCTTCTTAGAGAAAATCTGGACGTTGAGTTAATTGGAGAGACCAATATTCAGGGTAGAGAATTCAACAAATTTTATATAAATGAAGTTGTAAATAAGCGGTATGATCTTTTAGTAATTGGAGGTGGAGGAATTATCCATGGTGCACATTGGCCTAATGGATGGTTTTGGTTAATTGATCAGGATTTAATTAAAGAAATAAAAATCCCCTTTATAGTTTATGGGGTGGGGTATAATTACTGGGTTGAAGAAGGCGGTATTCCTCAGAGAGGGATAGACCACCTTCATGAAACCATTAAGCATGCAGCTTTCTTTTCAGTAAGAAATGATGGAAGTGCAAAAAGAATATTGGATCAAACAGGAATAAAAGCACAAGTAATTCCGGATCCGGGATTTCATGTGGATATCAATACGGAGTACAAGAATTTTGTTGATGAGCCCTATGTAATTGTGCAAGTAGCCAACGATAAGCCTGAGCATAGATTCGGTAGTTTAGAAAAGCAAAATAAATTTATTGCTGAAATGAGGGAGGTTACACAATACCTAACCCGGAACTATAAAGTAATTTTGGCACCCCATGTCCCGGATGATATTTCCCTTAGTAGGGAGATCATTCAGGGAATTCCAAATGCTGAAGTATGGGATTTTGGGAGATTTGCCTTTGACCATTCTGATGAGGCTGTAGGATTTTATAAGTACGCTGAATTTGCAATTGCCATGAGAGGGCATGGTCAAATTGTCCCTATTTGCTTTAACACCCCGGTAATAGCTTTAGAAAATCATCCTAAGCACAGGGGACTAATGGAAGAACTTGAACTTTTAGAATACAATGTTAAGGTAGACAGTTCGGATTTTAAAGATGTTTTAATTTCTAAGATTCAATTGGTCGAAGCTCATAAAAGCGAACTTGTGAAGCGGTATGAAAAAATTAATACAGGTTTGCGCAAGGCTTCACGTGCAGCTTTTAAAGAAATAAAAGATAAGATTACCTCATGAGTTCCCCTTTGGTGAGTATTTGTTGTATTACCTTTAATCATGCTGACTATATTAAAGAATGTTTAGAAGGGTTATTAATGCAACAAACATCTTTTAAATTTGAAATATTAATTTACGATGATGCTTCAACTGATACTACTTCAGAAATAATTAAAGATTACCAAAAACGATATCCTGACCTTATATTTCCGGTTCTTGAAACAGAAAATAAATATTCTAAGGGGGTAAGAGGGATGAATTTTATTTATAATTTCCCACGTGCAAAAGGTAAGTACATTGCCTTATGTGAAGGGGATGACTATTGGATTTCACCTGATAAATTGCAGCGCCAAGTGCAGTTTATGGAAGAAAACAAAGAAGTTTATCTTACCTTTCATAACTTTAGAAAAAGGAAAGGAAATGAATTAACTGACCCATTTCCATATCCTGACAGGTTCAAAAATGGCCCTTACGTTCTAGGCTTTAAAGAGACTTTTCAAGTTCAGATTCAAACCCTGACCATGGTCTTTCGGAATGAGATAAACAAACCGAAAGGATTGAATGTCCTGAATGGTGATGCATTGTTAATTGCCCTGTCGGTAGAAAAGGGGAAGGTTGCTTTTTTAGATTTTGATGGTGCGGTTTACAGGTTACATCCAGGAGGAGTTCATGCCGGAAAATCCAAGTATATTCGGATGATGAATTCCATGGCCTCAAGAAAGAAGATGATTCCAGCATTTAAACAACCCATTAAAGGACAATTGTATTCAAAAACTGCCTATTTTTACAAAGAAATGGCAAAACTGGATTTTAAATTTGGAAATTATTTTAAAGGCCTTTCGAACCTACTTCAGATGCTTAAATTCAATTTATTATATGTTTTTTCTAAACCAATTGGTAATAGTTGATACTACCTTATTGCAATTTCCTTCCAAGATAGAAGGGGAATTCAATGTTTATAAGGGAAAAACGCCTGATTTTCGATTTCCTTCTTCCGTTTATGATTTTTCTTTACTTTAATTATTGGATCAATATTTTTCAATAAATTTAAGGCCGATTAAAAATTTAAAAATCTATTTTCCAAAATAGGTATAAAAAAGTGACTATTAATTTTTGAAAATTCATGCCCTACGAGATTAAAGAACAAAAAGTGCTGGTAACCGGTGGCGCCGGCTTTATTGGATCCAATCTAATAGACAGTTTATTACTCAATGATAATACCGTTGTTTGTTTGGACAACTTTTCCACAGGGAATATTGGAAACCTCGAGGATGCCAAAAAGAATTCAAATTTCACCCTATTAGAAGGGGATATCCGTGACAGGGAAACCTGTATGAAAGCAGTTGCAGGTTGTGAATATGTGTTCCATCAGGCTGCTTTAGGATCAGTACCTCGATCCATCGCCGATCCTATTACAAGTACCGAAGTGAATATACTGGGTTTTGTAAACTTATTGTTTGCAGCCAAGGAGGCAGGGGTCAAGCGTTTTGTTTATGCTGCCAGTTCATCTACCTATGGAGATCATCAGGCTTTACCCAAGGTAGAGCATGTAATAGGGAATTCACTTTCACCCTATGCCATTACAAAGTATGTCGATGAACTTTTCGCTAAAAATTTCTCAGACATTTATGGGATAGAAACGGTGGGCTTGCGTTATTTTAATGTTTTCGGCAGGCGTCAGGATCCTGATGGCGCATATGCTGCTGTGATTCCCAGGTTTGTTTCCAACCTAATACAACACCAAAGTCCTTATATCAATGGTGATGGGAGTAATTCCAGGGATTTCACCTATATAGACAATGTGATTCAGGCCAATTTATTGGCGGCAGCTGTTCCATCTATTGTTTTTAAGGAACGATTGAAGGAGTACCAGTCCAGCACGGCAGGAGTTCCTGAAGTAATTAAAGAGGCTGCCATTTCTGAGGTGTTTAATGTAGCTTTTGGAGCAAGAACTTCTTTAAATGAATTAGCAGTAGCCATAAAAAAGGGGCTTACACCCTATGATAAGGCTATTTCTCAAGTAGAATTTCAATACGGTCCCAATAGGGCAGGAGATGTGGCCCATTCCATGGCTTCCATACATAAAGGGAAAATGGTATTGGGTTATAATCCACAATATTCCTTTAAGGCTGGACTTAATGAAGCTTGTGCCTGGTATTGGGAGAAAATGAAATAGGTTGGATTTAATTTGTAAAAAACTAAGGTTTTTATTTTATAAGTATTATTAATCTTCAAAAATAATAGATTTTTTGATTGGTTTATACACAAGTAAAACAATTTTTGTTGGGATATAGTAAGGGGATTTTGTTTAAAATTAAAGAAGTAAAAATACATTTAGTTTTTGGCCCAATAATAATTTCTTTTATTTCTAAAAGAGATAAAATTAAAAATAGTTTAGATAAAAGATATAAAAATGCTTTTTAATTCTTTAGAATTTGCGATATTTTTACCTATTGTTTTTATTCTATATTGGTTTGCTACTAATAAGAATTTAAAAGTTCAAAATCTGCTTTTAGTAGCGTCAAGTTATTTGTTTTATGGGTGGTGGGACTGGAGATTTTTATCACTTATTATGTTTAGCACATTGGTCGATTATTCTATTGGCTGTTTATTATTTAATCAAGAAAACAAAATAAGGCGTAAAGGGCTTCTTTGGATTAGTATAATAGTAAATCTTGGATTGCTTGGTGTGTTCAAATATTATAATTGGTTTTTGGATTCTTTATATTACGCCATTCCGAGTTTAAAAGTTGTTACTGGTTTTAATACACTGGATATTTTACTACCAGTTGGAATTAGTTTTTACACCTTTCAAACCTTAAGTTATACTATAGATGTTTATAAAAGAAAACTCGAACCAACCAAAGATTTAATTGCATTCTCAGCTTTTGTCAGTTTTTTTCCTCAATTAGTAGCTGGTCCAATTGAGAGAGCCACCAATTTACTACCTCAGTTTTATACAAAAAGAAAGTTTAGTTATCCATTAGCAGTAGACGGTTTAAAGCAAATATTATGGGGGCTATTTAAAAAAATGGTAATTGCTGACAATTGTGCTGAATATGCTAACCTAATTTTTAATAATTCTAATGATTATTCCGGAAGCACATTGGTGTTGGGAGCTTTCTTTTTTGCCTTTCAAATCTATGGGGATTTTTCAGGTTATTCAGACATTGCTATCGGAACTTCCAGATTATTTGGTTTCAACTTAATGCAGAATTTTGCTTTCCCTTATTTCTCCAGAGATATTGCCGAATTCTGGAGAAGATGGCACATTTCTCTTTCTACGTGGTTTAGAGATTATTTATATATCCCTTTAGGTGGAAGCAAAGGAGGGTTAGGAATGAAAATTAGAAATACTTTCATTATTTTCATTGTAAGTGGATTTTGGCATGGAGCAAATTGGACATTTATTATTTGGGGAGGACTTAATGCACTTTATTTTTACCCTTGCTATTATTTAAGAAAAACAGAAATAATTTAAACATAATTGCAGATGGGGATTTTTTACCCTCCTTTAAAGAATTTTTTGGTGTCATTATCACTTTTACCTTAACTGTGTTCGCTTGGATTTTCTTTAGGGCAGAGAACATTAGTCATGCTATTAGCTACATTGGAGAGATTTTCTCACCCTCACTGTTAAGTATTCCTCAATTACCAAAAAAATCCTTAATAATTGTGGCCTTAGTAGCATTTTTTATGATAATAGAATGGATTGGAAGAGAAAATGCCTTTGCCATTGAGAAATTAAAATTTGCAAATACTAGAGTTATTCGTTGGTGTTTTTATTCTTTTATTATATATCTAATTGGGATGTTCATGCAAACATCTCAAACTGATTTTATTTATTTCCAATTCTAATGAGAAAGTTAATAAAGGATCTTTTTTACTTCAGTTTATTATCAATTGTCATTTATATCACTCTTGTTGTGATTTCCGGACAATTTCTACCAGGGCCTCTAAGTAAAAATTTGATTTATAAGAAAAGTATTGGTTTTGCGGACTTAAGATTTAATGAAGCAGATAAAATTAATAATATTGATGTTTTGGTTCTGGGGTCTTCACTTGCTTATCGAGGCTATGATCCTAGGATTTTTCAAGAAAATGGCTTTAAAATCTTTAATTTAGGATCAAGTTCTCAATCATTCGTACAGACTAAGTTTTTAATTGATAATTTCTTAGAAACGATTAATCCTAAATTTGTAATTCTTGATGTCTATCCCCGGCAATTCGAAAATAGTGGTATTGAATCTTCAGCTGATATTATTTCAAATATAAGTTTAAATTCTAATATTTTGAAAATGGTTCTTCAGCAAAATGATTTAAGAACATATAATACTTTTATATTTTCATTTTATAATCAATATATACGAAGTAACATAGAATATAAATCTCCTAATTTAAAAACAGATTTGTACATACCAGGTGGTTATATTGAAAACATAACGGTTAATGAAAAAAGTGTTAATATCAAAGATGATTTCATTGATGTTAGAGCAGATCAAATGAAAGCCTTTGAATCTATTATTTCAATTTTTTAAAGAAAGAAAATTGAAATATATTTTAGTTCAAAGTCCTCAAACCATTAATAAAAAGAAAAGTT
>NZ_ATNM01000148.1 GCF_000427295.1 Cyclobacterium qasimii M12-11B | reverse complement strand
TCCTCCTGCTCATTTTCCCCCAATGTAGGCGTTGAAGCTTTGGTTAATCGTAGCTTTCATCCTGAATCCTGCTCGCAGTCTGATACTTTTGCTGGCAGGTAAACTTTGTAACCGTCGTACTTAACTGAGCTAATGTCACTTTCACTTCTGGTATGGGCAGTATTGGCTGTGGTACGAGCATTGTTGCCGCTCTGAGTGTCTAGGTAAGCTTGTAATTCTTCTCTGTTTCTTTTGTCAGTAGTAAAGCCAGTCCGGATGATTCTTCCCAATCCATCGTATTTAGTAAAAAGCCAGTTCATGCTTGGTTTAGCCGCCAAATTTCCGTCCTGAAAACCTACAAGTCGGTCTTGTTGATCGTAAACCATATGGCTGGCTTGCTTAGCGGGGACTTTCTTTTTTATCAATCTTTTTCTGGCATCATATCGGTAAAGAAAATACTGTGCATTGGCCAAGTCGCTGTTTACAGACTGGTCCCAGCCTATTTCTGACAGTATTTTGCTGGCTTGGGGAGGAATAACTACCCTAAGTTTATCAAAGTAATCGTAGACATAATAGGTGCTCAGCCACCCAACAGGTCCCTGACTTTCTTTATCAGCAGTCTCTTGCTGTTTTTTGAGTATAATTTTACCTTGTTTATCCGTGTAAGTGAGCGTGCGATTGTCATCTTCATCATCACTGATCTCCACCCAGAGTTCTCCAGGTGAATAGATCCCCTCACTAAAAGGTAGTCCCTCGGCATTGACCCGAAATAGTCTTACCTGATCATTGATGCCTTCGGGATTATTGTCGTTGGTTCTTCTAGCGAATTTTATTTCATGGCCACTACCCATTTTCCAAGCTTCCCCTGGCGCTGTCTGTTTCTCCAATCTATTAAGAGGAGAAGGTTCAAATGCTTTTTCAGAATAGGCAAAAACATCGCCATAAATGGCGATTGATCGGTCAGTCTGTGTTGCTAGGGCATTGCTTCGAAAGCTACCATCCTGAATACCTGTGGTCTCAAAATAGGGAAGGTATTCTTTGGCCTTCCTCCCGAAAGGATCATAGGCAATGGGGGTGATCAGGTCTTTGCCATTCACCGAAGCTTGCCGTTTTACATTTTGCATGGGCCTACCAAGTCCATCATAGTAGGTAGTTTCTTTGTAGGAATCTGAAGGAGAGGCGTTCTGAATGATGGATTCGGTGAGTCCAGCTTTTCTGGCAGTAAATTTTTTAACAAAGTTATGATCTAAGATTTTTGCCTTTATAGGTATTTTTTCCGTAATACAACCCGAGACATTATGAACATATGCTAAATAATAGGTAGTTGTTGTTGTAAGTCTGGGAGTGGTGAAATTTTTAGAGGTACCCACTTGAGTCGTCCGGTTGGTGGAGTACCATTTGTAACCAAAACCAGTGGGAGCTGCATTTGCCATTAAGGCTACTGCTCCGATTCCAATGTGGGTGCCATCGGAAGAGGAAGGGTATACCTCAGCGCAAGGGTTATAACCAATTACCTCAATCTTAATATTGTCGTAGAAATTCCCGTTATAGGTCATATATTGGTAAACCAACGAGTGACTGCCGACTGAATTGTAAGTAAGACTTATCGTATTACTGGTCTCATAATTAATCGAAGCTCCAGACGGGGCCCATAGATTTCCTACTCCACCACTCGGAGAAACCATTGTAGAACCATTCCAAAAATTCACCTCATAAACAACTGTTTCACCTTGACTGACCGATGTAGGTCCAACAATTTGCACGTGAGTAATCTCCTGGCAAAAAATAGTTTGGACATAAATGAAGAATGTCAGTAAAAGGATGAAAGGCTTCATTTTACTTTCTTTTTGATAAAATATAACTCATGAATTTCTCCATTTCTTTCCCTTAATGGCACCAATAAAATACCTTCCTTTCCGTTGGCTTTGACGGAATACTTGGTTTTTACTCCATCTACTTCAATAGTGACTTTATTCTTTTCTATAACATCCCACTTACCTGTTACTATGATTTGTTTTTTACCCATTACCCATTTGGCAGTAAAAATCCCTTCATCCTGAAAAAAATATTCTCTTGATTTAATTGCACTGCCCATTTCACTGGACAATGCTTTGTAATCCAGGGAATTTTCATTTAAAAGTATGCGTTCTTTTACCCCTAGCTGAGAGACTGAATCAGTCTGCCAATAACCTATCAATTCAATAGGTTTAGATTCAAGCATACCTTGACCAACTGCAGCTTTTATACTTAGAATAAATATTACAAGTCCAAAAAAAAGTGCACTTTTCATGATTAATGATTTTTGCAGGTTTTTAGAAATTATACTCATAATGTTCCTTGATTTGTCCATTATCATCTTTGATAGTCCTCAAGCGTCGAAAAGCATCGTAGTCATAATAAACAGTGTAATTTCTTGAATCTGTACTCGTTTTCATATCACCCATCGAATCAAAGGTATAAGTTGTCATTTGTGCATTAGAGGGGTGTAGGCGAAGCTCGTCCAGATGAATACCACTACCTGTTATTGTCACCGTATTAGTTGTTACTTCTCGCACAACAAGTTTCCACGCAGTATCCAAAATTTCTGTCTGGCCCAGAAAAGTCCAATTTCCTTTACCGCTAGACCGTCTCACCCAGAATGTAAGGAGAAATTTATTAGTGCTGTTTGCACCAATTCCGGATTTGGAAATACTTCCTCTCCCCAAATCATAATAATTACTACCTGTTTTTGCATTAATAGAGGAAACAGGATTGCCGTAATAGGCCCACCCCCCCTTTTCTTCTGTTTCAAATGAAGTATGGGAAATATCTGATGATAGGGCGTTTCCTACCTTTGCTATCGGATATCTTTGATCGTGGTTCCAGATATAGGATGTGTTTTGGATTCCATAAATAAAAACATCATTTAAAACATGTGTTAAAGGATCATAACCATATGAAGCTTTTTTTTGATAACCAGGTGGTATCAATAAATTATGATTATGCGTTGACGGAGGAATTAAAGATTCATTTTCATATTTGTAAATTTCGCTTGGGTCTCCTTGATCATTATATTTTATTACTGTACCATCAATTAAACTCTTCTTCTTGATAATTTCTGTTTTGATTGCTTTTCCAATAATATGATTTTTCTTTAGAGTAGTGATGTTAGCGACCCTATTATTATAATCCTCAGGATAATAATATCTCTTTTGAATTACATCACTTTTACTATCTATTGATTTTTCTAGTGTCGGAAATTTATGGTGAATACTAGTGTATTCGAATTCCTTTACGGTAACCAAAGGATTGGTATCGTTCATATTAAAATGGGTGGTCGTTTCTTTTTTTTGTGCTACCCAGTTTGCCGGCAAATAGTATTTCCCATGTATATACGCATTGTATGGATTACCTGAACTAACGTCAAATATTTTATATCCAAAAACATTCACTTGGTTAGGGTAAAAATATTCATACTTTTTTATATTTTGTAGTTGTCTTGATTCATTAAAATAATGAACACTTTTTAAATGTCCCCTTTTCCAATCTGTATCATACATTGGAAGGAAGGGAAATTGATTACAAATATTGTTTCTTAGTGTGTATTTGCTAAGTCCCCCTACTGAAGGGGCAGGTTGAGTTAAAGTACTATATTGAGTTTCAAAAACATCTACAGGTGCATCCATATCTGTATAATCCTGAGGATTCCACATATTTGGATAAGTGGATGAGGTTGAATAGGATTTCAACGTAAATCCATTGCCACTCTCGAATTCAATTATTGAACCGTATCCAACTGCCTGACCTTGTGTTGAACCTAAAATAGCTTGAGGTACTGTTGAAATTTTTGTCACATTTTTATTCGGATGTGTAAAACCAACTTTGCTCCAGTCCCCGAAAACTGAAGTCATATCTCCCGGTGGCATTGTTGTACTTTGTCTAACTCCACGCCCTTTACCTAGCAACACATAAAAATCTCGTGGATCATTTATTAATTGACCAGAGGACGAGTTACCCTTAATATATGGTGGATTCATCGACGAATTAAAATCTTTATAGATGAATGTTTTTTATTTGTTATTAAATCATTATTGTCATAGTTAACTATTGACCCAATTCTCAAACCACCACCAATCCTGTATCCTTCTTCTGAATCATCAAAATCATTGGATTCAAGATTGTATACCCTATATCCCCCAGTTGGATAGGAAATTTTATGCAAGGCGCAAGCTTTTACTGCAATGGAATCGCCTTCTCTATTAGCTCCACCTACAAAATTATTTGTTGAATAACCCTCCATTCTAAGAAACATTTCAAACCACTGACCAGTGTAAACGGTCCATGTAATCTCAGGTATTAATGTACTGTTTCCAGCATCATTAAAATAACCCCAATGATCTTGATTTACCGAAAGCCGGTAAGGAAGATTATACAAAGTTGGATTGACATCTGTATAATAGTCCAATTTGTAGGGAGGTTGAGAATAGGATTTGTCACCCGATAAAAAAGTAACAGCGTCCAACTTTAAACGATACCTTAAGTGTTCAAATGCAACTATATCTGGAGACCCATACGCTGCAAAATCAGAGTTGAATTCCGGTGCAACAAAATAGCTGGTATTAAATTGAACATGCTTTATTGGTTCATCGTAAAGATCGAAAAATGAAATTTCATCCAGCGCAAAACTCGGCATATTACTCCTATAATCTAGTCGGGGAGATGTGCCTACACTAAATTTTATACTACCTGAATTTGATGAGCTGATACTTTCAAGAAAAATCTCATTGCTAATTCCCCAATGTAGTTCTGGAGCAGGCCATCCATAATGATCTATATTTTTACCTTCATCAATAAGAAGAGATGTTTTTTGGTTATAATAATGCTTTGCAACCCTTTTAGAGTACTTAAACATGATTTCCCCACCCTGAGGTGATACAATTTTTGTCAGGTACCATGAAGTAGGGATCATTTCACTAAATTCGACCGAATAAGCTATGTCAATTTCATCAAATTCATAAATTATTCCATTCTCATCAGTAATTATAAATTTTGAATTAATTGCACTTACTGCACTACTTGGATTGCTTTTTACAAATTCAATTTTGATGTCTTCATACTTGTAAAACTGAACGTCTCCCTTTTCGTCAAAAACAAATTTTCCAGTTCTATTACCAAAATTGTAATAAAATATATCAGGTTCAATATCATATAAATGAGATTTATTTATCGCTTTGAACAAAACATTCAAATCATCGAACCTTCCTGTATCAGGATTTAAATCTGGAAATCCAATATCTAAACGTGAGGGTAAAATATCCCCATCTTCACCCGGTCTTTCCGCCATATCTCTTTCCTCTCTGGTAATCACTCCTCCAGCATTGAGACTCCAGCCTAATCCAACCCATGAAGCAATTTCATCCACTTTTATACCACTGGCATGATAGGATAATGTAATATCTACATTGGCTCCTTTTTCATTTATTGAGCCGATTGGAATAGAAATAGGAACAAGCCCTGTATAGGAAGACTCAGGTAAATCAACATACTTTGAAAATGCATAAGCATTTGGAGAGGTTGGAGCAATGTCAAACTTAAAAGGATCACTTTGAGCCAAAGATAGAGGTATATATAAGCTGAATATTATAAACAAGTTAAACTTTTTCATTTTAGCTATTTATTTTTATAATCACCAAATAATATAACATATTTTCATTTTACACTATTGTACCTAAATTAACATCTCTCCAAATAAACCACATTCAGACACCTACTCAAATTACAGACACACTCACTAGGTATTAAACAGAAAACATCATTAACATCCTCTTCTCTCGCTAGTTCAGGCGTATGATTACCATATTGGGTGAAAGTATAAGATTGGGGGCTCATTATGGTGGCATTACAGTAATTATCCTGAATAGACAAATAATCCTGCCCAAAAATTTCATTATTGTAATAAATGAAGACGAATAAAAACAAGTAGAAAGACTTAGCTATCATATCCAAGGTTTACTTAAATAATAAGAGAAATTCTATCAATATATTTGGCTTAACGCCTATATAAAATCTCAATCAAAATGTTATTCAAATTGATCCAGTTTCGTTTCTTCATTAAAATAAATCACCTTATTCTAGCGAAAAAAAATAGTTTAATCGCTATAAAAAATATCAAATTTATGCTCGATTATTTGATAGTTGAAAAAATATCATCTATTAAAAATAATAAACTGTAAATTAAAAAGCAAACCATACAATTAATAACTAAAAAAATTATTTCCGATAACATCATCTAAACATAACAAAATACTTGAAATATTTATAGAATATGCGTTTGAAATAAATGTTAAAAAATTGTTTCAAATACCTAACACATAGGAAAACAGTCAGATTAATCCCTACCGATAATAGCTAAGGCCTCTATAAAAATGGACCTATAAATCCGGTCGGTGATTAATTCTTAAAGCGTTAAATTTGGTATTTAAACTCTATTTGAAGATGGTAATTAAGAAACAAAAATCAGTTAGCAACAAATAAGGCATAGGTGAAATTTCACCATAGCGTTGTACAGCCTATCTTACTAAGCCCCATTCCATTTTTTAGCAAGAGGTTTCAGTTTCTGAATTTAGCTTTTAAATTTTTTGCATTAAAAACTCTTACCCACCTTCACCCTCCTAAAATGAAATTGATTGGCATAGATGGTGGCATTGGAGGTGCTGTCATTTTTGTCATTGTAGAGGCTTTCGGCCCTTAGCCAGAGGTCCAGCTCCTGGTTTTTGGGGCTGTCCGGGGAAAGGGCTATGGGGGTGGTTTCACTTGTGCAGCTGGCTTGATTGAGTCGCTCCAGGTAGTGCATGTTGTTTACATTGTTATAAGGCTGTGCCGGATGGTTGAGCAGGTAAGTGGGGTGAAAGGTATTGGTGTCTTTGGGGGCCAATCCCTGTGGCAGGCGCAGGTAGAGCAGTACTTCTTCTCCCGCTTCCCAGATGCCATTGCCATTGCCTTCTCCCCCTGACAAAGCCTCAAAAACAATGCTATCCATTCCCTGCTGATATATCGGTACCTCGGCCACTGTTCTTCCATCCAGAAGGATCAGGTCTTTTTTGGGGCTGTAGATGGCTTTGGGGGCAGCAAAAGCCATGATCCTAAGGGTATCGGCCACTTGCTGGTCTGCCTTGATCACAAAATCCACTCCGGCCACAAAGCTGGAATCGGAATAGCGCCCAAAGGTAAATTGAAAGGCCTGCTCACTATCGATCGCTGCTTTGGCTTCCAGGGCTGAGATGGTGATTTTTTCGGGGCTTATTTTTAAATGGGGATGCTGGCTTAGCGGAATGATCTCGATTTCCTGAGCTGGGGCATTGCCTATATTGACCAGGGAGAAATTCAGGCTTTCTGTTTTTCCCTCCTCAAAGTAAAAATGCTCCTGGTTGTTGGGGAACACCATTCCTAATTGGGCTTCTGGTTTGGCTTCACTGTTGATCCCCAACCAATGGCCTCCACCTGACAATCCAAAGTCAAGCTTTCCTTCTTTGTCTGCTTCAACAAGGCTGTCTGCTTCAAAAGCAAGCGTAGAAAGATTGAACGATCGCAGAAGGTAGGCTTCCCCAGGCGCATAGACTCCTGCCGTACTGACAGCTATACTTTCTTCCTGCACGATGGGTCCATCGGGAATAAATGTTCGGGACAGCAGCTTCATTTTATTTGCTGTTGCATTTTCTATCAGGCTTAGGGCTGGTCTTTCCCGTTGGATCTCAAAGGTATTTCCGAATACCTCAAAATTGTCAAAACCAGGATTGACATGGTTCCATTTGGCAGGCAGCGCGGGGGTCTTGGCAAATTCATTGCGGTGAAAATCCAGTTGCTGTTCGGTATCAGCTGTCCAGTGATTGGGGTAGTCTGCGGTATGGGTTTCAAAATGGCTAAGGTCAGCACTTCCAAAAAGCTGGGTCATGTGCCAGTTGTTGTACTTGAGCCAGTCCCCATCGGTCTTGGTCAATCGCACCGCCAAGCCTTTTAATGAACGGTGCATTTCCAGTATGGGGAAAACCACCTGTTTGCCTTTGGGTCCGTAGTAAGGAAGGTTAGCGGCAGGATCGAAAGCACTGACGGAGGCCACCAGGTCTTTGTTTTGTCCGGCTACATAATAGGAGGTCAAGCCACCCATGCTCAGGCCTGTAATGGCTCTTTTACTGCGGTCAGGAATGCTTCGGAAATTTTGGTCTACATGCTGTACCAGCTCCCTGAAATGGGCGCTAAAATCCCAGCCCCAATGTTCCCGCTCTGTTTCATGGGCACGCACATAATCGTAAGGCAGGGCATTGCCATAGGGTATGCCTTCCCGCTCCATTTTACCTGGGGAAAGATTGGGTTCGTAGCCATCCCAGGTCACGATGATCAGGTTTTTTTCCCGGGCATATTTTTCCCATTCCATCACAAAGGGAGGGGCTATCCTGCCATTATCCGGATAATGCACATCGTCTTCCAGGTCATAAGCATCCCATTTGTACCTGCCTCCATAGCCATGAAAATAATACACCACCGGGTATTTTTTTCCCGGCTGATCTGCATAATCTCCCGGCAGGTAAATCCTGTAATTTCGCTCGGTAGCGAAAGCATCACTGTAGAAGGAAACGTCCTGATAGGTATCGGTTTTCGGGGTTTCGCAGGCCAGGAGGCTTAGCAAGACAAGGAGTAATGTGACTCCTTTGCAGGAGAGTAGGTGGCTGAGTGGCATAGTGGTATTTTTATTTGTATTTGAACCTCGATGTTAGGTTTGTTTTTGTCATTATTGTTGCGGGAAAAAAGCAACAATACCGCCAAAATCGATTGTTGTTTTATTCCGTTTTCCGTGGGTTGACACCACACGGTTATTATTATTGAAGCCCTCCAGGCTTCTTTGGGTTCTGTAAATTGGGCTTCACAATAATATTAAAATCGTAAACATTACTTACTCGATAATGAATCATTACAATAACCCAAACCAAAATCGATAGACGTTTATCCCACTACCTAATATAGCAGTATCGTTGTGATTTTTGTCAGTATTGTTGCGAAAAAAAGGCAATAATACCGCCAAAAATCGATTGTTGTTTTATTCCATTTCCCGTGGGTTAACACCACACGGTTATTATTATTGAAGCCCTCCAGGCTTCTTTGGGTTCTATAAAATAGACTTTACAATTTTAATAAAATCGTGAACATTATTTTCTCGATATTGAATCATTACAATAATCCAAACCAAAATCGATAGACGTTTATCCCACTACCTAATATAGCAGT
>NZ_ATNM01000147.1 GCF_000427295.1 Cyclobacterium qasimii M12-11B | reverse complement strand
GTTTCCAAAAAAGCTTTGGGTATACTTAAAATTTACGAATATTTTTCCCTTAATAGTAGATGTTCAACCCGCTTACGGGGGTTGAGAATAAAGATGGTTCGGCCTTTCCACGGGTTCTCACCCGTGGTTATTGTTGGTGAAGCCCTTCAGGCTTCCTACGATTCATTCATATTTCTTTCCTTAGATCAAGCTTAACAGAAAGTAGAAAATAAAGCTTTACCTTTTCCCAGGCCTGAAGGGCCTGAACAATAATAACCGTGAGTTTTACTCACGGACAGGTAACTACTACCTTATACCCCAACCCCGAATGGGGTTGAACAATACAATACCGTACTACCCTAAAAGATATCGCTCATCAAACTCAATTCCGTTTTCTTTAAGCAAACGCTTGTATTCATCCACGAAAGACTCCTTTTGGTGATGACTTTTTTGGTTTTTGATATAGGAGATTATTTGGTCCTTTTCTCGAAAAGAGCAAGTGAACGATCCATATCCTTTTCCCCAGGATTCCCATAATGGAAAGTTTTTCTGTTCCTTCATCCACATGCTACTAGCAACTTTAACACTTTTAATAAAATTTGACAAGGATGTTGTGGGGTTTAAATCATTCAAAAGATGTATATGGTTACCTATCCCATTTATCTGATAAAGCGTACAATCATTATTCTTTATAACTCCCCATATATATTTATAGAGGGCTTCGCAATGGTCGTCTGGAATGGTTAGTTTTTTATCCTTAGTGCTTATTACCGAATGGTAAAGAATTTGCCTATAACTGCTCATCACAATAAGATTTTGGATATTCTCAAATTTACGAAATTTTTTCCTAAATAGTAGATATTCAACCCACTCCGGGGTTGTAAAAAAAACTGATTATCCTGTCCACGGGTAAAACCCGTGGCTATTATTATTGAAGCCCTTCAGGCTTCTTTCGTTTCTTTCTAATTTTCTACCTTATGGCTGAACTCAACAGAAAGTAAAAAATATAGTTTCACCTATTCCCAGGCCTGAAGGGCCTGAACTATAATAACCATGAGTTTTACTCACGGACACGTAACTACCATTATATACCTCAAGCCTGGATGAGAATGAACCTGAGCTTGATAAATGAGAAAACATTATGCTTCTAAAAGAATTTTATGTTTAATTAAAGATATAAAGTTTTTCATAACTAGTAGATATTCAACCCACTCCGGGGTTGTAAAAAAAACTGATTATCCTGTCCACGGGTAAAACCCGTGGCTATTATTATTGAAGCCCTTCAGGCTTCTTTCGTTTCTTTCTAATTTTCTACCTTATGGCTGAACTCAACAGAAAGTAAAAATATAGTTTCACCTATTCCCAGGCCTGAAGGGCCTGAACTATAATAACCATGAGTTTTACTCACGGACACGTAACTACCAATTTATATCCCAACCCTGGATAGGGTTGAACATCAGCAAGATAATTTAACTATTACTATGCATTAAATAGGGTTTAGCGTATACCTAAAACTACAGGAAAAATTCCTTAGCAGTAATGTTCAACCTACTAAGGGGTTGAGAAAAAAACTAACCCGTCCTGTCCACGGGTTTTCACCCAATGTTATTGTTGGTGAAGCCCTGCAGGCATCTTTCGGTTACTCCTTAATTACCAATACCGCATCAACCTGACAAAAAGTGGAAAGGAACGAATTGTCGTGACCCAGGCCTGAAGGGCCTGAACAATAATAACCGTGAGTTTTACTCACGGACAGGTAAATACCACAATTTACCTCAACCCCGGATGGGGTTGAACAAAACCCAAGTTTGCTAGCGAAAAATGATAATAGGAGTAAAATTTATCACTTAATGCTTTCAATCAAAAACCATCCTTTTTAGCTTTATAGCAGAGCTCCCAACTACCTTAACCCCCAAATTTCCTCCACAAATACAGCAATAAAGTCAACAACAAACTGAGCAGTATGCTGGTGCCCAAGGGAAAATAAAAGGTAAAATTTTCTTTTTTAAACACCATATCACCGGGCAAACCCTTAAAACCCGGAAATTTAGGCAGGAACCAGAGCAGCAATCCCGCAATCAGTAAGAGCAGTCCAATAAAAATAAGTACTTTTGCTAAAGAAGGCAATCCATTTTCCATAATCCAAAAATAATGAAAGCTAAGGGAATATTATACCTGATACCTAATGTATTGGTGCTTGAAACAGGCCAGGACATCATGGCACCCGTGGTCAAAAACGTAATTGCAGCAACTTCCCATTACCTGGTGGAAGATTTTAGAACAGCTCGCAGGTATATCAGTAGCCTCAAACTAGGGGTCAACCTGGAAGAGGTGCACCTGGAAAAACTGGATAAGAAAACACCAGAACTACAGTTAAAGAAATTGCTTGCTCCTTTATTAAAGGGACATGATGTGGGCATCCTTTCTGAAGCAGGCTGCCCTGGGATCGCTGACCCTGGCGCTAATGCAGTGGCATTGGCACATAAACTAGGGATTAAAGTGGTTCCATTGCCAGGACCTTCCTCCATGTTTATGGCTTTGATGGGTTCCGGTTTTAATGGACAGTCCTTTACTTTCAATGGCTACTTGCCCATCGATCGAAAAGACAGGGTACAAGCGATCAAAGAACTGGAAGCCAAATCGATCCGGGAAAACACCACTCAAATGTTTATGGAAACGCCTTTCAGAAACAATCGGATGATCGAAGATTTATTGGCTAACCTGAGCAGCAATACTTTGCTATGTATTGCAAGCAATATTACGGGTACTGATGAAATGATCCTAACAAAAAAAGTCGCGGACTGGCGCAAAAAACATCCGGACCTTCATAAAATTCCAGCCGTTTTTCTGATCCATCATTCTTAAAGAAACCGACAATTGAATTTTGTCAGGATGGATTCATAAAAGGGGCAGCAACAGCTCGAAAATTTGATTTGTTCAAAACCCCCTGTCTCAACATGGGGTTTTGAATTTTTAGGCTAATCCAAATTCTTTTTCTCGAAATAGGTACAAATTTAAATCATAAGCTTGTGATCTAGATTAGGAGATACTTACACTCTTTTTACTCCTCCTTTAGCCTGTATTTGACCACAATGGGATTTCCGGCATCCAAATATTCGGTATTCACCTTGGGGTTTTGTTTTATAAGCTCATCCCGAAGCTCTTCTGAAAGCTTGGTCCAGTCTTCATAGTTCAGGTAACCAAAAAACCAATTCTCAGCTCCATAGAGAGGACCTTGTAAATTTAAATTTCCCTGCCAATTTTCTACCAATGGAAAATGAAATAGTGCCCCAGTGCTTTTTTTAAAATAGGAGACATAAGTTTGATCTTCAGAATTGGCATAGCCGGCTTTACTCCTGGTCCATTGAAAGCTCAGGTATTCCTCATTTTCAACAAGATTTGCAGCATTGAAAACATATGGATTTTCCATAATATATTTCCGCATGTCCATTAAAGGCAGTTTCTTAACTTTTTCATCGAGACGATCTGCACCAAAATTCAAGATAAATTCAGCCTCAATTCCTTTTTCCGAGATGTTATAAATAGTATCCGTCCAGGCATGGAGAAACCTAACATTGCCATTATGACCAGAAAATTCTATAGGGATTTGGTAAGCATCTGTACTTCCAATATCCGACACTCCTTGAATAGAAAAGGTGGAATCCCTATTGTCAGAAACCCTGATAAAGTCCGTTTCCTCCGACCCAAAAGACCTACCATCCATATGATAAGCGGTAAGGTCTTGATCGATTGGGAAAAAATTGACAATCTGTTCCTCAAACGGGACTGGTTTTTCGTTCTTAAAGTTTCCTTTCAAATCGAATACAAGGATTTTCCTTTGAATGACATCTAAAATCTGGATCGATTCATTGAACAGGTTTAAATCAAATGGTTTGGAAAATTTCCCCTCGCCTTCACCAATATTGTTTATTTTAAACAGGAATTTTCCGACAGTGGAGAAACAAAAAACACTTTTTGTAATCTCCTTGTCAAGTAGAAATATTTTATCCTTTTCCACAATCATTTTGTCAATTGCACCAACCAATGACAAATCATTTGATTCCAGGGGTATAAGCTCGGATTTACTAAAATCATAAGCCGGTTGAATTTCCTCCATTGCAATGCTCAGCTCCAACGGATTTGTCTCAATTTCTTCCTTAACCGACTCCTTACAGGAAACGACTAAGAGTGAAACGCTAAAAGCAATAAATAATGTCCTTTTCATAAATGCTCTTTTAATGCTACATGCAATATAACAGGATAATCAAAATCTCCTTCCGGCAATCCATCTACAGAGAATGTTTCAGGGTATTCCTTGGCATGCTTTTCTAAAATAGATCGGTAAGTTACAAAAAGCACTTGTTCCTCTTTATTGATACCGATAGGGTAAAAGAATACCATATCATCGTCTCTATCTGCTTTTAGTTTGTAAATATCTTTGTCCTTTTTGAACAAAATGTGCTTGGACATAGACATTCCTTTTTGTGCTACAATGTCTATCACCATCAAATTTCCTTGTTGGAAAACACCCTTAAAAGTGGCAAAACCATTTTCATTGATCTCCCCGAAACTATCCATTAGATCAACCTCCCAAAAATTAGACGGTAAGTCATAAATGCCAAAGTTAGCATGGAGTACTTGGGTAAGGCTATCGGTCTGAAACAAGTATAAATTTGGGTTGAATATTTCCAGCATAAAAACTCCCTTATCAGATGGGAAAAAGTTTCGTTCAGTCATGGGAAGCATTTGGTTTTCATAATCGTTTTTCAAATATCGGTGCTGAATATTCCCTTCAGCATCTGTTTGAATCACCCTATGCGTTACAAATGGTAGATTATACCCTCCTTGAAATAGAAAACCTCCCCCCTCTAATCTAATAAAAGAATTCGCACTATAAGCCAATTCAAATGCTTCACTTAAATTTCCATCCTTTGAAATTTTGTATACATTGGCTTTGTCTGCAATAGGTGAAAGCACCAACACTTCCTCTGCTTTTCCAAACTCAAAGTCTCTCAGAGATCGGATGGTTCCAGGACCTTCACCTACCTCGGCAATAGCACTAAGATAACTTCCTTTCCGGTCAAATAAGTGTAGCTTATTCGTTTTGTTTTCATCCATTACTGCTATGAGATTTTCAGAAAACTTTACCCTCAGGTCCATACCCATAAGGTTGTCTTCCGTTGTTTCCAGCCGAATCATTTCCTTTACCGTAAAATCCTGAAAAGAAAGTGTGGGATAATCGTCGGGCGCAATTGAAACATTAATTGTCTTTTCTTCTGTAGCTGGACCTGAACAAGCCACAAAAAAAAGAAAGACCAGCATTTCTATTGACAATAAAATTAGATTGGGTTTTTTCATGTGTTTGGGTTTTTATATAGACCTATGGAAACAATTACCCTGACTTTTACACTACTTGAAAACCCTCAACCTACTAATAATTATTGCCCATTGCGGATAAATCAAAGAGACTAATCTCCCTGAATTCACTGTAAATGAGAAAGTCAGGATTAAATATATATAATTAAAAGTATAGTTACAAGTGCACGTCTATTATTATAGGTTAGGATGTATTTGGCCCATTAAATAGGTAGTGAGAAAAAATGTCGGATTAACAATAGGTATTTATAATACCCTTTACGGGACTTTGATGAGGGAGAACGCAAGGAATAATTCAAAGCTATCAGCACAGTGCAGGATGGAAGTGGAAGGATTACTAGGTAAGTTTATTGTTAAATGTAAGTTTAGGTTCAACCCAATACCGTTGAAGACTTGTCTTTCAATAGACAGAATTTATCCTTGACTTGAAAAAATTAATAGGATGTCCCTACCATATTTCGGGTTGAACCAATGGGACTAAACCTTTTGATGCTTATATTTATAAAATGGAGCCAACAAAGACTCCTTGTATTTTGTTACTTATCCAAGAATAACCGCATTGATGAAAGTTGGATTATTTATACCTTGTTACGTTGATCAATTTTACCCTCAGGTAGCCATTGCCAGCCTTGAGCTTTTAGAAAGCGCTGGTGTTGACGTGGATTATCCCCTTAAACAAACCTGTTGTGGCCAACCCATGGCCAACTCAGGTTACCAGGAATATGGAGAGGGTCCCGCTGCTTTGTTTCGAGAAAATTTTAGTGAATTTGATTATGTCGTTTGCCCTTCGGGCAGCTGTACTTTACATACCAAAGACCATATTTATTCGGGTAAAGAAAATGAACCAAAGGTTTATGAGCTTTGTGAGTTTCTTACCGATGTATTGAAAATAAAGGAACTGACAGCAGATTTCCCCTTTAAAGTGGGCATACATGCGAGTTGTCATGGGCTTAGGGGTCTCAATTTGGCAAAACCTTCAGAGCTTATGGGTGTTGAATTTAATAAACCCAAGCAATTACTGGAAATGGTCAATGGCATTGAACTCATAGAACTTACCAGAAAAGATGAGTGCTGTGGTTTTGGTGGCACATTTGCCGTACTTGAAGAGGCCGTTTCGGTAGGTATGGGCAAAGACCGTATCAAAGACCATGAGGAACATGGTGTTCAGGTGATCACTGGGGCAGACATGTCCTGTTTAATGCATTTGGAGGGAATCCTTCGACGAGACAAAAGTCCTATTAAGGTCATGCACATTGCAGAGATCCTGAATGCGAAGGTATCGAAAACCCAAAACCAGTAGAAAATGAAAGCGACACCAACCCACGCGGCTGCGGCCGAAGAATTTCTTAAGGACGAGGAACGTAGCCATTGGCATGATGATACCCTATGGCATGTCCGTAGCAAAAGAGATGTAGCGGCACAAAAGATTCCTGAATGGGAAAGTTTACGAACCACTGCCTCTCAGATCAAGGACAATGTACTTTCCAATCTCGATCAATTGCTCCTTCAGTTTGAAAAAAATGCCATAGAAAATGGTATAGAAGTGCTCTGGGCAAAAGATGCGGATGAACATAACCAGCATGTATTGCGGATATTGGAGGAAAATCAGGTGAAAAATCTGGTCAAAAGTAAATCTATTCTGACAGAGGAATGTGGTCTCAATCATTTCCTGGAAGACAAAGGCTATGATGTAGTAGACACAGACCTTGGAGAAAGAATCATACAATTCAACAAGCAGGTACCAAGTCACATAGTGATGCCTGCAATTCACCTTAAGAAAAAAGAAATCGGAGACATTTTCCACGAACATCTGGGAACAGATGCCGGTGCAGATGATCCAGCCTACCTTACCGAAGCAGCTAGACAACATTTAAGGCAAAAATTTATTCAAGCCAAAGCAGCCATCACAGGCGTAAACTTTGGAATTGCTGAGACTGGAGGATTTGTGGTTTGCACCAATGAGGGAAATGCAGACATGGGAACCCACCTGGCAGATTTGCACATAGCCTGTATGGGGATAGAAAAACTCATTCCTCGCGCAGCAGATCTTGGTGTATTTCTTCGGCTCCTGGCCAGAAGTGCCACAGGGCAAAGCATTACGAACTATACCTCTCATTTCCACCGTCCAAGACCAGGAAAAAAAATGTACCTGATCTTGGTGGACAACGGCAGAACCAATCAATTGGGCAGAGAGGATTTCAGAAACTCCCTTAAATGCATCCGCTGTGGCGCATGTATGAATACCTGCCCTATTTACCGTAGAAGCAGTGGATTTAGCTATGGTTCCACGGTTCCGGGACCTATCGGTTCCATCTTGTCTCCCGGTATGGACCTGAAAAAACACAGCTCCTTACCATTTGCCTCCACACTTTGCGGATCCTGTACAGATGTGTGTCCGGTAAAAATTAATATTCACGAACAACTGTACAAATGGCGACAGGTAATTACCAAAGAAGGGCCATCCCAACCTTCTAAGAAATGGGCCATGCGTTTTGGTGGCAATGTGATGTCCAAGCCAAAACTTTTTGACATGATGGGCAACCTGGCTAGAAAATCGCTATCGATTAGTCCTCGAGGTTTTGTTTACAATAGCTTTAATGCATGGGGTAAACACAGAGAATTACCAGAAGTACCCAAGGAAAGTTTTAAGGAATGGTACCGAAAAAACAG
The DNA here is from genome assembly GCF_000427295.1 of Cyclobacterium qasimii M12-11B. Classification (GTDB taxonomy): domain Bacteria; phylum Bacteroidota; class Bacteroidia; order Cytophagales; family Cyclobacteriaceae; genus Cyclobacterium; species Cyclobacterium qasimii. The sequence goes on along the minus strand of NZ_ATNM01000147.1, from coordinate 153,426 downwards.
GAAGCAATGAACAGTAGTAAAGAAGCCATAATAGCGGCTATAAAAAAGAACAAACCCGATTTGCTTCCTCTACCGGAGCATCCGGAATATCCTTATGAAGACAACCTGATCGAACAATTTCAGTCCAGCATAAAGCTGAATGGCGGAACAGCCAGAACGGGAGAAGGAAAAGCAGCCATACAAACGTATCTTCAAGAAAACTTCACCGCAGACAAACAGGTATTGTCTTTAGTAGATGGAATCACTGGGAACTTTGATGTCAAGAATGTCCAAGATCCACATGAATTGGAACATATAGAAGTGGCCATCCTGGAGGGTGATTGGGGAGTAGTAGAAAATGCAGCAATTTGGCTTCCTGAGGACAAAATTGCTCATCGGGCTTTGCCGTTTATTGCCCAGCATTTAATCGTCTTACTGAAAATCGATAAATTGCTTGGAAACATGCATGAAGTGTATCAAAAGATAAATGTAGCCGACTCAGGTTACGGTGTCTTTGTGGCCGGCCCTTCCAAGACTGCTGATATTGAACAATCATTGATTATTGGCGCCCATGGGCCAAGAAGTATGGTGGTTTTTTTGATGGAGTAATTTTATCTCTGATCGAAAAACAATAAGTGCATTCACCATTAGAATTTGTCAGCCCTGTTGCCTTTAAATGCATCAGGGCTTCTTTTATTTTATAGCAACCAAAAATCCACGGTTAAGGGAGGTCATTGCCGGATGCTACTGGGCTTGAAGCATAGCTCATAGCCAATTCATTGACTTTTTCTGGCATGTTAGCGGCCAAATTCACCAGTTCAGATGGGTCAGTAGCCATGTTGTACAATTCCCATTCTCCTCCATTCATTCGGACAATTTTATAGTCACCACTTCTAAACATTCTGAATTTATCCATTCCTGAGATAAAGAATTCAGGCTCTCTGCGCTGCTCTCCCATGAAAACCGGCAGTAATGAACTACCATGCAACGGTAAAGTCGCATGCCCTTGGATTGAATCGGGATATTGTATATTTAACAGGTCCAAAAAGGTCGGCGCAATGTCCACCACATGCCCAACCTGTTCAGTGATGGTATTGGGCGCAATCTTACCTGGCCAGAAAGCGATAAACGGCGTATGGCTTCCTCCTTCAAGCCCTGACTGTTTGTGTTGACGGAATGGTGTATTTCCCAACATGGCCCAATTCGTTCGCAAACTCCAGTAAGAATCCGCAGGACCTGGCTCCTTATTGGGAATTTTATTGGTATAAAACGGGCAGGATCCATTGTCATTGAGGTACATGATGATGGTATTTTCCAGCTTTCCGTTGTCTTCCAGCTTCTTCAAAACCCGACCAATATTCTGATCCATTCGGTCAATTATGGCTGCAAAAACAGCCATTTCCAAGTCTAGAGAATCCTTTTTTTCGGCAGACAGGCTATCCCATGCATAATAATCAGTATAGTCTTCTAAAAATGGTCCCCGAGACTTATTTAGGTTATTTTCCGGTGGGCTTAATTTTGCCCCCTGTGGGAACACACCCATTTCTTCCATTCTATCAAACCGTTCTTGACGGAGCACATCCCAGCCTTTCAGGTATTTTCCCCTGTATTTTTCAATGTCCTCAGGTCTTGCCTGGAGGGGATAGTGAGCGGCATGGTATGGTAAATAGAGAAAGAATGGATCTTCCTTTTGAAAGGTTTCATCCAGCCATTTCAAAGCGTAATCCGTGATGAAATCAGTTTTGTACATTGGCGATTTTTCATGTTCAATTTCATCTGCCGACAGTTCTTTACCTTCAAGGTAAAAAGGCCTTTCGAACGCTCCCGATGGAGGTAAAAAGTATTCTGTTGTGGCCCAGAAATAAAAGGAATGATCAAATACATTTTCAGCTTTACAATATTCGGGCACCCAAGAATCAAAATGCTCTTTTCCGCTCATAATGTTGGTATAGCCTGCTTGTTTGGTCAGGTTGCCTATATGCACCGCTCCTTCCCCTCCGCTGTACAGGCCTGTAAGCATGGTTGATCTGGTAGGGTTGCATTTGGCCATGTTGTAAAAAGTCGTAAACTTTAAACCTCCATCTGCCAGGCGGTTAATATTAGGTGTTTCAATTTCTCCTCCATAAGCGCCAATATCAGAATAGCCAATATCATCCCCCATTATCAATACAATGTTTGGTAAAGGTGCTTTTTGTTCAGCACATGAGCAGATTATTGCTGTGAATAGTATATAAAATAAGCGCTTTTGGGTCATGTTTTTTTTCATTTATAATTTTCTTGTATCAAAGAAAATAGGCATAATACTGTTCCTAAAACATTCAACAGATATTTCAGTATTAAAAATCATATAAAAATGTCATTTGACAAAACATACTACTATCAAACCACTGTATTTAATGCATATTATAATCATATTTCATTAAATAGACAAAATATATTCTAATATAGAAGCGTAGTAATATTGTTTATAAACGTGTTCATGGCATTAGGGGCCCGATTAATCCTAATAAGAGCTGAGATCGACCTAAGCTCATAAAAAAAATCTTCATCGGAGGATTAATAGGGCTTTTATTGAAGATCGCTGTAAAAACTCCAGTTAAGGTAGATTACCACAGCCTTTTCTAGCTTAGTACCCTATAAAAAGTACTTTGTGAGGTTTTTTTGCTCTACCTCAGGTAAAAGGAACAGCTATAGCCATAAAAAAATCCCCTGATTTCTGGAATCAGAGGATTATAATTATCCATCAAATTATTTGATGCGGTTCAAAGTTTTAAACTGAAAAAGAACCTCTTAGCGCTTTCTCGGTCGCCTCAAGTTGTTCACGTATTTCTACAATGCTTTCCCAAATACGCCCTTGTTCTCCATGCTCAATACCACAATATCCATGGTAACCCGCTTTAAGAACGATTGACATCATTTTTTCATAATCCAACGGAGATTGGTTGCCTTTTCCATCCCAAACAGTAGGTTTCACACTTACTCCCTTGGCATAAGGCATCAATTGTTTTACACCTTTATAGGAATCGTAAGAAAGGGTTTTTTCTCCTTCTTCCCTATACATCAAGAAGTTACCAAAATCTGGTAAGGTTCCTGCTCTTGGGTGATCTGCTGCTTTCATTACACCAGTAAGCCACTTGGCATTGCTGGAAAAACCACCATGATTCTCAATCATTACATTTATACCCATTGTGTCTGCAAATTCACAAAGGTTTCGCAAGCCATCGCCCACAAGTTTCATGGATTCTGCAAAGTCTTTCTTATCAGCACTGTACCTGGCGAAAGAGTATCCATTTACCCTAATTGAGTGGCATCCAAGAAATTTAGCCGCTTCTACCCATTTTTTATGGTTTTCAACAGTTTCCATTCTTTCAGAGGCATCCCTTGCTCCTAATTTTCCTTCATTGTCACACATAATCAGTACAGAAGTGACGCCTTCGCCTTCTGCCCGGGTTTTCATTTCTCTCAGATAACTTGTGTCCTTGGCTTTGTCCATAAAAAACTGGTTCACATATTCTACTGCAGAAATACCGTGTTTCTTTGCGAGGATGGCAAAATCCAAATTGTCCATTTGCTTAGAAAAAAGCAATCTGTTGACAGACCATTGGGCCAATGAAATTTTGAACAATTCCTCACGGGGCGCCAATGAAAAAGCCTGCCCTCCAAGGCCTAAACCTAAAAAGGCTGTAGCCAATCCGGTCTTTTTGATAAAGTCTCTTCTGTTATGCATGGAAATAAAATTTTTAGAAAATGTTATTGCTGGATTTAATCCAATGAAGATAGCAATTTTATTCTTTATGCCCAACGGGCAATATAAATGGTCAAAATGTCAAGGGACCAACCAAGCTGGAATCCAGTTATTTTTACTTTATCAAAAGCGATCCTTAAATGACCTCTTCTATCAAGTTGCAAGCATTCAATTTGATCAGGTAAAATTGATATCACTGAAAAATTCTTGCTTTGGAAATCACTTTTCTGCTCCCAGCCTTCTTCTGGTCGGGAAACCGTAGTTTTAGGTGCCAAAATAGACTGATAGCCTTTTTGGGCATCTTTTTGGATACTCTTCCAATGTTCTTTGTGGATTTCAGTATTGGAAACAATGTTAGCTTTCCCGTTAATTTTAACTTGACAGCGTTCTTCTGCATGGTAAAAGAGCAGGGAAACATTGGGGTTTTTGTTTATTTGAGCTATTTTTTCACTTCGACTATCGGTATAAATAAACAATTGTAAGGCCGCATTTACTTCACGAAGAACCACATACCTACTGTCTGGCTGATCCCCATCGAGGGTACAAAGGTTTACAAAATGAAAAGGGTGTTTAGGATCAGAAGCTCCCAGATGCAGGTGATTTTTAATAATTGACCAGACTTCCTTTTGAGAAGATGAAGCAGTGAAAAGCATGCTGTTTGTTATTTGAATAAATAATTGATTCTAATTGCATTCAGAATGGCAAGTAAAGCCACACCAACGTCAGCAAATACGGCTTCCCACATTCCGGCCATCCCTGCTGCTCCTAAAGCCAATACCAGAAATTTCACAGCAAAGGCAAGGCTTATATTTTGCCAAACGATTCTTTTGGTTGCCTTTCCTATTCTAAAAGCCAAAGCTACTTTGGAAGGATGATCTGTTTGAATAATTACATCCGCTGTCTCTATGGCCAGATCACTTCCCATTCCCCCCATTCCAATTCCTACATCCGCTGCAGCAATGGAAGGAGCATCATTTATCCCATCTCCGACAAAAGCAATCACATTGCTCGGGTCTTCCTTCAACGTTTCAATTATGGCAAGCTTTTCCTCTGGTAGCATTCCGCCGATGGCTTCATCGGCTTTTAGTTCCTTACCTAAGGCTTCGACAACCTCCACTTTATCCCCTGAAAGAATCATTAAGCGTTTAATTCCAAGTTTTCTAAGTGAGGTAAAGGCTTCTTTTGCATCCGGTTTAATCATATCAGCCAAGACAAAAAAGCCACAAAACACCCCATCAATTGCACAATAAATGATGGTTTTATTGGGATAAGTCTCTTTTGGTAAACCCTGTATTTTATGACCTTCCATTAGCAGCCTATTCCCAGCAAGCACCCTCCTATTTTTTACCTCTCCCGTTAATCCCTTACCAGGTATTTCTTTTAGTGAAATCACAGGACTTGGTTCCACTGATGCATGTTTCACTATGGCTTTTCCAATGGGATGATTGGTATTGGCTTCCAGAGAAGCAGCCAAATGTTGCCATTCCGGATTAGCATTTGGCATCGTTTCCACTTTTTCGACAGCAAAAACCCCTTTGGTTAAAGTCCCTGTTTTGTCAAATACGACTGTATTAATGGTGGTGATAAGGTCTAGAAAATTAGAACCCTTAAACAAAATCCCTTTTCTTGATGCTGCTCCTATTCCTCCAAAATATCCCAAGGGAATGGAGATGACTAAGGCGCATGGACAGGAAATAACCAAAAACACCAAAGCCCTGTACAACCATTCACTAAAGGAGTAATCTGTTACAATAAAATAAGGAAGTATAACCAAGGCCAGGGCCAAATAAGTAACAATCGGTGTATATACCTTAGCAAATTTTCGAATAAATTTTTCTGTTTTAGCTTTCTTGGCCGTGGCCTCCTGAACGGTTAAAATGATCTTTTGTAGGGAACTCTCCGCGAATGGCCTCAATACACGTAAGGTAATCAAGTCCTGAATGTTTACCATCCCTGCCAAGACCTCCTCTCCCTCACTGATTTCTGCTGGCATACTCTCCCCTGAAATGGCAGCCGTATTAAACGTTCCGCTTTCACTTAAAAGTATTGCATCCAAAGGCACCTTTTCTCCAGCCCTTACTTCTATAATTTCTCCGGTATCCACAGACTCTGGTTTGACCAAAGTCGAGGCCTCATCTCTAATCACTCGTGCACTATCGGGTCTAATATCCAGTAGGGCTTGAATATTGCCTTTGGCTTTACTGACAGCACGGTCTTGAAGCAGTTCTCCGATCGTGTAAAAAAGCATAACAACCACTGCCTCTGGATATTCACCAATAGCGAAAGCCCCAATGGTAGCAATACCCATCAGGAAAAATTCCGTAAACACATCCCCTTGTCGGATCAATTTCCATGCTGTGCGTAACACTGGAAAGCCTACAAAATAATAGGCCAAAAGGTAAACGAAGAGCCAGCCATTAATTCCAATAATTTGGAAAGGCAGCATGCTCTCTCCAGAAATGGCTATAATTAAAAGAATAAAACTAAATAAACTAAGTATCCATGGTGAATCAAAAAAAGTGTTTTTTGATGACTGAGAATGATTATGCATTTCGCAACATGAGTTCTCTTCTGTATTAGATGCCATTGTTCTATTGTTCGATTTTTTCGAAGGTACGGTTATAATGCATGCCTTTTATTTGCAAACTTTTACTGAATTGTATGGAGCTGGTACACAATTGGTGCCACCATAGCTAATCCGTTGCATACTTTGATTTTATTTTTTCACAAGTGCTTTCAGGATTATTTCTATAGTAAACATAGGTCCTGAGATCCACCTTACCCACCGTATATAATTCCTTTGCCTGTTCATAGAATGCTGCATCGGCCCCATAACCATCTTTGAACTTGATTTTTTTAAATACTTTTCTTTTACCAAACAGGGTAGCAAAAAGAATACAATCATCCACGTGGATGGTTTTTTTCCAATCATACCTGTCTCTTACAAAAAAATCTTCGGGCTTATTTGTCACTGTGAAAGTTTTCGAAGCAATAAGATCATAAGATTTCATCTGATCGATACAAGATTCAATGTGATTAGGAAGATATTCATCATCAGCATCTAGTATAGCAATGTACTTACCTTCACTCCAAAGCACAGCTTTATTTATGGCTTGAGACTGACCTTCGTTGATTTTCCTTATATAGGTCAACTTGGTTTCATGAAGCCGGCAAAAGTCAATCAATTTATTTTCTGGGTCATTGTGAGAACCATCATCTACAAGAACAATATCAAAATCCTGAAAGCTTTGGTTGAGCACAGAGTTTATTGCCCTTTCCAACTTATAAAAAGGAGTGTTGTAACTGGAAATTAATACAGAAACTTGAGGTTTTGGGCACATGATGTTTAAAATTAAGCATCTATTCCAACAATAACCTATAAAAGAATATTATTTCAGCTATAACCGTTGTGAAACATTTAATTTTCTAACCAAATTAGGATGGCAGGTTCACTAACGATTTGAATTTTTGAGCTAATGCTGTTTACTATATTTTGAATCTTAAGCCAGGGTTAATACCCTAAAGATATGAAAACTAATTATCGACATTTTACTATGAAACAATTAGTTATAATTGTATATTCATTGATGGTAAAACGTTGATAAAGTAATATTTACGAGTGATTTGATTCATTTCTTTGAATTTTAAAATCAGAATTATATATTGTAAATATCGAAGGATCCGAAACCAAAGAAGTATTAAGCAATCTCCTTTCAATATTTATTTTTTAACTTTTATCATTAGATGTTTCCTTAAGTAATTTATAACCAGCTTCTTCAAAAGATTAAAAATGGCAGATGAAACGGCAAGACTAAAAGAACTTAGATCATACCATATTATGGGTTCTCCTCCAGAAAAGGAACTAGATGAATTAGCTAAAATTGCCTCTTTGATTTGTAATGTTCCCATTTCTTTAATCACAATTATCGATAAGGACCGCCAATGGCTTATGGTGAATTCGGGATTGGGCATTAGTGAAACCAAACGTAAAGATTCTTTTTGTCAACATGCCTTGCATAAGCCTAAAGAAGTATTGGTGGTACGGGATTCAACTAAAGATTTACGCTTTAAGAACAATCCTTTTGTAATTGGTGAACCAAAAATACGCTTCTATGCGGGCGCACCACTAGAGACTCCTAATGGCAATGTCTTGGGCACCTTATGTGTGCTTGATAATCGGCCAAGAAGTATCTCTTCCAACCATAAGAAGGCCTTGCAAATATTGGCCAAAAAAGCAATGGATTACCTCAATACCCGCAAATTACTTTTAGAACAAAACAGTAAAATAGAAACCAATATATCTGAACTTAAAAAGTTAACAGACAATGTTCCAGGTGGTATTTTTCAACTAAAAATGGATCCAAATGGTGAGTTGAATTTCGAGTTTTTAAGCAGTGGAATGAAGGCTCTTCACCCAACCATCAACTTTGAAGAATGGGCAAAATCTCCTGAATTGGGTTTTTCATTGATTCATCCCGACGACATAGGGCCTTTTCAAAAAAGTCTTAGTGATTCTTTATTGTCCCTAACTCCATTCTGTATTGAGTATCGGGTAAAGGTAAAAAATGAGTACAACTGGCACTATATAAGTGCAAAACCACAAAAGATGCCTGATGGGTCTGTCTTACTGTATGGTTCTTTTCAAAATATCAATAACCGTATCGAATTTGGAAATGCCTTAGAACAAATTTCCTTTGACATTTCGCATGTCTTGAGGAAACCTGTAACAAGTCTTCTAGGTTTGACACAATTGTTGGAAGACGGTAAAGCCATTAACAAATCAGAACTTATGGAGTACGTTGGCTATATTAAATCAGTGTCCATAGAATTGGATCAGTTTACACGTGACCTGGACAAAATTTACAGAGAGAAAAGGAAAAAATTCAACAGCAAAAAAAATTAAGCAGGCGATTAATGATAAAGGTAAACTGAATTGGACATAAAAAAACCCTACCGAATGGCAGGGTTTTCTATTTTAAGAAGCATTTTAATGCTTAATTTTTTGATAAATAAGAAGCTACTCCTTCTCTAGTTGCACTCATTGCTTCTTTTCCTTCTTCCCAGTTTGCAGGACAAACTTCACCGAATTTCTCTACGTGTCTTAATGCATCGATTAAACGCAACATTTCGTCGATATTCCTTCCTAATGGAAGATCGTTTACAGTTTCATGTCTGATTGTTCCTTCTTTATCGATAAGGAATGTAGCCCTATAAGCAACAGGAAGTCCTTGGTAGTTAAGTTCTCCTTCTTCGTTATAGTTCCAGTCTCCTGCCAATACGCCAAAATTATGCGCTACTGTTTTTACTGGGTCAGCTATGATTGGATAAGTTACGCCTTGAATTCCACCTTCTGCTTTTGGTAAATTCAACCAAGCAAGATGAGATTCCTCTGTATCGCAAGATGCGCCTACAACTGCAACTCCTCTTTTTTCGAATTCTGCTAACTTCTCCTGGAATGCAAGAATTTCAGTAGGACAAACAAAAGTGAAATCTTTAGGGTAGAAAAAGAAAATAACATCTTTTTTACCTAGATATTGCTCCAAAGAGAAATTTTCTACAATTTCTTCTCCATCAATTACTGCAGGTACGTTAAATAAAGGTGCTTTTTTTCCAACTAATGACATAAGTTAATTTTTAATTGTTTATAGATATATTAATGATATAAATAGAAATTTATTTCGTTTTTCCTTTTATTACCAACGATACTTCTTCAACTTCAAATCCTTCGATTTGGTTCTCTTTAAAGAAATTATTTAATAATTGCTCCAAATCAGGGTTCTTATAATCTCGAATATTGCTGCTTTCGTTGCAATAAAGGTGACTATGGGTGTCCATTACCGGGTCAAAACGCATCAAGCCTAAATCATCTCTAAATTTTTGCAAAATACCCGCATTGACAAAGCTCTCCAAGGTTTTGTAAACAGTACCCTTAGAGATACTAGGATTTTCCTCGGTGATTTGATTATAGACCATATCAGCTGTTGGGTGATCCTGAGAATCACACAGTGAACGGTAGATAACCAAACGCTGATGCGTAAATTTCATCCCTTTAGAAGTGATCTTTTCCTTTAGCTTTTCAACATTCATTTTCATATAAGAATCATTCCTGTTTAGGATTCATTCTGCAAATGTAGGTAATAATTTGCAAAATTCATATGGATAGTTCTTTCATTTCTGTAAATTAACCATTTATTAATCTAACCTTTATAATAATATGCTGCTCGAAGTGGCTAAAAGACAGAAAGTGATCGTTTTATGGTAAAAGTGTTGTTTGTATGCTTAGGAAATATTTGCCGCTCTCCAATAGCTGAAGCGCTTTTCAATCATAAAATTAAGCAAAAGAATTATCAGGACCACTTTAGCTGTGACAGCTGTGGAACTTCTGAATACCACATTGGGGAGTTGCCCGATGAAAGGGCCATCGCCTGTGCCAATAGAAACGGTATTAAGATGAATCACCGTGGAAGACAACTTAACAGAACAGACTTTAGGGATTTTGATTATCTCATAGTAATGGATAAGTCTAATTTGGAAAACGTTAAAAAATCTGCTGAACAGCACAAAGCAGTTCCGAAAAACCTTTTATTGATGCGTACTTTTCAGAAGGATCCGGAATTCATGGAAGTTCCAGACCCTTATTATGGCGGTGTAGACGGATTTCAAAAAGTGTATGACATTCTTGATAGTTCCTTGGATGGATTGATAGAAGAGCTTGAAAAGAAACAACAGCTACTAGAAAAAAATAATACCTGCATTGCCCATATGGTTTTATCAACCTTCCCCTGAAACAGGTAATAGCCTTGATAAATCAACTCCTAAGAAATACTTTAAAGTCCATTTGAGAAATTCCACCTAACTGATACTAGTTTGAAGGGGTTTTATTGGTGAAATTAATCTTTCAGATTTTCTTACCTACCACACATAAAAGGATCATGCACGCTTAAGCCTGTTTTCAGGTAGCTAGGCTCAACCAAGACTTATAGAAAATTTCATTGCTTGGTTATTCTTTTTCAAACAACCATTGAATCAGGTCTGGGCTTTTTTGCTCAAGGACAAGCTCCATTTCCATCTTGCGGTAATGATCAATTTCCACAGAAGTAGGGTTTTTTACAGTGACCAGCCTCAAGTTGTTTTTTATACTTACACGAAACACATCTCTAAATGCTTTGTTAATTTGTTCCTCATCTATAGGTAGGGCATCTATGACAATATTTATATGGGCAGCAGCACCTTGAATCAATTGAATATCAGCATTCAGTTTTTCGGCCACATCATAGATATAGTCAAAATGAAACCCTCCAAACATCGATAAATCCCTAATCCTCAATTCTATCAGACTTAGTTTATGCTTAATGATGGTTATAGGAATTCTCGGCGCCTGACCAAAGGCTCCTATGATCGTTCCAGCCAAAGAAGGATTTAGGAATGATTTTACATGGAGAGAAATCCCATGTTTACTAAGTGGTTTTATTGTTTTAGGGTGAATAACACTGGCACCATAATAGGTCATTTCAGCAGCTTCTTCGAAATCAAGGTATTCAAATTTGACCGCATCAGGAAAAATATCAGGATCTCCGTTTAGAATTCCTGCTACGTCTTTCCAAATAGTGACAGAGGAGGCGCCAAGACTTACTCCCATAATAGCTGCTGTGAAATCTGACCCCTCCCTACCTAAGGTAGTAGTATTGCCTTGAAGATCCCTACCGATAAAGCCTTGGGTAACCACAGGAAAGGTATCCAACATAGGAATCAGGATTTTACGGCAATGCTGCATGGTCAAAGCCCAATCAACTCTCGCCATTTTAGCACGTGAGTCGGTACTTACAAGCTCTCTGGCATCCTGCCATAAGCAAGGGCAACCCTTCAGGCAAAGGTATTCCTGAAATATCCTTGTAGAAATCAACTCCCCATAACCGATAATTTGATCATAAAAAAAAGCTTGATTTTCTTTTATAGCGCTATTTTCAAGGGATCTCCTCAATTGAGCAAAATGATTTTCCACCCTGGTGAAAATTGGATGACCTTCCTCAAATAGTCCTTTACAAAGGTCAAGGTGATAATCCAATAGTTCAAATAAGGGTACATCAAAATCCTTATTATCAAATGATAAGGAAATAAGGTGCTCCAATTTGTCGGTAGTCTTCCCTGCGGCCGAAACCACTATTACCAGGTTATTTGCCCAATGATTTTTGAGTAATTGAGCAATTCTTTGAATGGCTTTTGCATCTTTTATAGAGGCCCCACCGAACTTATATACCAAAGGTTGTGTCATGAAAATATAGAATGGAAAAAGTACTTTTTTAACTATAATCTATTAACTTCAAAGATATGAAGACACAGCCTTACAAACAAGATACCCAAAACCTCGCTTATAATGTTGGGGTTACTCTTGATCGTTTTATTAAAAGCAAACAGGAAGATTTTCCTTTTGCTTCTGGGGAACTTTCCCAAATTTTGCGTGATATTGCCTTAGCAGCAAAAATTGTTTCACGGGAAATAAGTAGGGCTGGCCTATCAGATGTTACTGGAGCTTTTGGTAATATCAACGTTCAAGGAGAAGAGCAACAAAAACTTGATGTAATTGCAGATATTCGGTTTACCAGAGCCCTTACCAAAGGTGGTGAAGTCTGCGCCATAGTATCAGAAGAAGAAGACCTTGTCATTGATTTACAAAACAGCAAGGGCAAATATGTAGTGGCAATAGACCCACTTGACGGCTCTTCTAATATTGATGTGAATGTGTCCATAGGTACCGTTTTTTCAATCTACCGCAGGGTTACACCTGCAGGTTCTCCTATCAAGGAGGTTGACGTTTTGCAAAAAGGTAGCGAACAAGTAGCTGCAGGGTATGTACTTTACGGTTCTTCCACCATGCTTGTTTACTCCACCGGACGGGGAGCCAATGGGTTCACTTACGAGCGGTCTTTGGGAGAATTTTTTCTTTCCCATCCTGACATGAAAATGCCCGAAGATGGAAATATCTTTACAATGAATGAGGGGCTTACTCCACTTATAAACCCAAATATTCTCTCCTATCTAGAAAGTTGCAAACGGGAGGGGGCTTCAGCGAGGTACATTGGAAGTCTGGTAGCAGATTTTCACAGAAACTTACTTAAAGGTGGGATTTACCTATATCCTGCAACAAGTCAGGCTACCAAAGGAAAAATAAGGTTGATTTATGAAGCAAATGCCCTTGCTTTTATCGCTGAACAAGTGGGTGGAATGGCATCTGACGGAAAAAATAGAATTTTAGACATCCAGCCGGAAAGCCTGCATCAACGCACACCTTTCTTTATTGGCTCTACGAACATGGTTAAAAAGCTGAAAAAAGTTTTGAATGGTTAATACTTGATGAAAGCCCTATAATAAAGTTAGGTTATTCACTGTATTTTTTTCGAAAATGCACCTTTATCAATTGCCTATCAACAATTGCCAGCGACATGCGCTCGGTGATTTCTTCGGGTGGGCTTTGGTTTAATATTTCACGAACTTTTCCCTCTCCAAGATCAAGCCGATAACACAGCTGCAAAAATCTTTCAAATTCCCGGTTGAGTAATTGGGAAACCATTGGGGCAATGGCCTTTGCCAAATCTTCTCGGTCCACACTATCAGGTATAACAGACAGTTGCAGTAAATCTTTTAGATCTACTGCAACTGTTTTTATGAGGACTGAATCAGTATTAGACGGATTCATCAATTTTATTTTCTTCTTCCTTGGAATCAGTTTCTTCAGCCGCTTTTTCTTCTAAAACCTCAGGACACTGATCTCGTAGAATATGGTACCAATTGATCAATTTTTTGACATCAGAAGCATAGACTCTTTCCTCATCAAATTCAGGAAGAATATGCTTCATAAAAGCTTGGTATTCTTCTTTGTCTGCACCTTCCAAGCCAGTGTCGCCTTGAAATTCTTTTTCAATTTTGTACATTATATCCTGAAGTGGAGATGCTCCTTCTTCAGTTAAGGTATAAATGGATATTTCACTTAGAAGAGATACCCTTTGAGCGGCACCTACAACCAGTTTACCTTTTTTTTCATCCAGAGATTCGAGGATTACCCCACTTCTGCTGGGCTTTAATACTTTATATAAACCTGGTTTTCCAGAAACAGTGGCAATGTCTTTAAATTCCATGATAGTTCTTTTTTTTGGCTACAAATATAAGGTTAACTAGAGAAAGACTGGGGCACTTACCCCCTACTCGTAGTATTCCGATACGTTTTCTTCAATAAATTTAGTCAATTCATCTCTTCCTACTCTCGTCGTAGCAGAGGTCACAAAAAAGTCAGGTGCCTCAACAAACATTTTATCCATTTCATCTAAAAAACGATGAACATGTTCTGAAGTCTTTGTTTGAGACTGTTTGTCGGCTTTTGTAAAAATAATGGTTACAGGCAATTCCAATTGTCCACACCAGTTAATAAATTCTATGTCTATAGGCTGAGGTGATAAACGACTGTCGATCAAAATAAAAACTGAAACAAGATTTTCCCTTTCCGTAAGGTAATTTCGGATCATTTTATTCCATTCGGCTTTCAATTTTTTATTAGCCTTCGCAAATCCATAGCCGGGAAGATCCACCATAAACCAGCGGGAATCAATCTCAAAGTGATTGATTAGCTGAGTTTTACCTGGCCTTCCTGAGGTTTTGGCGAGATTTTTATTGTCAGTGAGCATGTTGATAAGCGAGCTTTTGCCAACATTGGATCTACCAATAAAAGCAAACTCCGGCTTAGTAGGTGCCGGACACTTTGTATGGTCACTATTACTCATTAAAAAGCGTGCATTCTTCAACATGGCCCTTTTTTTTAACAAAGGTAACTAAATTCCTGAATGGTCTCCAAACCATTAATTCATTAACAATTTTCCATTGCTCAAGTTTACTTAGTAATATTGTAATGAAAATAGAAGCCATGTCCGTAGTTCCATACAAAAATCAAAAAGAAGGCAAGAAGCAACAGGTTGCCAACATGTTTAATAATATTAGCAAAAATTACGATTTGCTAAACCATGTTCTGAGCATGGGGATCGACATTATCTGGCGAAAGAAGGCCATTAAAATGTTGAAAGATGACCAGCCTAAGCTAATTTTAGACATCGCCACAGGTACAGGTGACTTTGCCATAGAAGCGCTGGCGCTGAAACCGGATAAGATAATCGGTGTAGACATATCTGAAGGCATGCTTAATGTGGGTCGTAAGAAAATGAAGCAAAAGAAATTGGACCACCTCATAGATTTACAGATGGGTGATTCAGAAAAGTTACTCTTTGAAGAAAATAAGTTCGATGCTGTAATCGTTTCTTTTGGTGTAAGGAACTTCGAAAACCTTGAAAAAGGCTTAGCAGACATGTATCGGGTGCTTAAACCTGGAGGGAAAACAGTAATATTGGAATTTTCCACACCAAAAAATTCCCGATGAAACAAGCTTATTCCTTTTATTTTAAATATATTTTACCTCAGATTGGTAAAGTCATTTCAAAGGACAACTCTGCCTACACTTATTTACCCGAATCGGTAAAGGCTTTTCCTGATGGAAATGATTTCATTAATATTCTTGAAAGGGTAGGTTTCAAAAACACGCAATGCAAAACGCTAACATTTGGCATAAGTTCGATATACATTGGTATAAAGTAATACTCTTCTCTTTGTGCCTGCTCTTTTTCCAAACCCAACTGGTAAAAGCGCAGCAAAAGAGTTTTATCTTTAATTCATCAGGAAGTGATAATAAAGCCCTGTCGTATGGCTTTTTCCTTGCGGCGCACAACAGCTCGTTAAGAATAAAGTATTCTGACAATTTCCTCAACCCCAACTATCCTGGCCTAGGTAATGTAAGGGCTATAATGCCAGCGTTTTCGCCTGGCTTTGCCCTGGGTTTTCTTATTACGGCAAGAATGCATGATCAAGTAAACCTGCTTTTTAACCCGAAAGTAGGATTTTATGAGTATCGAACAGAATTACAACTATTTACAGATGATCCAAATGCCGCTAACGGCATTGGAATCTCTACGGTACCTTTGCTTACTGAAGAAACCCTTATAGAATTACCGCTATTGCTCAAATACAAGTCCCAACGCTTTAACAATACCCGAATGTTTTTTGTGGGTGGGCTAAATGGCCAATTCAGAACTAAAAATCAAGAGGAAGCCAATGAAGACCCTGTTGCATTGAAAGGAACAGATGTAGCGTTGGAAATGGGACTAGGGTTCGATATGTATTTTCAATTTTTTAAATTCTCCCCTGAAATCCGTTTTTCCCACGGTTTGATGAACCTTTATCAGGATGGTCATTCCGACGATAGATTGGCAGGAGCCATTTCAGACATCAGAAGAAAATCCATTACACTGTATTTAAATTTTCAATAACCAGGAAGTATTGCCACCCTTATGATTTTTAATCTTAGGGGAAAAATTTTAACTTCCCTTATGGAAAAGAAAATTGCATTTATCACGGGGGCAACTTCCGGTATAGGAAAAGCTTGCGCAATATACCTTGCCGAAGAAGGTTTTGCTATCATTGCATGTGGACGTAGAGAGGAAAGGCTTATAGAATTAAAGACACTCCTTCCTGAAAATACACCTTATCAGTATTTAGTCTTTGATGTCAAAGAAAAGAAAGCTGTTTACACTGCCATTGACTCCTTACCCGAAGATTGGAAAAAAATAGAAGTCTTGATCAATAATGCTGGAAATGCACATGGCCTTGACTTTATCCAAAATGGAAGTGAAGACGACTGGGATTCCATGATGGACATCAATGTGAAAGGATTGCTTTATGTTTCTAAAAAAATCATACCTGGTATGGTAGAAAGAAAACAAGGACAGATTATCAATATTGGCTCAACGGCTGGCAAAGAAGTATACCCTAAAGGCAATGTATATTGTGGTTCAAAACATGCGGTAGACGCGATCACCAAAGGAATGCGCCTGGACCTGAACCCATATGGCATCAAGGTAATGGCTATTAACCCTGGTTTGGTAGATACAGAGTTTTCTCTCGTACGGTTTAAGGGTGATGAAGACAAAGCAACAAATGTCTACCAAGGTTTTACCCCACTCAAAGCAGAAGACATCGCGGATGTAGTTCGTTTTGCCGTTACCAGGCCTCCCCATGTAGTTTTAGCAGATGTTACCATTCTCCCAACTGCTCAAGCCAGCACTACCCTATTGCATAAAGAAGGGTTATGAGAGTCATAATAGCTGGCTTTGCAAGTTTAATTGCCCTGGCTTGCGGGCAAAGCAAACAAGAGAATACTTTGGCGCCAGCAAAAGAAGCCCAGCAGGAAATAATCCTTGAAGACAATGTTGCATTGGATTCTTCTATGAAAGATACTGTTTCTGTTAAGGGAGCTTTGGAACAACGGCTGATAGATGCAGGACTTGTAGACTTACAAGAGGCAATTCCCGGAATATTGGTAGACCTGAGGTATTCGACAAGCAATAATTTCTTTGGTAAAGATGTATATGGGGAACTTGACAAGGCGTATTTACAGCCAGAAGTAGCTGAAATGCTCAAAAAAGCGCTCCTTGCTTTGAGAGAAAAGAACTCTTCATTGACTTTTTTGATATTCGATGGTGTTAGGCCTCAATCCGTTCAACAGATCCTTTGGGATGAATTGGATAAACCGGAAAATTAAAACCGCTTTACGTAGCGGACCCTCAAAAAGGTAGCTTACACAATTTTGGTGTAGCTGTGGATCTTACCCTAGCGGATCAAAGCAATGGAAAGCCACTGGATATGGGTACTGATTTTGATTATTTTGGTTATCCAGCCTATCCAGATAGAGAGGCTCAAATGCTGAAAGAAGGTAAAATCAATCAACTACAGGTGGACAACAGAGAATTGCTCCGAGAAGTAATGAAAGGAGCAGGTTTTAAGGGCATCGGATCTGAATGGTGGCACTTTAATGCATTTAGTCGAAAGATTGCCAGAGAGAAATTCGAGATTGTTAAATAAAAACGTTATAATCGTTGCATATTTTTAATTATAATAACCTATCCTATGAACATCCTAAGCAATAAACTCAAATTATATTCACTGCTGGCCCTATGCCTATTATTGGCAGGGCTTCCATCAATTAGTCAAGCCCAGCAATTTAGGGCTTTGGTCCTGAGTAAGACTTCTGGGTTCAGGCATCAATCCATCCCTGAGGGTGTGGCTGCCATAAAAAAGTTGGCTGACAAGCATCGATTTGATGTATATGCAACAGAAGATGCCAGTTTGATTAACGATAAAAATCTTGAAAAATACGATGTTATCATAATGATGAGTACCACAGGAACAATTCTAAACGCAGATGAAAAAGCAGCTTTTGAACGCTTCGTTAAAAGTGGAAAAGGCATAGTTGGTGTTCATAGTGCTACGGATACAGAATATGACTGGCCCTGGTATACCAAATTGATTGGCGGGCAATTTAACAACCACCCCCACCAACAAACGGCCAGGATTAAAGTGATGAATGGAGACCACCCGTCTACTTATCACCTGAACGACAAATGGCTTTGGACAGATGAGTGGTACGAGTTTAAAAACTTCAATTCAAATGTAAATATCCTTTTACAACTGGATGAGTCATCCTATAATGTAGGAGAACGCAATGGTAAAAAAAATGGGCATGGGTGCTGTCCACCCGATCTCCTGGTACCATGAATATGATGGAGGAAGGGTTTTCTACACCGGTCTAGGTCATGTGGAAGAAGCTTTTGAAGATGCAGATTTCTTAAAACACCTTTATGGTGGCATCTGGTACGCTGCATTGGGAAAACCTTTGTAAAAGGTACCTTAATGATGAAATAGAATTTTCAATAAACCCAATAATTTCAGTATCAACCCACCTTTGCTGTCAAATAAAGCGAAGGTGGGTTTTTTTGCTTTTTTTTTTCAACAGAATGGCCTTCGCCAAAGAAAATCTGATTAAAACCTTTCATTCATGCACAAGGCCCCTTGGGTTCTCCTATTGCTAAGCCATTTGACTATAGCTGGAGCAGTGACTGGAAGTCATGGACTATTTTTATTAAATAAGCGATTACCGATAGCAAAAGGATAACTATTAGGGATTTAAAGTTTATTTGAATTCCACCAATCTTAATGTCTACCTGATCTTTCCTCGAAAGCTCAACCCTCAAAATGGCCTAGGTTTGTTATGGGCTTTCAATTGGTTATATTGAGTTCACCATAAATAAAAAAAATGTTTGCCAAAGAAATAAACAGAGAATTATTGTACAAATGGAATACCCGAAGCAGTACATTGACCCTGATCATTTACATCCTCTACGGGGTTTTTTACAGGGTTGACTTGCCCATTTGGTATAATTATTCCTTAATAGCCGTTACCCTATGTAATATTGTGCTGGTTGGGGCAATGCTCTATATAAGCTTAACCCATAAAAATCTTGTAGATCATCTCAGAACAGCCATTTTACTGGGGATCTTTCGATTGGTTATCAACTTGGTTCTGCTTCTGCTTATTGTAAACAACAGCCTTTAGAAGCTTTTTAAATTTCACTTCTAAGGCTGTTGAAATAAAACAATCCACTTTCAACTACTAGCAGTTTAATTCTTTAAACCTTCCAAAACAGTCATAAATTTTTTAACAGGTAATCTGTCGGAATTTTTCTTTCCTATGTACCTATAGACTTCCTTTCCATCAGGGCCAATCAAAATCAAAGCGGGATAATGTACCAGTTGATTGTGAAAAGAGTACCCGCCAGGAACACCTAATTCATCTGCCAAATGAGCATCCACATCCCGGTAGATTGTAAAACTATCTTCCTCCAGATTTTCTGCCCATTCCTTGATTTCCTCATCAGAATCAGGTTTAATAAATACCTGAACTACATCTTTTAGTCCCGCAGTTTCTTCTACATAATCATTTGTATGCCGAATGCAATAAGGGCATTCCGTTTTAAGCAAAAAATGTAAGACAACGTATTTTCCTTTTGCTTCACTTAAAACAAATGGTTTTTCATCCCCAACGGCAGGTAGTGTGAAGTCCTTCACTTTTTCTTGTGCCATAAGGCCTTGAGAAATAAATAAAAAGACTAATAATGCTAGTGTTTGTGTTTTCATGGTTTTTTTACTAAAATGAATTTTGGTGCTAAATAACTGATAGAAAGATCAGTAAGGTTATAGGGCAATTCAGAAGTGATGCTTTTACATAATTCTTATTTGACCAAACGCAGATTTCTATTCTTGGGTTCAGCTCATTTTAGTAAAAAATGAAACGCTTCTTTAGCTTAAATAGGGTTTATGGCTTGGTAAAGCTTCGAATTATGGCTTCTTTTCCACCTACTATTGGCAATTCTAAAGTAGTCTTTTCAAGATCAATTGTTAGTTCCGTCCCTGGATCCGGCCAAATGGTAAACTCCTTGTCACTAGAGAAAATCATCAAACCAATTTTCTGTCCTATAGGGATTATTTGATCGTCGGGCTGGAGAGGGAATGAAATGGTATAAAATTTTCCAGGTTTAAGTGGTTTCCCTTTTCTAAGTGAGCTATGGTTTTGAGGATCAGCCCATCCCCTGGTAATGATGTTATCGGTAATTTTAGCGTTTTTTGCTGAATTCCAGGGCAAGGAAACAAGCCAAACAGAAAGGTTGGCAGCAGGCTTACTTGAAGCAAGCCTTATGGTAATTTCTGCCGTTCCCGATAAGTGCAGGTCTTCTTTTAATTCTGGACTTACGAACATAAGACGCTGATTTGATATTTCAGCTTGAGCTAGAGAAGCACCATTAAATGAAAAATTGTCCACCAGGGTTTCAGTTCCTTGGTTTGCATAAGAGACAAGGTTCAATTCTCCTACAGCTGGTGCCTTTCCTTTTAAATAAAACTCCACAGCTGAAGCTTCCGGATTGGGATAAGCTGTGTATGGTGTTGGTTTATCATGTTTATCATTTTCACGAACGATCCAAACCTTCGCATCATTTTCCACGCCGTTTTCTACTCCATGCAAGTACCGGGTAAACCAACGGTTCATCATGGAAAAAGGCGGTGGTCCGCCATGGCCATCCTGATGGTAATAAAGTTGGGATGGGATGCCCATTTCAACGGCTTTTTTATAGATTCTATAGCTATGCTCGGGCATTACATTCCAATCATTAAAGCCATGTGACATCAACAAAGCCGCCTTCATTGGTCCCATTTGGTATAAGTAGTCACGTCCAAACCAGAAATCGTTTAAATCTCCGCTTTCCCTGTCCATACCATTTTTCATTTCCTTGTCTCGAATACGTGCATTATTGCTCGCCCTCATAGCCGTATCCCCACTGTGGATAAAGTCATACAATACATCGATGTCTTCACCCAAATAACCTCCGGGGGAACGCACCAAGCCATTCGATCTGTAATAATGGTAATAAGAGGTATTGGGTGCAATGGGTATAATGGCTTCCAGACCTTCCACCCCAGTAGTGGCAGCAGCAAGCGGAATGGTGCCATTATAGGAAGTACCGGTCATTCCTACTTTGCCCGTGGACCAGAAGGCTTCTACCTTTTCATTGCCGTCAATGCTTGTATACCCTTCTCTCCGGCCGCAAAGCCAATCAATCACCGCTTTGGGTGCAAGAGATTCATTTTCTCCACCCACTGTAGGTGCACCTTGAGACAAACCTGTTCCAGGAGAGGAGCTATGCACAACAATATATCCCCTTGGCACCCATTCTCGAATATGGGAATCAGAGATAAATGGTCGCTTATAAATGGTTTTAACCTCCGGATGTGCCCTTTCTTTGGGTGGGTTTCCCAATTCATGCCTTACCTCCCAAAAAAGTCCGGGAACGTCTGGAGCTACACCGGTAAAATAGGGACTTGATATATAAATTACCGGAAGTTTTAATCCTTCATATTCAGTTTGATAAGGACGTGTAACATCCACATGCATGCGGTCCATTTTACCATCCGCATCACTGTCAAAATCCGTTTCCACCCAAAGGTCATGTCGGATCCACTTCCCTGCATCTTTAAAGGCCTTCACTTCCTGTGCTTCGCCATTTTCAAATACCGGAACAGCATTCTGCTGCGCAAATGCAGGAACAGCACAAAAGACGATCAATAAATTAAAAATCATCCTTAGGCTATTTTTTACCAGTGGATTCGGTTTGGAATAGGTCATTAGGGTATTTATTTTAATTAGAAAATCTTCTTTCACCTACTCAGTAGGTCGGTGTTAAACATAATTGGCGATAATTTACAAGGGCAAAAAGGGTTATAATCTTTTGAATGTTAAATGCCCAACAGAATTCAGGCATTTCTTTTTTGAATGCTAACCCTTATGCATTCTATTTTTAATTCTCCTCTTCCACTTTTTTAAGGGAGACAGCATTCATGCAAAACCGCAATCCGCTAGGTGCCGGGCCATCTGGAAATACATGTCCTAAATGTGCATCGCAGGTATTGCAAAGCGTCTCTACTCGCACCATGCCAAAACTGCTGTCTTTGTGGTGCGCCACCGCATTGTCTTTGATGGGTTGGGTAAAAGAAGGCCATCCAGTACCACTTTCAAATTTATTACTTGCATCAAAAAGCAAAGTGCCGCAGCAAACGCAAGCATATATACCAGGTTCAAAAGAACTGCATACATCTGAGCTGAAAGCCCTCTCGGTTCCTTTTTGTCTAGTTACCCGAAACTCCTCTTCAGTAAGCTGTTTTTTCCATTCAGCATCTGATTTTTCCACCCTACGATCGGGCTTTAAATTTCCATTATTGGCGTAGCTGATGACATCATTCCAATTCATAGGTATTTAATTTTATGTTTTTCTAAATTCATAAATAATCCAGGCTTAAGGATTATTTAACCATTTGCTTTTGAAAACGTTCTTTCAACGCATTTAGTTTAGGTTTTATATAGTTGATACAAAAAGGCAAGTCAGGGTTTTTCTTATAGTAATCCAAAAACTGCTCCGTATTCATTTTAAAATCTACAAACGGAATCACTTTGGTGACAATTGGCGCATCAAAATCACGCTGTAGTTCTAGCAAAGCAGATTTACTGAGCTCTTCCTGCTCCTCATTGAAATAATAGATGGCTGACCTGTACTTTTGTCGAAAGGCATGATCACTTGTGCAGCTATGTGAATGCAAATGAATGGCTATCAATAAGGATAAATCAACCAAAAGCGGATCAAAAGTAATTTCTACCCCTTCCGACCAGTCCTTATTAGGGGCTTCTGAAGAAATCCATCCTTGCTTGACTTCCTTTACACCCAACACAGATCTGAATACCCCTTCAGTACACCAGTGGCACCCTCCTCCTACTCCCACTTTCATCGTTTTCATTTATAATTTATTCTTATTCAATTTTCAGTATTACCTGTAACCTAAAATCATCAGCCTATTTTTTTTATCAATTGGTTCTTATGAAAATAAAACCTTCCAGGTTTCACTCGTCATATTTTAACATCAGGCTGATTATCAGCAAAACCTGGAAGGTTTGCGAATTTATGATATAAGCTGAAATGATTTAGTTCCTTTTGGCAGAATACTTTACTGGTCTGCTAAATTCAGTTGGACAATATTTTTCCGATTCTTATCCTATGGTATCTTTGAAGGATTACGGGATAAAGATTACCTATGAAATTAATAAGAACAATGAAAAACACCAATAGAAAATATGAGGAGGGTAAAAGTAAAATTGCTACCAATAGAATCATAATAAAGGGACCCATGTGCCCAAATTCAGATTGTCTGGATAGGTAATTAAAATTCTTCAGGCCTTTTTTGGTTCCATCAAAAAATTTCTTCCGGTTGGCTTTTCTGCCCCAAAAGAATAGCATCAGTAATTTTTGAAAATATTTTACCCCTAGAATACGATACCATTTCATCATCTTGGAGGGATTTTTAATCGCATAATAGCTACTCGGCAACAGCCTATGTGTGGGAAACACAAAACCTGGAAATGCGAAAACTCCAGTGACACATAGATTAATTAAAAAAGCCAGAAAAAACGACTCGCCAAAACCCAATTGCACTGGCCCATAAAGTATTATTTGCCTTATCGTTGAAAAAGAAAAATATAGCAAAAACAGGGAAAAAAAGATAAAAACAACTTGTTTGATAGTTTTCATTCGCTCAGTTATTATTTTGCTTCACAGTCGCAACCGTCATTTAGCCAAATAGGGTTTACACTGTAATTTAGAAAATAAATGGATAGCGAAAGGCCTTACAAATAATTAAGTTTGATGAATACTCTTTCTTTTAAATTACAAAGTGAGTTTTTCGGTATTTATGATTTACCTATCCATTAAATCTCGCTCTTTAAGTACACTTACCGTTACCAAAAGTTGTCCAAAATGGCGCTGGCTGTGTTCTGCAATATGAAAATACAAGCCCATGACGGTTGTTGGAAATTTCTTTCTTCCAACCGTGCGAAAAGCCCTAAGTTCCTCTTCTGTAGTATGGCTGAAAATCTCCAGCGTCTCTGCCAATTTTTCGCTAAAACGATTTACCAACTCCTTAGAGGTTAAGGTAAAGTCAGGGATCTTCTCTTTTTTTAAATAACGAAATTGAGATTCTGATAATGGGAGTTCCTTGGCATAGGTGGTAAGTCGATCCATTACTCCCCATAAATGTTGCAGGTGAAACCCCACGCTAGCTCTCCCTCCAACAGTTTTCCACAGCAGCTTATCAGGAAAATCTTCCATGCATTCCTTTAATTCCATTTCTGCTTGTACAAGTGCATGTGCAGCAGGTTGGAGCAGAAATGGAATTTCAGGTAAAGGCCCATTTAACCAGGCTTCAGTTTGAATCATCTTTGTCTATTAGGCATGAAAGAAGAAATACTTTCCTTTTGAGACAAGCGAAGCTGCAATTTCGCGGCGCAAATCTTTGGTGTTGACATTGTCATACTTGGTGAATCGTTTTAAACCCATCAAAAGCATTTTCTGTTCATCACCTTTGGTAAACGACATGATGGCCTCTTTTCCGGCAGATTGAATTTTTTCTACTGCTTCGTAAAGGTAAACTTTGGTGGCTGCCAATTGATCCTTCACCGCTTCTTCACCATTTTTATTCAACAGTTTCTCAGTTCGCAACAAAGTAGACTCCACAGCATATATTTCAATCATAATATCTGCCAAATTCATCATAATCTCTTGTTCCTGATCCATTTTAGCCCCCAAATCCTTAGCAGCTTTTCCCCCAATCATCAGAAACACCTTTTTAAGGTTTCTCAAGACTGCTTTTTCTGCTGCCAAAGGTTGAGAAGTATCTTCACTCGAAAAGCTAGGAACAGATGTTAACTCTTTAGCGACAGCCATAGCTGGGCCAAAAACGTCGATTTCCCCTTTCATCGCACGCTTAAGCAACATGCCTACCATCAAAATCCGATTGATCTCATTGGTACCTTCATATATTCTGGAAATTCTGGCGTCCCTAAAGGCACGTTCCATAGGAGCATCGGCTGAATATCCCATTCCACCATAAATTTGAACGCCTTGATCGGTTACGTAATCCAGCACTTCAGATCCATGAACCTTGGCAATGGCACACTCAATGGCAAATTGCTCTACTCCTTTCAGTTTGGCCTTGTTGGGTTCCATCCCTTCAGCTTCCAATGCCGCTATTCTGTCTTCCACATCCTGACCGGCACGATAGCAGAGCGATTCACAGGCATAAGTCCTGATGGCCATTTCTGCAAGTTTTGCTTGAATAGCGCCGAAGGAATTGATAGAAACACCAAATTGTTTCCTGTCAGCACTGTATTTTATCGAATGACCCAAAATAGTCCGGCATCCGCCCAGCACACCTGCGCCTAATTTTATTCGCCCAATATTGAGAATATTGACAGCAATTTTAAAGCCTTTTCCTCTTTCAGAAAGCAAATTCTCCACTGGCACAGGACAATCATTGAAAAAGACTTGTCGGGTAGAACTTCCTTTGATTCCCATCTTTTTCTCTTCGGCATTCATTGTGATTCCACCGAAGGTCTTTTCAACCAAAAAGGCTGAAAGATTTTTATCGTCTTCTATTTTGGCAAAGACAATAAAGAAGTCCGCAAAGCCAGCATTCGAAATCCACATTTTCTGCCCATTGATCAGGTAATGGGTTCCTTCCTTATTTATTACGGCTTTGGTTTTGCCACTGTTTGCATCAGATCCAGCATCTGGTTCCGTTAAACAATAACAAGCGGCCCAGTCCGCATTAGTAAGCTTGGGTAAGTACTTTTTCTTTTGCTCCTCTGTCCCGTAATAAAGTACAGGAAGTGTTCCTATTCCAGAATGTGCACCATAAGTTGTGGAAAATGAACCCGCTGCTCCAATGATATCTGCAATCAGCATAGAAGTATTGAAACTCATGCCCAACCCGCCATATTCTTCAGGAACAGCTATTCCGAGGAGACCTAACTCTCCTGCTTTCTTTAAGATTGTAGGCACGAGATCTGGATTCTTCATGCTGTCGATTTCCTCCATTTTTGGAGTAATCTCCATATCGAGAAAATCCTGACATGCTTGAGCCATCATTTTTTGTTCCTCGCTGAACTCCTCAGGTATAAAGACAGCAGAAGCTTCCGTTTCTTTGATAAGGTAGGCTCCGCCATCAAGGGCATTCTTTTTATTTATCTTTTCCATCGTTAATTTCTCTTTAGATAATTAAAACTTTAAGCTAAAATCCTAAGGTAATTTTAGCTTAAAGCCAATTACCCGTACTAAGTTCAATTATAATAGCTCAATGACTCCCGCTACACCTTGACCTCCTCCAACACATGCTGTCACAAGACCGTATCTACCCTCTCTCCTTTTTAACTCATTCATCATTTGAACGGTAAGCTTGGCTCCTGTACAACCTAGCGGGTGTCCCAAAGCAACAGCTCCTCCATTTACATTGACAATGTCCGGATTAAAGTCCAGGGAACGAATAACGCCCAAAGCCTGTGCCGCAAAAGCTTCGTTTAATTCTATTAGATCAATATCATTTAAACTTATTCCTGCTTGTTTAAGGGCTTTTGGAACAGCTATTTTCGGCCCCATACCCATTATTCTAGGCTCTACGCCACCTACGCTATAAGAAGCAAGTCTGGCCATAGGTTCTAAACCAAGTTCTTTCATCATCCTTTCTGACATGACTACTACAAATGAAGCCCCGTCTGAAGTTTGAGAAGAGTTTCCTGCCGTCACCTGTCCACCTTGTCTGAAGACAGGTTTTAGATTCGCCAGAACCTCCATGGTAGTCCCTGGTCTTGGTCCCTCATCAGTATCTACCGTATATTTTCTCGTTTGTCTTTTTAAATTTTCATCCAGATAGGTCTCTTCTACCTCTACTGGTACAATCTCATCTTTGAACCTTCCTTCTTTTATGGCGCTGATGGCTTTTTCATGAGACCTGACAGCAAACTGATCAGAGTCCTCTCTGGTGACATTAAAATCTTTCGCTAACTCCTCTGCTGTTAAACCCATGCTTAAATAATAATCCGGGTTATGTGTTGATATATTGTAATTCAGCGCTGTCTTGTAACCCATCATGGGTACCAAAGACATGGACTCCGTCCCACCAGCAATGATACAATCTGCCATTCCAGATTTGATTTTAGCCGTTGCCAAAGCAATTGCTTCCAGACCTGATCCACAATACCTATTGATAATAAAACCCGGAGTATCTTCTGACAATGCCAGCAAAGAAATCATTCGTCCCATTTGCATGCCTTGCTCTGCTTCCGGGACAGCATTTCCTACAATTAGGTCATCTACCATTTTGGCTTCCAAGCCAGGGGTATCAGCCATTAGGTATTTGATAATATCGGCCGCCAAGTCGTCGGGCCTGTAAAATCTAAATCCACCTTTTTTTGCTTTTCCTATTGCAGATCTATAGCCATTGATAATATATGCTTCCATTTGATGTGTATTTTAATGCTTGAATATGGTTAAATTGAATGAAGCTCGCTTTGATCTTTCAAAGCAGGACCAATTTTAATTAATTGGTCTTCTTGTGCTTAATTCCTTAAAGGTTTGCCTTTGAAAAGAATGCTATGAATCCTTTCTAAGGTTTTCTTTTCCCCTGAAAGACTGAGGAAGGCTTCTCTTTCTAAATCCAGCAAGTACCTTTCACTTACTTCTGTTGGTGTAGATAGATCACCGCCACTCATTATCCAAGCTAATTTCTTAGCAATTTTTGCATCATGTTCAGAAATATAGGCACCATATCGCATTCCGGCTATTCCAGTTTCAAAGAGTGCCAATGAAGACTTTCCTAGCACCTTAATGTCTGTTCGCTCTAATGGTTGGGTATATCCTGCATCAAATAATGCGATAACTTTTCTTTTGCTTCCGCCAATTGACGCTTTCTATTAATGGTAATGGCATCCTTTTGTTCAAGATACCCGTAGTTTCGGGCTTCAGCCGCAGAAGTGGAAACCTTAGCTGTAGCTATGTTCATAAATGTCTCCTGCAATCGATTTAACTCAACATCACCAGGAGCAATGTTCTTAGAGAATCTCAGCGTCATTTCTTTCGTTCCACCACCTGCAGGAATAAGGCCTACGCCTACTTCTACTAAGCCCATATACAATTCAGCATGTGCCTGGACTGCATCTGCATGAAGGGACAATTCACAGCCTCCTCCCAATGCCATATTATGAGGTGCTACCACTACTGGAACTGATGAGAACCTTGCCCTTAATACGGTGTTTTGAAATTGGGCAATCATCAAATTGATTTCATCGAAATCCTGATCTCCTGCATACATGTATAACATGGCCAAATTCGCACCAGCAGAAAAATTGCCTCCTTCATTGCCTATCACCAGGCCTTTGTAAGACTTTTCTGCCATGGTTATGGCGGTATTAATCCCTTCGACAACTTCCTGACCAAGAGAATTCATTTTAGTATGAAATTCAAGGCCGATTACATCGTCCCCAAGGTCATAAATAGATGCTCCTTCATTGCCCCAAACTTTCTTTTGGGTAGACTTAAGGGTATCCAAGAGTATGTACTCTTCTAATCCAGGAACAGGTTTATAGGATTTAGTTGGAATGTCATAGTATTGTTTTTTACCATCTTCCACTTTATAAAAACTTGTATGGCCTGCTGCTAACATCTCGTAAACCCATTCAGCAGGTTTTTCACCTGCTTTTTCCATTGCCTCTACGGTAGTTTTTACTCCCAATATATCCCAATTCTCGAAGGGCCCGTATTCCCAACCAAATCCAGCACTAACAGCTTGGTCTATTCGATACAATTCATCCGCTATCTCTGGAATTCTAAACGAACAATAGCGAAACAAGTCATAAAAGATAGCCCTATAAAAGGTTCCGGCCTTGTCCTCATAATTAACCAAAAATTTGATTCTTTCCTTTAAATCATCAATTCCTTTAGAGGCTTCTAATGCCTCTATTTTTGGTTTTTCTACAGGTTTATACTCATAGGTTTGAAAATCAATTTCCTTCAGCTCTTTGCGACCATCATCATGTCTGATCATTTGAAAAAAGCCTTTTCCACTTTTATCACCTAACCACTTATTGTCATATAAAACCTGAACACTCTCGGGTAGTATAAATTTATCTCTTGATTCATCATGTTCAAGCACCTTGTAGAGGTTGTTAGCCACATGGACAGTAGTATCTAGCCCAACTACATCTAAGGTCCTGAAAGTGGCTGATTTTGCCCTTCCTATTACCGTGCCAGTCATCTTATCCACCTCAGATACAGTAAGCCCTTGCTTTTCTATCGTATGGATAGCAGAGATGAGCGCATACACTCCAATTCTATTGGCTATAAAGGCTGGAGTATCTTTACATAAAACGGTTTCTTTACCAAGGAACCTATCCCCATAATCCATTAAGAAATCAATGATTTCTGGCTTGGTCTTAGGTCCTGGTATAATTTCAAATAATCGTAGGTATCTCGGAGGGTTAAAAAAGTGGGTTCCTGCAAAACATTCCTGAAAGTCCTGGGACCTATTATCACTCATCAAATGAATAGGTATGCCTGATGTATTGGAAGTAATGAGTGTTCCTGGTTTACGGTATTTTTCTACTTTTTCATATAGACCTTGTTTGATCTCAAGGTTCTCAACGATTACCTCTATTACCCAGTCGTAAGCATTGATTTTTGGCAAGTCATCGTCAAAATTACCTGTAGTAATCCTTTTCACATATTCCTTGTCGTAAATAGGAGACGGTTTAGAATAAAGGGTGCTTTTTAAGGCATCGTTAACAATTCTGTTTCTTACCTCCTTGCTTTCAATAGTTAAACCTTTCTTTGCTTCTTTATCATTTGGGGCTTTAGGAATTATATCCAAAAGCAACACTTCAATCCCAATATTGGCGAAATGACAAGCAATCCTGGACCCCATAATTCCGGAGCCTAAAACGGCAACTTTTTTTATGCTTTTTTTCATTGGTTATATATTTGCTTATTGTTATTGAATATTTCTGATTGCTCTACGGTTTCTGGAGTTCATCTATCACCGTATTAATTTTTCTAAATAGCGCAAAAAAAGCACCAAACTCTTCTTCGGTTAGATTTTCACGAAGTTTTACGTTAAACTCCTTAATAGTACTTACTGCTGCGGCTTTTTTTTGTTTCCCTTTTTCTGTTAAATAAACCTTAACAGATCGTTTATCCTCCAAATCAGGAATTTTCACTATCAACCCTTTTTCTACCATGGTCTTCAATAGTCTTGTAAGACTTCTTGATTCCAAACCCATTTTGGGCGCAATTTTAGTAGCAGCTGTTCCTTCGGTAGAATGTATGTTTATAAGCACAAACCCCATGGAAGTTGTAATTCCTTCCATAGTCGCTTTTTGGTTATACATTCTAGAGATTGAATGCCAACAGGATTTAATTTGAAAATCTATGGTTTCTTCCTTTTTCATTTGTTCTATCGCCTTCAATTTAATAAAAATAATTATGCATGCATAATAAATTTGCAAGATTTAAGCAGTTTGTAACAAGCAACTTAGAAAGTTCAGTCTTTGTTTTTATCGATAAAATGATAAAAGGGATATTTGTTTTAAACCAGAAGGATCCTCTTAAAAAATTTTTAAAGTGGCAAAATCGTCTTTTAGGGCATTTGAGAATTCAATTAAAGTATCAAAGGAGATTTTAAAGTTTAGGGTTTGATTACTTATTCTAAAAAAAATTTGAAAGCCAAAACCCTTAATCTTATTTTTTATCATTTAAAGCTTTTAAGAATTAACGAATAGAATTGTAATCAATTAAAATTTAACCTTCTAATTATTTAAAAATAACGTATTCTGAAGATAGTTGATCTGGGATTGGAATTTGAAAAAAGCGTCTTGAAAAGAAAGGTGAAATTTTCAATTTAAAGCTGGATTGAAAATTTAAGGTTGAACGTTTATACACACCTTATTTATTTTAGGATTTTCATAAATTAAAAAAGCTATTGTTATTATTATAGAGTGGATATGTTGGTAAACTAGTCTTAAAATAATTACTCACTTTCCTGTACAGGTAATTAGATACTTATGCACTTCTTACCCACATGGTTTTTTATAGCTAAGTTATTGACCTTGTGATGGATAATTTCATTCAAGTAATTTGTGTGTATAAATGGTGTATTTTAATTGGGTATAAGTATTCGGTTGGTATCTATGTGGATAAATGTGTACAAGTAGATGGTTATCCCCACAAGAATGAGATGTTGATAAAAATTGTTATTAATCCCAATTTTGGATGTTGATATAAACAGGTATCTATATACTTATCCACTTTTAATTTTGGCTTATCAACAGAATTCATATTCCCTTAAATTTTATATAAATACCTATTAATCAATTGTTTAATAAATAATCTTCAGTAATTTCTAAAACATTAAGTGGTAATCCCTCTATTTCCGGATTCTCATCTTCAGTTTTGTTAACAAGTAGGCCTGACTCTCTCCTTTTGTAGATTACTTGCTTATTTAGCGTCCATTTTCCCCTTAAGATGAGCTCTTTGCTTTTGGTTTCCTGATCCATGAAATAGTAGATAGGTTCCGGTTGCTTTTTTAAATTTATGTTGCCTGGATCCCAAGCCTTGTTCCCGTTCCTATCTATGTATGCTTGTAGCTGATAATTTGTTGCCTCTAGTTTTGTGAAGCTAAATTTGTTTGTTCCTTCAAGGTATTGTTCGGTTACTACGGTTCCCTTGTTATCCAATAATTGAACCATTATTGGGCCTTCTTTTGTATCTATAGTACCACTTATTTCATCCCCCAAATTGTCTTTTTTAAGACGGTTGAATGTAGCTTCAAATTGCTTTTCATTGAAGAGGTTTTCTACATCCTTAAAGGTAGAATCCGCTGCTACTAATTTGTATTTCTCAAAAGGGATCGAATCATTTATGGGTATGGAAATATTAAGTTCTGTTCTGCTACCTGTGCTATCTGTTAAGAATAGCATGGAAGGTGTTATCGGTATAATGCTGGCAGTATCATACATCATATACAGCGAATCATAATTGATTTGAAGCAGTGGTTTATTAAAGCCAAGTTTTGCTTTTATGGTGTCTGTGAATTTGATGGATCCCTTAGAGCTAACTTCAAGTTTTTCTTTGCTTCTTTCGCTTTCTTCAAATCGAGCATACAAAGTGGTATCAACTACTACTCCTACTGAGTCTGCCAATTGTAATCTAATTTGGGTACTGTCATTGACTAAATCAGTATGGTAAAACCTCAAGTTATTTTCCTTTAATCTGAAGTATAACTTTGAGTTTTTATCCTCATGGGTAACCTCATAATTGGCCAGTTCTTTACTTAGGATGATATCGAAATTACTTCCTGAATTGGAAGACCTGTTGATTTTTAATGGACTCAAATCTGCCCTATTAATGTTAATTTGTAGGTCTTCTAAGTTTTTGTTTACTTCTATTGGTTCAGAAATGAATCCATAAGGTTCACTTCGGTATTCAGTTTTTAAAGAATTATTGTCATCATACCAGGCATATGCCCTAAAGGTTCCAGCCTTTATATTTGTTATCTCAAATTTACCTGCTGTATCTACCTGTGCTATATAATAAGGTGCTGAACTGAATAGGTCTAATGTGTCTTGGTCTATGTATAAACCTACCAATAAGTCTTCATAATCCTCTTTGGCTTTGGGAAACCAATAATCTACTTTACCAGATACTGTAAGACTATCTATGGTTGAACCTGTAGAAAACACAAGTTTTAATCTTTCTGCTGGATTACTTTCTGCAATGTCCTGAATGCTTTTTTGAAAGTTAAAGACATAAGTTGTGCTATCTTCTAGCTCCTGGTTTAGGGTTATTAGCACCCTATTTTTAACGGCTAAAAATTCTACTTTATCTTTTTCTACTTTTGGAGTAATTATAATAGATTGGGAAGGAGTTTCAAGTTTCACATATTCATCAAATTCCAGGTTAATTTCCTTTGGTTTGATGTTTTTGCTTTCGTTTTTAGGACTTGATGACAATAGTATTGGTGCTGTTTCATCCTTTGGTCCGCCCATAGGAGAACTTTGTTTTGCACAGGATATCAATGTAAGTGCTATTAAAACGTATGCTATTTTATGGAAAATCTTGTTCATTTCTTTTTAATCACGAATAGCAAACTTGAATAGTTATTGCTATTATTTTTGGCCTGTTTATTGGAATTGTATCCTGATTTAATAGCTTCTATGTATTTGTTTTTTGTACCTATATATTGATGGCTTAATAGGGAGACATAATAACTATCAAATTTCATCGGTATTGTATCGACTATCCTACAGTTGTGTTTATCTGTGAGGTACTCCATTGAGCTAGGATTGAAGTGGTACAAGTGTCTTGGTACATCCAATGCTGCCCAATTCTCTTTAAATGTACTTGCATCGAGTGAATCCCTATTGGGAACTGCGATGAATAAGGTACCTCGTTTCTTAAGTCTATTCAGTAAGATATCGATGGTTTTATTCAACTTATGTACGTGTTCCAATACGTGAAATAGTGTAATGACATCGAATTTCTTTTTCTTCTCAAGACTTTTGAAGTCAGGAATTATATCTATACCATTGTTATCAATAGCAAATGTAGCGGCTTTCTCATTGGGTTCCATTCCATAAGCTTCCCAGCCATCGTTGGTACATGCTTTTACGAATAGCCCTACCCCACAGCCGTAATCAAGCATTCTACCTTTGGAACTTTGTCTTGCATTGATCCAGTTTAATTTTGGTTTAAGGTATACTTTCTGACTGCCTTATAAACTAAATCTGTGATGTTTTTACTTTTGTCCTGATGGGAAATATAGCTTGGATTGTCGTAATAGGTCGCTATGTTCTCCTCAGTCGGTCTAGGATTGGTAAACCATACCTTACAATTTTGGCATTCACATATGATAAATGACTCCTTGCTTATGGCATGGTCCTTTACTACAAGATGATTAATAAACTGTTCACTTTTACATAGTGGACATTTGGTTAACCTTTCGTACATGTTATCTTC
The DNA here is from genome assembly GCF_000427295.1 of Cyclobacterium qasimii M12-11B. Classification (GTDB taxonomy): domain Bacteria; phylum Bacteroidota; class Bacteroidia; order Cytophagales; family Cyclobacteriaceae; genus Cyclobacterium; species Cyclobacterium qasimii. The sequence goes on along the minus strand of NZ_ATNM01000147.1, from coordinate 119,337 downwards.
CTAAATAAATGGTAAGTATTGACATATCTGCTGGTGATACTCCGCTTATTCTTGATGCTTGTCCAACTGTCTGTGGTTGAATTTTAGCTAATTTCTGTCTTCCTTCAGCTGAAAGTGCTTTCATATTAGCATATTCAATTGTAGCTGGAATTTGTAGATCTTCCATGCTACTTATTTTTTCTACCATTTGTCTTTCCTTATCTATGTAAGACTTGTATTTAATAAGAATCTCAGTTTGCTCTTTTACAGCATTGGAATATTCTATTGTCTCCTCTTTAAGTAAATCACTGATATTTATAATATCTTGTAAACCTATATTGGGTCTTTTCAATAGTTTTTCAACGGTTATCTTCTCTTTGATAAGTGCTGTATTTAGACCTTCCAATCCAATATTTGCTTCGTCTGGTGATAACCTGAACTTCTCTAGCTTTTTGGTTAACTCCTCTGTTTTCTCTGCTTTGGCTAATGTTTGCAGGTATTCTTTCTCATTTGCCAAACCCAATTTATAGCCATAAGGTGTCAATCTTAAGTCTGCATTGTCTTGTCTGAGTAACAATCTGAATTCTGCCCTGGAGGTAAACATCCTATAGGGTTCTTCTGTGCCTTTGTTAATTAGGTCATCAATTAGAACTGCTATATAGGCTTCAGACCTTTTAAGTATGAAAGGTTCTTTTTCTTTTACTTTGTTATGAGCATTTATTCCTGCCATGAGGCCTTGAGCTGCTGCTTCTTCATAACCTGTTGTACCGTTGATCTGCCCAGCAAAGTATAAGTTTTCTACTAGCTTTGTTTCAAGTGTTAATTTCAGCTGTGTTGGTGGAAAGAAATCATATTCAATCGCATAACCAGGCCTGAACATTTTAGCATTTTCAAAACCTTGTATCTTCCTAATGGCTTTGTATTGTACATCTTCAGGGAGAGATGTAGAAAAACCATTGACATATATCTCTACTGTATTCCACCCTTCTGGCTCCACAAATATCTGATGTCTTTCTCTTTCAGCAAAACGATTGATTTTATCCTCTATGGATGGACAGTATCTTGGACCTAAGCCCTGTATTCTACCATTAAACATTGGAGACCTGTCAAAACCTGTCTCTAGTGTTTCATGTACTTCTTTATTTGTATAGGTAATCCAGCAATTTCTCTGATTTTTAATCGGAGTTGTTTCATCGGAATAGGAGAATTTTTCTGGGTTTTCATCACCTTCCTGTACTTCCATTAAAGAATAATTAAGGCTTCTACCGTCTACTCTAGGCGGTGTTCCTGTTTTCATTCTTCCTGATTCAAACCCAATTTCAATAAGGTCTTCAGTTATTCCTTTGGAAGCACTTTCTCCAGTTCTGCCTCCTCCCATCTTCTTTTCTCCAATATGGATTATTCCATTTAAGAATGTTCCATTGGTCAAAACAACAGACTTGCTTCTTATTTCTATACCAAGCCCTGTTTTAACCCCTTTGATTCTCCCATCTTTTACAATAAGGCCAGTGATCATTTCTTGCCAAAAATCAAGGTTTGGAGTGGCTTCTAATGCTAGTCTCCATTCTTCGGCGAAACGCATTCTGTCATTTTGACTTCGAGGAGACCACATTGCTGGTCCTTTAGACCTGTTTAGCATTCTAAATTGTATTGTAGATTTGTCGGATATTATCCCTGACTTACCTCCTAGTGCATCAATTTCTCTTACTATTTGCCCTTTGGCGACTCCACCCATTGCTGGGTTGCATGACATCTGAGCAATGGTGTTCATGTTCATGGTACACAATAAAACGGATGACCCCATCTTTGCTGCTGCTTGAGCTGCTTCGCAACCCGCATGTCCTGCACCTACTACTATTACATCGTATATTGGAAACATATTCGTTTTATCTAGTGTTCCACGTGGAACACTTGTCTTTGATTTAATGATTTCATTTTACTGTTCCACGTGGAACAGTTGCTGTTGGAAACAATGAGAGGGAAAGATTTTCTTCGTTTCTCATTTCTGCTTTGTCCAACTTGGTTTTGTCCTTATAACCACAAAGATGTAGAAGCCCGTGGGCCAACACCCTTAAAAGCTCCTCTTTGTACTCCGTTTGTTGGTTATTAGCATTTTCTTTTACTCTGTCAATACTTATGTAAATATCCCCTTCAATTTCAGTTTCTTTCTCAGATTGGTCGAAGGTGACTATATCAGTATAAGTGTCGTGGTTCAGATAGTTGATATTTATATCTAATAAATATTCATCTGTGCAAAAAATGTAATTCAAAGTCACAATCTTGAACCCTTTATTGCCTGCAATTTGCTTGATCCATTCCTTTACCATTCTTTTACTGGTTAAGGATGATTTTATTTCTTCTTCAAAGAAATTAATAGCCATTTTAATTCATATAAAAAGTGAGGGTAATCTTTCTGCCTTCGTTCTCAAATTCTACTTCATCACATAAATGTTTCATAATGAATACTCCCCTACCTCCTGACTTTTCTAAATTTTCTAAAGAAGTTGGATCATTGAGGTGGTTATGGTCAAAACCATCCCCTTCATCTTCAATAATGAATTTTATCTGATCATCTAAGAAAATAAGTTCTAATTTGACGAGTCTGTTTTTGTCTATCTTATTACCATGCACAATGGCATTGTTCACACATTCCGTTACCGAAATCATGATATTGCCATAGATATCATCGTTAATCTGAAACTTCTCTCTGGCATTATCAATAAAACTCTCAACGATAGTAATATTTTCAATCAAAGATGGAATGGAAATTTTTATTGATTTCATCGATTTATTTGGCTTTTACCACGACTTTATTTTGTTATTCTCTAAACTTCTACTACTACTGGACAATGATCAGAATGATGAATTCCTTGTAAAATGTTTACTTTTTTACTTTAGCGCTCATCGGTGGAGTGGTCATGTGATAATCTATTCTCCAGCCTTTATTATTGGCCCTTGCATTGGCACGGTAGCTCCACCAGCTGTATTGGTCAGGTTCCTGGTTTAATAACCTGAAACTGTCGTCAAAACCAGTGGAAGTGAATTTATCCATCCATGCTCTCTCTTCTGGAAGAAAACCAGATGTCTTTTTGTTGGCTATGGGATTATGAATATCTATCGGTTTGTGACATATATTGTAATCCCCACTTAATATAAGGTTGGGTCTTTGTTTTATCAAGTCCTGAGTGTAGCCATAGATATCATCAAGAAAAGCGTATTTAAACTCCTGCCTTATCCCTCCTGTAGTTCCAGAGGGGAAATATGCACATAAGAATGAAAAGTCTCCATAATCTGCCCTTATTGTCCTTCCCTCATCATCATAAGCTCCCATCCCCATTCCATACTCGATGTTTTCAGGTTTTTGTTTGCTTAAAATGGCTACTCCACTGTATCCTTTCTTTACTGCTGGGTACCAGTAAACATGGTAACCCAAGTCTTCGAAAATAGAAACATCTATTTGGTTAGCCATTGACTTTACCTCTTGTAACCCGATTACATCAGGGTTTTCAGTTGCTAGCCAGTCAGCAAAGCCTTTTTTTAACGCTGCCCTAATTCCGTTTACATTGTAGGATATTATCTTCATTTAATATCTATTTCAAATTCATCTTCAAAGTAATCCAAAACATGGATTTTTAACATCTTTTCTTGCTCAGCACTGTCTAAATGCGGTAGTTTCTTTAGTAACTTCCAATGTGGCCAACCGTCTTGGTCAATAAAATCTAAAGAGTAGAACCCCGAGAAACTTAATACTTTACATACCGCAATGTGCATTAAATCCTGTTTCTCTTCTTTTGAGAAATTGTGTGGTCCTTTTCCAAGTTCCTGTACCCCTATTATAAACAATACGGCATTTAGATCGGAGGGTTTTTTTCCAAATATATCCTGTAATCCAGTTAGAAGTTTTGACCATCTTCTTTCTAAATCCAGGTCTTTTTTTAGCAAAGCCATTTTATTTTATGTTTTTTATCTGTTCTGTATTCCAGCTGATTTCATTAATTGAAATTTTTCTATAAATTGATACAGGCCATTTGATTACAAATATAGCAGGTAAAATGGCTCGTCAATTATAAACAACCCATTTTAGGTATGCGTTTCAAATATTGGGAAGATTTTTTATCTCTTGTACTGCCAGAAACATGTTGTTTGTGCAAACGTAGTTTGTTTCCTTTTGAAGAGCAACTGTGTAAAATTTGCGTTTCCCAGCTGCCAGTGACCAATTATCACCTAATTCCTAAGGAAAATGATTTAAAAATCAAACTTCTGGGCCTTGCCCCTGTTGAAATGGTGATGTCTTACCTGAGGTTTTCCAAAAAGGGTTTCAGTCAAAAACTTCTCCACCAAATTAAGTACAAGAACAAACCTGAGCTGGCAAGGGTTTTGGGACTACATTATGGATACCTCTTGAAAGAGAATGGTTTCATGAATAATTGGAGCCATGTAGTGCCCGTGCCTTTGCATATAAGAAAGCAAGAAATTAGGGGATACAATCAAAGTGAACAGTTTGCAAAAGGTATTGCTGAAGCACTGGAAATTGATTGTAAGGTGTTTCTGTTAAGAAAACGGCCTACAGAAACACAAACGAATAAATCGAGAATTGAACGTTGGGAAAATGTTTCAGCGGTATTTGAGGCCTGTTCTACCTCAGAAATTAAAGGTCAGAGAATACTTTTGGTAGACGATGTGATGACAACTGGTGCAACATTGGCCTCCTGTGCCATTTCGCTCAATGACTATCAGCCTGAAACCATTGACCTGGCCGTTTTGGCTGCAGGTAACTGATGATTATAGGCTATTTAAAGATATCGTTCAATATACCCGCTAGTCGAATTCCTCCTGCTAGTAAGCGAGTTTCGATAATGGGGTAAGTATGGTACCCATAGGAATAGGACAATCGTTTATTGTCAGGAAGATCATATATGATCGGACGTAAATCCACAGCCTCTTGCAACCAATCTTCCATTGGGTTGTTTTGATACTCCAGAATCAGGCTCTTGGTAGCTCTTCTGTTAAGGTGTTGGGAGAGTTCAGTATAGCTAAGATTTTTACCATCTATAATTTTGGAGTCCCAAACGGTGTGTAAGTTGGTGTTTTGATTGAAATAGGTGACTTTTGCATCATTTCCGCCCCTGTCATCTCCAGTTCCAACATGAAGTGGTTGGTGAAGGTCACCTACCAAATGAACAAGCATTTTAAGATAGGCTTTCTTTTCTTCTCTGTCTATTTCGCCGTTTTTAAGTGCAGCGATAATCATTTTTGTCTTGCCATAAGCATCTCCGGATTTTTCCTGAATACTTGGGTCATAGGATTGACCGGTTTTAACAGTCAAATAATGCCAGGAATTTAGACGGTTATAAGATGGATCTGATTTTATTTCATCCATCCAGTTGGCAACCATGGCCAGTGACTCTGGTCCGAGTAGTTCTTCAATGCTTTTTGCAGCCTTTTTGCTAAGGTGATAGGAGGCTATTTCTCCTACCACCCTATGGCCCGTTAGGCCCCAGCCGAATGAATTGAGGACAATTACGCCAACAAGAAAGGCTGTCAAAAATGATTTTTTCATTGCTAACTAATGGTTATTGATGTTTTAATTCTTCCAGGGCTATAAAGGCCATTAAACCTGTACTTAGGCCTAAAGCATCCTCATCAATGTCAAATGTTGGTGTATGTACGCTAGAAACGATTCCTTTTGCTTCATTTCTTGTACCTAACCTGTAGAAACAGCCGTCAATTTCTTGCGTATAGTAAGAAAAATCCTCTGCAGCCATCCAAATGTCAAGATCTAACACGTTTTCTTTGCCCAGGTAAGCCTCTGCTGCATCGATTGCTCTTTGCGTCAATTCAGGCTCATTTTTAAGAAATGGGTAACCGCTACGAATTTCAAATTCAACTTCACCACCCATACCTTCAGCGATGCCTTTGGCTATTTTGACCATGTGACCATGTGCTTCTTTTCGCCAAACTTCATTCAATGTCCTGAAAGTACCTTCAATGTTTACCTCATTTGGTATAACATTGGTAGCACCTTCAGCTATAACTCTTCCAAATGAAAGCACTGAAGGGGTTTTCGGGTCAGCTTTTCTGCTTACTACTTGCTGCAATGCTACCAAAATATGGGCACTGATCAAGATGGGATCTATTATGGTTTCTGGCATGGCACCATGACCACCTTTTCCTTTAACTTTAAGGTACAATTCATCTGCACTGGCCATGTACATGCCTTTTCTAAAACCTACTTTTCCAACAGGAATAAAAGGCATTACATGTTGACCAATAATAGCCGTAGGAGATGGGTTTTGAAGCGCCCCCATCTTTAATCATCATAGATGCTCCCCCAGGAATTTTTTCCTCTCCAGGTTGAAAAAAGCAATTTTATGGTACCTTCAAACTCATCCTTTAAATCATTCAGTATCCTTGCTGTACCCAAAAGGGATGAAGTATGCGCATCGTGCCCACAGGCATGCATTACTCCAGGGTTTGTAGATTTATAAGAAACATCGTTGGCTTCAACAATAGGAAGGGCATCCATATCCCCTCTTAAGGCAATTACCTTTTTACTTGGGTTTTTACCTTCAATGATTACAACAAGACCTGTTTCTGCTTTGGACTCGATATTGGTCAAGCCAAATTCACGTAATTTCGCTTCAACGAATGCCACTGTATTTGTTTCCTGAAAGGATAACTCTGGGTTGGCATGTAAATGTCTTCTTGCGGCAATAACTTCCGATTTATATTTTTCGGATAGCTGGTGTATTTTATCTTTCAACATCGTTAATATTTTCTCCTTCTTTATTTTCTTCAGTGAATTTCATAAACCGCCCTTTAATAATACGGGAGTTTGGAAACACAATATTCATTTTTTCATAAGTGGCCAATGCTTCAATTTTATTAATAAAGCGGCCAACTTTTACCAAATACCTAGGCTGTTCGTATTCCATATAGGTTTGGGTTTTTGGAAATTCCGAATAGGCTTCATTTCTGATTTCAAAAGCCTTTTCTCTATCTACACCACTGTAAATCAATATAGTAAAGCCATTGGCAAACAATTCTTTGTTGTTTGCCTGAGCGATTTGATTTATTCTCCTATTGAGGTCTGAGTCAATGGCAGAAGCACTACTACTTTCTCCAGAAAAACTTTCTGGTTCAGGTAGTTCTGCAAACTGTACCCTACTCTCTTCGAGGTCTTCCGTATAATTGTTGTACCGATCGATGTTTCCACCGCTTTTCCGGATATTGATGATGCCACAGCTGCTTAAAACAAGCAATGACAATAGGTATACATTTAGTTTTTTAAACATGATAAAGGTATTTAATCTTCGATTATCACACACTTAGCATCAGAAATATCCTCTTCTACACTTTTATATTTAACATCCTTCTTCATGTTACCATTGGCATACTTTACAGTGACACGGTCATTTCGACCATACACCTTGTCAGATTTCCTGGGTTTTACAGGATCTTTGCTCACTGCTGGTCTGCTGTTGGCAATTGCCGCTCTTTGTCCACTTTGATTTCCAAGGGTGTTGCCTGCCTCCTCTTTGGATGCTGTTACTCTTGGTTCTGATACTTGTTGACTTTGTGCGACTTTCACCTGATCAGGATCTTGTTTGGGCAGGTCAGACTTGGATATAAAGGAGACGATATCATCGTTAAGCTTACCAAGGAAGCGTTTGAACATTTCAAAAGCTTCGAATTTGTAAATCAACAATGGATCTTTTTGTTCATAAACAGCATTTTGAACCGATTGTTTCAGATCATCCATGTCTCTTAGATGTTCTTTCCAGTTCTGATCGATTATGGCTAGTGTTACTGTTTTTTCTATGGCTCTAATAAGGTCCCTACCTTCATTGTTAATAGTAGATTCCAAATTGATGACAACACCTATTTGCTTGATGCCATCTGATATCGGCACCATTATTTCCTTAACAGTTGCCCCTCTATTTTTTTGTACATCCTTAAGAATTGGAATAGCTCTTTCAAGAATGATATTGTTCTTGCGGGTATAGCTTTTATAGGCTTGGTCGAAAAGTATTTTGGTCAAGGTAACATTGTCCTTTTCCTTAAGCTCTGCCTCCGTAAACTGATGGTCAATACCCAAAGAACTAAAAATGTTCATCCTTAGGTTATCCAGGTCATCAGTGGTTTTGCCCATTTGAATGAGGTCTTCACAAACGTCATACATAATATTAAGGATGTCCAGCTCCAGCCTGTCGCCAATCAGGGCATTTTTCCTTCTTCTATAAACAACTTCCCGTTGGCTGTTCATGACATCATCATACTCCAACAGTCTTTTTCTGACACCAAAATTGTTTTCTTCAACTTTACGTTGTGCTCTTTCAATTGATTTGGTAATCATAGAATGCTGAATCACTTCGCCTTCTTCCAATCCCATTCGATCCATTAGTTTGGCGATTCTCTCTGACCCAAACAAACGCATGAGGTTATCTTCCAGAGACACAAAGAATTGGGTTGTTCCCGGATCTCCTTGTCTTCCAGACCTACCACGTAACTGACGGTCAACACGTCTGGATTCATGTCTTTCTGTACCAACAATTGCCAGTCCTCCGGCTTCCTTGGATTCAGCGGAAAGTTTAATATCCGTACCCCTACCTGCCATGTTGGTGGCTATGGTTACGGTTTTGGCTTTACCAGCTTCTGCTACAACATCTGCTTCACGCGCATGTTGCTTGGCATTAAGCACCTGGTGCTTGATTTTTCTTATGGTAAGCATCCTGCTGAGTAGTTCCGAGATTTCAACCGATGTTGTACCTACTAGTACAGGTCGGTTGGCGTCGGTGAGTTCGTTGATTTCATCTACTACAGCATTGAATTTTTCACGGACTGTTTTGTATACTTTGTCCTGGTGATCTTTTCGTTGTATGGGTTTGTTTGTAGGGATTACTACTACATCCAGCTTGTAAATTTCCCAAAACTCACCTGCTTCTGTTTCTGCAGTACCGGTCATACCGGAAAGTTTATGGTACATTCTGAAATAATTCTGCAAAGTAATGGTCGCATAGGTTTGGGTAGCATCCTCAACCTTTACATTTTCCTTTGCTTCAATGGCTTGATGGAGTCCGTCAGAATACCTACGGCCTTCCATTACCCTACCAGTTTGCTCATCTACTATTTTTACTTTTCCGTCCACCAAGATATATTCGGTGTCCTTTTCAAACATACAGTAAGACTTAAGTAGCTGGTTCACTGTATGAATCCTTTGAGATTTTACCCCATAATCTTTAATGAGCTCCTCTTTTTTGACCAGTTTTTCGTGGTCTTCTATGGATTCATCTTTTTCCAGATCGGCTATTTCCATTCCAATGTCTGGCAAGATAAAGAAGCTATTGTTTTCATTCTTCTTGGTAATAACCTCAATACCATTGTCCGTAAGGTCTACACTGTTTGATTTTTCATCAATGGTAAACAATAGCGGCTCATCTGCTTCAGGCATATTACGCTTATTGTCCTGAAGGTAATGGTTTTCTGTTTTTTGTAGGATTACCCTAACACCCGGTTCAGAGAGGTACTTGATCAATGGCTTGTACTTGGGAAGTCCTCTAAAGGCTCGGAACAAGGATAGTCCCCCATCTTTAGTATTGCCCTCTTTGATAAGCTTTTTAGCTTCTGTCAAGTAATTTTGAACCAGTTTTCTTTGCTCATCTACCAAAGTAGAAACCCTGGGTTTCATTTCGTAAAACTCATGTTCACCACCTCTTGGTACTGGACCTGAGATGATTAGCGGCGTTCTGGCATCATCAATAAGGACAGAATCGACTTCATCTATCATGGCAAAATGATGTTTGCCTTGAACCAGGTCTTTGGAATCCCTGGCCATATTGTCTCTTAAGTAGTCAAAACCAAATTCATTATTGGTTCCATAGACAATATCTGCTTGATAAGCCGTTTTTCTGGCTTCAGAATTTGGTTTGTATTTGTCAATACAATCAACTTTCAATCCGTGGAATTCGAAAATTGGTGCATTCCATTCTGAATCTCGTTTGGCCAAATAATCGTTGACTGTAACAATATGAACACCTCTACCCGCAAGGGCATTAAGGTAAGCAGGTAAAGTAGAAACCAATGTTTTTCCTTCACCAGTTGCCATTTCAGCAATATTTCCTCTGTGTAAAGCAACACCACCCAGTAACTGAACATCATAATGAACCATTGCCCAGGTAACTTCTACTCCTGCAGCAGTCCAGGTATTTTTCCAAGTGGCTTGCTCTCCTTCTAAAACCACGTAGTCTTTTGAAGCTGCCATTGTTTGGTCATGCAAATTGGCCGTAACGGTCAATTCACCGTTTTCTTTTAGCCGGCGAGCTGTTTCTTTAACTACTGCAAAGGCTCTTGGTAAAACTTTTTCAAGGCTTACTTCCAGGGCTTCATCCCTTTCCTTCTCTACAACATCTATTTGGTTGAATAGCGCATCCTTGGCCTGTACTTCTTCTGGATTTAACTTGTCTATTTCGATTCGTAGTTCAGAAATGCGGTCATCAAATGACTTGAGGTCTTCATTGATCACATCCTTGATTTTGGTCGTTTCATTTCTCAATTCATCATCAGAAATATTGGCCAATTGATCAAAGGCGGCATTAACTAGGGTTACGACAGGGCTTAAGGCTTTAATGTCTCGGTCGGATTTCGTTCCGAAGACTTTTGCTAACCCTTTTGCTATTGATTCTAACATATTATTTAAATACTTTTTCTCTTAGGCTAATTAATTGTATTCTTAAACTGCATCAGATGGAACATTGACGGATATAGTACCACTAAAGACTTGTTCAGCTGGACCAGTCAATACTATCTCTTGAAAATTACCATCTTCAATTTTATTAAAACTCACCTGAAGGTTGCCACCAGGCGTTTGAATATTAATCTTATTTTTTGTTCTATTTCTCCGTATACCAAAGCACAAGCTGTGACGCCAGTACCACATGAAAGGGTTTCGTCTTCTACACCTCGTTCATAGGTCCTAACCATGATTGTATCCGCCGATATGGCAGAAATAAAATTCACATTGGTGCCTTCAGGATATTTTTCACTGTCATTTCTGATTGCTCTTCCAGTGCCAACAACATCAAACGATTCGATTTCATTAACAAAACGCATGTGATGAGGTGAACCGGTATTCGCAAAGAAATCCTTACCAATATACTCTATTTCTTTCACGTCCCCCATTCTCAAAGCTACGCTATTACCGGAAATTTCAGCAGTATGAGGACCATCAATGGCCAAAAAAGAAGTTGTACGATCAATTATGCCTAAAAAGGAAGAAAAAGCTACCGCGCACCTGGCACCATTTCCACACATACTTTGTGAGCCATCGGCATTATAATAGCACATTTCAAAATCATAATCCGCATGTGCTTTGATTAGGATTAGCCCATCTGCACCTATCCCAAACTTCCTATGGCAAAGTTGCTGTATATAAGGGATTGGATCCGAACCCAATGAAAATGATCTCCCATCGATCATGATGAAATCATTGCCTGTTCCCTGGTATTTATAGAAATTGATATCCATTTGATTTTAAATAAGTTACCTTCTGATTTGGTTGAATTAACTTGACAGAAAGGCTTAAACAGTTCTGTCGATAGTGTACAAAAATCCAACCAACACCAAAATGAAATACAAAAATAAACAACTTGGCCGAATTTACGGGCTTATATTCAATTAACTACAGGATTTCCTGTCAAGACTGACAAAACGACTTATAAAAGGTAGTGATTGGCCAAATCGCATCTACTGTCCATGGTTGAATCTGAGTAACCTTTCATTTGACTAGAATTATGGATAGGACCTTTAAATTTTATTTCTTTTATCAGGTGAGGAAGCTATAAAACGTTAATTATAATGGCTTATATCCATGTAGCTTTAGTAAATTAGTAACGGAAATGATATGTGGAAACAAAACTTAAATTAAGCCTATGAAAATTGCCGTATTTAGTACTAAGTCATACGATCAAGAATACTTTGAAAAGTATAGTAGTAGGTATGAATATACTTTTTCCTTTTTTGAGACTTCTCTCAATAAGTCAACGGCTAATTTATCCATTGGATTTGATGTTGTTTGTGCTTTTGTCAATGATAAAGTGGACAATGATACCATCGAGATTTTAGCAAAAAATGGTGTTAAATTAATAGCCATGCGCTGTGCAGGTTTCAATAATGTAGACCTTCAATCTGCAAAAGACCATGGCATAAAGGTGGTGCGTGTTCCCGCCTATTCACCTGAAGCAGTAGCAGAACACTCTGTGGCATTGATTCTGACCTTAAATAGAAAAACCCATAAAGCATACAACCGGGTGAGGGAAGGTAATTTCTCCTTAAAAAATCTGATTGGATTTAATCTGTATGGAAAAACAGTAGGTGTAGTTGGAACTGGAAAAATTGGAATAGCTTTCTGCAGGATTATGAAGGGATTCGGCTGTAAAATCCTGGCCTATGATATTGCGGTTTCAGAAGAGTTGGTTGCCATGGGCGTGAAATACTTGCCAATAGATGAAGTATTCAAACAATCTGATATTTTATCCTTGCACTGTCCGCTTATGCCTGCTACCAAACATATGGTGAATAAAAGTTCGCTGGCAAAAATGAAAGACGGTGTAATGATCATTAATACGAGTCGAGGGGCGCTAATAAATACAGCAGATGCCATTGATGGTCTGGCACAGAAAAAGATCGGATATTTGGGGATAGATGTTTATGAACAGGAAGAAAAGCTGTTTTTTGAAGATTTGTCAGAGAGTATCATTCAGGACGATTATATCCTGAGGCTAAATAGTTTTCCAAATGTGTTGATTACTTCACATCAGGCTTATTTTACGAAAGAAGCCATGGACCAAATTACCCTTATTACATTGGATAATATTCATGCCTTTGAAATGAATGAGAAATTGGAAAACGAAGTAAGCTAAACAATTGCTGATTTGCGTTCTGATTTTAATCAAAAAATATCTTCAGGTTTAAACATGTTTTCAATTTCAGGTGTTTAGCAGTTTTAAAAGGATTAAAACTGAGATTGCCTATTCAACATTCAAGGCAAGAAATATCAATTCATGAAACTAGATTACGACTATATCATCGCAGGTTCAGGATTAGCAGGGTTAAGTTTATTGCACAGGCTTCTGTTGGATAAGGACTTGCAAAGCAAAAGAGTTCTGGTCATTGATAAGGTTGAAAAGATGGACAATGATCGGACCTGGTGTTTTTGGGAAAAAGGTGCAGGAATATTTGAACCTATTGTTCATCACCATTGGGAAACCTTACAATTTTTTCCCCAGACGTATCAAAAACATTTGAACTCAAAAAGTACAAATATAAAATGATTCAGGCTGGTGATTTTTACTCGCTAGTTCTGGGTCATGCTTCCAGTTTTGAAAATGTTACCTTCAAAACAGAGGCTATCCTGGACATGAAGGTAAAAGATGGAAATGCCATTCTTGAAACGGAAAAAGGACAATATTCAGGGCAGTATATTTTTAATTCTACTGGTTTGTTTAATCCTGAAATGAATACCCAAAACACCCTACTACAGCATTTCATGGGTTGGTTCATCCAAACGGACTCACCCGTTTTCAATGAGAAAATTGGGACTTTGATGGATTTTAGGTTGGAGCAAGCAAATGGCACCACCTTTATGTATGTATTGCCAACAAGTAACACGAAAGCCTTGATTGAATACACACTATTTAGCGAAAGCACCCTGGATAAGGAAGATTATCAGATGGCCCTTAAGGAGTATATTGAGAAGGAGCTAAAAATCAAGCACTACGAGCTGACACATGAAGAATTTGGGGTAATTCCCATGTCTCTGGCCAAATTTTCCGCCACGGTAAAGGAGGAACATAGAATTGTCAACATAGGGACAGCTGGTGGTTTTACGAAAGCCAGTACTGGTTATACTTTTCAGTTTGTACAAAAGCACGTGTCACAAATTGTAAATGAATTGAAACTAAATCAATCTCCAGCAATCAGTCTGACTTGGAAAGACAGCATTTATGCCTGGTATGACAGGACCTTACTTGATGTGTTGCTCTCAAAAAAGGCAACTGGTAGGGCAATTTTCTCCAGTTTATTCAAGAAAAATTCGCCCGAGAAAATCTTATCCTTCCTGGACAACGACAGTAACTTTTGGGATGAATTTAAAATTAGGAACAGTGTTCCACTTTTAGCATTTATGTCATCTGGTATGCGGCAATTATTTTCGAAGAAAAAAGCCCAGCCTAAAAATTAAAATGTTGAAATAATGGACAAATATTAGCCGCGTTTCGTCTTTAGATTAGTGTTCTGTTAATGACAATGAAAAACATGGCTGTTTGTCTGGTTTTGGACATTCGCAGTAGCATTATTCTGGTATATACTTATCGGCAACTCAATAAGGATTTTATCCCATACGCTCCGAAAGACATTAATAATGAAAATATTATTCCCATTTATCGCATTGCTATTTCTGAGTTCTTGTATACCTGAAGGGCAAGAAAGGGGAAAGTTCGAATTGACAAATGAAGAACGGCAAACCATTCCCTACTTAGCAGGTGAAAGGATTGCCTTTAGCCATTCCAATGGTTTTGAATTTGATTTGAAAGTTAGCAATAAGGACACCAAATTTCAAAAGTCTGAAACTTATCATGCCGGAGATGATTATTTCACCTATGAAACACTTACCACTATTCTTGAAAGTGATGTTCCAGAGTTAACCATCAACCTGACTGTTTTTCCTTTGGCGTATAATCCATTTATGTCAGTTGAGATAAACAGTTATTTTTTGAAATAGACCTGAGTACACCTCCTGAATGGGAAAAATTGACCCTTGGTGAAAAAGAATACGACAATGTTTATCAAGCCGTATCCAATGATTCGGATGCTGAAATAATTAATCCTGAGAAGGTTTTTTTCTCTAAAGAGCTGGGTTTAATTCAAATTATAATGACCAACGATGAAAAATTCACAGTTAAAGAAGAGAATTAACTTTTGCGCTCTCTTATTGATTTTTGCCGGTTGTGTAGAAGAGCCTTGTTTAGACATTCCAGAATTGGAACGAAGACTGACTAATATTAAGGAATGGGCAGTAAAAGACACTATTGGAAACCAGACGATAATTGATTCCAACGAAATCCAACAAACCCTAATCTTGAGTAGTAAAGACTCATTCTATCATGAAAACATAGTGGAAGATGATTGTGGGAATACTTTTGGAAGTTATTATTTTTCGGTTCAATACAATACCTCTTTTTCGCCTCTTCACTTAATGGTGGACATTCAAGGGTCGGGCATCTCGGAGGATGGCTATAACCTAAGACTTACTGTTACCAATACCAATGGTGTTTCGGTTAAATCCTCAACTTATGATTTTGTTACTGAAACTTCCCGAGATGACAGTGCTGTCATAACAGCGGTTGAAGGCTTTCAAAGTGCTGGCCAATTGTACAATAATGTGCTAAAATTCACTTTCAAGGATTCAATGTTGCCAAATGAAATCAAAACGGTGTACTATGCTAAAGGCTATGGCATTGTAAAGTTTTCCGAGCAAATGGGAATGAATTTGAACTCAGTGATGGGTAGATGGTATGTTCAGCTTACCAGGCGTTAAGAAGGTTCCAATGAAATAGTCATTTTGATTGCCCTATTTGGGCAAAAAAAAGGCCTGTAAATACATAATTTACAGGCCTTTAATATTTATTCAGATGATGAATTATTTACTTATCATTTCCATAGATAAAATACTCATACTTACTGATTCTTCTTCATTAAGTGCTTCTGTTACTATATAAAGGTCTTGAAAATCTGCAGTTACATCATCATTGAACTTCAACGCTATGGTTTGTGTGTTCATGCTTTCTTCCGCATTTTTTCTGATTACTACCTGACCGATAACTTTTCCTTCGGAACTACCAGACCGGGCTTCTAATTGATAGCCATAGTCAAAAGGACGTAAAGAGCTTACTTTAAAATTAATTCCTTCCAAACCTGTAAGGTCAATGTTTTTAAGCGTAAAATAACCTTGACCTAAAGGAGAGGATAAAGTCTGCTGACCATTTTCATTGCCGATGTTATAACCAAAGTAGTCATCAAGTTCTCCTAAATTAATATTACTGTTTCTAAGGAATACAGTGGTAGAAGTACTAAGCGGCTTGATATTGCTCCCTCCTTTGTCTGTAAAGCTCGCATTCAATAGCATGACACCATTATTGACCACTTTTTTGCATTGAAGTGGATCCAGTTGACCTGAGGCAGGTAGGGATGGCTCTTGGTTTTCCAATCCATTTAGCGAAAGGACAAAGGCTACAATTTTTCTTGCATCTCCTTCTTTTAAGGTTGGGTTAGCAGGCATCATTGTTTCTCCCCAAACGCCAGAACCACCTTTAATGATTTTATTTATCAATTTGTCCACTGCTCCTGGTGAATCGGCATATTTCTTAGCAACATCAGTATAACCAGGGCCTACTGATTTGCCATCGATTTGGTGACAGCTTTTACAAGTAAGAGATTCCATAAGGCTTTTTCCTGCCATGGCTTCAGACATTACCTGGTGTCCTAAGGCTGCTTCCGCTTTGTCAAAACCTTCGATATAATCTGCAGAAAGGTAAAGTGAAGAAAGATCTTCTCCAGCTGACGGATCATCCGGGTCATTGACCGTTACTTCATAGTTTACTTTTTCATTAGGGAAGTAAAAGCTTCCGTTGCCTTCAAATGTTACATTTATACTAGGTGCAATATTGCCAGCATATACATTGATGGTTTGGCTTTTAACCGTTTTGTTTCCAGTATCTGAGACAGTTACAGAGATATCATAATCCCCCACTTTGTCAAAAGTATGAGAAAGCTCAGGAACTTTGGTCTCCATTGTTTCACCATTTCCCAAATCCCATACATAGTTTAATGCATCGTTTTCAGGGTCTTTTACTGATGTCGTTAATTTTACTTCCAATGGAAGGCTACCAGAGGTTTTGTCTGCAGTGATTGAGGCGATTACCGGCGCCCTGTTGCCTGGGTTATAATTAATAACAGAGAGGGCAGCATCGTCATTGGCGCTAAACCAGCCTTTACCATATTCCAAAAGATAAAGTTTACCATTCGGACCTAATTCCATGTCGATAAGGGCATTGTGCCTTACTCCCTCCATGAAGGGTTCCATTTTTAGGTAATCCCCATTTTGATCCATGGTTACTACTTTTATCCAACCCCTTATCCAATCATAAATAAACAGCTTGCCGTCATAATAGCTTGGCAATCCACCACCATCAGGATAAAGATCGGAATAGTACACAGGACCTGCCATGGCATTCCTACCGCCTGTTCCTACTTCAGGGAATTCTTCTGATTCGTCATAAGGGTAGTATATAAATGCTGGTTGTGCAGGAGGCAATTCATTAATACCGGTGTTGTTTCTAGAGTTATTAATTGGCTTGGCCGGATCGAAAGTGTTTTTACTTTCACCTGTATTAAAATCAATAGCTGTGTAAGGGTAATTGTTACCTACAAAGAAAGGCCAGCCAAAGTAACCTGCTTTTTTTGCCTGGTTTACTTCATCATATCCTTTAGAACCCCTTACTCCAAATTGGTCTTCTCTTGCATCAGGACCAACTTCACCCCAATACAAAAAGCCTGTTTTCTGATCGACTGTAATCCTATAAGGGTTACGGTTTCCTTGTACATAGATTTCAGGTTTGGTTTTATCCGTTCCTTCAGGGTAAAGGTTTCCTTCAGGAATACTGTAAGATCCATCTTCGTTTACTTTTATTCGAAGGATTTTACCTCTGAGGTCATTGGTATTTCCTGAGGACCTGGCCGCATCGTACTGTTCAAAACCTGGCCTATCGTCTAAAGGACCATAACCTTTCAAGGTATATTCCTGGTTGGGTTGGTTGAAAGGAGTCGAGTTGTCTCCTGCTGAAACATACAATAATCCATTGCTATCGAAAGCGATAGAACCTCCTGTATGACAGCAAATACCTCTTTGAGAATAAAACTGTAGGATTACCTGCTCTGTATCCATTTTCCACTCGTCATTTTCAAACTTAAAGCGGGAAAGTCTATTAACGGATTCATCGATTGGGCTGTAGAAAACGTAAACCCAATGATTGTTTGCAAAATCTGGGTCTGCTTGTATTCCCATAAGCCCCTCTTCCGCATTTACTTTAGGCACATCTGTTTGCCAGTAAACATCAAGGTGGGCTATTTTATTTGTTTCGGTGGCACCATTTTTATAAAGCATGATTTTCACCTCTTCTTTGAGAGATTAAAACATCAAGATTAGGTAAAATGGTCATTTCAGTAGGCTCCTTGAATTCTCCTACCACTAAGTTTACCTTTTCAAAACGGTCAGCATCAGGTACTATTTTGCTTTGCGCACTGGAGTAGTCCAGTATTTTATTGTCTCCGATGGCGTACTTTATACCTTCGAGTACGTGTTTTAAATATAGCTCTTCTTTATAAGAGGCTTTTGTATGGCCACTGCCAGTATAGAAAGCACGACCTCCATCGTATTCATGGTACCAAGCTATAGGGTGCTCTCCCATGTCTTCGCCGCCTTGATAGCTGCTTTCATCCAATGTTATTAAAACATTGACGTCCGGATTTAAATTTTTGTAACTGTACCACTCATCTGTTCTTGTCCATTTTTCAGGAAGGAATGACGTACTTGGGTTGGTCCTATCTATGACGTCCAAATCCCCTTGTTGTACATTGGGATGTGGGTCGTTTATTCCTGGGTGGTCTACAAAATAGCCACCGACCATTTTACCATACCAATTCCAGTCGTATTCGGTATCAGCTGCAGCATGGATTCCTACAAACCCGCCTCCAGCTTGAATGTAGCGTTCAAATACAGCTTGTTGGTTGTTATTTAATACATCACCGGTAGTATTTAAGAAGATTACAGCGCTGTATTCTTTCAATAATTCTTCGGTAAACATATCAGCATTTTTGGTGCTTTCTACCAAAAAGTCATTTTGTTTACCTAATTCGGTGATGGCCTGAATTCCTTCCGGAATGGATTCATGATAATACCCATCTGTTTTGGAAAAAACGAGTACTTTTGGCTCTTCGGGTCTACTGGTGCAGGCTCCTAATAGGAGCGTTGCAAATACTAGGGAACACAATCCCTTGATGACACTATTATTGGACATAGGTTGATTTTTATTTTGGAGCAATATAATGAATATCTTTTTTTGCCTTGACCATTTGTAAATATATTAGGTTCAAATAGCAATTATATAGGAGACTTTTGGCATTGAAATCTAAAAATAGACACAGTTATTGGGCGAAATAGTAATAGATGAAGAAAAAGTTTAAAACACTGGAAGAAATTTTGTTCATCCTCATCGCCATAGTATGGTTGGCGTATTTTTTTGGATCCTTTAATATTAAGGTAAACCAAATGTAAAAGTATATAACCAAAGGTGCAGTGCTGCCAAGAAACCACCAAATTGCCCATTGGGCATCTATGTGGGTAAAATACCAAATGAAGGTAATTCCGGAGATTAAAAACCAAATGGCCGAAAAGTAAAAGGTGCCCTTTATTCCCAGTTTTAAACTTAGGGTAATGTCTCCCCTCTTTTTGTCCTCCTCATGTTGGTAAACCTGCGTCAATGGATAGGACCCCAAAAGCAGTAAGGTAGTAATAAGTGCAGGTAACAATAACTTCCATTCTAATAATAGGCTAAAACTTCCATCTACAAACCCTATGACACACATGGCAAATGTAAATGCCCCCTGAAAAACTCCTGCCGTAAGCCAACTAAGGTAAGGATACTTTTTTAAACGTATGGAAGGATGACTATATGCCATGGAAATGAGGCCGTATAGAAGTACCATGGAAAAAAAGATTCCATTAATAAATAATGCACCTATAAGGGCTATTCCAAAAAAAACCAGCGACAGATAATACAGACCAATGGTTACTTTTTTGGGGTTTTTGAGCCCGCCTATACTTTTTTCATCCTTATCAAAATAGCTGTTATATCCATTACTGGAAGGGTATAGAAATAGATGCAAAATTACCCCTACCGCTATAATATTTACAATTGGCACATCAGTTGCAGAGGAAAGAGCAAACCAAAAAACAGGCATTAGGTAGTAAGAAAATGGAATTCGAAGGTGTTCCCAGCTGGATTTTTTAAACATATATGTAATGCGAGATAACAATTCGCTTTGTCATTGGTTTTTTACTTATCTTGAAATGTACTATAAATTAAAGCTAAACTAAAATCAATGAAGAGCCAAATAAAGAGCATAGGCCTTGCTAGTCCAGGGAAACCTATAGAACAGGAATTGATTTGCCGTTTTATGCAAAAAGCTCATGGTTTGGATTCCAATGAAAGTAGAAAGCTATCCTTTGTTTACCGAAAATCAGGGATAGCCCAAAGGTATAGCGCCCTTAATGACTTTAATTATAGCGATCCTCAGGACTTCGATTTTTTTCCAAAAAACGAACTGCTAGAACCTTTTCCCGATACCCTAACTAGGATGGATGTTTTTAAGAAGGTGGCTCCTGATTTGGCCATTGAGGCCATAGAAAAATGCCTGGCCAAAACCGATGTGAAACCTGAAGATATAACCCATCTAATCTTAATATCATGTACAGGGATGTACGCCCCAGGGGTTGAATTGGATATAATTAACAGGTTGGGTCTACCGAACACCGTGGAGCGGTATGCCATTCATTTTATGGGCTGTTATGCGGCTTTCAATGGAATTAAGATGGCAGATAGAATTTGTAAAAGTGAACCCACGGCCAAAGTGCTGGTTGTTGGAGTGGAGCTTTGTACCATTCATTTCCAGAAGGATTACAATGAAGACAATGTACTTGCCAATGCCATTTTTGGGGATGGAGCTGCCGCTGTTCTCATACAGCAGGGTGGGCAAGGGATGCACATCGAAAATTACCAATCCAATATTATACCTGATGGTGCCGAGGACATGGCATGGTCAATCGGAAATTTTGGCTTTCAGATGAAGCTGAGCAAGTACATACCCAACCTATTGGAAAAAGGGATAAAGGATTTTGCAGATGGATTGGAAGAGCAATTTGGCCTTTCAACTATCAAACATTTTGCCATTCACCCTGGAGGTAAGCAAATTTTAAACAAAATCGAAAATGCCTTTGGTATTGAGGTAAGCCAAAACCAGCATGCACACAATATTTTAAAGGACTTTGGAAACATGTCATCGGTTACCATTCTCTTTGTCTTGGAGGCTGTATTGAATGATTCATCCATAAAAGGAAAAGTATTGGCAATGGGTTTTGGACCTGGGTTAACTTTAGAAAGCCTACTAATAGAAAAGCCATGAGTAAGTTCCTGCACAGAAGTGAAGAGAAAGAAATAATGGATGACCTGGCATGTAGCGGTCAGGAGTTAACTCAGACATTGAAAGAATTAAGAACGATTAATAAACTTCTGGGAGGAAACAATGTGACCACTTCTGGCCTTGCGGTTTTGATGAAGTCTTCAAAAAATCAGCCCATGACCATTGCTGATCTGGGTTGTGGCGGAGGAGATATGGCCATACACATTAATAAATGGGCAATAAATAAAGGAATATCACTGCAGGTAATAGGAGTCGATGCCAACCCTAACATTATAGAGCTGGCCAAGGAGAAAGCAAAAAAAGAAAACAGGACCATTGAATTTGTGGTGGGAAATGTTTTTGATCCAGATTATATCAAGGACCCTGTAGACATTCAAACCTGTACTTTGTTTACGCATCATTTTACTAATGAGGAACTTGTAAATATTTTAAAAAACCTTAAAAGCAAAACCAGGGTTGGTTTTGTAATCAATGACCTACACAGGAATTTTTTAGCTTATTACGCTATAAAATGGCTTACAAGAGTTTTTTCTAAATCCAATATGGTTAAAAATGATGCCCCCCTATCTGTGTTAAGGTCTTTCAAAAAGAAGGATTGGGAAGAGATATTGGCGGCATCTGGAATTGAGAAATATAAAATTTCATGGCATTGGGCCTTTAGATGGCAAGTTATTTGCTGGTTCTGATACTTGTATTTTGAAATTTTTATTAATTCATTAAAAACCAGTTTAATTTATGGAGTTTGATAACAATACTCTTAGTGGGATAATTGAAAATGCAAGCCCTTTAGTGTGGGTCGCATTAATTAGTATTTTGAAAGCCGTTGTCGTTTACTTTGCTGGTAAATGGGTAATAGGGTTAGTTATAAAAGCTGTAGACAAAATTTTTAAGAAGTCCGATTTAGACGCTTCCTTATCTAGCTTTTTGAAGAGTTTTATTAGAGGGCTTTTATACGTTTTATTAATTCTTGCTATACTTGCTACCCTAGGTGTAGAAGTAACTGCTTTCATTGCAGTGTTGGGTGCCGCGGGTTTGGCCATTGGTCTGGCACTTCAAGGTTCTCTTGCCAATTTTGCAGGAGGGGTATTAATACTTGTGTTCAAACCTTTTAAGATTGGAGATACTGTAGAAGCCCAAGGTATTCTTGGTTCAGTAGAAAAAATCGATATTCTGTATACTACCGTAAGGCAATTTGACAATAAGGTAGTAACTGTTCCTAATGGAAACTTAGCGAACAATAACATTACCAATTATTCTGAAAAGCCAACCAGAAGAGTGGAGATGGCAGTAGGTGTAGCTTATGGAACGGATTTGAAAGTGACCAGAAAAATCATTCTGGATACTTTGAAAAAAGACGATAGGATTCATGCTGATCCAGCCCCTGCAGTTTACTTTACTAATTTTGGTGACAATTCTTTGGATCTTTCGGTAAGGTGTTGGGCGGATGCTGGTGATTTGTGGCCAGTTTTTTGGGACAATATGGAAAACATTAAAGAAGCTTTAGAGGAAAAAGAAATTGAAGTACCATTTCCTCAGAGAGATGTGCATCACTATTTTCCTGAAGGTAATCCGGAATTAAAAAGTGTAGAAAAAAAATAGGAAAAAAATGCCGGAGTCTCAGTTACTACCAAGTTGTTGAGACTCCGGACAAACCCTACATTAAAAAATAACCAACTATCTACAATCAATCTTCCTCACACAAAAATAAATTACAAAAAATAATTTTCTTATAATCAGCTACATCCTAAGGATTCAAAGCTTACTATTTTATTTTGATAGGTATTGGTACTTATTTGTAAGCTTCCTTCTATTGGATCATATGATCCTGATTCAATACACTTCTGCATGTATTTAAAAGGTTGTACTATTTCAAATGTTGTCTTGCTGTAATCCTGAGCGGTCAAAGAACCATTACCTTTCAAATAAATCCTGAATCCTTCATTTTCTGTTGAAAGCTCTAATTCCCTGATATAACTTTGGTCTAAATTAAACTCCTGACCATTCAAGTTAGTCATCTTGAAATTTTTCACACTGGAGGAAAAGCTCAAGGTTCTGGTGCTTGCATCATAACCCAAGTTTTCTAATTTTCTCTGTCCATTCATTTGATGGCCGTTTAAAGAGAAATTTTCGAAATCAATAGTAAGAATGCTACCTTTACTTAATATCCCTCCTGAATAGTTAATGGTTAAATTACCTATTCTTTCCATGCCACGGTCACTTACGCAACCACTTCCAAAATCAACTTTTACTTGACCAATTTTATCATCTCTTGTAATCATTGTACCAGGACAACTTAACTCATCCAATAATGGTATCAATCGTTGTTGGCTAAGGTCTTGTTGCATGGTGGACATTACCATCAAATCAACTTCTTCCATAAGCCCCATCATTTCAGAAATTTCTTCCGAAGAAATGGTTTTAGTATCAATCGGTGCCAAATCCTCTTGATCTGAAGTCACGCAAGAGACTGCTGTAAGAAGCAATCCAACTGCGAAGCTATTGATCAAATATGTTTTCGGATTATTCATGATAAAATTGATACTTTAATGTTTGTTTTGCTACTTTGTTTTCGAAAAGTACTGTGGTATTATTTCTTTTACTAATAAAAAACCAATTAAATGACTATTAAAATTAACAAAGCATATATTTAGTTTTGAAAAGCAAAAAATGTTATACCAGCGAGGTCATTGCCTTATAAATGTCATTACCTTAAAAAAAAATGCACTTTAGCCCATTGTTATTTCAATATACCCCCCATTTTTATTGTAAAAGCTTGATATCTTTACCTTTGATGAGAAAAATAGCCTTAAACCGTGAATGTCACCTTCTCTATTTTTTCTACCTACAATTCCCGAATAAGTAAACCATTAATAGGGATATAAAGAGAAGCAATTAAAGGGGTTACCCTGCTTTAAAAAATTTTAGCTCTTCGAAAATAGGGTTAATTCTTTGTCCCCTTCTCCTTGATAAGCTTTATGCCTTATCAAGCTGGATTAAACTATAGTAAAAATAATGTTTTATTTAGATTAATTCCAAATAAATCTTGTTTAGAATCATCACAGTTACTAATTTTGATAAAATTTATAAAGCAATGAAACAAAGCATATTACTAACTATAGGATTAATTTTATTTGGGTTTACTTCTACTTTTGCTCAAAAGGCAAGTATTTATGGTGTAGTTACCACTTCAGATGGGCAAGCACTTGAATATGTTAACGTTGGTATTGTGGGTTTGGCTAAAGGAGGAACAACTGCCCGAAATGGTGGTTTTGAAATAAACAATATCGAGCCTGGGGAACATACCATTTTTGCCTCATTCATAGGGGCTAAAAGGCAAGAAAAGACTATTCAACTGTCAGCTGGGGAAAGACTCGCTATTAAGTTTAGTCTGGAAGAATCAGCATCGGATCTTTCCGAAGTGATTGTTACAGATGTTGGTACCAACCGATTTTATGCTGACAGTGTATTTACAGTCGCCAAATTACCTTTAACAGATCTTCAGAACCCACAGGTTTATAACTCCATATCTTCCCGCTTACTTAAGGAGCAGGTAGTTACCAATATGAATGATGCGCTTAAAAATGCTACCGGAGTAGCTCGTCTTTGGCAATCAACCGGAAGAGGTGGAGATGGTGCCGAGTATTATTCTATGCGTGGCTTTTCTGTGCAGCCGACCATGGTCAATGGAATGCCAAGTTTGAATAATGGGGGATTGGATCCGGCCAATGTCGAACGTGTAGATGTTATAAAAGGGCCCTCCGGGACACTGTTTGGGAGTTCTGTAATTTCTTATGGGGGCCTTATCAATATTACAACAAAGCGTCCTGGAGATTCCTTTAAAGGAGAACTTGGATTGATCACTGGAAGCTATGGTTTGAACAGGTTTACTGCCGATGTCAACACCCCTCTGAATGAATTGTCTTCTGTTCGGGTAAATATGGCTTATCAAAACAGTAATACTTTTCAGGATGCAGGAGGAAGCAAATCATTTTTCCTGGCACCCTCATTTAAATTTCAAGCGAGTGAAAGACTTACCTTTTTGATCAATACAGAGTTCTTGAATACTACCTCTGTTAATGCTCCTATGCTTTTCCTAAACAGATCTAACCCAATCACTTTTTCAGAAATTGAGCTGTTCGAAAATAATTATGAGCGTTCTTTTACTGGAAATGAATTGGCGATTAACAATTCCAGCTATGGCTTACAAGCACAAGCCCTTTACAAAATCACAAAAGATTGGACTTCGCAAACGGTTGTTTCCCGGTCTGCTACAAAATCAGATGGCTATTACAATTATTTATTTGATGATAGTAATGGAGACAGTTTCACTAGGTACATCTCTGATAGAAACGGTCAAACCTTGACTACAGACATTCAGCAAAATTTTATAGGTGATTTTGACTTTTCGTCCATCCATAATAAACTTGTTGTTGGATTGGATTATTACGAATCGTCGCTGTTCAATGGCAGCACGGGTTGGGTAGGAAATGGTACTGTTACCCTTTCTGACGGTGTTGATACCGGGGTATTGACGCAGGCAGGTGTTGATGATTTATTGAAAAACTCCTTTGAAGGAAATACTACTGGAAATACGCGTGTAATGAGTGCTTACGTTTCTGATGTAGCGGAGGTACTTCCTGAACTTTCAGTTATGGCCAGTGTTCGGGTAGACAATTTTAAAAGTGAAACAGGTGATTGGTCTGCAGATGGTGCAAAAACGCAAACGGCATTTTCGCCCAAGTTTGGATTTGTTTACCAAGCCATTCGAGATAAAGTTTCTGTTTTTGGAAACTATATGAATGGTTTTGTAAATGTTGCGCCGAGGTCTGTAGCTGATGCCAATGGCAGCAACCAAAGACTAAAAACGTTTTCTCCAGAAAATGCCAACCAGATTGAACTTGGCGTGAAGACCAAGCTTTATGATGATAAAGTAGCAGCTACAGCCAGCTATTATCATATCAATGTTAGCAATCGGGTAATGACGGATCCTGACAATATCAATAATGTCATACAAGGTGGGCAAGTTAAAAGCCAGGGCTTAGAAATTAGTATAATCGCTAATCCTATTGAGGGATTAAACCTTGTGGCAGGATACAGTAAAAACAATTCAGAGGTAACCAAAGATTATGAAGAAAATGGATATTTGGGATTGAGACCAGAAGAGGCAGGACCAGAACAACTCATTAATTTTTGGGCAAGCTATTCTTTTTTATCAGGAGATTTAAAAGGGTTTGGACTTGGCTTGGGAGGCAATGCAGCAAGCGAGTACCTGACCATCAATAGAGCAAACATTGGCTCTTTTGCTTTACCAGCTTACCAGGTATTTAATGCTTCGGTAAATTATACTGGATCCCAATACTTTCTGGCATTGAAGGTTAATAACTTTACCGATCAAAAATATTACTCGGGCTGGTCTACAGTGACTCCCCAAAATCCAAGAAATATCTCCTTAAGCTTAAACTACAAGTTTTAATGAAGGTTAAAAAGTTATAGCAAAGCTTCACCTATGGCTCGGATTAAGCTCCGGGCTTGTGGTGTTTATTGTGGCTGTTACAGGGTGTATTTATGCTTTTCAATCTGAAATACAGGATTTAACCCAATCTTATAGATTTGTAACACCTGAAGAGACATCGATTTTACCACCAACCACGATTTGGGATAAGGCTGATGCTGCTTTGCCTGACAAGCATTTACATGCAGTTTTGTATGCTACCCCAGATCGGGCAGCTCAGGCTATTTATTATAGTTTTGAAGAGCATTATTATTATTTCGTCTACGTCAACCCTTACACTGGTGAGGTCTTAAAGGTAAAAGATGCTTATGCTGATTTTTTCAGATTGGTTCTGGATGGACATTTCTACCTGTGGCTGCCACCAGCCATAGGGCAACCTGTAGTGGCTTCTTTTACACTGGTGTTTCTGTTTATGGTTATTTCAGGTTTAATACTCTGGTGGCCTAGGAAAAAGAAAAACCTTAAGAGTAGTCTTAAAATCAAATGGAGTGCACGCTGGAGGAGAAAAAACTATGACCTGCATCAAGTAATGGGTTTCTATGTAATGGGCTTTGCGGGCATTTTCGCCATTACTGGTTTGGTATGGGGTTTTGAATGGTTTCGGGACACCGTGTTTTTCGTAAGTTCGGGTGGAGAGGATTATGTAGAATACTATACTCCCCTTTCGGATTCTACAGCTGTTTACCAGGATACTGTTCCTGCACTGGATGCTGTTTGGATGAAAATGAGAACCTTGTATCCAAATGCTGAGTGGATTGAAGTACATCCTCCTGAATTTGAAAATGCGGCCATTGCTGCCAATGCCAATCCTGATGCGGCTACTTATTGGAAAATGGATTACAGGTATTTTGACCAGAACACATTGGAAGAATTACCTGTAAGGCATATCTATAACCGTTTTGATGAAGCATCTATTGGGGATAAAGTAATGCGTATCAATTATGACCTCCATGTAGGGGCCATTGCGGGTTTGCCGGGTAAAATTTTCGCTTTTCTGCTAAGCGCAATAATTGCTTCTTTGCCAGTAACCGGTTTTTAATTTGGTGGGGTAGAAGAAAGAAAACAAAAAGGAAAAAGAAGACAAGACTCTCCCCTCTAAACAGGAGGAGCAATTGGAAAATGCATAAAGTAGAAGCTTATAGAGCCAATCACACCTTATGCTGTGGAGGTTATCGTTTGGATTTAAGGAATTGAAATACATTTTATATGTATTTTAATCTTTAAGCCTAATTACCTCGTGAGCTTTTCTTTTTCGTGATTCTTATTTTTTAAAAAGCAACACCTCAAATTTTTATGGTTGCTACAATCCCAAATGATGCTGGGAAAGGCATTCTTAAATCTTTTTAAAGAATATCCAGCATTGAGTTGTTGTGTGATATATCTGATCAAATCTTGAGGAAAAACGCCATTCAAAAAAACTTTTAAATTAATTACAAAAACGTTTGGCTACTTAAACGTTAGGCCTTAGATTTGTTTTAATTTAAAATTAATCTAAATAACAATAACAACAATAATCAAAAAAGAAGTCTTACAGCGGCAACTGTAAGACTTCCGGTAATCACTTCCTAATTCTCCAATTAAAAAGCAATGCAATATAATAAAATATTGTCACTAGTATTTTTGTGCCTTTTATTTACTCAGACTGTTTTTTCACAGCAAGACAGGGTTTTTTCAGGCATAGTAACAGATCAACAGGATCAAGCGATTCCTGGTGTCTTGGTTAAAATTCACGCTCAAAATACGGGCATCGTCACAGATCTCGACGGTAAGTTCACCGTAAACTTGCCTTCCGGCAAAGAGTTTACATTAGATTTTTCTTTTCTAGGATACAAAACCTATCAGGAAGTTATAGCTGCAAGCACCAATGGCAAGAAGCTTAAAATTCAACTGGTTGAGGAAACGACAGACCTTCAGGAATTTACCCTATTAGGGAAATCAGAGTTAAGTGAAATTAGAGAACGCGCTTTTAACGTAGAAGTTGTAGACGCCAGAAAGCTTCACCATACCAATCTTGATTTGGGTCATGCACTGGACAGGGTTTCAGGTGTAAGGGTTAGGGAAAGCGGCGGTGTTGGCTCGAGAATGAATTTTTCCCTCAATGGGTTTTCAGGCAAGCAGGTGAAATTTTTTATTGATGGGATTCCCATGGATGATTTTGGTTCCTCTTTTCAGCTCAATAATATCCCTATCAATCTGGCCGAGCGCATAGAAGTCTATAAAGGTGTGGTGCCTATCGGCCTGGGGGCAGATGCCTTGGGCGGTGCAGTCAATATTGTTACAAAAAACGTTCGGAAAAACTATGTAGATGCATCTTATTCCTATGGTTCCTTCAATACCCATAGGTCTGTCATTAATACTGCTTTTGTAGCAGAATCCGGCTTTACATTTCAGTTGAATGCTTTTCAGAACTATTCTGACAATAACTATTGGGTAGATGTGGATGTAGCGGACATAGAAACAGGTAAATATTACCCAAACCAGCGTGTGCGCAGGTTTCATGACACCTATCACAATGAGACAGTGATTACACAACTTGGGGTTCAGGGCAAGCCTTATGCAGACAAGCTATTAATTGGCCTGACAGCTGGGAAAAATTACTCAGAAGTACAGACTGGAGCTCGTTTGGTGTCAGTTTTTGGGCAATGGCACCGTAGGGGAACAATCCTCATGCCGACCTTTAAATATCAAAAAAGAGACCTTTTCACGAAAGGCCTGGATGTGAATGTGAATGCCAATTACAATTTCGGCTCTGAACAAAACATCGATACGGTCAATCGTCGCTACAATTGGTTTCAGCAGTACAAAGAATATGATGTGCCTGGAGGAGAGCGCTCGTACACGCTCTACAAGTTTAATAACAACAATGCTGTCCTCACGGCGAATGCCCATTACAATTTTGGGATTCACACTTTTGCCATCAGCAATGTATTTAATAGCTTCAATCGCATGGGGAGCGATGCACTTAATCCAGACAATGACAAATACGAACAACCTCGAAAAAGTCAAAAGAATATAACAGGTGTAAGCTATCAGTTGAATTGGGAAGAGAAAGCCAGTGTTTCAGCTTTTACTAAAATCTACAAGCAGACCAATTATTTCACATTGTCTTATAATCCCACGGGAAATTATGGAGATGTAGCCTATCGCGACGAAAGGGAAAATTTCACCTACCCGGGATATGGGATTACTGGTTCCTACTTTGTCACAGGAAATATTCAGGCCAAAGCCTCTTTTGAGAAAAGCTACCGCCTTCCCGAGCCAGAGGAACTCTTTGGTGACATGGTGAACTTGGAAGGGAATTTGGACCTAAAGCCAGAAACCAGTTACAACTATAATTTGGGTCTGAGTATTTGGAAGCAACTCAGCAGAGATCATCGGGTTGATATTTCTGCCAATGGTTTCTACCGTGACGCAAAAGATTTCATTCGGGCCAGACTGAATAATAACCAAGCCATGCAGGTGATGGATAATCTCTACAGCGTAACCAATATCGGAGTTGAAGGAGAAATTCGCTGGACCTATAAGAACCTGCTTTCTGCAGGTACCAATATTACCTATCAAAACCTTCGAAACAATACGGAATTTGAGGAAGGGCAAACGTCTTCAAGTATAGTCTATCGTGATCGGGTGCCAAACATGCCATACCTCTTTGGAAATGCTGATGCAAGGCTGATGCTTCAGGATGCTTTTGGAAAAGGTAATGACCTCAACTTCGGCTACAACCTACTTTATGTGCATGCATTTTACCTCTACTGGCCAAGCCTGGGAGCTGAGAAATTCGATGTGCCTCAGCAGCTTTCTCATGATGTCAATCTCACTTATACCACCGGAGAAAAAGGTAGACTTCAGCTGATTGCTGAGTGCAAAAATTTACTGGACAGTAAACTCTATGACAATTTCAGCTTGCAGAAACCAGGACGGAGCTTCTCTGGCAAAATCAGATATTTTATTTATTAATTCTTACACACTAATTCTTATGAAAACCAATTTTAACTACCTATTAGCTTTTGCGGCATCCTTGACTGTCGGTTTCTCTAGCTGTAACCCTACAGATGATCCCGAACCAGATCCTGTCCAACCGACTACTGAAAGTCGCTACATAATTGCATCCACTCCTATCTCTTCTGATGGAGTAGCAGATTATCTTTTGACTGCTGAAAGCCTGACTGAAGGGACAGTGAGCACACTAGGTAATGGCGTGGAGCAAGACGGGACATATCGGTATTATGTGACGCACAAAAACAAGTTTTTCAGCATGCTTTACGGGCAGGGAAACCCGGGAGCCGTGACTACTTATGAATTAAATGCTAATGGCGACCTAGAGAAATTGTCTGATTTTCAGTCAGAAACAGTGCAGGCTTTTGGTGCGATGGACGATGATATAGTGATGGTGAAAATAAGCAGGAGTGAGACCAATCCTTTTGCCTCATGGTATAGAATGGATGCTGATCAATTGCAGATCGTAGATGAAGGTACCTGGAATCAGGTAGAAATAGCTGACAATGGAGAACGTGCTTTTTTCTCATGGGTTACTCAGGTAGGAGACAAGCTTTTCGCTCCTTACTTCAGCATCAAGGCTTGCTGCAATGACAGTTTTGGAACTAGCTACCCTGATAGTTCGTGGGTTGCAGTGTTTGATTACCCTAGTATGGAATTGAATACAGTGATTAAAGATGACCGAACCAGTTTTCTTGGCAGGTATTTTCTTTCAGGTCTTGAAGTGGATGAGCAGGGGGATGCATATGGTTTTTCAGGTTCAGTAGCTTCCTCAAATGGGGAAATGACTTCGACGCTTCCTTCGGCTATCACAAGGATAAATAAGGGGACTTTGGCTTTTGACGAGTCCTACTATTTCAATGTGCAGGAGCTGGCTGATGATTATTACATCACAGCAAACACCTATGCGGGGAACGGTAAATTTATTGTAACAATGAATAAAGAGAAAGGTGCTTATACTGTAGGCAAGCGCTTCGGTGTAGCTGATGTGTATAACAAGACTTTCACATGGGTGACTGGCACTCCTGCAGAAGCTTCGATCGTAAATGTGACTATCAATAATTATTCTGCAAAGGACGGTCTAGCTTATATTGGGATCACGACCGAAGACGGAAGTTGGGTGTATGAATTCAACGCCAATACCGCTACGGCCAATGAAGGTTTGAAGGTAGAAGGTGGAAAAATTACTGCCATCAGCCACTTAGAACCTGCGGATTAATCGCGTCTGGAGAAAAATTTTAAGTCCTGGGTGAGTTGTCGCTATGTTTCGGGCAGCAGATGTGACAATTAACCCCAGGCCCTAATTGATTCGAAAAGCAGCAGGCTAGCCATTTCAGAATTTGTTTTCAACGATCTTTTTGTCTTCATGATATTGGCTGTGCTCATGACCAAAACTATTGCATAATCAGTAATAAGAGAATTACCAAACTCTAAATAACCGAAAATGTCAGTATGTAGAACCGAAATAATCTATCAAAACAAGGATTTCATTTTTACCAAATGTGTGGATTGTGACCGAATGGGTCTGATGTACCATCAAGTGATGATTGGCTTCGACGAGATAAACTTTGCAGCTTTCATTAGGTATTTGAAACAGTTGGATTTTGAGCAATACAAATTTCCATGCCTTGACGGCGTGGATAGGGTGTTCATTGAAACCTATCACCATGACATCCAATTTACATTTTCGGAAGAAGAGTTTTACACACTAAAAGCTGGTGCCATTGAAGCCAATGAACAGCTTCAATTAATAGAAATGATTCGAAAACTTTAAGTCAAATATTTCAAATGAAAAAGTTAACATTAAATACAGTTTACCTGACCCTTTTGCTTTCCCTACTTGCTTTTAGTGCTCAAGCGCATGCATTATGGATACATACTTCGTCCAATACTGAAATTGGAAAAACACATGACTTCAAGGTGTATTATGCAGATTATCATGAAAATGCCATTGAAGCGTTAGCCGATTGGTATTCAGATGTGGAGGATTTTGAGCTTTGGTTGATCAGCCCATCAGGGAAGAAAACCAAATTGGAGACGAAAGCAAAGGAGGATCATTTTGAAGGGAGTTTTGCCGTGGAAGAAAAGGGTGAGTACCAGTTGCAGATAAGCCATACGGCAAAGGTATTAAAAGGGACCACAGCCTATCAGTTCAATGCTTATGCTCAGGTTTGGTCCGGGAAAGGAAAAAAGGTTTCAAAACAGCAAAGGGATCTTTCTCTGTCAAGGAAACAAAAATCATCTTCTTTCCAGGTAAACTATAAAGGTAATGCCCTGGCTGATGCTTCCATCAATGTATTGGGACCAGATAAGGAGAATAAGGAGATTCTTACTGGGAAAAAAGGCAAAGCTAAAGCCACTATGGAGCGCAAAGGAAAATATTTTGCAGAAGTAACCTATACAGACCAACTGAATGCGGGGGACCCTTCAGGTTTAAAAGCAATTTGGAGATGTGCCACTCAGGTGATTGAGGTGGAGTGATTTCCAAAAACGACAGTGGGTACTTTTTAACGTGATTTTTAAGCTTAGATCCTATATT
The DNA here is from genome assembly GCF_000427295.1 of Cyclobacterium qasimii M12-11B. GTDB lineage: Bacteria > Bacteroidota > Bacteroidia > Cytophagales > Cyclobacteriaceae > Cyclobacterium > Cyclobacterium qasimii. Next base: position 85,999 of record NZ_ATNM01000147.1, on the reverse strand, counting down.
TTTAATATTGATTTTTTTCATCAGGGTGACCATTATTGCTTCGTGGTCGCTCTGATGTTTCTAGTTATTGAATTTGGAACAGTTGCCTATTAAAGGAATGGAAAAAATGGCATTAGCGATCACAAATCCTATTGCTTAGTACAGGATAAATATAGACCAGAGAAAGATAAAAAGATGATTACATTAAGCACAATTTTTACCCTGGCAGGGTTTGAATTTTTTTACCAAACGTCTCATAAAGCCACTCTTTTACGGCCAGTTTCATTGGAAGCATGGTTTAAGTCCAATGAAAAATTGGCGAAAATTTTGGGTTCCGTTTTATTAGTCATTGGGCTTGTTTTGTCAATTTTCGGATTGGGCATAGGCGCGGGCAGCTTCGCATTCACCTGTATCCTAATGCTGATAGGGAGCCTGGTAGTAATAATTTCTCCACTTGGCTGGATTAAAACGGGTTGGCTACTTACAGGATTTGGTGTATTATTTATCCTTGAATTATTATAGTCATGCCAGCCAATAAAAAACACCTATCGCCCAATTTTCTACATCGCTTTTCAAGGATTACTGCAGGCCTCGTAGGAGGCTATTTAGTTACAGCGTCCTTTTTTCTTGCCCTCTCCTTCCTATGGGATAAGGCATCAGTCCTTTATACACTGGTATTTGGTGGATTTATACTTTGGGTAACCCTACTGATTATAGCATTCATTGCAAAAAAAGGATGGAAAGTATGGGCGATTTATTTGTTGCTCACCCTTGCCTTCTCCACGATCGTCTATTTCTGTAAACCTCCATCCCTTTAAATTACAACTCATGAGCAATAGGATATACAATATTCTTTTCCACACCCACACCATTTCAGGCATTTTCATCAGCCTGGCCTTGTATGTTATTTTCTTTGCTGGATCTTTTTCTTTCTTCCGTGATGAAATCAATAGTTGGGAAAGAAATGAGTCGCTGTCTGAAGGATGGAAGATGGGAGAAATGGATTTTGACAGGGTGATTGATTCTCTAAAAGCGAATGATACTTTGGTAAATAGAGACATTAGTTTTAATCAATATTATGATGAGCAGCGTTTGACTTTAAATATTTCTCCACCTAAAAGTGTTGAAGAAAAGGAGACCAAAAAACGTAGGAGAGGGACTTTCATGTACATGAATACCCAGGATTTGAAAACGTATGATCGTAAGAGTTCTTATTCTTTAGGAGAGTTCCTGTACCGATTACATTTTTTTGCGCAGCTTAACTTCTATGGTCGATCAGGTTATCTGTTGGCAGGAATTGTCGCCTTCTTTTTTCTTTTTGCAGTTATCACTGGCGTATTGGTTCATTGGAAAAAAATTGTTAGCAATTTTTTCATGTTTCGTCCCAAAGCCAGTATTAAAAACCTTTGGACAGATGCACATACTGCACTTGGGATTTTGGGTTTGCCTTACCAGTTCATATTTGCACTTACGGGTGTATATTTAATTGTAGGGACTACGATAATGTCTCCGGCCATTGTGAAATTTATTTATGACGACAATACAGAAAAGGCCTATGATGATTTTGGCTTTAACGCACCTAAATATGCATTTTCAGGAAAAACTTTGCAAAGTGAATATGCTATCAATCCATTTCTAAAGGAAACAAAGGAAAAATGGCCTCAATTTGACATTCGATCTGTTAATATTTATAATTATGGGGATGAAAATATGCATGTTAGTTTTTCAGGTATGGCGGACTTTGACCGAAAATTTGCCAGCGCAGGGATTGTCACCTATAAGGTTTCTACAGGAGAAATTGTAGGCGAAGAAAACCCTTTCAAAGACGTTTCCTATATAGATGGTTCCAGAGCAGTATTGAAGCGCCTTCATTTTGGAGATTTCGGTGGTATAACCGTAAAATTAATTTACTTTATTTTAGGAATTATTACCTGCTTTGTGATTATATCAGGCGTAATGATATGGTTGGTAGCGAGGGATAAAAAGCATGTATCGCCGGTAAAAAGAAAATTTAATGCCTGGCTAGTATGGTTTTATTTGGCAGGATGTCTAAGCATGTATCCTGTTACAGCCTTCAGTTTCCTCATGGTGAAACTAGGTCTTCAGGATCCATCCGCTGATCGGGAGGCATTTATTTTTCAGGTATTTTTCTGGTCCTGGCTCCTGCTAACCTTGGTTTTTACTTTCATTAAAAACAATGGCTTAACCAATAAGTGGACATTGGTATTGGGAAGTGTTTTGGGGTTGATGGTACCGATTGCCAATGGAATAGTAACAGGAAACTGGCTCTGGGTAAGTTTGGCAAGGGGGTTATTCAGATATCTTTTTAATTGATGCTTTTTGGTTGGTTACTTCTTTGAGTGCCTTGCTTATTGCTTTGAAAATCAAGGATAAAAAAACCGTTCCAGATAAAGCTGAGAAATTGATGCCTGCTTAAGTATATATAAGATAAATGCATTTGATTTCGACGACACCATAGCATCGCTATGGTGTTTTGCTATTAGGGTTGTAAATACCTGGGCCCATGATTTAGGGTATTTTAGTTCAGCTTGATATGAAATGGAGATAGGGAGTAGAGTTATGCTATTTACAATTGCTCCGATTATTTTAACTTTTTATACTACATTTATATTTCAATAAGCCTGGATTGAGCATTAGATTTAGTGGCGATTAAAAAAGCCAGTGTTTATTTCCATGTTTCCGCCTTTTGACAAAATATCCTCTACTTCATGAATACTGAATTTGACCTTTCCGATCCTGATAAAAAACTAGCGTCCATTCGGGACAAAGTCCTCCTATTGTCTTTTGGACGCCTTGGGCTTTTCTTGTTAATGCTCGTACTTCTTGTTGTGGGAATTTCTGAAATACACTGGCTGCTAATTCTTTTTTTTCCAGTAACTTTTGTATTTGTATCCTTGATCCTGAAGTTTAATAAGGAAAAAGACCGTGAGGCTTTTTACAAGGCAGTAAAGGAAATGAACGAAAATCGGGTAAAGCGTAAAAACCGGGAATTGAAAGAATTTGATTCTGGGTTGGAGTTTATGGATTCCGCTCATCCTTTTTCAAGTGACCTGGATTTATTTGGAACGCACTCCCTGTTTCAAATGATCAACCATACCGTGAGCCGGGGAGGAAAAGCACTATTGGCCAATTGGTTGAAAACGCCTCTTGCTCCAAAGAAAGCGGCCGAAAAACAACAGGCATTGTTTGAGTTGAGTAGCAAGAAAGACTTCATCTTTATTTTTGAAGCCTTTGGAAAGGCTTTCATGAAAAAAGACAATGCTACAGATGGAAAGGCAAAGTTTTATGCCTGGCTTAAAAATAGTCAACCCTGGCATTCACTTTATTTCCTTCCTATGGTTTTGGGCCCAATAGTGGGCTTAATTGTTCTTTTTGGGGCTTTGTACAGTGTATTTTCTACCCTATACCTGAGCATTTTTATCTTAGTGGGAATGGGACTATTGGGTTTGATCTTCAAACCTTTGATGGAAGCCATGAAAGCATTGCCTAATGACAATGACCTAAAGACTTTACAAGCCTGGGCAAAGCTTCTTGAAAAGGAACAGTTTGAAAACCCTCTTTTATTAAAGCACCAAACACCTCTTAAGCAAAAGGATTTCCTGGCCTCAAAAGCGCTCAAACAATTGGAAAGTCTCACTTTCTTGGTAGAGAACAGGACCAATATGTTGTACCTTATTTTCAATCTTCTTTTTTGGGTAGACTTTTATGTCTTGTACCGATTAAAAAAATGGAACGAGCTTGCCGGCCAAAATATGAGGGAATGGGAAGAAACATTTGAAAACTGGGAAGCTTTGGTTTCTTTGGCTTCATTTATTGAAGAGGAAGAGCTGTCTACCAAAGTAAACTGGACAGCAGAATTTTCATTTTCTGGGGAAGCCATTCGGCACCCACTTATAGCGCCTAAGACTTGTGTCGCTAATAATTTTAGCTTGAAGGAAAATGAGAAGGTGGTTCTGCTTACGGGTTCCAATATGTCTGGGAAAACGACCTTTATGAGAACCCTTGGTATAAATTTAGTCCTGGCAGGAATGGGAGTCCCTCCTTTTGCAAAGTCCTTTAGTACTGGACCGTTTTTATTGTATACCAGTATGAGAAATACAGATAGTCTAGGTGAGAGTGTAAGTTCATTCTATGCTGAATTGGCTAGAATTAAAGGGGTATTGGAAAAGGCTGCTGCAGGAGAACCCGTTTTTTACCTATTAGATGAAATTCTGAAAGGGACCAATACGGCCGATAGGGTTTTGGGAAGTGAGGCCTTGATCAGGCAATTGGCGAAAACCCAGGCTAAGGGAATCATTTCTACCCATGATATTGAGTTAAGTACTTTGGAAAAGGAACTGCCCTTTTTGGTGAATTACAGTTTTCACCATGACATTAAGAAGGACGAGATTGTTTTTGACTATACCATTAAGAAGGGGTCTTGCCCGAATTTTAATGCGCAAAAGCTTATGGAGTTGATGGGAATAAAAATAGAAAACGCATCCTAGAGAAAGTGGTTAATTCGTTTTGGCATAAAAATTGGTATTATATCCTTAAATTTTATAACCATAACTAATCCAAACAACCATGAGTTCTCTATTGTATTTAATCGCACTTATTCTTGTTATCGGATGGATTATAGGTGCCTTTGTGTATAGCGTAGGCGGTCTAATCCATATTTTGCTTGTTTTGGCTGTGATAGCTGTATTGTTCCGCCTTATTAGTGGAAGATCGGTCTAGCATACGCAATAAATAATTAGAAAATTTGAGGGTTATCCTAATTGGGTAGCCCATTTTTTTTGTCTATTTTTTTCTTAGGAAACTCACATTCAAAACCTGAATACTTTGTTTTCAAGCAAGCAGAATCGTTTTCTCGATTGCCTAAAAGCCATTGCTAATGGTGTTAACCCACTTAAAATTTGCCTAAAGAAAACCGGTATTTGAAAGTTTAAATTGGTCTATACAGATTAATTTTACTTGCCACTGGTGTTCCCTGCAACATAATCGGGGATAATCCTTAATTTTGCAGTACAAAAACGTAAAATTACCACACTGTGCAGAAAAACTATCAGCAAAAAACTCTTGGGATTTTGGGTGGAGGTCAATTGGGAAGAATGCTTATCCAATCTGCCATCAATTATAACCTTGAGGTTCATATTTTGGATCCCGACCCGAATGCTCCCTGCAAATACCTTAGCAATAAATTTGTAAACGGAGATTTAAAGGATTACGATGCAGTTTATGCCTTTGGAAAAGATTGCGATGTCATTTCAATTGAAATAGAACATGTAAATACCGAAGCTCTTTTTCAACTTGAGAAAGAGGGAAAAAAAGTTTTTCCACAACCGCATATTATAGCGCTTATTCAGGATAAAAGGACCCAGAAGCAATTTTATTTAGACCAGGGAATCCCCACCGCTCCATTTATATTAACAGATAATAAGGAGGAGGTAAAGCAAAATGCTGATTTCTTGCCAGCAGTAAATAAACTTGGTAAAGAGGGTTACGATGGTAGAGGTGTGCAAATGATGAGAACAGTCGAAGATCTGGAAAAGGCTTTTGATGCACCAGGCTTATTGGAGAAATTAATAGATTTTGACAAAGAGTTGGCGGTGATAGTGTCCAGAAATGAAGCTGGGGAAGTTAAAAGTTTCCCTTCCGTGGAATGTGCCTTTCACCCAGAACACAACCTGGTAGAATTTTTGTTTTCGCCTGCAGATATTAGTGCAGAAGTGGATGCCAAAGCAAGAGAATTGGCAGAGGAGGTTATCCAAAAGCTAGACATGGTGGGCTTGTTGGCTGTTGAGCTGTTTTTGACAAAGTCTGGTGAACTACTCGTTAATGAAATAGCACCTCGGCCTCATAACAGTGGACATCATACCATAGAGGCTAATTTTACTTCTCAATTTGAACAACATTTAAGGTCCGTAATGGGAATGCCATTGGGCGAGACTGGACTAAGAGGTCCTGCAGCCATGATTAATTTGTTGGGAGAAGATGGTTTTACAGGTGATGCCATAGTGGAGGGATTAGATGAAGCCATAATGGAGAAAGGCGTATACCTTCACCTATATGGTAAAAAAATCACCAAGCCATTTAGGAAAATGGGACATGTTACGCTTTTAGCAGATGATGCGAGCTTGCTAAAAGAGAAAGCAGAAAGAATAAAGGAACTTATAAAAATAAAAGCATGAGTGAGATAAGAGTAGGGATCATCATGGGAAGTCAATCAGACCTTCACATAATGTCTGAAGCAGCTAAATTTCTAGAAGAGATGAATGTTGGTTACGAACTGACAATCGTTTCGGCACATAGAACACCAGTTCGCATGATCAACTATGCCCACGAAGCTAAAAAAAGGGGGCTGAAGGTAATTATAGCAGGAGCAGGTGGAGCAGCTCATTTGCCAGGAATGGTGGCATCTCTTACCAGTTTGCCGGTAATCGGTGTGCCCGTAAAATCCTCCAATTCCATAGATGGTTGGGACAGTATACTTTCCATATTACAAATGCCTTCAGGAATTCCTGTGGCAACTGTTGCACTAAATGGCGGTAAGAATGCTGGCATACTTGCAACATCCATCATCGGGGCTTTTGATGAGGAAGTCTCACAGAACCTGGAAAAATTTAAACAGTCCCTTTCTGATAAAGTGGAAGAATCTGCGAAAAATGTAGAAGAGCTAGGTTGGAAAAAAGTGTTAAACAGTTAAAAAGAATAAAAAAAGGCGGACCCTGTTAAAGAGTCCGCCTTTTTTGTCCACTTAATTTTTATAGCTGATTTTGAGATTATTCGCTCAATATCAGTTAAAAGCGACTATATATTTACAATTGGTTTGTTTCCTTTTCAGGTTAGCCAGATAGTTTTGTTTTTTCTCTGGGTTTGAATTAGCAATTAGAAAGGCAAAACGTCACCATCATTTTCATCATTAAACGTGGTTACATCAGGCATATCATTGTTTTGCGCTGGAGCAGGAGCAGCATTAGCAGAACCTGAAGTATTTACCTTCCAAATTTTAACATCTGTGTACCAGCGACTGTTGAATTCCCTGCTTTCAACTTCTATACTTGCAGTCAATTCTTGTCCTTGCTGAATATTAAATTGATCGATTTTGTCTCCCCATACGGTTAGACACACTTTTTTAGGGTATTGACCAGCTGTTTCCAGAATATAGTCCCTTTTTTTCCAAGTGCCGTTTCTACCGTTTCCGGATTGTTCCTCAAGTGCTTGTATGATTTTTCCTGATATTTCCATTTTCTAAACTTTTTTGATGAAAAAACGAAGGTAATTAAAACCTGTTGTATTTTAAAACGAGTAAGAAAGCCCTTTAGAAAATACTATTCGTAAATTAAGCAGAAGAAACGCTTTTATTCCAGATTATGTAATTGGATTGTCTATTGCAAAACCTCAGTTTATAGATGGATTATTAATTCTTAAGGCTGTTCCTACTTTAGGAAATAAATCAAACCACAAATGTCATTTGATCGTAAACTTTGGAATTACTTCTAAAACCATATGAATACGTTGTTTTTACAACAGCCTGACGCAATATTTTAATTTTTCCACATGATTTTTTATAACTAGCGGCAAGAAAAAACAGTTTTAAAGTAACCTCTAAAAATCTCTCTTTTCAAAAAGAGTTTATTATCCCAATTTAAATAAATGAAGACACTTAAAAAGATTATATATAGTATGATAGCATTACTGATAGGAACAATTGCCTTAGTTGTCATTGCTGGATTTTTGTTCTTACATTTTAGTCCCGAGTTTGGAGGTAAGGCCAGCGAAAAACAAAGAGCGCTATACCCTAAATCAGAGCACTTTAAGGAGGGGAAATTTATTAATAATGGTGACGTAAATATGGAATTGAGTGGAGGAGATATGCTCAAAGCCATTAAAGGGATGATACGACCAATACCTCATTCGGTTCCAGATGAAAACATTGAAACGCTTAAAATCGACTCTTTGGATATAGTACAGTATGGGCCAAAAACGAGGTTGGTATGGTTTGGGCATTCCTCCTTTCTATTGCAGATAAGCAATAAAACCATCCTGATAGACCCGATGTTCGGAAATGTACCTGCCCCCCATCCAATGCTGGGCACCAAGCGGTTTAGCAGTGAACTTCCAATTGCGATTGAGAAGATACCTTCTATTGATGCTGTATTCATTTCACATGATCATTATGATCATTTGGATTATGGCTCTATTCAAAAGTTGAAAGACAAAGTAAAAACCTTTTATACCCCTTTGGGAGTTGGGGCACATTTAGAGGCTTGGGGAGTTGATCAGGCAAATATTGTCGAGTTGGATTGGTGGGAGGAAGTGAATTTTGAGGATTTGACCTTTCGTTGTACACCTGCCCAGCATTTTTCTGGAAGGGGTATTTCCGATAGGGCCCAAACTTTATGGAGTTCATGGATCATTCAATCTCCAACCGAAAACCTATTCTTTAGTGGCGATAGTGGCTATGCGTCCCATTTCAAAGAAATAGGAGAAAAATATGGGCCTTTTGACCTGGCTTTAATGGAGTGTGGCCAATACAATGAATTATGGCCAACGGTGCATATGTTTCCCGAAGAAACGGCCATGGCCGGAGTAGATGTTAAGGCTAAAACAATAATGCCGATTCACTGGGGAGCTTTTAAATTGTCTCACCACACTTGGACCGATCCTGTAGAGCGGGTTACTAAAAAAGCCGAAGCATTGGGGTTAGGTATTATTACGCCAAGAATTGGTGAACCAATTGTATTGGACAGTCTTATCATGTCTGAACCCAACTGGTGGCAGCATTAGTGTGATATGAAGGGCTTATTTATTGTCCTTTTTAATAGTTACCAATAATGAAGAAAAGGTTGAATAGCATTTCTCTTTCTGGGTTAAATTACTTTAAAGCAGGTCTTTTGAAGATAATTTCCGGGTAGTTGTAATCTGTGTAATTGTCTCTAAAAAGAAATAATTTGTACCTTTGAATTCGAGACTTTAAGCGGTCATTTTTATTTTACAAGCACAAGTAGACCAAATAGGTTAGGTGTTTTTTTCTAAATAGATGGATCCATATGATATATGGGCCGGTAAATAAATCAAGGAGGCAACATTGCGTTTACTATGAAAGACTATTCCTCATTTAAGCATCCAATTACGCATACTGAAGACATTAGAACAGTTTCTGAAATTGCTTCTAAGGAGCCGGTTTATAATCAATACTATATTTTGCCCCAGGATTGTGAAAATGGGGATCAGGTTGGCAAGGTTAATTTTTTGTGGAGCCATCAAAAATTTTTCAATAGAAGGTGGGCAACGTCTATTGATGATTCATCCTACACCTTTGAAATTAGCAATGGAAATGAGGACAATGCTTTCTCTGTTTCCGCTGAAGGCGAGCTGTCAATTGATAAAGCCTCTCTTTTTTCGGCAACTAGATACCTTACTGTTAGGGTAAAATTATTTGAAACGTATTTCGAGGAGACCATTTGCAAGGTTTATAGAATACCCATTAAGAATTGTGTTTATTTTGACTATGATGTAAAGGTAAAAGGAGCAGGAACAAGAAAGAGCCCGTACAAGGCATGGAAAGACCATTTTTATGGAAGTGCACCTGCTATTGCTACAGGAAAATCTGGCAATTTTTATTTGTGGAAAAGAGGGCAGCGAATAGAAGATTGGACCAAGGTCCAAAATCCGCTGGTTGGGGGAAAAAGGCCAGAATACATTACTTTAGGTGCTTGGGGAAAAGGTGCCCGACCAATCATAGATGGGAGCAATAACAAAAATTCTGAGCGATTTTGCGATGTAGGTGATGCCAGATTGAATGGTACATCCTTTACCATGGCCACTAACCCGGAAGGTGTGGCGCACAATATCTGTATCATGGACATTGAAACCGATTTTGACGGTGATGGAGAGTGGTATCCTTATCAAGTCGGTATGTACGGAAAAGGCAACCGGTTTATACGGTTGAAATGTAGTACCGTACTGGAGTGGGAAGATGGTTTTTTCTGGGTTAAAAATCACCCAGGAGCAGAAGGATCAGGTTACCTGGAGGCATTGTTTCAGGATATTGAAACCTATGACAGTAAATACAGAGCGATAAAATTTGAAGGTGGAGCTATAAAAGGCAGAAATTTCCGATGTTATACGACTGTAATCGATTCAGAAACCCCTCTATCAGCTGCCAACGCCCCCTTTGTTGAGCTTAAGTATGCTGACCTCCAATGTTTGGACAATAAAAGAAGCTTGGGTATACAAATCAGAGCGGAAGAACACACCTATGAGTGGTTTTACTTGAAAGGCTATATGGATGCGATGAATCCATTTAGGCATGTTGCCCACAATGGTTTGGATGAGAGTTTTGGGATTAAAAACTCCGGTTACAAACATATTCTGATAGATGGGTGTACCAGGTTTATATGTCAATCGGTAAACAATGGGGCTACTGATAAAAAACCAACTGGGATTTATTTCAAATATATTGATGTGATGAATTCATCCGGAGCCAAAGGAGGCCTCACTATTGCTCAGGATGCCTCAGACACTCTTATAGAAATGTGTAACCTTGGTGACTCGCCTGGAATTGTGATTTTTCCTGATACCTCTGGTACGGTAATTAGGAGCTGTACCGTTCCAGGTATAATAGATAGAAGGGCAACTGCTACCATTATTAATACCGTATATGGTAGATTGGCGGGTAATGGTGGAGGAAAAATAATCACTTCTGTTAGCCCATTAAAGGCTTCCTATTTTGTAGATATGTTTGATGGGAATTATCGACCAGCACCTGGCTCTCCTTTAATAGGAGCGGCAACAGAATTGAAACAAGCTTATGACCTGGAAGGAAATGAAATGCGTAATTTCCCTACCATCGGCTGTTATGAACTTGCTCCTGACCCTGAACCAGAAGAGTAAAGGCAGAAAAAGTAGCAGGCTAGAATGAATTAAAATTTGCTACTTAATTGTTATCAATAGGCGTGCATATCTCAATTAGAATACCATTAATGTCTCTTAAATAGCCTACCTTTTGGCCCCAGGGCTTTTCTTTAATAGCCTCAAATTCGGTAGCTCCTGCATCAAGGGCCCTTTTAAAGTCTTCTTCAATGTTCTCAGACACAAAGGCCATTTCCATTCCTGCAGGCTTATCACTTTTGACCATAGGATTATAGCCTTTACTGAAGTTTGAATTGCCTAATGCAATGGAGGCAAAGGATATGGTTGTTTCTCCGGAGAGGAGTTCACCATAATCGTTTTCTGGTGTGACGAATTTCTTATGGAAGCCAAATGCCTTTTCATAAAATGCGATCGTTTCCTTGACATTGTCCACGTAAAATATCGTATAGCCGTATTTCATAATTACTTCAGAGATTTTTTTATCAGTTTTAATGCCCAATCATAATGACTGGAGGTATTAGAGATCAGGTAAGCAGCCAATGAGGTGGTACCTGTCCAGTGGTATCGTTTTTTCTCAAATAGTTCCTCTTCGCTATGTTTGTCCATGATTTTATGGATTTCCAGATGAGAGTGAAGCAACAATTTTAAGGTTTCTTTCAGTGGAATATCTTTATTTTCTTCTCGGATTTTCCTGTTTAGTGCTGGAAGGGTTTTCCATGTAAACCCAGGAAAGGGAATGTCTGGCTTCTCTCCTTTCATTCCTACCCTGTACCATTCTAACATCAACAAATGCCATTGGTGCAGGTGGGCCAACACATCCTTAATGTCCCGATTTAAAGTACCAGCAGGAAACGTTTGATTAACCTTTTCCTCTGGGTAATTATTTACCAAGTCAATAAGCTTGTCAAAATTTCCTTGGCTTAAGGAAATCAGTTCTATTTTAGATTTTGGTCTGGGCATTTAACGTGTTTGTTTTTATTTGAGGTTCGGAAAGATTAAAAGTGCTTTAAGGTGACTCCCTTTACCTACAGTTAAGTTAGATTATAATCTTTTAAATACCAAAAATGGAAATCGAAGCCGGTGGGGTCGACTTACCGATTGTTAAATCAACTGCTTGGGAAATGGTTTTCTTTCCTATGGCTTTTAGGTAGTCCGCCGGAATCTACTTTTTTATTAACCTTCTTTTACTATATTTATAGCTTAAAATAGCACTATGAGGAAAATTTTTCGAAGCGCATTACCATTTGTTTTACTATTGTGTGGCGTGGCTTGGGTTTCCTTTGGACAGACAGATAGTCTGTCACAATACAATGACTCTATCAATAATGCGAATTTACTCGAATACAATAAAAGGCTAGCGGAAGTTGAAAAGGAGAGAGTGGCTGATTCCTTGAAAAAAGCGGAATTGGAAGCTCAGCTTTTGGAACTTAAAACTACCGATAACCTTCAAAAAAAAGATTTAATCAATCAGCTTGAAACGATCAAAGAGAACGATAAAAAGAGGCTTGCTGATAAAATTGCACAAATTGATTCTCTGAGAAATACGGAAATAGGATATCCTGTTTTAGGGTTTAAAAAGGACACTTTATTCCTTATCCATACAAAAATGGGCGCTGCATCCCCAATGGAAAGGGCGCTTAGTATAACAAGAAAGATCAATTTACTATATGAAGATGATTTTTTAATAAGTGACTCTATCCATATATCTAAAGCAGAGGACACCTATGACATCATTTATAAAGACCTGATCATTACCAGTATTTCGGAGAATGATGCCCTTTGGTATGGAAAAAGCAAGGATGAACTTGCCGAAAGCTTCCAGCAAATTATAAAAACTGCTATAGTTGAAGCGAAGGATGATAACAGTTGGTTAAAGTTATTATCGAGAATAGGTTTGGTGGCTTTTGTAATTCTTGTTGCCTGGATTTTCATTGGCCTCATCGGCAAAGGTTACGCGAAACTGGTTTTAAATTTTGATACCAATAAGGAGCATTGGCTTAAAGAATTATCCTATAAGGATTACACCTTTCTCACGGTTGACCAGGAAACCCAGATTCTGTTTTTTTTGATTAAAGTATTGCGATGGTTTGTTTACTTCCTTTTGCTATACATTACCCTGCCTATCATCTTCAGTATTTTTCCTTTCTCACGGGACTGGGCCAATGCGCTATTTTATCTGGTGTGGGCACCATTTAAAGGGCTCTTAGTATCCATTTGGCTTTATTTGCCAGAACTTTTCAAAATTCTGGTGATATACTATGTAATGAAGTATGTGATAAAGTTTGTGAAATATATCTTTCAGGAGATTGAGGCAGAGAAGCTTGTATTATCAGACTTTCATTCCGATTGGGCCATGCCCACATTCAGCATAGTCCAATTCCTATTATACGCCTTTATGTTTATTTTGATTTTCCCTCATTTGCCGGGGTCTGATTCAAATATATTTAAGGGAGTTTCTGTGTTCGTAGGGGTTTTATTCTCTCTGGGCTCTTCCTCTGCCATCGCCAATATGGTAGCTGGTTTGGTGATCACCTATATGCGGCCATTTAAAATTGGAGACCGGATTAAGATTGACAATGTGACTGGGGATATAATAGAAAAAACCCTGCTGGTGACCCGTGTAAGGACCATAAAGAATGAAGTAATTACCATTCCAAACTCCTCAGTGCTTACAGAGAATACTACAAATTATAGCATTGAAGCAAAAGATAAAGGCCTAATCGTTCATACCACAGTTACGATTGGGTATGATGTTCCTTGGCCAAAAGTCCACAAAGTCTTGATTGAAGCAGCCACAAGGACAGACATGATAATGGACGAACCTAAACCTTATGTTTTGCAGACCAGCCTGGAGGATTTTTACGTAGCTTATCAGATCAATGCCTACACACGTGAGGCAAGTAAGCAAGCGCTTATTTATTCCAGTCTGCACCAAAACATCCAGGATGTTTGTAATGAAAGTGACATCGAAATTTTATCTCCACATTACCGAGCAGCCAGGGATGGTAATATGACTACCATACCAGCTGATTACTTACCAGAGGATTATAAGGTTCCCCATTTTAATGTTAGGGTAAACAAGGGAAAGGATGAGCCATTAAAGTAATGCGGAATTTGTAGAGGAAGAATACCAAGTTAAGACATTGATGATTTTTCATTGCTTGAATTTGGACCTTATGTAAGCCTCGAATTCACACTAAACGACAGGATCATTTTTGACAGGTTATGACAGAAAAGCAAAAAATGTTAAGTGGTTTACTATACAATTCCAGGGATCCGGAGTTATTAGAAATGTACCATAGGGCAAGAAAGCTGGTAAAATTATACAATAACCTCGATTCAGAAGAATTAAACGAGCGGGACAATATTTTGACCGATTTGCTGGCAAATGCTAGTCCAGGTGTTTGGATTGAAGCCCCCTTTTATTGTGATTATGGAGCGAATATTTCAATAGGCTCAAATACATTTGTTAACCTAAATTGTATGTTTCTGGATAACAATACCATCACTATAGGAAAGAATGGCTTGATAGGTCCTTATGTGCAAATTTATACATCAGTGCATCCTTTGGCTGCTTACGAGAGAATAGTTGATGCAGAGAATGGTTCCCGCTACTTAACTTCATCGAAAGCAGTTTCCATTGGAGACAATGTTTGGATTGGTGGTAACACAGTCATTTTGCCAGGAGTGAATATTGGGAATAATGTGACTATAGGATCAGGCAGTGTGGTAACAAAGGATATTCCTGATGATGTTTTGGCCTTTGGAAATCCTTGTACAGTTAAAAAAAGCATTTGACCCAAAAAGTGTTGGGTGATCGCAATTTGAATACTGCATTATTATGTAAGTACAAAGCAGACGATTTAACGTTCAGTTTTTGCCTTCATTGATTATTGTCAAAAATAGTATTAAATTAATCGTTGATTTTAGAATTGTGGCATGTTTAAATGTTTCATTTCCAGCGCAATAATTTATAGTTCATAATTTGAATTTTTAAAACGTATAAATGTTTATCTTGCTATTAAGAAATTAGCTTAGAGCCTTTATATAAGTATTAATCCTTTATTAAGAGCTTGACAGCTGTTATTAATTTCGAAGTAGAAAAAAAGTGGGACAAGAATGGTTGTTTGAATTTACCTGAATTCTATTTCTTAGCTTCCCTTGAGAATTATACAGTGAATTATTGTTAATTTTTATTTCGGGTTGGATTCATTGCTGAGGCTGTCTTTATTCTGTTAGAAATGGATTCAGGTTATTCTTTTAAGCTTTTTGTAAATAATATCTTTTAATGAAAGATCATATTTTAGACAGTACAAGTGATGCAGTAGTTGGTTTAAACCTGGCATGGGAAATTGGCTATTGCAATAAGGCAGGATGTGAATTGTTTGGCTATTCAGAAGCTGAATTGTTAGGAAAAAAATACACGGAATTTTTCAAAAGCAATAGCAACCCTAAATTTGAAGCTATTGTGGAGGCTTTGCTTTTTAATGAAAAAGTAAATTCAATCCGAACTGATTGTATAAATAGGCAGGAGGAAAATCAAGCTGTTTCGATTCAATATTCCCCAATTAAGGATCAAAAAGGAAAAATTGTCGGCATTTCGAGTATTATTCGTTTAGTAAGCCAATACGAGAAGGCAACAAGTAAGGCCCAGGCATTATTAGAAACGGCTCCAGATGCAATGGTCATTGTAAATAAGGTTGGGCAAATCGTTTTGATCAATGCGCAGACTGAAAGACTATTTGGATACAAGAAGGAAGAGCTCTTAGGCAAGGAAGTAGAGTTATTGATACCTGATGAGTTTCTTAAGCATCACAGTGCTCACCGGACCAAATATGCCTCTAAACCCAAAGTAAGAAATATGGGGCAGGGAATGGAGTTGTATGGAAAAAACAAGTCTGGGAATAATTTTCCAGTTGAAATCTCATTGAGTCCATTGCATACGGATACCGATGTTTTTATTTCCGCCGCCATCCGGGATATCTCAGATAGAAAGAAGGCTGAAGATAAGTTTAAAGGTCTTTTGGAGAGTGCTCCTGATGCCATGGTTATCGTGGATAAGGAGGGTAAAATTAAGTTAATTAATACCCAAACAGGGAATATCTTCGGATATAGCAGGGAGGAGCTTATTGGTCAAAAGGTAGAAGTATTACTGCCAAACCGATTTCATAAGGCCCATCCAGGTCACCGGAATAGTTTCTTTTCCAATCCTAAAATGAGGCCTATGGGAGCTGGTTTAGAACTCTTAGGTCTCAGGAAAAATGGGCAAGAATTTCCAGTTGAAATCTCTTTGAGCCCTTTAGAAACCAAAGAAGGGGTTCTTGTCAGTGCTGCCATTAGGGACATTACCGAAAGAAAAATAGCCGAAAGAGCGCTTGAAACCTTTAACCAACAATTGCAGAATAAAAATAAAGAACTTGAACAGTTTGCCTATATCGCTGCACATGACTTGCAAGAGCCGTTGCGAACGGTCATGAGTTTTTCTAGTCTGTTGACCAAAAATTACGGGCATGATTTTGATGATAGAGGGAAGAAATGTTTGGCCTTTATTATGGATTCTTCGAGCCTAATGAGCCAATTGATTAAAGGCTTGTTAGACTATTCACGTATCGGAACAAATACCGAGTTTAAAACGGTTGATTGTAATCTCCTTTTAGAGGAGGTTGAGAAAGAATTTTGCTCCCTTATCGTAGAAACGAATACCTCTTTAATAGTAGATAATTTGCCCGAGATTCAGGGGCTTGAGGAGGAAATGCGACTTCTATTTCAAAACCTGATAAGTAATGCCATCAAATTTAGGGTGCCTGATAGGGCTCCTGAGATAAAAGTGTTTGCCAGTCAAGAAAAGGACTGTTGGAAGTTTTGCGTTGCCGATAACGGTATTGGTATTGCTAAAGAGTACCAAGAAAAGATTTTTGTAATTTTTCAACAATTGCATTCTAAAAAGGAGTACGATGGAACAGGAATAGGGCTTGCGCACTGTATGAAGATTGTTGATTTACATGGAGGTAAAATTTGGGTAGAATCAGAATTAGGTAAAGGAAGTAATTTCTATTTTACTATTTACGACAAAGAGTATGAAGCTTAAAAATATCTTGTTGGTTGATGATGACTCAGCCACCAACTTTTTTCATAAAATTGTTATAAAAAGAACTGGTTTTAGTGGAAATGTAAGTGTAGTAGAGAACGGTTTAGAAGCGGTAGAATTTCTCCAGGATTGCGCTGATGGAAAACATCTTCAACCAGACCTTATATTATTGGATATCAATATGCCCATTATGAATGCATGGGAATTCCTTGAAAAGTTCAAAGAGTTAGCCCTTTCTAAAAGTGGTACTATGGTTATTATAATGCTGTCTACATCACTAAATCCAGATGATGAGCTAAGGGCGAAAAACATAGATGAAATAGCTGATTTTAGACAAAAACCATTGTCGGTTCAATCATTTCAAAAAATTATAGATACCTATTTTAAAGAAGTTTAAGAAGGTATCTATCAATTACTGCTAATCAAAGTCAAGATTATAGGTGTTCTGGTAGAGCTACTAAGGTCTTAACTATTCACTTTTTTGGGATTGCGGTAATCCTTTTAGTACCTTAAATTTGAGCATATTACCTGGTAATAATCATAACTATAGACCCGAATTATGCAACAGTTGACCTGTCACATAATTCGGGTCAAATAATATTTCTAATGAACTTTAGGCTGTCCGAAGGAGGCTATCTATTTTAGAAAGCTTTCCTCAAACCTTTCAAAATGACATGTATATCCGTTAGGGTATTTTACAAGGTAGTCCTGGTGTTCTGGCTCTGCTTCCCAAAATTTGGCAATGGGTTCCAGGGTTGTAGCCACTTTTCCCTCCCATTTTTTTGAGGCATTAACGATTTCAATTACCTCTTCAGCGACAGTCTTCTCTTCCTCATTTTGGATGAAAATAGCTGAGCGATAACTTGAGCCTATGTCATTGCCTTGACGGTCTATCGTAGTAGGGTTATGGATACGGAAAAAATAGTCCAAGATATCTCTAAAGGAAGTTTCATTGGCGTCATAAGTAAGTTCTATTCCTTCTGCGTGTCCAGGGTGGTTTCTGTAGGTTGGGTTTTGATTTTCTCCACCTATGTATCCCACTTCTGTATCTTTAATGCCTTTTTGAGTTCGGAATAAGTCTTCCATTCCCCAAAAGCAGCCACCTGCCAGGTATGCTTTTTTTAAATCTTCCATATATGTTCCTTAATTAATGATTTACAATGTTTTTCCATTTGTCACTTGCCGCAACTACTGCCTTTATATAAGGGCAAATAGCTGTAGCAGTAAGGCCTTCTTTTTCAATTTGTTCCAAGGTTTTAAGCACCAAATCCTTTCCAATGCCTTGTCCCCGAAGCGATTCGGGAACTTCAGAGTGAATTAAGTCTAAGTGATCCTTATTTCTTTTGTACAAAATGAATGCCGAGCGTCCATTTTCTAGCTCAAGTTCAAAACGCTTTTGTTCGGGTTTATGTTTAATTGCTTTGTTCATTGTTCATCTCAGTTTTTATTGTGGAGGATTGTTGCAAGGTTCTGTGAACGGGGCATTTCGATGCTATTTCTCTTAATCGTTCTCTTTGGCTTTCATCCAGGTTGCCAATAAACGATAAAGACTTGGCAAAAACATCCTTGTTTTCCCCATCGACTATTTCTTTACTATGGTTTACATAGGTATATACCTCTTTGAGATCCCACTTTTTACGTTCGGCATAGAGCTTAATGGTCATAACAGTACAGGCCGATAGACCTGCTGACACCAATTCAAAAGGCGACATTCCAAAATCAAAACCTCCAACGCTCTTTGGTTCATCGGCTATGATGCCATGATTTTTAGTATTGATGAAAGTTGTGAAATTATTTTCCGCCAAATTTAAATGCGCCACTATTTGATGTTGATTGGGGTTGGGTGTTTCAAATGGACTTAGGTCTATATATCGGGAAGCCCATGAGGCTATCATGTCACCAACGTAGATGCTATCCTCTTTTTTAGTAAGCAGATGATCTGCATTGTCCAAAGAAACAAAACTCTTGGGGTGCCTGGCATTATGGTAAATTTCATGGGCATTATTGATTCCCACGATTTCATCAATTGGCGAGTGCATTACTAGAATTGGCTTTCTAAGGCTTTTAATGGTTTCGGGCAAATTGTGCTTTTTGAACCCATTGATAAATTCACCACTGATCTTAAATGGTCTACCACCGATCACTACTTCGGCCTCCTCCTCTACTCCCAAATCGTTTGCCTGCCCTTCAAATTGTTTAGTGACGTGTTCGACATCAGCAGGAGTACCTATGGTAACTATTGCTTGTATATTGTCGAGTTTTGCGGCTGCTACAATAGCGGCAGCACCACCGAGTGAATGACCGATCATTAGCGTTGGCGCCTGATAATGCTGGGTAATGTATTTGTTCACCACCAATAAATCTTCCACATTGGCCTCGAAGTGGCTATTGGCAAAATTCCCTTCACTTTTTCCCAACCCTGTAAAGTCAAAGCGTACCACGGCAATTCCTTTGTTATTAAGTGCTTGGCTTATATTTCTTACTGCATTTAACTGGCTCGTGCAGGTAAAACAGTGCGCAAATAAAGCAAATTGTTTCGGCTTTTGATGGTTAGGAAAATCGATGGATGTTGCCAGCTCATTTCCCTTTTCATTAATGATTTTAATTCTATCGGTATTCATTTTAATGGGTTTTAAAAATTAATAGGAGCCTCAGTATTGAAAATATTCCTTCAACAATTGGCGTGTAACACCAGGTATCTATTGTGTTTCACGTAATTCTCATGTTTTCGTCGCAGATATATATCTTTTTCTATGGTTTAATTAGCAATTTTCCAACCGGAACTAAACTTTAGATTTATTTTTTGCGCTTAACTCTACAAATCTAGCCATGTTTAAGGAATTTACGGTAGGTTGAAATACCCTATGTGTTGGCATAATTTCCCCAAGTTGTTTATCAAATTGAAAATAAGGAATTCTCATTTTATTGTCTATTTAAGCGTTGATTCGCCATGGTAGTAATTTGAATTTTTTAGACCCCACTATAAAAAAAGGTTAGTATACCTTTGTATATCAATCGAATGTGGTTTCATAGCAAAGGATAATAGGAAGTGTATTGATTAGGGGAAAAAATTTAATTATAAACTACGTTTTTATTATATTGGTACATGAAATTACTGTAGTCTAATTTAAACTTCAATTCTATGAACCTCATTCCGTTTGTTTCAATAATTTTTATGGTCTTTTATTTGGCAATAATAATCGGCGTTTTTTATTTGATTTATACCTGGGTCAATAAGTTTATTTCTCTAAAAAAAGAGCAGAATGACCTGCTGAGAGAAATAGTAAAGAAAATGGATAAAAGTCAATAGTCAGGGTTAAGCGCCGTGGTTTAGCATTAGGTTTTTGGAATGATTGTTTTTCATGATGGGCCAAACCGATCCCGCCATGAGGAATGGCCAAAAAAAACGGGCAATCCAATTTGGATTGCCCGTTTTCAATTTATAAAATTTTAACTAGACTTACTTAGTCATGAGTTTCTTCATAAGAATAGAATGACTGGTCTCTTCTTGCAAGCGAGGATTCGCCCTGCAAGAATTTGTCAACTTCGACAGCACACTCACGCCCTTCGGCAATGGCCCATACGACTAGGGATTGGCCTCTTCTCATATCACCTGCAAGAAACACCTTTGGAACTGAACTGTGGTAGTTCTTAGACTTTGGAAGGCCATTTTCCAGTAGTTCTACATCAAATGCTTCTAGTAGTCCAGATTTTGGTCCCAAGTAGCCTATGGCTAAGAATGCAAGGTCACAAGGAAGTGTTCTTTCCGTACCTTCGATTTCGAAAAACTGCATTCTGCCGTTTTCTTCTTTCCACTCTATATCTACTACAGTAAGTCCCGTAACAGTACCATTTTCGTCTTTGGTAAACTCTTTAGTAAGTACAGACCAAACCCTATCTGCTCCCTCGTCATGAGAACTTGATGTTCTCAATGTCATTGGCCATTCTGGCCATGGGTTCAATGTATTTCTAGCCTGTGGTGGTTTAGGCAATAGCTCTAATTGAGTAATTGACGCTGCACCATGTCTGTTAGAAGTACCAATACAATCACTTCCTGTATCTCCTCCTCCTATGACAATAACATGTTTTCCTTTCGCGTGGATTGGATTGCTTTCCAATTCACCAGAATTCACCTGATTTTGTCTGCCGAGAAATTCCATTGCGAAATGAACGCCTTTGGCATCGCGGTTATTGATTTTCAAATCTCTTGGGTGCTGTGCACCTGTAGTAAGCACTACGGCATCGAAATTATGAAGAATATTTTCAGCTTTAATATTAAAGCCTACTTCTGTATCCTTGCTAAAAATCACTCCCTCTGCATTCATGACATCAACCCTGCGGTCGATTACCCATTTCTCCAGTTTAAAATCAGGAATACCGTACCTTAACAAGCCACCTACTTCTTTGTCTTTTTCAAACACGGTTACCTCGTGGCCAGCCTGATTTATTTGATCAGCTGCTGCTAGTCCTGAAGGGCCAGAGCCTATTACGGCCACTTTTTTACCCGTTCTTTCTGTCGGTATGTTTGGCTTCACAAGATTTAACTCGTAAGCTTTTTCAGCAATGCTTTTTTCGATCAGTTCGATCGCAACTGGGTCTTTGTTGATACCCAATACACAACTTGCTTCACATGGTGCAGGACAGATCCTCCCAGTAAACTCAGGAAAATTGTTTGTTCCACGGAGTATTTGATAAGCACGTTCCCATTCATTTTGGTAAACGGCATCATTAAAGTCCGGGATGACATTGCCTAGAGGACAACCATTGTGACAAAAAGGTACACCACAATCCATGCACCTTGCTGCCTGGTGATTGAGCACTTTGGGATCCAAAGGCTTGTATATTTCCTGGTAATCCTTTTTCCTTTCTTCAGGTGATCTGGATCCAGGTAGTTGTCTTTTATATTTTAAGAAACCTTCTTTATCCGCCATCTTATACTAATGTTTTAGAATTTTCTAATGCTCTTTTTCTCAATACTTCTTTGTAATCCTTTGGAATTACCTTAATAAACCGTTCTTTACCGGCTTCCCAATCTTCTAATAGTCTAGTTCCGGTATTACTGGAGGTAAGGTCGACATGTTTCAATAGAGAAGTTTTGATGGTTGCATAATCGTCCTCATTCAGGGGATCAATGTCAACCATTTCTTTATTGATATTGCCCAGGTTCTCTTTAAAGATATAGGCAATTCCACCACTCATACCAGCAGCAAAGTTTCTGCCTATTTCACCTAGAATGATTACCAAACCACCTGTCATGTATTCACAACCGTGGTCGCCAATACCTTCTACTACGGCTTCTACTCCAGAATTTCTTACACAAAAACGTTCTCCAGCCTTTCCTTTAATATAAGACTGACCAGAAGTGGCACCATAAAAGGCCACATTACCAATAATAATATTGTCTTCTGCTACAAAATTCGCATTTCGATTAGGGTAAACAATCAATTTACCACCTGAGAGCCCTTTACCGAAGTAATCATTGGCTTCTCCTTCAAGTTCGAAAGTGATCCCTTTGGCCAAAAAGCCACCGAAAGTCTGCCCGGCAGATCCCTGAAATTTAAAGTGTATCGTATTGTCTGGTAATCCAGGACTTCCAAAGAATTTGGAGACTTCATTTGATAACATGGCACCGACTGATCGGTCCACATTGATGATGTCAAAAGTTCCGGTTACTTTATTTGCTTGCTCAAGCGCTGGAGTAGCGGCTTCAATAAGTTTTCTGTCAAGCACTTTTTTCAGTCTGAAATCCTGATCGATTTGCTTGTGAATTCCTACATGGTCCGGAACTTCCACTTTATGGAAAATTGGGCTTAGATCTAATTTATCCCATTTCCAATGGTTCATTTGACCATTCGCTTCTTTTAGGATATTGCTTTGACCAACCATCTCATTAACGGTCCTGAAACCTAAGGAAGCCATGATTTCTCTAAGGTCCTGGGCTAGGAAAGTAAAGAAGTTCACTACATGATCCGGGTTACCCGTGAATAGTTTCCTTAATTCAGGGTTTTGAGTAGCTATACCAACTGGACAAGTGTTCAGGTGGCATTTTCTCATCATTATACATCCTTCTACTACCAATGCGCCAGTAGAAATACCCCATTCTTCAGCACCTAATAGTACTGCAATTGCCAAATCTCTTCCTGTTCTTAGCTGTCCGTCCGTTTGTAAGGTTACTCTGCTTCGAAGATTATTGATAACCAGGGTTTGGTGTGCTTCTGATAAACCAAGTTCCCAAGGTAATCCTGCATGTCTGATAGAACTAAGAGGAGAAGCACCAGTACCACCATCCGCTCCTGATATCAGGATCACGTCAGATTGTGCTTTAGCTACCCCTGCCGCTACAGTTCCTACACCGGCTTGAGATACTAGTTTAACATTTATTCTTGCTTTTCTATTGGCATTTTTTAGATCATAGATTAACTGAGCCAAATCTTCAATAGAATAGATATCATGGTGAGGTGGAGGTGAAATCAAACCTACTCCTGGTGTGGAATGTCTTACTTTTCCGATCCAATCATCTACTTTATGACCTGGAAGCTGTCCACCTTCTCCAGGCTTGGCTCCCTGTGCCATTTTAATTTGTATCTCTGCGGCGTTGGTCAGGTAATTACTTGTAACTCCAAACCTACCGGAAGCCACCTGCTTGATAGCAGATCTTTGCCAGTCACCGTTTTCTTTTTCTCAAATCTTACTTCATCTTCACCACCTTCACCACTGTTGCTTTTTGCTCCAATACGGTTCATGGCTATCGCCAAAGTGCTGTGCGCTTCATGAGATATTGATCCAAAGGACATTGCACCTGTTGCGAAACGTTTTAGTATTGCCTCTACTGGCTCAACTTCCTCTATCGGAACGGATATTCTCTTTTTGAATTCCAATAATCCCCTCAATGTCATTGCATCTTTGGTTTGATCATTGATCTTTTGCGCAAACTTCTTGTACAAATTATAATCTCCCAGTTGGGTAGATTTTTGTAAAAGATGGATGGTCTCAGGATTGAAAAGGTGTTTCTCCCCTCTACGTTTCCACTGATAAATTCCTCCAGCTTCCAATAAAGGGCTTTGGTTTGTAAGCAGTGTGATGTCTCACAAGTACTTCGTCGGCTAGTTCATCGAATGAAACACCGCTTATTCTGCTGACCGTACCTTTAAAGCATCTGTCTATTACTTCAGCTCCAAGGCCGATGGCTTCAAATATCTGTGCACTTTGGTAAGATTGTAGTGTACTGATACCCATTTTGGAAAGTACCTTAAGTAATCCTTTACCAATTGCTTCCTTATAATTCTCAAATAATTTCTTTTGAGTAATCTTTTTGCTCAACATACCAGTGTCGTTGAGCGATATAAGTGTTTCTAAAGCCAGGTAAGGATTGATGGCACTTGCACCATAACCAATTGCTGTGGCAAAGTGATGGGTTTCCCTAATGTCACCTGCTTCTACAACCAATCCTGCTTTCGTTCTCAATTTCTGATTCACCAGGTGATGGTGAACTGCTCCTACTGCCAATAAGGATGGGATAGGTGCGGTATCTTTTTGAGAATTTCTATCAGAAATTATAATAATGTTTTTTCCTTCTCCAATCGCATCTTCTGCAGCCTGACATAATTTGTTTAGGGCTTCCAATAAACGACCAGGCTTGCCATCCGCTTCGAAATGTGCATTCAAAGTTGCTGAATGGTAACCTTTCCCCTCAAGAGTTCTTAATTTTTCGAGGTCTTCATTCAGTAAGACTGGTTGGGAAATATGTACCTGACGAGTGTGTTTGGCACTTTCCTCAAGTATATTAAAGCTTTCACCAATTCTTGTAAACAAAGACATTACCAAACGCTCCCTGATTGGATCAATTGGAGGATTACTTACCTGAGCAAACAGTTGCTTAAAGTAATTGGATATATGCTGACTTTGTTTTGACAGCACGGCCAAAGGAGTATCTGCACCCATGGATCCAATAGGCTCGTAAGCCGTATCTCCCATTGGTGAAAGTATAACCTTTAAGTCTTCTTGGCTGTAACCAAAAATGGTTTGTTTTTCTTGATGTCATCCGTGCTGTAAGGGAAAGAAAGTTCCGTTGGAGCAGGTATCATTCTTAATTTAAGCCTTTCCTTTTTGATCCAGGAATCATAAGGCTTTCTGTTGACTACTTCATCTTTAACTTCCTCATCGAAGGATATTTTTCCTTTCGATAGGTCAGCCAATAACATTCTTCCAGGACTGATACGTCCTTTTTCTATAATAGTGGACTCTCTGATAGGTAGTGCGCCAGCTTCAGAAGAAAGAATCAGACGATCATCAGAGGTTATAAAGTATCTCAATGGTCGAAGACCATTTCTATCCAATGTTGCACCTAGTGATTTGCCATCAGTAAACAATAATGCTGCTGGACCATCCCAAGGCTCTACCAATGAGGCGTGGAATTTATAAAAAGCTTTTTTCTTTTTGTCCATTGTCTTGTTGTCCTGCCAGGCTTCAGGAACAAGCATCATAAGGACATGAGGAAGACTTCTGCCGCTTAGCGCAAGTAACTCAACCATTGAATCCAGGTTTGCAGAATCTGAATTTTTTGAGTTGGTAATTGGCAGTAGCATTTCAAGTTCTTCATCCGTAAAATGGATGGATTTCATCAAGGTCTCCTTGGAGCGCATCTTGTTCAGATTTCCTCGGATGGTATTGATTTCCCCATTGTGTGATAAAAATCGGAAAGGCTGCGCTAGTCTCCAGTTTGGGAAGGTGTTTGTAGAAAATCTGGAGTGAACTAAAGCAATGGCCGATTTAAGCTTGTTGTTTTGCAAGTCTTTGTAAAAGGTCAAAACCTGATCAGTTCTGAGTTGTCCTTTATAGATTAGTGTTTGACTACTAAAGCTGGCAAAATAGAAGGCACTATTAACTCCAGGAATCGTGGAGTTAAGAATACTTGTAGCATAATTTCTAAGTACAAAGAGTTTCCTTTCCAAATCAAGCCCTGAAAGATTGTCTTTGTGCTGGACAAAAACCTGCTCAATATTGGGCATAACTTCTAAAGCTCCTGAACCAGGCACAGTATCATCTGTGGGTACAGCTCTGTATCCGATGAGCTTAAAGCCCAATTCGTTGATTATCTTATTTAAGTTTGATTTGCACTTTTTGTATAGTTGTTTGTTGTTTGGGAAAAACACCATACCAACACCATAGAATCCTTCTTCTGGTAATCCAAAACCTAACCTTTGAGTAACCTCCTTCAGGAATGTATGGGGCAATTGTATCAGAATACCAGCACCGTCACCTGTCTTTGGGTCGCTGCCTCGTCCTCCTCTATGCTCCATATTGCTAAGCATAAGCAAAGCATCACTTATAGTTTCGTGGCTTTTAAGGCCTTTCACATTAACAACTGACCCGATTCCACAGGCATCATGCTCAAACTCTGAACGATATAAACCTTGATTCATTCTGTTAAATTTAATTGTATTTGGTACTGAACTCACTTTGAAAAATTCACAATAAATTTTTCAATTATTAAATTCTAGACAATAAAGGTAAAACAAAAATGAAATAATAGCTGAATAAGAATTAAAAAATTATAATTAAGTCAATGTAGGAACGCCTTAAAATTCTTACTGGAAAAATATAAAATTTCGCAAAAGTATATTGTTTCAGTTAAATTAAGACCTTATTTTGAGAAAGACAGCCCCTTGAATTACGCTTATAAGTCTAAAATTGCCAATTTTAAAATTACGAAAAAAAAGAAAAAATAAGCACTAACTTCTAAAAATTAAACTAGGTCTTTTAATTCAGGTGATTATCTTGATTTTAACGTCAATCAAATTGATCAGGAACATTTTTATCAATCGGTCCATCTAAAACCACTTTTACTTTTTTGATTTTTCTAGTGTCCACAGCCATGATGGTAAACTCAAAATTATCGAATTTTATCTTCGTCCCATTCTTAGGAAGGTTAGAGTTTAACTCAAGTAGCAAACCGCCGAGGGATTCACTTTCACCTTTCACTTCATCAAACAACTGTATGTCTAAATCTAATTTTTTACAAAAATCATTTAGCGATATTTTCCCCTCGAAAAGAAAGGTTTTATCATCCAGTTTTTTGAATAAATATTCCTCTATCTCGTCAAATTCATCATTGATATCGCCTATGATCTCTTCTATAAGGTCTTCCAAAGTAACCAAGCCTGAGGTGCCACCATATTCATCCACTACAATGGCCATGTGAACCCTTTTATTTTGAAATCCTTAAGCAGATCGGCTAATTTTTGTTTTCTGGAATAAAATACCCTTTTCGGATCAGGTCTTTCCAATTGAAATATTCATCATTCTCGATATGATCCAAAAGGTCTTTTATATACAATATACCTTTAATTTGATCTATTGTACCTTCATAAACCGGAATTCTTGAGTAGCCGCTTTTATTGATTTTGTCCATCAGCTCATGGAAATCCATGTCCATATCCACAGCCGTAAGATCCATCCTTGACCGCATTACTTGCTTTACAGATAGGGTCCCAAAATTTACTATTCCCTTAAGAATGTCACGCTCGTTATTACTTGTGTCTACAGAAGTTATTTCTAAAGCATGGTGCAATTCATTTACAGACAAAGAATAACCTTTTTTCTCAATACGTTTTTCGATTACATCACTGATGGCCATTAGTAAATAAGACACAGGAGCTAGAAGCACATAAAAGAAATACAAGAAACCTGCTGTCAGTTTTGAGAAACTAACACTGGCTGCATTGGCGTATACCTTGGGAACAATCTCTCCAATAAACACAATAGAGAAGGTAACGCCTATGGTTTGGAAAAGGATAATTACAATTCCTGTGGCGTCAGTACCAAATATACTCCAGGTGAAGAAAGTGGTAAGGGTAACAATACTGATATTAATAAGGTTATTAAGTATCAGTATTGTACTCAGTAATTTTTGAGGATTTTCTATCAGGGTAATAATTTTACCTGACTTCGAATCCGAAGCCACCCTGATTTCTTCAATATCATCGTGATTCAGAGAAAAAAACGCTACTTCTGAGCCAGAAACTAAAGCTGATACTATCAATAATGCGATAAATAATACCGCATTACCCACCAAATAAACCGGTGATACAGCTATGACATCTGTCAGGAGCAGCAAACTCGGATAGGGGTCGTCCATTAATTTATGAATATAATTTTATGCAAAACTAATGATTTTACCGAATTCCATTACAATTAAAATGGTAAATCATCTGCTTCATTGTCATCACCATCATAGGCTTTGGCAGAAGACGCGTTCATATTTGTATTTGAATTGGGGTTTTGAGCAGGCTGTCCCTGGTTTCCACCTTGAGGATTTTCCGGTCCACTGCTCTTTCCTCCGAGCATGGTGAAACTCTGAACCCTTATTTTTGTTCTTTTACGATTGTTTCCTTGATCATCTTGCCAGGTGTCGGATTTTATTTTTCCTTCAACATATATTTGGCTTCCTTTTTTCAAGTACTGTTCGGCTACCTTTGCTTGTCCATCCCACAGTTCCAAGTCATGCCATTCTGTATTTTCAACACGGTTTCCAGAGCGGTCTTTGTAAGATTCAGTGGTGGCTAGTCTAAGGTTTGCTACTACTTTATCTCCTTCCAAGTGCTTTACTTCCGGATCTGCACCTAGATTTCCCAATAAAATTACTTTATTAACTCCTGCCATTACTAGATTTTAAGGTTTTTTAAAAAGCTGATTAAATATAAACAATTAATATTATTGATTCAAGTACCGGACAATCAATTTAGGTTTGCCGAGTGATTCTAATACGGCTTCGTCTACAAGATCGTATTCATTTGCGATAGCCCAATTCTCAAGCGCAACTTTATGCGTTGCTTTCAATTCTATATTTACAAAGGAAGCAAAAATTCTTTGATGTGTGAGGATGTGTTTGTAGGGTTTTTCAGAACTTAAGCTGTAATGAGGGTCCATAGAATAGAGTGCCGCAGGTAAATTAAGCTTATCAGGATCAATATTCACAATGTCATCTAGTAAAGTGTACTCCTCTAATGGGAAGTCTATCAGGCCTTGCCATATGTCTTTTTCTTTCCGCTTCCTGACAACGGTGTAGTCGCCAATATGAATGTGGAAGTATAAAAAATACCGCGATTTTATTTTACTTTTTTTTCATTGACTGGAAGTGTATTTACCAAATCATATTTTAGGGCATAGCATCCGCTGCTTATTGGACATTGATTGCAATCTGGATTTTTTGGAACACACTGCAGCGCTCCAAATTCCATAATTGCCTGATTGTATTGGTCAGGCGATTTTTTAGAAATTAGTTTATTGGCCAGCTTTTCAAACTCCTTTTTCCTTTGGGGGACGAAATATCCATGTCCAGGCCAAAAACCCTTGCCAATACGCGGAAAACATTGCCATCAAGTACTGCCACTGGCTCTTTATAAGCAAAGGATGCAATCGCTGCTGCCGTATATGGGCCAACACCTTTTAATTTTAGTAACCCGGCATAATTGTCGGGAAATTCCCCATTGTTTTCGTTAACGATGTATCGGGCGCAGGCATGTAGATTTCTTGCTCTACTATAATAACCCAAACCTTGCCATGTCCTTAAAATTTCTTCCTCGGGTGCATTGGCAAGATCTGCCACAGTTGGGAATTTTTCGATAAATGCATGGAAATAGGGCAATCCTTGGGCTACACGGGTTTGCTGAAGGATGATTTCGGATAACCAAATGATATATGGATTCCTTGTCTCTCTCCAAGGCAGATCACGACGATGAAGGGGATACCAACGGAGCAGATTCTCAGTGAAATAGTTGAAACTCAAAATTTTAAAATTTTATTATTCCCAGATAATTGAACAAATGACGCTAATTTTATCGATTTAATTTTTTAATTGAAATGGTTATTGTAAATTTGCACTCCCAAAATTAGTTGGTTAATAGGAGGTTAAGCCTCAATTGAATTACACAAAAAAATATTAAGACAGTGACTAAAGCAGAGGTAATCACAAAGATTTCGGAGAAGACAGGAATCCAAAAGGATGATGTTACACAGACCGTTGAAGCGTTTTTCAAGGTTGTAAAAGATTCAATGGCAGAAGGAGAAAATATCTATGTTAGAGGTTTTGGCAGTTTTATAAACAAAAAAAGGGCTAAAAAAATCGCAAGGAATATCTCTAAAAACACGGCGATTGTGATTGATGAACATTATGTTCCGGCTTTTAAGCCATCTAAATCATTTATTGAAAAAATTAAAACAGTCAAAGCGTTAAAGAATTGGCTCCACAGGACTAAAATTTTGACTAATTAGACTATGAAAAGATCCCAAATTATTTTCGTTGTTGTTGGTATAATAGTTTCTTATTTATTGTATAGCTTACCCATGGTGGTGGTTGACAATGAAGATAAAGGGCTTACTGAGGACGGAAGTGGTTTGGGTTCTGATTCATCAAGTGATGAAAACAACCACGGAAACTCCTTAAGTAGTAGCGATCTTGAAGTCATCGACAAATTGATGGCTGACTTAGACGAAGAGGCTGGTACCGAAAATTTTGTTATATTCGCTGATTCAATTGCTAAAGTTTATCAAAGCGGCGGTAAATTGGATAGTGCAGCATTTTACTTTGGCTTAATTGCTGAAAAGGCTCCAGCTCCTGAGAATTGGGAGAAAGCAGGAAATGCATATTACGAGGCTTTTGGTTTTTCCATGGAAGAAATCAAGACAAAAAGGTTAGGGGATAAAACACGCTTTTACTTGAATAAAGTGTTGGAGGCCGCACCGGACAGACTTGATTTGAAAACAAAAGTAGCAATGACTTATGTTTCCTCAGCCAATCCTATGCAAGGTATTACCATGTTAAGGGGCGTTTTTGGAAGAGGATCCTAAGAATGAAGAAGCACTGTTCAACATGGGCATTTTGTCTATGCAGAGTGGTCAGTACAAAAGGGCTGTTGAGCGTTTTGAAACGCTTGTTCAGTATCACCCCGAGAATATCCAGGGACAATTTTATTTGGGTGTTAGTTTGTTTGAATCCAATCAGAAGAAACAAGCCAAAACTCATTTAGAGGGATTACGTAATAAAACTACAGATCCTCAGATTCTTTCGGGAATCGAGAATTATTTAGATAGATTATAATAAAAAATTGTTAAACTAAAACTATAAAATTATGCCTTGCGGAAAAAAAAGGAAGAGACATAAAATCGCTACACACAAGCGCAAAAAAAGATTGAGAAAAAACAGACACAAGAATAAGAAATAATCTTATTCTTGTGCAACTAACACGTTCTTTTATTTCATAACAGAGACACAGTTTGAGTTCAGAATTATTAATTGATTCCTCTC
Organism: Cyclobacterium qasimii M12-11B; assembly: GCF_000427295.1. Classification (GTDB taxonomy): domain Bacteria; phylum Bacteroidota; class Bacteroidia; order Cytophagales; family Cyclobacteriaceae; genus Cyclobacterium; species Cyclobacterium qasimii. Next base: position 54,746 of record NZ_ATNM01000147.1, on the reverse strand, counting down.
AAAATGGTAGTCGGATTGCCCTTCTCAAAGACAAAAACTTAATTGAGCTTCATGTTGAAGAAGAAGACAATAAGTTTAAAGTCGGAGACATCTATCTTGGTGCTGTAAAGAAGATCGTAAATGGCTTAAATGCCGCCTTCATTGATGTAGGTTACGAAAAAGATGCTTTTTTACATTACCAGGATTTAGGACCACAGGTTAACAGCTTAAGTAAGCTGGTAAAATTAACCCGAAATAAAAACCATAAAGGTTTCGACCTTAAAGGTTTTGAAAACGAACCTGAGATAGACAAGCTTGGTAAAATAAGCCAAGTCCTGTCTAAAAATAATCAGGTTTTGGTCCAAGTTGTCAAAGAACCGATTTCTACGAAAGGGCCCAGACTATCGTGTGAGCTCTCCCTTGCTGGTCGATACTTGGTATTGGTGCCATTTTCTAACACGGTAAACGTATCCAAAAAAATACGTAGTGCCGATGAAAGGAAAAGGTTATCTCGGCTTATCACCTCCATCAAACCGGTTAATTTCGGTGTAATCATCCGTACAGTGGCAGAAGGACAATCTGTCACCGAATTGGATAAAGATCTTAGGACCCTTTTAGAGTCTTGGGAAGATGGAATGAGAAAGCTTCAAAAAGCCAAAGTAAAAGACAAAATCATCGGAGAAATGAGTTTGGCCTCCTCTATAATTAGAGACCTGCTCAATGAATCTTTCGACGCAATCACGGTAGAGGATGAAGTAATTTATGATCAGATGCGATCTTACATAAGATCCATTGCTCCAGAAAAGAAAAATTGTTAAGCTTTACAACGGAAAAGCGAAGCTCTTTGAAAGTTTTGGTATTGAAAAACAGATCAAAAGCCTGTTTGGAACCACAATTAGTCTCCCCCAGGGCGGTTATCTCATTATTGAGCATACAGAAGCCTTGCATGTAGTGGATGTTAATAGTGGTAACAAATCAAATCAGGAAAGTGATCAAGAAAATACAGGCCTAAAAACCAATATGGTGGCCGTAAAAGAAATTGCAAGGCAACTAAGGCTTCGCGATATGGGTGGAATTATTGTGATCGATTTTATCGATATGAAAAAGGCTGATAATAAAAGGGCCATTTTCGAAGCGATGAAAGATGCAATGAGAGATGATCGATCTAAGAATACGGTACTTCCTCTTACTAAGTTTGGATTGATGCAAATCACCAGACAACGCGTTAGACCTGAAATGAACATAGTAACCAAAGAAATTTGTCCTTCTTGTAATGGTACTGGCAAAATACAAGCCTCCATTCTCGTGGCAGATAAACTGGTCAAAGATTTAGAGCATATTGCAATTCACCAAAACGAATCAAAGATTAAAATTGCACTGCACCCCTATTTACATGCCTATTTTACACATGGCATATTCTCTCAAAGGATGCATTGGTTTTTTAAATATTATAAATGGATCAACCTGGTCAAAGATTCTTCATTACCGGTGACGGAGTATAAATTCCTGGACAATTCAGGAGAACCTTTAGAAATAATTATAAAAAGCGAGTCTGAATAAGACTCGCTTTTTTTTTGCCCTTCCCCTAGAACATACCCCTTTGGCCATAAGAAACCTTCAATAAATTGTTGTAGGCAAAGATCCGTCCGAAGGAATATTATCGGCTTTTTTTAATAGATCAAAGGGCTTAATTCCTGATAGACAAAGGCTAATTTCAACCCAAAGTTTCAACTTCCAAATAGCTTAATTTTAGTACAATTGATTTATTTTCTGATACGGTTTAAGCAAGTTTATTGTCTTATTTAGGTCAAATAGCTATGGTTTTAACAGTATTTCTTAAAGAAGCGGCGTGCTATTTATTTGAATTTTTATTATACCTTTGGGTAGCCTAAACAACCTGATTATTTAATTTTTTATCACCAGGAAATAAGCCAACATGATTCTCGAAGACAAAATCAACCAATCTGAAACCCGGATCTTCAAAGCGGTCTTCCCTAATACCACCAACCATTACGATACCCTATTTGGGGGAAAGGCCATGCAATGGATGGATGAAGTGGCATTTATAACTGCTACCCGCTTCAGTAGACAACATATGGTGACGATCAGCAGCGATAAAATTGATTTTACCAAGCCGATTCCTGCAGGAACAATCATCGAACTTTGTGGTCGGGTGGTTCGCGTAGGCAATACCAGTCTTAAAGTGAGTGTAGAAATTTTTATTGAGCAGATGTATGAAGTCGGGCGTGAAAAAGCCATTTCCGGAACTTTTACTTTTGTGGCGATTGATAAGGATAAAAAACCGGTCAAAATTATTGTTTAATTATTAGGCTTAAGCTTTAGGCTAAAAAGCCCCTTAGTTTTCTTTTGATCCATTGTCATTAAGCCCCTTATTTTTACTGGTAGTATGGAACAGAATTCCCTTCGCTACCTGGAAATGTTGCAAGCGAAAGAGAATCAAGTCGTTTGAAGATTTTAGTACAGTACCACTATGGTAAATTCTCCAAACAGCAACCAATAGATTTTGAACTGATTTAAGCAATTCATTGTATGTCTCTTGCTTATTTTGGGTTAAATACAAAGTCAAAATCATAATCAATCCTTAACATAAATTCTTCTTGGGTCACTCGTGCTAAAGCTAACTTTGCCTTAAATATTAAGCGCATGAAAGCGATTCCAAACGAACAACTGCTTCTTCAGAGAATAAAAAATGAGGATGATGACGCTTCCTTTAAACTGCTTTTTGATGCCTATTGGGAATTGCTTTTTCTTCAAGCCCTTCAAAAAACAAAATCCCAAGATCTGGCGAAAGATCTGGCACAAGAGACTTTTATTGCCTTTTGGAAGTATAGAAAAAGCCTCAAGCAAATTCATAACCTAAAAAGCTACCTGGTTACGATGTTGAAATATCAATTCCTCAAATGGATCGAACAGGAAAAAATCGTTTTTGATGAACTTGATACCGCTGTACCTAATGATGTTTTTATTGATAGGGAGGATGGTTTTAAGATTATGGAATTTAATGAATTGTATGCTTTCCTGATGGATACAATCGATGCCTTGCCTACAAGGAGCAGACAAATTTTTATTCAAAACAGGTTTGAAAATAAAACCGTAAAAGAGTTGGCAGAGACCTATAATGTGGCAGAGTCTACAGTTAGAAATCATTTAAGCCAGGCCAATTCGAAAATTCAAGGACAACTTGAGAACAATCTACTTTCAGTAGTAATCCTTTCCTTAATTATCGTTTGATTTTATTATCAATTTGTTACTAAGTTTATTTTTCTTCATGATTCATTAATGGATTTTGACTAGATAGAAAAGGTGATTTCGAGCTCTTATATACAGAGAGCACATTTATGAATTCTCAAAAAATAATAGAACAAATACGGAAGCTTTTCAACAGAGAAGCAGGGAGCAAACCAGAGGTTGATGAATTAAATCTTTGGTACCAGTCTCTTAATGAGCAGACAGCTATTCCTGAAAATCTTAGCGAAATTAAATCCGATTCATGGAACATTATCCTTGAAAAAACACATCCTATAGATCGGCACCTGAAGAAGAATAAGCATCCATTTTTAAAGGATTGGCTATGGAAGGCCGCAATTTTCCTTGGGATATGTTTTACTTCTTACGGATTGTTAAGCACCTTTTCAGAAGAGGAAACGCCAGTCAAATTAGCAGCTGGGGTTTATACCAATGACATAGGTAAAGTCTCCACCTTTTTTCTACCTGACGGTAGCGAAATTTGGATGAGTACAGGGTCTGAATTGGAGTATGCGGAAGATTTTTCCCGAAATCGTAAAGTTAAACTCACTGGTGAAGCCTTCTTTAAGGTAAAACGCAATCCTGATTTCCCCTTTCAAATCACTACCGGAGCTTTTTTCCACGGTAGTTTTAGGCACTTCTTTTAACCTTAAATCCTATGAAAAGAATGAAATAGAACTTTCTGTTTATTCTGGAAGAGTCATGTTTTTTGATCAGCAATCCCGTGAAAATTCAGCCACACTGGTAAAAGGGGAAAGAATAAGTTGGATGGAAGAGAAGGGAGTAAGTGAGATCCAATTTTTTGATGCGGACAAGCTTCCTGACTGGCGTCAGGGTATGATAACTTTCGAAAATGCTGGATTAGAGGAGATCCAAAGCACTTTAAAAAAATGGTATAAAATACCCATTAAAATAGTGGGTAATGAAAAAAACTGTCATTACAGTGGAGAATTTAACCAAGCAAGCCTGGAGCAAATTTTGGAAACACTCAGCTATGCACTAAACATAACTTACGAACTAAATGACACTTATGTAACAATATACGCTTCACCATGCAAAATAAAATCCGGTGGTAAATGATACCACCGGATAATAGATCGAATGACTTTACTGGCGGGTTGGTGTACAAATTTGACGATAGGACACCTACCAGTCTCAACCTTTTATTATTTATCAAAATTATGAAAAAAAAACTACTACAAAGCATTTGGGATACCTCAAAGTACTTAATGCTTGTGTTTATGCTGAATAATTGCCTATCTGGAATGGCCATTGCCAACAACATTCAGGCGCAGCATCTAAACGAGACACAAATTTCCATTCAGTCCAGAAAGACTTCTGTACTTGCGTTTTTTCACTTAGTTGAAAAGCAAACCACGTTTAGGTTTCATTTTAACCCCGAAGCGGTTGAAAACAAAGCACTTGCACTTTCCGGTAATTCAGACCTTGAAACATTACTTTATGAGGTGGCAGCTCAAGCAAAGCTTGGTTTTAAACAAGTGAATGAATCCATAGCGGTCAAACCTACTTTAAAGAAATCCCAGAAAATGGTTGAAGTGAAAATCAATCTCTCTGGTAGGGTCTTGGACGCTGAGACGCATGAGCCCATTACAGGTGCGAGTGTATATATCTCGGAAACCAGCCAAGGGGCAATGGCTGATTTGGATGGAAATTGGTTTATGGAGATTGATGAATCTTTGCTAGGCAAAGAAATCAAGGCATCGGCTTTAGGCTATGATTCTAAAGTGCTACCAATTGTGAGAGAAAACATTGTTTTCACCCTTAATCCTCAGGAGCTGGAAGAGGTAGTAATCGTAGGATATGGCACCCAGAAAAAAATTAACCTGACAGGGGCTGTATCTCAAATTGGCTCAGAAGCCATTGAAAACAGACCCTCACCCAATTTGACAAGGATGCTTCAGGGAGCTTTGCCCAACCTGAACATCAAGATGGTCGATGGTAGTCCAACACGATCAGCCTCTTTCAATATTCGTGGTGCGACATCCATTGGAGCAGGTGGTGATGCCTTGGTGTTGATCGATGGAGTAGAAGGAGATCCAAACTTGGTCAATCCCAATGATGTAGAAAGTGTGACTGTTTTGAAAGATGCATCCTCTGCAGCTGTTTATGGTTCAAGAGCAGCTTTTGGTGTGGTTTTGATTACCACCAAAAACCCAGTTAAAGGACATTCAGGAGTAGATGTTAAAATCAGCCATTCTGTAAACCAGAGAACAGTAGTTCCTAACCTGGTAACAAATGGTTATGAGTGGGCCAAAAACTTTGATGAGGCGTTTACTGGTTGGTACGATTACAAAACCCACCCTATCTCGGTAAACAGTATTTTCCCTTTTTCACTTGAATACCTAGAAGAGCTGAAAAATCACAACGATAACCCAAATTTACCAGAAACGGTTTTCAATGAGGAATTGAACCGCTATGAGTATTTTGGTAGTACCGATTGGTTTGATTACCTGCATAAGGATAAGATGCCTGCTACAGAAGCTTCTATAAGTGCATCGGGGGCAACTGACAAAGCCAGTTATTATATATCTGGCCTTTATTATCACCAGGATGGGATTTTCAGGTACTCCTCTGACAGGTTTGACAAGTACAATCTAAGGGCAAAAGGAGAAGTAAAGCTTACTGATTGGTTGACGATTCAAAATAACTTTGACCTCAGTACCTACAAATATGAATATCCCCTTTTGGCGAATGGCGATGCTGGAATTTGGAGATATTTGGCAGTTCAGGGCTTTCCAATGGCGGTAATGCAAAACCCTGACGGTACATTTACGCAATCCGGATCCTATATAGGTGCTTCCTATGTAGATGGTAGCAGTAAATCGGATCAAAGCAAATTCTTTGTAAGGAATACACCTACGCTTACGGCCACTCCTTTTGGTGACCTATTGACTTTTAAAGCCAATTTTACTTTTTCCAAGACCTTTAATAAAGATTCTCGGTTCAATAATTTTGTAAACTACAGTTCGGCACCGGGTCAGACTGCAAGATTTGGTCAAAGTTTGCTGCGGGAGTTGACAGATGAAAACACTTATTGGGGCTCAAATATTACAACCGAGTTAAAAAAGAGTTTTAACGAAGTGCATGACTTCAGCTTGCTTTTGGGTTATAATGTGGAAAGTAACCGTGCGTCAAACTTAAACGCTCAGCGAGATGGCTTATTGGTAGAGACCAAGCCAGATTTCAACCTAATGGATGGCCTCAATTATACTATAAGTGGTGGCGGAAGTGAGTGGAGGTATATGGGTGCTTTTTACCGACTCAATTACCGTTTTAATGAGAAATACCTATTGGAATTCAATGGTCGGTATGATGGCTCCTCCAAATTCCCTAGTGACCAGCGATATGGCTTTTTCCCATCGGTTTCTGCAGGTTGGAATCTTTCCGAGGAAGGCTTTATGAGCACTACCAAAAGTTGGTTGGATAACCTGAAAATCCGCTCCTCATATGGAACGCTTGGCAATGGGAATGTAGCGCCTTACCGCTATATGGAAACCATGACAGTGGCCAAAACTAGTGTGATTTTAGATGGCATTCAAAAAGGATATACCTATTTACCTGGAGCGATTCCTTCTGGGCTTACCTGGGAAAAGGCCACCACCTTTGACATAGGTTTGGACGCTTCCATGTACAGTGGAAAGTTCACCTTGAGCTTTGACTGGTACAACCGATTGACTACGGATATGTTCACCTATGGTGAGCCCTTGCCAAATGTCTTTGGAGCAACAGTTCCTTACGGAAATTTTGCTGACTTGTCTACCAAAGGTTGGGAATACACCATGGCTTGGAGAGATGAGTTTTCCTTGGGCTCAAAACCTTTTAGCTATAGTATTTCTGGTTCAGTTTGGGACAGTAAGGCAAAGATTACCAAGTTTAATAATCCCAATAAGCTTATCTCAAGCACCTATTATGAGGGTTCCAGTATTGGCGAAATCTGGGGATATGAAACCATGGGATTCTTCACTTCAGAAGAAGATGTTGCCAGCCATGCTGATCAGAGTTACATCGTCAACTCTAATAACAGACAATGGCTTCCAGGGGATTTAAAGTTTGCTGACTTGAACAATGATGGGGTTATTAACCAAGGTACTAATTCCGTAGATGATTCGGGAGATCGAAGAATTATTGGAAACAATGCGCCAAGGTACCAATTTGGTTTCACCCTTTCGGGCGATTGGAATGGCTTTGGTCTTTCCGCATTCTTTCAGGGGATAGGCAAGCGAGATTGGTATTTTGCTCCTGAGGCAGATCTTTTCTATGGTCCTTATAACCGTCCTTATGGTTTCCAACCTGAAATCATGATGAATGACATCTGGTCTGAAGAAAACCCTGACGCTTATTTCCCAAGATTCAGAGGTTATACTGCATTGAGTACTACCAGATCACTTGGTGCACCTCAAACAAGGTTTTTACAGGATGCCAGTTATTTGAGATTGAAAAACGTGACCCTGGATTATACCATTCCAACTCCGCTTATAAGTAAGCTGGGACTGAAAAAAGCAATGGTTTACGTAAGTGGACAGAATATTCTGACCTTTTCAGGACTCTACAAACATACGGATAATTTTGATCCGGAAATTATCGAATCTCCCACCGGAGGCATGACCAATAGCCATGGACAGGGAGATGCCTATCCCATGCTAAAAACCTATACCCTCGGTTTGAACCTTTCATTTTAATTATTGACGCTATTTGATTATGAAAAAATCATTGCTATTACTATCAATGGCCATCTTTTCCATCTTTTTTTTCAGTTCCTGCGAAGACTTTTTGGAAACCGAGCCAGTGGATAAATTGGTACCGAATACCTTTTTCCAATCCGAAAAAGACCTGGAGTTATTTACCACATCCTTCTATCAGCGGATGCTTCCAAGTGGGTTGGCGGTAGTTCAGAGTGATGAAATGGGGGATTTTACTTCTAAAAATCAGTCTCCTACTTTCATTTCCGGAACGTATTCTTCTGTAGATGAAGGTTCATGGAACTGGACAAATTTAAGGAATATCAACTATTTTCTTGAAAACTTTGACAATGAAGTCATTCCTCAAGAAGCCAGAGACCATTACGAAGGCATTGCAAGATTCTTTCGGGCCTGGTTCTATTTTGAAAAAGTGAAACAGTATGGGGATGTCCCTTGGTATACCAAAACGCTTGATACTTCTGATCAGGAAGACCTCTACAAACCAAGAGATTCTCGTGAATTGGTGATGAACAATGTATTGGAAGATTTAAATTTTGCAGTGGAGCATATTAGAGACACCAAGGACAATACCTCCTCGATGGTTACCCGACAAGTTGCTTTGGCTTTCAAATCAAGGGTGACTCTTTTTGAAGGAACGTTCAGAAAGTACCATAGTGAAGCTGGATTAGGTACTACAGCAAACGTATTTTTGATGGAAGCTGCTGATGCGGCAAAAAAAGTAATGGATGCTGGCATGTATTCGCTGTATAATAATGGAACTCCGGCTACGGATTATAGGGTGCTTTTTACCAGTGAAAACCCGGTCAACACTGAAACAATGTTTGCTGTGGTTTACAACAATGCATTACGAAGGTGGCATAACATCACATGGAAGTTTAATAGCGCTACTTATGGGGCACGTTGGGGCTTGAACAAGCAATTTGTCAATACCTACCTGATGACTGATGGCAGTCGCTTTACAGACAAGCAAGGGTATGATGAATTCTTATTTGTTGACGAAATGAAAGATAGAGATGCCCGACTCGGACAAACTGTCCGTTCCCTTGGCTATACCAGAAGTGATGGGAGTGCAGCCCCACCAAACTTTGGCTATACTTTCACTGGTTACCACATATTAAAGCATAGTCTCGACGACAAAAGACTGGATGGAATTTCAGAAGCCTACAATTCCATTCCACTGATCCGATACGCAGAGGTACTCTTGAATTATGCAGAAGCAAAAGCCGAGCTAGGAGAATTTGATGAAAACATATGGTCTCAAACCATAGGTACACTTCGGGAAAGAGCTGGAATCAATCCAGTGGTACCAACTACTGCAGATAGCTACCTCCAAAACACCTACTTCCCTGATATTTCAGATAAATTTTTACTTGAAATTAGAAGAGAAAGAAGCATAGAGCTTTGTTATGAAGGGTTTAGGTATGATGACCTTCTTCGTTGGAAAAAAGGCGAATTAATGGAAATGCAATGGAAAGGAATCTACGTTCCCGGACTAGATATGCCAATGGATTTGGATGGCAATGGAACTCCTGATGTTTCTTTCGTGCAGACGGTTCCGGACACAAAAGTACCTGGCGTGATCTATTATATTATTGACGGAACTGCCTCTCAACTTTCTGAAGGTACCAAAGGTCACCTGATCTGGAGAGATGATGAAGAAAGAGAATTTTCTGAAAAGAAATACCTTCATCCCATTTCCAATTCAGACATCCTGCTGAATCCAAACCTTGAACAAAACCCGGGCTGGGATTGATTTATTTCTAACAATGCAACAGAAATTTAAAATTTTACTGCTGGTGGCCATGGTCATCAGCAGTATTTCTTTCGCTCAAAACAGTAAAATAACTGTTCCCGATATTCCCGGGTTTTATACGCTTAAAGGAGATTTCCATATGCATACCGTTTTTTCTGACGGACATGTTTGGCCCACCTTTCGGGTAAAAGAAGCACTAAGGGATGACCTGGATGTGATTTCACTTACCGAGCATATCGATTACGAAGGCTTTCCCGATCTAATCGATAAAGATTACAATAAATCCTATGAAATTGCATCAAAAGCGGCAGCTAATAAGGGTTTGATCATCATCAAAGGTGTAGAAATTTCCCCACGGGTAGCCCCCTACCATCACAATGCATTGTTTTTGGAGGATGCCAATATTTTACCCACCGCTTACATGAAAAGTGGAAAAGCTGAATTTGTGATGAAGGACAGCATTACACATGATCAATTGATGGGGCCATTTCTTGCTGCCCAAAAACAGAATGCCTTTGTGGTATATAATCATCCAAGCTGGAGCTGGTGGGACAAGAAGGACACCGTATTGTTTACAGCTTTTCATCAGGAATTATTGGACAGGGATATTTTGGCCGGAGTGGAAGTGGTCAATTCCGGAAATTACAATGTGATAGCCCATAGGATGGCCTTGGAACATGATTTGGCGATGCTTTGTAATACGGACGAACATTATGACAATCACCCAAGGTACAAAGATACCCACCGACCCATGACCTTGGTTTTTGCCAAAGAGAAAACAGCAGCAGGAGTTGAAGAAGCATTATTTGCTAAGCGAACAGCCTTGTATTTTGGTGATTATGTTGTTGCCAGAAAACCCGAAGCCGAAGCTTTATTCAAGTCTTCTCTAGAAGTCTACATAGAACGAAAATTACGGAAAGCAGAACCACTCATGGTTGTTAACTTCGTCAATAATAGTGATATTCCTTTTCAGACAACGATTAAAGCTGAATACGATATAGAAGGATATCCTTTGGGACAGGTAAAAATTAGCCCCCATGATACCACAAAAGTAATCTTGAAAGCGGTATGGAAATATCCTGAGGAAACACGCATTAAGGTAACTGTTGAAAATGTTCTGGTTTCACCTGATGCAGGTTTAACTACTGGATTTATACTTTCTACCGAAGGGAAAAAGTAAATTATATAGCCCATGAATTATAAAATTTTATTATTCGCCTTTTGCTTGCTGCTGGTAAAGGAGCAAGCTTTGCATGCACAATCTCTTAAAGTTATTTCCTATAATATTCACCATGGGGCAGATAAAAATGAAGTGAATACACTTGAGGAAATGGGTGCATACATCAAGCGCAGTCAGGCTGATTTGGTCGGATTACAGGAAGTGGATAGTATGTGCAACCGTTCAGGCAATGTAGATCAAATGAAAGTTTTGGCAGAGATCACGGGTATGCATTATGTTTTTCTAAGACATTTTGCCTACGATGGTGGGGCATATGGATTGGGAATCTTGTCAAAATATCCCATAAATAGCCAACAAAATGGAAAGATCACTTCCATGAAAAATGGCGAAAAAAAGTCACTAGGATTGCTGGGTGCAAGAATCTCCTTGCCAAATGGACAGCAGCTTGATTTTGCTACGGTTCATTACGCCCTGGACCAATCGACAAGAATGATTCAGGCAGCTGAGACTTTGGATTTTTTTAAGAAAGATGTTCCAGTTGTTCTTACTGGTGATTTCAATGCTTTACCAGGCACGGACGAAATGAAATTGCTTTCCCAACAGTTTAAAATGGCAGATGAAAATCTGGGCTTTACTTTCCCCACTATAAATCCTGTCAAAAAAATTGATTTTATCTGGACGAGTAAGAAAAATCTGGAAAAGGCAAACAGGGTCCATATTCCTAGCATCCATTGGTCAGATCATCTGCCGCTCGAAGCCCATTTGGTACTGAATTTCAACTAATTATTAATTTCTTATAAACTTGAACTCAATTTTAAATCGCATTAAATCCAACCAAATAGTCACTGCGAACCCTAAAGAGAGGTTTTGGCAGTCTTTCTTCGTTAGAGATTCCCTTGACTTTCTCTGAAAAATGTATTTCCTAATCCTATCGATAGCGGTTTAATGAAATTGGGTTGACCCCAGGCTATAAACTTTCTACCATCAATTTTATGAACAAATCACCCTACCTTTTACTTTTAGTCTTCACCCTTCTTTTTACTTCTTGCACCAATGCCCAGGAGCCTTCCGAAATTGTTGATTCCGAAGACCAACCTGAACGGGTTGATGGACTTGAGCTCAAAGTACTCAGTTACAATGTGCATCATTGCAACCCTGCCAGTAAACCAGGTTTGATAGATGTGGATGGGATTGCTAAAGTTATAATTGATTCAAAGGCGGATGTAGTGGGTTTGCAGGAAATTGACGTCAACAATGAAAGATCTGGAAAGCACCTGGATCAAGCGAAAGAATTGGCAAGGCTCACCGGGATGGAGTTTTACTTTTCCAAGGGCATCGATTATAAAGGGGGCGCTTTTGGAACAGCCATTTTATCTAAATACCCAATATCACAAATGGAAACCCTTTATCTTCCCGAGGAAACAGGTACAGAGAGAAGGACACTTTCCATTATTACAGTTGAATTCCCTGAAGGGAAAAAGATCAGGTTTGGCAATACGCATTTAGATTATACAAGTGATGACAATGCACTTGCTCAGGCAAAGGCCATCACAAGTTACTTTGAAAATGAAGCATTACCTGTGGTTTTGGTGGGAGATTTTAATGTGGAGGCAAACAGCAAGACCATGGCCCATCTGGACAAAACCTATAACCGAACATGTGCCCAAGGCTGCCCAAATACCTTTCCTGTGGTCAAGCCCAGTAAAGCCATTGATTTTATTTTGTATTCATCTGGCTTCGGAATCCAGACACTGTTTCATGAGGTCATTCAAGAGCATTATGCATCTGATCATTTGCCAGTATTGGCAAAGTTGAGATTTGAGCATTGAGTTGTATGGGGTTTTTTGTATTGATAAAAATGGGTCATTTTGGCTTTTTAAATTGTATGTTTAGTAGTTTCAGGTTATCTGTTTTTTTAGATAACTTGAGAAAAATTTGTCATGGGGACTTGAATCAATGATCCTAAGAAACCTTAGAGGATTCTTACTGACAAGCAATTTCAATTAATTACAAAAAACTATGAAAAATACCATAATGTTATTTTCAGTGATAGCCATTCTATTGCTGAATACTGGATTTTCCCTTGCTGGAAAGGGAGACTTTTATCAGATAAAAATTTATCATTTGTCCACCAGTCAGCAGGAAAATGTTGTAGATGAATACCTGGAACAGGCCTACCTTCCTGCCCTTCATAGAGCAGGGATTAAACATGTTGGCGTGTTCAAACCTGTTACGCCATCCGAGGGAAGTAAACCGGATGAAAAATTGATTTATGTGCTGATACCATTTAGTTCTCAGAAGGAGATTGCTAAAATAGATTCAAAACTAGCAAAGGATCAGCAATACCAATCTGCTGGAAGCAAATACCTGGACGCCCCTTATACCAATCCTCCATACGATAGAATAGAGACGATTTTGCTTAATGCTTTTGTGAAGCACCCAAAGTATGGTGTGCCTGATTTAGACGGTCCAAAGAAGGATAGAATCTATGAATTGAGAAGCTACGAGGGACATACTGAGAAGATTTCAGCTAACAAGATCAAGCAGTTCAACGATGGTGATGAAGTAGGACTTTTTAAAAGACTGGGCTTTAATGCTGTTTTTTATGGTGAGGTAATAGCTGGGAGTACCATGCCTAATTTGATGTATATGACGACTTTTGAAAACAAGGCTGATCGTGATGCTCATTGGGATACCTTTAGAAGTGATGCCTATTGGAAAGAGCTATCTGCCCTTCCAGAATACCAACACAACGTTTCAAAAAACGTAACGCTTTTCTTATATCCTACTGATTATTCAGACCTATAAAAACAAAGCTATATGGCTGTTGGTGACAATGGCCATATAGCTTTGCTAATTTCAGTGAACGGCTAGATCTATAACCATTCCCGTTTTAGAAATGAAGACGTATCCTGATTAATTTAATCCCCCTGCTGCATTGGTTATATTTTGAAGGGCATTGGTAATCTGTTCGATTTCGGTATCACTTCCGGTAATCTGATGGCGTTGCCTTAAAAATTCAGGATCGTTATAAGAAAGGTGGACGGCACCATCTGCATCTTCCCAAACAAGAATTTTTTGAGGCAAGTCCAGGCCAATGGTTTGTGATGCCTGCATTAATGGGGTACCTAAATTGGGATTTCCGAAAATTATAATTTTTGTAGGTCTTAATTCAAGTCCTTTGCTTTGGGCATTTGCCTGATGATCCAATTCGGCCAGAATGGTGAGGTTTTCATTTCCCGAAATAATGGTTTGTAAACTTTGGTAGGTCGCCTCAAAGTCTTGAGAACTTGTTACCGTTTCAACTCCTTCATTCGCAGTGACTGATTGGGATACGCTACTACTTAGGCTATTCTGTATAGCTCCACCCACAAGGTTTTCCAGGGCTGCGGAAATTTGGGTGAGGCTTGGTTCCCCGCCCAAGGCATGACGCGAGGCCAAATAGTCGGTGCTATTATAGAGGGCAAAAACGGTGTCTTCTTTTGAATAAAACAATACTTTTTGAGGGAGGTCTAGACCCGCAAGCTGGTTTTTTTGCATCAAAGGGGTACCAAGGTTTGGGTTTCCAAAAAAGATAATTTTGGTTGTACCCAACTCCTTACCTACAGATGTAGCATTTTGTGAATGATCTACTTCTGCCACAATGCCGATTTGATCGTTGTTATCCAGAGATGTTTTTAATGCATTATAGGCCTCATCCAAAGAGACTGTGCTTAACCCAAATTTTGTACCGGTAACGTTAGGGTTAATGTCTTTTTCAGGGTCATTGTCGGAAGTCACATCACAGGCAGCCATTAATAGCACACAACTGAAAATTGAGATTATTTTATACATTTCAACTTTTCTTTAAATAGATACTTTAGATTATATTTTTTAAGCTACTATTTGTAGTTCAATAACTGTTCCAATATTTTATTTCACTTTTCCAGTAAGATCGGAAAGCTTGTATTGGAAGTAATTTATTGTTAGTTGAAGCTAAATTGTGAGGAATTAAGCATTTTTGAAATTATAGTTGAGTCAACTTCGGTTAGATTTTGTCAGCATTGTCACAAAAAAAGTAACAATACCGACAAAATCACACACTGGCTTTTCCTGGTCCATTGTCTAACACCCGTGGCTATTATTTTTGAAGCCATCAGGCTTTTACTTCTTGTTTTTTAGAAAGGCTATCAAGTCCTCTGGATTTGCCCTGTTTCTATAATCTGCATCCAAAAAGGCATATTCTATAAGGCCGTCCTGACCAATAATGTAGGTGGCGGCAAGTGGAAGCTCATTTTCTTCATTGCCATTGTAAGCATTGAGGTCAAACTTTTCATTGTATATTTTTGCCACTCCGTCAATGAGATGAAAAACGATACCATAATCTTTACCCACTTTGTTGTCAATGTCACTCAAAACTTCAAAGGCTAAATTGTGTTTTTCTGAAGTACTTAATGATTTGTCTGGGAGTTCTGGCGTTAATGCCAGTAGTTGGGCTCCAAGTGCTTTGATCTCGGGTAGGGCTTCTTGTAAATGATGTAAGGTAATGTTGCAATAAGGACACCAGCCTCCTCTGTACCAGGTAAGAACTACAGGACCATTTTTTAATTGATCGGAAAGTTTTACCTTTTCTCCTTTTGCATTGCTCAATACAAAATCCGGAGCAACATCGCCTACTTGTCTGGCTTTTTCAACGATACCACTTTGGACAACTTCATCTATACCTTTCTTATACGTAGTTTTAGTTTCGTCAGGAGCAGTATCATTAAACTTGTCCTTTAGTTGTTGCAATTCCTCTTGTTGAGTCACTTTTGATTGCTGTAGCATATAACTAATTCGTTTAAGTCATTAAATAATTCTCCCCTGAAATTGGCCAAAAACAATGCCAAGAACTTAAAAGAGATCACCTTACAAATTGAAATTTAATTTTTCAAAAACTCTCTCAGTCCGTAGCTGGCCAAAACACCTTCACCAGTAGCAGCCGCAACCTGAGCTATGGCTCCTTCACGGTTGTCTCCAGCGGCAAATATTCCGTTGATCGAAGTTTTTGCCAAACCTGTAGTGGTTATAAAACCACGTTCATTCATTTCCACCAAACCTTTGAAACTCGCATTGTTGGGTTTTAGGCCGACAAAGATAAAAACGCCATCAGCTGTGATCACTTCTTCTTCACCCGTTATCGAATCCTTTACGCGCAATCCTGCAAATTTTCCATCAGGGTCAATATCCAATGCTATAGCATCTTTATTGTAATGGGTTTCTACATTGTCAAGTTCAGGTAGCTTGTCAATGTAAGTTTGAGATGCCTTAAAGGTTGCTCTTCGGTTAACGATTTTTACTTTCTTCGTGAATCCAGAAAGAAAGATACCTTCTTCCAAAGCCGAGTTTCCACCACCTATGACAATTACTTCACGGTCTCTGTAAAAAGCGCCATCACAGGTAGCGCAGAAGTGCACGCTGGCTCCCAATAACTCGCTTTCGCCTGGTATGTTAAGCTTTTCATAAGTAGAGCCTGTTGAGAGCACTACCGAGCGTCCTAAAAAGAGATTCGTTTTGGTTCTTACGTTAAACAGGTTGTCGATCTTCTCTATGCTTACCACCTCTTCGCCCGTTTTTATGGTTGCACCATATACTCGTGCTTGCTCTTCCATTTTGTCCATTAGGGCTGGGCCTGAAATGGAAGTAAATCCAGGATAGTTTTCAATTTTTTCGGTTAAAAAGGCATTTCCACCAACCGTTTTTTCTCGAGAATTAAAGTGCTGAAGCGATCTCTTTGGGCATAAATGGAAGTTGTCAAGCCTGCTGCACCAGCACCTATGATGATGCTATCAAATACCTTGGTGATTTTTTCCTCGTCCAGCTTGAGAGCAATTCTCAGGGCTTCGTTTTCAGGCTCCACCAAGATGTCCTCATTAATGAGAATGGTAGGGATTTTCCTTTTTCCACTGTTGATTTTTTCAATAATGGGTATTGCCCATTCGTTTTCATCAATATTGATGTATTGAAAATTAATTTTATTGTCTACCAAAAAAGACTTTGACTTGATACAGTCCGGACACCAATCGGCACCGTAAAGTATAACCCTGCCCTGTTCATTTATCCCCAGGATACTGGAAAGAGCTGCATTGTCTGGATTGGTATAACTTTTTCCATTGATTATCAAGGTTGGGATGATACGCTTTCCCTTGTTTATTGCCTCTACTTTTTTTGTAGCGGCTTCATCGAGATCGACATCAATAAAAGTGTAGTCCACATTGTTTTCGATTAGGAAAGCTTTTGCTCTTCGGCAATCAGGACACCAATCGGCACCGTAAAGTGTTATCTCGTTCATTTTTGTGTTGTTTATAATTCAGTATCAACTTTAGCATTTGAATATTTTCCCCAAACCATTAATGAAATGGCAAGGTATGGGATGTCTTTGATCAAAAAGAAATCTGTAATTGGAAAGCCATCAACTAATTTCCAAACACCTGGAGTGGTGATAAGGAAGCTAAGCGTGGTAATAAAAATAACAGCGGAACCTATTCCGGCAATTTTACCTAATTGTGGCCAAAACAATGAGCCAAATAATAATGCCCCGATGACAATTTCTGATAAACCTATAAGATTTGAAACTGCCTGTAAGGATAAGAAACTGTAAAGCCAATTCATGGCGAAGTGATTTTCCACCAATGGCTTTATTGCTGTAGCCTCCGTAGGAGTAAATTTAAACAATCCTATCCATATAAGTATGAGGGCTGTGCCAAATACTCCTATATTATAACCTATGGTTGATATTTTGTTGTGCATAACCTGGGTTTAAATTAGGTTTTGCAATACTATTCGAAACGAATACCTATTGCAAAACCCTTGTTAAAACTTATAATTCTGGAGCCAATGGGAAATCAATTTCAAAACCTGCAAGGTTATGAAGGTAGTTGCTCATGATTTTGTCACCGATAAGAATGACCACATCTATTAAAGTCGCTTCATTGTACCCTGCAGCAAAAAATGCTTCTTTGACACTTTCTTCTACTTTACCATGATTACTTACCGTTGCTGCCGTAAATTTTACCAAAGCATCAAGCTTTTCATCAAAACTGGCTGATCCACCTCGAATTTCAAGAATTTGTTCATGTGAGAACCCGTTCATTTTACCTAGTGCAGTATGAGCTGATTGGCAATATCTGCAACCATTGATTTGGCTGGTGACCAGGTTAACCAATTCTTTCTCCTTGGCTTTAAGCGAGGTTTTTCTTCCTTGTAGCGCCAGGTAATCTGGTAATGCCGTTTCATTTTTGGCAAAAAAAGCATAAAGGTTAGGTACAAAGCCAATTTGTTTTCCTAGTTGGTCAAAAATAGCCTGGTTGCTTTCAGATACTTCAGATCTTGCCGGTACTTTAAATGCTGCTGCTGTAGTTGTCATAATAATTTTTCGTTAGTTTTTGTTTGTTGATTAATTACAATACAAAGATTCAGCATTTGCAGCCCTAATGGTTAGGTCAAATTGCCTTGCTGCTTGGCAATTTTTCCCATGGGCATAAATTAGTTGCTTAAGGAAGTAATAGGAAGCTTGAAAGAGGTGAAATATTTATGCTGTTTGGGTTCTACGGACTGAAAAGATACCTGGTGAAAACATACAAGTACTTGCCATATCTCAGATTATACAATAGGATTTATCATTTCAATCTGGAATTGCTGCAATCGCAAGAAAAACAGACTGTTTGGAAATTTCATTACCCAATAGATTGACTATTGCCTATTTTGAGTTAAACTGATGCAGATCATGTTTCAAGCCATTTACATGATATAACTTCGCTTTTTGAGGCGAAAAATTACTCGCCTATCAAAAACATATCATTAGTTTTAGTTAAAACAGGGTATGGGATTACAATAAAATAGAATTTTATCTTAGAAATTATCCTATAAAATATGTCTCAGCAATCAGAGGCGCCAGGCGCACCTGGACTAGAAGCCCGATGGACCTCTAGTAGAAAATCAGGAATCGGTAAGGCGCTCAACTCGGCGTCGGATGTAACTTTCACTCTTAGTCATGGTATTCTCAACGAAGTGTACTATCCGAGAGAGGATATCGCCTGTATTCGGGATATGGGCTTTATCGTAACAGACGGTCACAATTCTTTCTCTGAGGAAAAAAAAGATACCGAACATTTGACAAAAACCATTAAAGATGGTGTCCCTGCTTATCGGGTAATGAATACTGACCCGTTTGGGAAATTTCAAATTACCAAGGAAATTATTGTTGATCCTTTTAGAAATACGGTTTTACAACATGTAGTATTCGAACAAAAAGACCCTAACCTTCCTTTACAACTTTTTGCATTACTCGCGCCGCATTTAAACAATGAGGGAGGAAATAACACTGGTTGGGTAGGTGAATATAAGGGTTCTGAAATGCTATTTGCTCAGAATGGAGACATTGCTTTGGCCATGTCCTGTTCTACAAAATGGCTTAAGCGTTCAATTGGCTATGTTGGTACATCCGATGGGTGGACCGATATAAAGCAACATGGAAAACTGGAGTGGGAATTTGAACAAGCCACCAAGGGAAATATTGCATTAACCGGAGAAATTGATCTTGCAGAACAAGAATTTGTATTGGCAATAAGTTTTGGTAGAACTCATTTAGAGGCAGCCAATCATGCGCGTGCAAGTATATTGGATGGTTTTGATACGGCCAAAAGAAGGTATATAGAAGAATGGCAAACCTGGCAAAAAACCTTACCCAAATTAGCAGCGAAAAATTTTAAGTTTAGTGCTTCCATATTGCGTATGCATGAAGCCAAAAACTTTCCTGGCGGTATAATAGCAAGCCTTTCCATTCCTTGGGGAGAGACTAAAGGAGACACAGACAAAAGTGGTTACCATGTGGTATGGCCAAGAGATTTGGTAGAGAGTGCAGGAGGATTTAATGCTTTGGAAACGAAGGAAGATGTATCTCGGATAGTAAATTATCTCATGTCTACCCAAAATGCCGATGGCAGTTGGCCTCAAAACATGTGGCTTCAGGGAGAACCTAACTGGCTTGGCCTACAAATGGACCAAATTGCCCTGCCAATAATAGAGATTTTAAAAGGTTACTTGCGGAATACGATGGGTAAACATCGTATGACAAGGTACTGGCCCTTGGCCAAAAAGGCCATTACTTTCCTTTTGGTAAATGGTCCTTATACGGAACAAGACCGTTGGGAGGAGGAAAGTGGTTTTTCACCTTTTACAATGGCAACTGAAATTGCAGCTTTGCTTGCAGGGGCAGAACTTGCGAAAATAAATGGAGAAGAGGACCTTGCTACTTATTGCCGGGAAACTGCTGACAGCTGGAACGATACCATAGAATACCGCACCTATGTTACCGGTACTCCCCTAGCAAAAAAACACAATGTAGAGGGGTACTATATCCGTATAAATCCATTTGCAGAAATTCCTGCATCAGAATTGGGTAATCGAACAATCAATTTAATAAACCATCATGCTGACCAGGGAAAAACCAAAATAAGCGAGCTTGTCAGTGTAGATGCATTGGCTTTGGTAAGGTTTGGTCTTAGGGCACCCGATGATCCTAGAATCCTGAATACCTTAAAAGTAATAGATGCTGAATTAAAAGTTGACACTCCCAAAGGGAGTTGCTGGTACCGCTACAACAATGATGGCTATGGGGAACAAGAAAATGGGGACCCATATGATGGAACAGGCATAGGTCGGGCATGGCCTTTATTATCAGGTGAAAGAGGGCATTATGAAATAGCGGCAGGGAATATCGATAATGCAAATAAACTCTTAAAAGCCATGGATTCCTTTGCCAACAATGGCTTGTTACCCGAACAAATATGGGACAAAGCAGATATCCCAGAAAAAGGTTTATACTTTGGGTCGCACACAGGATCCGCCATGCCGCTCTCCTGGGCCCATGCTGAATACATCAAACTTTGTATTTCAATTGACCATAAAAAAGTGTTTGACATGCCCGAACAAACACAAGAGCGTTATATACAGAAAAAAAGAAAGCCGTTTATCAAGTATGGCGTTTTGACAATGGTGTTGAAATACTGCCAAAAGAAAAAATATTAAGAATTGAGACTTTCGAGAAATGTGCCGTTCATTGGACTGATAATGATTGGAAAGACCAGCATATTGCAGAATCTAAAGAAAATGGTGCTGGAATTTTCACCACAGACATTAAGGCAAATAAAAAATCGGCTAAAATTGAATTTACCTTTCATTGGAAAGAAACGGATAAGTGGGAAGGAAGAAATTTTTCCGTAAATATAGCGCGTTAAGGATAAGACTGGGATTTCAAGTGTTTTAATTGAGGTCCAAGACATGGTAAAAGAAATGTTATATAGTTAATGTGTATTCCGAGCTAAAATTCGTTTTAGCAAAATGGAGTAAATAGGGCCATTACCTAATACCGCAGTGCATACCGATGCAGTTACAGCCGTAAATATTAAGGGGAGAATCAATTCATAGTTTGCGGTCATTTCAACACTCAGCGCTAAACCTGTGAGTGGTGCTCTAATCGTAGACGCAAAAATACCAGCCATACCAGCCACTGCGAAAATAGCTGGATCTTGAACCAGGTCAGGAAAAAAATATTGCGCCAGACCTCCAAAGAGCATTCCTAAAATTACTCCTAAAGTAATCAATGGGGTAAATATACCTCCTGGGACGCCGGAACCGTAACTAATAACTGATAAAACCAATCTTGCCAAAAAAAGCAACAAAAGGAATTGTAGGGTAAATGAATTCTTGGTCACGTTGAAAATTGTATCATATCCTGCCCCTATCATATCTGGCCAAAACCTTCCAACAACTGTAATGGCAAAGGCCAATAATAATGCAACCGTAATATAATTGAGTTTGGTTTTGTCGAAGAAATCCAGACTTTTGATCAGCAATTTATTGAAAATAAATCCAACAAAACCCAGTAGAATCCCGAGAAGAACAAAAAGCCAAATCCCAGATAATTGCTCAAAGGTAAAAATTGTTATTTCTATAATAGGACCTCCGCCAACCATTAACCTTACTATCATGTCAGCCGAACCAGCACCTATCATAAGCGCTGCAACCGAATAAAAATTAAATTTAAAATGGCCGTTCATCTCTTCGATCACAAAAATGATCCCAGCAAATGGCGCATTGAAAGCGCTTGCAAGTCCTGCCGCTGCACCTGTAGAAATCAGAGGGTTGTTTTCTCCTTCAGATTGTTTGAAAACATCTTTTATCATCTTACCAACATTGGCGCCCATTTGGACTGTAGGTCCCTCTCTGCCCAATAATAAACCACTACTTAGCGAAAATATAGAGCCAAAAAATTTAACCGGTAATACCTTTTTCCAACGTATAGGTCTAATGCCGTCCAATGCACCTTCAATTTCCTGAATACCACTTCCTGCAGCTTCAGGGGCAAATTTCTTGACCAGGAATATTGAAAACCATATCGCTAGAAATGAGAAAAAAAATGGCCATAACCAATTTAACCAATCAAGATTCAGTCGATCAGGGGAAAAGGCGATTTTAAGTGTATTTAAATAAGAAAGTATCAGTCGAAATAAAGAACTTAAGATTCCTGATATTAAACCCACCAAAAGTGCGTAAAATAAAAGCTTGTAATTACGGGTATCGACCTCCCTTAATCTGGATGTTTTTTAATTCTCATGGGATGTACTTATACTGTTTCCTATTTGAAACTGACCGTCTGGTTCAATTGGGTAGCATTAACGCTTCCCGGGATGCATTGAGCCCATTGCGTATACCTAGCAGACAAAACTAAACAGTGCAGGCTTCATCATGAATGACTTAGATCAGTTCTTTCAACGATATCATCGTTTTTTTGTGGGGATGGGGTAAATCATCAAATTGATGTGATCCTGATTTATATCATGTGCCGTTTTTTAAATCTGCTATACCTTCCAACAATGGATGAAGAGGTGCTCCTTCCGCTGTTGATTACCAGACCTTATTGCATCAGAGCTGTTTTTTTAATTCTATATGTCTAGGGCCCAATCATAAGGTTTAAAAGAGAGCCCTTGAAGAAGGATGAGAAAAGGCATCAAAGTGAAAAGAAAAAAGTAACCTTAAATTTTACTAAAATGAATTCAAAAATCACTACTATTTCAGCACTCGAGATATTGGACTCCCGAGGCAACCCTACACTTAGGGCTTATGTAACCTTAGAAGATGGGACAAAAACTTCTGCTTCAGTGCCTTCAGGAGCATCTACGGGGCAGAATGAGGCACTAGAGCTTCGTGATGGTGAAAAGCGTTACGCTGGAAAAGGTGTGCAAAAGGCGGTAGAAAATGTAAATAAAGATATAGCTGCAGCGCTAATTGGAATGCATGCTATTGACCAAAAAGACATTGATTATACGATGATCGAGCTAGATGGTACCGAGAATAAATCACGGCTCGGTGCCAATGCCATCTTGGGGGTTTCCATGGCGGTTGCCAAAGCGGCTGCCGTATCCTCTAACCTGCCATTGTATCAATATTTAGGAGGTTCTAATACGGTGCGTATTCCTGTGCCCTGTATGAATATACTTAACGGTGGCGAACATGCCGATAATAGTGTTGATTTTCAAGAGTTCATGTTGGTACCGCACGGAGCACCGAATTTTAAGGAAGGTCTTCGTTATGTTGCAGAAACTTTTCATGTACTTAAGAAGATATTGAAAAACAATGGTCTTGCCACTAGTGTTGGCGATGAAGGTGGTTTTGCACCAAATTGCGCAAGCAACGAAATAGCGATTGAATTGATAATTGAAGCGATTGAACAGGCGGGATACAAACCTGGAGAAGATTTATCAGTCGCCATTGATAGTGCAGCCAATTCTTTTTCTCCCAATCTTGATAATCAATATGACCTGACATCTTCGGGAGCTGGAAAGATGACCACTGATGAGCTAATTGAGTTGTCGGGTGAGTGGTTGAAAAAATATCCTATTGTTTCATGGGAAGACCCACTTTCTGAAGGAGACTGGGACGGATTTTCAAAATTTACCAAAGAATTCGGAGATAAAATAGAAGTGGTTGGCGATGATATTTTCGTTACCAACAGAAAGTATATTAGTAAGGGTATTGCCAAAAAAAACTGCCAATTCTGCCCTAATCAAATTAAACCAGATTGGGTCGGTCACAGAAACCATTGAAGCAGTACGAATGTGTCGTGAAGCCGGCTGGCGATATTTTTTGTCGCACCGTTCTGGAGAAACTGAAGATACTTTTTTAGCTGATTTTGCCGTAGCGATGGATGGAGGGCATTTAAAAGCAGGTTCGGCGTGTAGAGGCGAACGAGTGGCTAAATACAACCGGTTGCTTGAAATAGAACACGAACTTAAAGGACGTTCCGAATATCGATGGAAATAAATAAATCCATATAACCCATTATAAATGTGTGGCTAAAGTAATATTTTTATGCCTTTGCACCTTGGTTAGACCATGAAAAGAGTAAAAAAAATTGAGCGTTTAGTTATGGCTTTTCAAGTAAAATATACTCCAATGTAAGGCCTACTGTAAGTCTTGTGAAACATCGAAAAGTTCAATTGCCAAAATGGAAATAAAACTTTGGCCATATTAGGTGTGCAAAACAATTTATTTGGAGTTAGCCCAACTATTTTTTTTCTTTCTTTAAAGCCGTGAATCCAGCGATCACATCAAATAGCTCTTCGTCTATTGAACTTTGCCTTAGCCGATGATATGTATGCCCAATATTATCAAGCAATTCTTCAATATTTTTTCTGCACGTTGCATGGCATTCAATCGGCTGAAGTTTTCACTGGCCAATGACTCGGTACAAGTTTTATACAACGTAACAAAAGAAACTCCCTTATTAAACGATGTATCAGTTTATCGCTATCACCAATAATTTCTGGGAGTTTTTGGGTAGGCCATTTCAATTGTCCTTTATCCTGTAGCCATTTTTCATCCAGGGGGAATAAGCGTAATTTTTCCTGTTGGTAAGCCCCTTCTTTTACCAAATGGTTGTGAAAAAGGTAATACTCATCCAAGTTTCCATTTTCCCAATTTTCCTCTAATTGAACCAGGATTGATCCGATTAGAGTGGTTGTCGCATTAATGGAATTTGGAAGGTTGAATTGCTTGGTTACCGTCAACCCCATATCCGTCAACAATAAAGGCACGCGAACACCGACGGTCCAGATTTCCAATTTACCCTCCTGAGTTGACAAAGACTTTGAAACATATTCCGACAGGGCATCATTAAACTGCCCGACAAATCCTTGATCTGAACCAAAAACAATGGCACAAATAGATTTTTCAGCTTTGTTATTCTTAGTTTTCTGTTTAGTATCTGGGGTTCCTAATCCAATATGCTTTAAATAGGCAACAAGCCCCAAAGAAACATTGGTCCAGTAATCATCCAACGATTCCATGGCCATTTCATATTGGCCAATATTGGCACCTGCCATAGCCTTCATGGTCCGCACGATGGTGTTTAGTTCTTTTGCTCCTTTAATCTGTCTTGTTAAGCTTTCCAGCGAATCCATTGCGAATTTATTTAGGTAGTTGTTCTGCCTCTTGAAATGCCTTAAGTGCAGTTTTTGAAGCTGTCAACATACTTTCCTGGCCGCTTTCATTTACTTCTTTACTGGAAGAAAAGCTATTTAAAACCTCTTCGGGTAAATTGGCTATACTTTTTATAACCGCCATTTCAGCCTCCCGCATATTTTCAAGTGAAATTGTATCAAAAAGGCCATTGGTCAGTGCCAGAAGTACGCCTATCTGTTCCGCTACGGATAAAGGTTGCAATTCATTTTGTTTGAGAATCTCTCGAATGCGCTTGCCATGTTCAAGGATACTTCGTGTTTCTTCATCTAAATGGGAGCCAAAACGGGCAAAAGTTTCCAATTCTTCAAATTGTGAAAATCCAAGTTTTAAGTCACCGGCAATTGCGCTATAAGCAGGCAATTGCGCTTTACCTCCCACACGAGAAACCGATTTACCTACCTCAACTGCAGGTAAAATACCCAATTCAAATTGTTTGGGTGAAAGGTAAATCTGCCCATCGGTTATCGAAATAAGATTGGTAGGAATATAGGCTGCAATGTTTTGTGCTTCGGTTTCAATTATAGGAAGGGCGGTTAATGAACCTCCTCCAAGTTCATCGCTCAAATGCGTAGAACGCTCCAACAACCTGGAATGGATGTAGAAAATATCTCCAGGAAAGGCTTCACGTCCCGGTGGTCTTTTTAGCAAAAGAGAAAGCTCACGATAGGCCCTGGCATGGTTCGTTAAATCATCATAGACGATGAGTACATCTTTACCATTTTGCATAAAATACTCAGCGATACTGGTGGCAGCATAGGGAGCAATGTATTGCAGGCCAGGCGAATTGTTGCCCTCTGTAACCAAGACAATGGTATAGGCCATGGCCCCATTTTCTTTTAAATCTGCGATGACTTTGGCAACAGAAGAAGCCCGTTGCCCGATAGCACAGTAGACACAGATGACCTCTTTGTCTTTTTGATTCACAATCGTATCAAGGGCAATGGCGGTCTTACCTGTTTGCCGATCACCCAAAATCAATTCTCGCTGGCCTCTCCCAATTGGGATAAGCGCATCAATCACCTTAATTCCCGTCTGCAAGGGCATGCTTACCGCCGAACGATCCATAATGGCTGTGGCATCCCGTTCAATAGGCAGTCTTTTCTCATAGGAAATGGGTCCTTTATCATCCATAGGTTGACCCAAAGGACCAATTACCCTTCCAAGAAGGGCTTTACCCACTGGAACATCCATTACTCGATTTGTGCGTTCCACAAGGTCACCCGCATTTAGTTCAGAGTCCTCTCCTAAAAGGATGGCTCCGATTTCATCTTCATCAATGTTAAAGGCGATACCGTATAAATTTCCAGGAAATTTTAATAATTCCTCATAACCAACATTGGGAAGACCCGATACTTTTACCACACCAGCGGAAACGCTGGTGACGTGACCTACTTCTTTTGGGGCTAAATCAAAGGAGTGATTCTCCCTATGTTTTGCAAAAGCATCAAACGTATCATCCAATAAACCATTATAATCTGTTACGCCCATTTCATTTAGATTTCGTTTCTATTTCCACCTTTTTTCCTGTATCCACTTCGTTTTGAAAAGATTCTAAATAG
The DNA here is from genome assembly GCF_000427295.1 of Cyclobacterium qasimii M12-11B. Classification (GTDB taxonomy): domain Bacteria; phylum Bacteroidota; class Bacteroidia; order Cytophagales; family Cyclobacteriaceae; genus Cyclobacterium; species Cyclobacterium qasimii. The sequence continues at coordinate 27,746 of NZ_ATNM01000147.1, read as the reverse complement.
TCATAAATACTCCAGGATAGTTTGAAACCATTCGTCAGAATTTCAATGCCATTTATCAGCTCTTGGCGGATAACAAATTCATAGGTGGCTTCGGTATTTAGTACAGCATTTACCGATTTTTGGATCGCAGCTTGTTGATCGGTAGATAATTCAAAAGCACTTTGCACTACTATAGGTTTACTGCCCTCTTTCAACGCTTCAGCAAATTTTATTTTATCTTCCTCATTTAGGGTGTCTAATTTTATCAACAAGACCTTCAGGGTTTGCTCCTCCAAACTTGCAGAAGAAAGGTCGGTCAAGGTTTTTCTTGTAATATTTAACACTTCGTCTCCTATCCTTTTTGCTATATTATTGTTTTTACTGGCTTGATCTTCAGTAAAGGCCTTTTCTAATTTTTCCTTGAGAACATTGGCCTCATTTCTAGCTGTTTCTTTTAGTTTCTCACTCTCTACTTTTGCTTCAGAAACAGCCTTCTGCATCAATTCAGCCTTCTGTTTATCAAAAGATTCATTCTTTTGGTTGAATTCATCCTGCGCTTTGGTAGCTTCTTTTTTTTGAGATGTTGCATCCAATAGTTGATTTTTAATATTCGTTTCTCTTTTATCGATTGCAGCTAAAATAGGCTTATAAAGGAAGCGTTTAAGTAACCACATCAACAATATAAAATTGATGATTTGGGCGATGAGCGTAAACCAGTCGATATTCATTTTGAAATTAGTTAGCTATGAAATGGTTCCAGAATGGATTGGCAAATATTAAGATCATCGAAATCACAAAACAATAGATTGCCAATGATTCAAGCATAGCCAAACCCACAAAAAGAGTACGTGTAACGGTTTGACTTGCATCTGGTTGTTGTGCCATTGCACTTAGTGCGGTTGAAATAGATTTTCCCTGCCCAAGTGCAGGTATCATACAGCCAATACCTGTAGTTAATCCTGCGGTAATGATCGAGACCAAAGCGATTATTGTTGAACTATCCATAATATTGTATTTTTTGTTGTACCAATTTTAGTTTTGAATTAAATTTTAATAAGGGTTTATTTTGCTACTAATTTAGCTTCAGTTAGGATTTCAGGTTGCTTGTTCATTTTCTTTTTTTTGACATTCTTTCTATCTGATTCTTCAGTAGCCGCTGCAATATAAACGGTTGCCAAAATGCTGAATATATAGGCTTGTATAATTCCCGTGATAAGCCCTAATACCGTCATCAGAACGGGGAAGAACAATGGTGCTATACTCAGTAAAATAGAAACGATAAGGCCTCCACTCATGATATTTCCGAAGAGACGAACGGCCAGTGCCAATGTACGAGACACTTCACTTATGATATTAAAAGGGAGCATTATAAATGTCGGTTCAATATAGGTTTTCAAATACCCAAGAACACCGCTTTCGGCAATGCCAAAAAGAGGCGTTGCCAGAAAAACGCATATGGCCAGTGCTGCTGTAGTGGAAAGCGAGCTGGTTGGAGGTTCGTAGCCCGGGAAAATGATACATAAGTTAGCAAAGGCAATGAAAATGAACAGGGTGCCGATAAAACTTAGAAACTTTTCAGAGTTTTTTAGCCCCACTTCCTTTATTTGTTGGTTCATGCCAGTAACAAGCATTTCTAAAATGCACTGCCAGCGTGATATTTTTAAATCGGTACGTAGTTTTCTGGTTACCAAAAAGGACGCCATTACCAATACAAACATTAATACCCAAGTGGTTACCAATGTAAGGTTGATGGTTATAAAGCCATTTTGCCAGAAAATCGTTTCATCAGGACTCAGTTCCATCTTAATAATCTTTTTCTAGTTTTATTGGGACTACCTCTTTTGACTTGGTCATTTTGATGACAACAAAACGAGCAACTATAAAGCCGAAAAGACAGATCACCATATACTCCAAACTGTTTTGGCCCAGGTAATAAAAACCTATAAGAGTAATCCCTACCCTAATGAATAAACTACCCAAATACCATAATACCACCTTTTTGGAGGTCAACATTTTTTTTGAAGTGAACCAAAGTCCTCCAAAAAATAGAAATCCCAGGCAAACGCCGCCAAAGAGAACCAATAAGTCCATCACTAAATCATTCATCTTTTTTCTTTTTATGTTCGTGCATTGATTTATTTTCTTTGTCTATCCATTGCCAGGCAATTGCACAACCAATGAAAAGGCCAGCAATTAATAAGGTCAAAGTCCATGAAAAAGTCTGTGGATACCTAACATCCAGCGACATTCCTAACATGGCGCCCAATATTGTGGGTACTGTCACCGACCAACCCACCATGCCAAAAGTGCCAAAGCCTGCCCACACACTCTTTTTTTCCTCTTCTCTGGCATTCATCATTTGCCGCTCTTTGCTTTCTACTTCTTCTATGAAGTCCTTTACCTTTTTCTTACCCTCACCATTAGTATCCATTATTGACGTAGTTTTTTAATACCTTGCATAAATTCGGTTTCCAATTTGGCGACGGCCTTTCGAACATCTCTTTCCGTTTCGTCCAGGTTCACAAACTCACTTTCCACAGCTTCTCTAAGCTTTCCCAGATTGGCTCCGGCAATGGCATTTCTTACGGATATTTCTACATATTCATCCTTTTTGGTCAATATCCCCTCGTCCATAGCCACATAGTGCTCTACACCTTCTTTTGATTCATAGACCAATATGCCAGGTACCAGAGCTGCAACGCAATCTAATCGCTGAGGTAAAAAACCGTAGGAACCGGCATTTGTATCAACCACAATACGTTTTACTCCCGAAATTTTCAGAAATACCTTAAACGGAAGTAATATATGTAGGTCCATTGTATTATGTTCTAGGTCTATGCTTTAGTAGTCTCTTTAGAAGTAGTGCTTGTTTTCTCTACCTCAGGTTTTTTTTCTTCTTTCGATGGTTCTTTTTTAGCCTTTTCTATGGCCTCTTCAATTGTGCCAACCATATAGAAAGCACGCTCTGGCAAATCTTTGAATTCATCGTTAAGAATTCTTTCGCAACCATCAAGTGCATCCGAAAGTCGCACTCCTTTTCCTTTAAGTCCACTGAACTGTTCCGTTGTAAAGAATGGTTGGGTAAAAAACCTTTCCAAACGCCTTGCCCGGTTCACAATAGTGCGGTCTGCAACAGAAAGCTGTTCAAGTCCTAACATGGCAATGATATCTTTTAGCTCCTCATATTGGGCCAAGGTTTGCCGGATTTGCTGTAATATGTGATAGTGCCTATCACCGATTATACCCGGAGTTGCCATTTTTGAGCTGGATTGCAATAAATCTATTGCTGGGAAAAGTCCCTCACCAGCCCTTTTCCGAGATAAAGTAATAGAGGCTGAAAGATGAGAAAATGTATGCACAGCAGCGGGATCTGTAAGGTCATCAGCTGGTACATACACTGCTTGTATGCTGGTAATGGCTCCAGTATCAGTATTGGCAATGCGCTCTTCCAGTTTTGAAAGCTCCGTACCCAAAGTAGGCTGGTAACCCAATCTTGACGGCATTTGCCCCATAAGGCCTGAAACTTCCATCCCCGCTTGAATAAAACGAAACACATTGTCGATAAGCAAAAGCACATCCCGATGTTCATCGTCCCTAAAATATTCTGCCATGGTCAATGCGGCATGTCCTACCCGGAATCGAGCACCAGGCGGTTCGTTCATTTGACCGAACATCATCACCATATCTTTCAATACATCCGCCTTTTTCATGTCATGGTAAAGTTCATGACCCTCACGACAGCGTTCGCCTATTCCACAGAACATGCTTATACCTTGGTGATAGCCCACCATATTATGGATCATTTCGGTAAGTAATACGGTTTTACCTACTCCCGCACCTCCAAATAGACCGGCATTACCACCATGCTGTAAGGGCACCATTACATCAATAGCCTTAATCCCTGTTTCAAAAATCTCCGATTTTGTAGCGCGTTTCGCTAAAGAAGGAGGCAGTTGATGAACACTTTTACGTGGCAGTTCCGGTAAAGCTTCTCCATGGTCAATGGTATTTCCAAAAACATCGAACATACGTCCCATTATTTCTTTGCCCACAGGAACAGTTAATTGACCTCCATCTGTTTCGGCTTTCATACCTCTGGCCAAACCTTGTGTAGGGGTCAAGGCGATGCCGCGAACTCTATGGTCGTCTAATTGTGCCAAAACCTCAATGGCAATGGAATTGTTAGGGCCCGTGTGAATTAATGTGTTAATAGAAGGTAATTTACTGTCGAACCAAATGTCTACCACACTCCCCTGCACGGCAACTACTTTTCCCAAAAAAGACTTATTGTTGTTTTTTAATACCGTGGACATACTTCTGTTCTTGTAAATGAAGTAGTAAAAGTATTCTATTGAAGTGATAAGGGAAATGATCTAGATCATGCTAATTTTTTTTTCTACCATGACTCAGGTCATTTCGTTTGGCATGGAATCATCGGAGATTCGTTTTATAAAATCTTGATCGGAAACGACCTTTTAACTATACAGTAATGAAAAATTTCATACGCCATTTTAACGAAATTGATATCAATGATGTGCCCATTGTAGGAGGAAAAAATGCTTCTCTTGGAGAAATGTTTCAAAAGTTGACTCCAAAGGGGGTGCAAGTTCCCGACGGCTTTGCGACAACTTCTGAGGCATACTGGCACTTCTTAGATGAAGAAAATATAAAGGATGAAATCTTCGGTCATTTGGCAAAATTGGATACCAAAGCGTTTTCGAATTTAAGGGAAGTTGGAGCGACAGTTAGAAAGGTTATTCTTGATTCAGAACTTCCGGAAGATATCAAAGAAGCCATTGGAAAAGGTTACGATGCCTTAGTAAAAAAATACAAAGGTGATATTTCATTGGCCGTACGAAGTAGTGCTACAGCCGAAGATTTGCCCAATGCAAGTTTTGCGGGCCAACAAGAAAGTTATCTGAATGTAAAAGGAAAAGTAGAACTTGTTGACGCCTGCAAAAGATGTTATGCATCACTTTTCACCGACCGGGCCATTAAATATAGGCAAGACAATGGTTTTGACCACACCAAAGTGGCCCTTTCTATTGGTGTTCAGATGATGGTACGTTCAGATTTGGCAGCTTCTGGAGTAAATTTTACCCTGGATCCTGATACTGGCTTTGACCAGGTTGTACTGGTTTCTAGTATTTATGGCCTTGGTGAGAATATTGTTCAGGGTAGCATCAATCCCGATGACTATTTTGTATTCAAGCCAAGCTTAAAAAAGGGTGTTCCACAACCCATTGTTTCCAGAAACCTGGGCAGTAAAGAAAAGACCATGGTTTATGACGAATCCGGAAGTGGTACCATTAACCTTAACACTCCGGCAGAGAAGCAAGAACTATTTGTACTGACCGATGCCGAGGTAATAAAATTGGCTCAGTGGTCATTGATCATTGAAGATCACTACAAACGTCCTATGGACATCGAATGGGCAAAGGATGGTTTGACCAATGAACTATTTATCGTTCAAGCCAGGCCAGAAACCGTACAGAGTGCTAAAAAGAACAAACTAAAAATCAATACCTATACCTTATTGAAAAAGGGTAAGGAAATAACTCATGGAATGGGTTTGGGCAACAAAATATCATCTGGAAAGGCCCGCATATTGCATAGTCCTGAAGAATCTGACAAACTTCAGGAAGGTGAGATATTGGTTACGGAACGTACCAATCCCGATTGGGATCCTATTCTTAAAAAAGCAGCGGGAATCATTACAGACCAAGGTGGACGTACCAGCCATGCTGCCATAGTTGCACGTGAAGTGGGTGCTGCGGCAATAGTTGGAAGTAACAATGCAACAAAGGTAATTAAAGACGGACAAGACATTACGATTTCTTGTGCTGAGGGCGATACTGGCATCGTTTACGAGGGCCTTTTAGAATGGGATGAAAAAGAAGTTGACATTGCCGCTCTAGAAAAACCTAAGACACAACCTATGCTGATTTTGGCGGATCCTGAGCAGGCATTCAAATTTTCATTTTATCCCTCTGAAGGGGTTGGATTGATGCGATTGGAATTTGTTATCAACAATTCTATTCAAATTCACCCTATGGCCTTGAAACATTTTGACGACCTAAAAGATGCAGCAGTTAAGGAGAAAATTGAGAAATTGACCCACCACTATCCTGACAAGTCTGATTATTTTGTACATAAGCTTGCAGAGGGTATTGCCACCATCGCTGCTGCCTTTTATCCCAAAGACGTTATCGTTCGAACCAGTGATTTTAAAACGAATGAGTATGCCAACTTAATAGGAGGCACCGAATTCGAACCTGTAGAATCTAACCCGATGCTCGGTTTTAGGGGCGCTTCACGATACTATAATCCTAAATACCAGGAAGCCTTTGCATTAGAATGTAAAGCGATTAAAAAGGTACGTGAAACCATGGGGCTAGACAACGTAAAAATTATGATTCCCTTCTGCCGTACATTAAAAGAAGCCGCCAAGGTTGTAGAGGTTATGGGAAAAAATGGTCTGAAACGTGGTGAGCATGGACTTCAGCTATATATGATGACTGAAATACCCAATAATATCATCTTGGCAGAACAATTTGCTGAATTCTTTGACGGATTTTCAATTGGCTCCAATGACCTCACACAATTGACTTTGGGTGTAGATAGGGATTCTGAATTGTTGAGTGACATCTTTGATATCAATGACCCTGGGGTCAAAAAAATGATTGCTATGGTCATAGAATCTGCCCATAAGACGCACACCAAAATCGGACTTTGTGGTCAGGCACCTAGCGATTATCCTGAGTTTGCACAGTTTCTTGTAGAAAAAGGCATCAATTCTATTTCCTTTAATCCTGATGCCCTTATATCAGGAATCAAGAACATCAACAATGCAGAGAAAAGCCAAAAGTAGAAATTGAACCAATTTTGAGTAGGATAAAACCAAAACATGGGATTTTTAGAAAATAATTTAATACCGAATATACATGGTATGGTCTTCACTATCAATACAGAAAATGAGATAGACCGGGCAAAAGTAAAACAAATATTGTCGGAATTGCCTGAAATTGATAAGGTGGAATTCAATAGTGCCGTGTATCCAAATGAAATCACTGTAAGCACTAAAAAAGTGTTGGCGATTGGGGAATTTCAAAAAGCATTGATTCCGCATCGTTTTCATGCTTTACGAAAAACACTTACAGGTCTCTAAACCAGAAGCAAAGAGGTCAGTGTAAATAACCATTTAAAAAATGAAGATAGCAGTATTCAATGTCCATAATTGGGAAAAGGAGTATTTACAAAATGCCAATAATGGCCAGCATGCCTTAAAAATGTTTGAAACCTATTTGTCTTCCGACACGGTGGATTTGGCACGTGGCTGTAATGCAGTATGTATTTTCACTGAAGACAATGCATCGGCTCCGATTTTAGATAGGTTATATGAGTTTGGCGTTCGTTTCGTAGCCTTACGTTGTGCCGGTTTCAATAATATTGATGTCCCACATGCACAAAAATTGGGTATTCGCATGGCACGGGTACTTGAGTATTCACCCTATGCCATTGCCGAGTTTACGGTAGGGATCATGCTTGCACTCAATCGGAAATTGATTCGAACGCATTATAGGATCATGGAAATGAATTTTTCTTTGAACGGACTTGTCGGTTTTGATATGAATGGAAAAACGGTTGGCATTATTGGTATCGGCAAAATTGGTCGCGTGGTAGCCAAGATTTTACACGGTTTCGGATGTAAACTATTGGCCTATGATGTGGTGGAAGATCCAGATCTAATAGAACAGTATGGGCTTACATATACCAGCCTGGATGAGCTTTGCAATCAATCTGACATTATAACCCTACATGCGCCTTTAACCAAGGAAACGCACCATTTGATCAATGAAGATAAAATTGCGAAAATGAAAAAAGGAGTGATGTTGATCAATGCTGGTCGTGGAGGCTTGGTGAATACGCAAGATGTCATCAATGGAATCAAATCTGGGCAAATAGGCTATTTTGGAATGGATGTGTATGAGGGGGAAAAAGGGCTGTATTTCGAAGATCATTCTGAAGATATTCTTCAAGACGATTCCATGGCCCGCTTGATGACGCTTAGAAACGTCATGATAAGTAGTCATCAGGCTTTCTTGACTGATACCGCACTCAAAAATATAGCCAGGGTCACCTTTGAGAACCTGGCTTGTTTTGAAAATGGGAAGGTCTGTTCAAATGAAATCAAATGAATTTGGTTTTAGGCAATGCAAAGCGCTGTCTACAACCTAATTTATAGTGGAAAACTTATAGATAAATAAAGATATTATGATAGAACAACTTGAAAAATTCGACAACAATGTATTGTCCATTGAGGTTATTGATGGATTTTCAAAAAATGATGAAAAGCTTTTTCAAAAATTCTTTGATGAAAAAATCGAACAGGGCTTCGAGCAGGTTAACATATTGGTAAAGCTGGATGAGCTGAAAGTATCTCATAGTAGCACCAAAGCTTTTTTTGAGGACACCCTTTGGACCCTTAGGAACTATAAAAAATTAGGGCATTTGGCTATTGTTGCCCATACCAAAATTTTGAAAGCATTGATCCCTATTGACAATTTGTTTTTTGCCAGGGCAAGTAAAGGGAGACAGGAACGCTATTTTGATGTTTCGCAAATGGAGGAAGCCATAGCCTTCGTCAATCCTGACAAAAAATAGGGCTTAAGTTTTATGTCAAGTGATCGAATCTGAAATAGACAATAAATCATCTATTACCTATTTCAGATTGAATTTCGAATAAAAAATCTAGTACAAAGTTATGGGAAAACTAATCTTGGTAAGGCACGGTAAAAGTCTTTGGAACGTCAAAAACGTATTCACGGGATGGACAGATATCGATTTGGCAGCGGAAGGTATTGAAGAGGCTAAAAATGCAGGGGAACTCATCAAATCGAACCTTATTAACATAGACATTTGCTTTTCCTCTTATCTAAAAAGGGCCATTAGAACGGCTTGGATTCTTTTAGACACTGCGGAAATGATGCATGTTGACTGCCGCTATAGCTGGAAGCTAAATGAAAGGCATTATGGGGATTGGCAAGGAAAGAATAAAGATGAAGTACTTAAAGCCGTTGGAGAAGAATACTTTTTAAGCATTCGAAGAGGTTACGACACCGCTCCTCCAAGCCTTTCCACCAATGACGAACGAAATCCGAAATTCGATCCTAATTATAAAGCTTTGGATGTATCAGACCTGCCCTTGGGTGAGTCACTAAAAGATACTTCTAAAAGAGTGGTCAATTACTTTTTCGAGGCCATTGCTCCAGAACTGGCGAAAGACCGAACCGTATTGATTTCTGCTCATGGAAATTCATTGCGCGCCCTTATAGAGTATTTAGAACATATTTCATCTGAGGAGATTGCCAAAGTTGAAGTAGCAACGGGCGTACCTCATATGTATGAATTCGATGGTAAATTGAATGTCACATCGCATTACCAATTAAAATAAGTCGAATAAACTATCATTAAAAACTTCAAAATGGCCCGTATCATCACACTTACCCTAAACCCGGCAATTGACAAAAGCACGACAGTAACAGGAATTGGCCCTAATACAAAATTACGCTGTACGGAACCAACCTACGATGCTGGGGGTGGAGGTATAAACGTTTCCCGGGCCATTCATAAATTAGGCGGCAGCTCACTTTGCAAATACTTCGCCGGTGGTCCTACAGGTGTATTTTTAAAACAACTTTTGGACGATCAACAAATTGAGCAAGAGGTGTTTGAGATCGAAGGTTGGACCCGAGAAAACTTTGCAGTAACCGACACTTCTAATAATCAGCAATATAGATTTGGAATGCCGGGGCCAATGGTGAAAGAAGCAGAATGGCAAAATGCACTACAGCAATTGGAAATGCAGCTCAACAAAGGAGATTATTTAGTTGCAAGTGGAAAACTTCCTCCGGGTGTACCCAATGATTTTTATGCACAAGTTGGAGACCTAACCAAAAAGAAGGAAGCCTTGTTTATCCTTGATGCCTCAGGTGAAGCACTTATGGAAGCTGCCAAATCTCACATTTATATGCTGAAGCCAAACCTAGCTGAATTAGGAGCAATGTGTGGCGTCCCTTCCATAACCGATTTAGATCTTAAATCTCTGGCCAAACAATTTTTGGAAAAGCATGATTGCAAAATTCTTGTAGTTTCCCTGGGTCCAAAAGGGGCCTTACTGGCAACTAAAAATGAAATGGTACAGGTTCCTGCACCTGTGGTTCACCAACAAAGCACCATCGGTGCAGGCGACAGTATGGTTGCAGGCATGGTTATGAGTTTGGTAGGAGGCAAATCATTAAGTGAAATGGTCATGTATGGAGTGGCTTGTGGTACGGCCGCCACCATGCATCAAGGCACGCAGTTATGCAATAAAGAAGATGCGGATAAGTTATGCGATTGGATAAAAGCGCAATAGCCAATTTTTGAAACGAATTAAAAAAAGAGCAATGGAACTTGAAAAATATTTAAGAGAAGAAACTTCTTACCTATTGGATCACGAATGTACTACCATTTCTAAAGATAAAATCCACCTACCGGGCCCTGATTTTACCTATAGGATTATGGCCCCTACCGATCGATCAAATAGGGTGTTGGGAAGTTTGCAAAAGTTATTTGATAATGGTAGACTTGGAGGTACAGGCCATTTATCATTGTTGCCTGTTGATCAAGGTGTAGAACATTCCGCAGGGGCCAGTTTTGCCCCAAACCCAGAATATTTTGATCCTGAGAATATTGTTAGACTGGCCATAGAGGGCGGTTGTAATGCGGTGGCCTCTACCCTAGGGGTGCTTGGTGCTGTTTCGAGAAAGTATGCCCATAAAATTCCTTTCCTGGTTAAATTGAACCACAATGAATTGCTTTCCTACCCCAACACCTTTGATCAAATCTATTTCGCTCAAGTGGAACAGGCCTGGAACATGGGTGCCGTAGCTGTAGGAGCTACAATTTATTTTGGCTCTCCAGAGTCTGATCGACAAATACAAGAAACCAGTAAGGCATTCAGGCGAGCCCATGAGTTGGGCATGGCTACAGTTCTCTGGTGCTACCTCCGTAATGATGCATTCAAATCGGATAAGGATTATTCCGTCAGTGCTGATTTGACTGGACAAGCCAACCACTTAGGAGTGACCATTGAAGCAGATATCATTAAGCAAAAACAGCCAACAAACAATGGTGGTTATCTTTCTCTTGAAAATTTCGGAAAGACAAGTGATCTTGTATATAGCAAGTTGAATACCGATCACCCTATTGATTTGACCCGATACCAGGTCGCAAATTGCTATATGGGTCGGGCCGGGTTGATTAATTCCGGTGGCGCTTCGGGCAAAGATGATTTTGCTGCTGCAGTTCGTACTGCTGTGATCAACAAAAGAGCAGGAGGAATGGGTTTGATATCAGGTAGAAAGGCATTTCAAAGGCCGATGAAGGAAGGAGTCAAGCTTTTGAACCTTATACAAGATGTTTATTTGGATTCTTCTATCACTATTGCCTAAAACCACACCATTATGAGAATGCCGGAAGGACTTACCGTGCCTATAATTCATGAACCTTTGATCCCTTTGGCGGTGGGTTCAAAAAAGAATATGGGCCATAAAAACGGACACGTGTTAGCGGGTGATGTGGGTGGAACAAAAACAAATCTTGCTCTCTTTGAAATAAAGGATGGACGCCTTTTTTTACAGAAACAGAATTCCTATAGAACAAAAGATTACACCTCTTTGCTAGAAATTATACAAGAGTTTGAGGTGAAAGAAATGGACCGATTAGACAGTATTTGCTTTGGAGTGGCTGGACCTATAACCGATGGGAAAGTCCACGGCACTAATTTCCCCTGGGATATAAATACTAATGAACTGGTGAAAGTGCTTGGTCTTGAAAACGTTTTCCTGATAAATGATATGCAAGCCAATGCTTATGGATTGACAGCTCTTGAAGAAAAAGACCTGGACCGTCTAAAATACGGATCCAAAATGCTGGGCAATGCGGTCATTATTTCGCCAGGCACAGGTCTTGGGGAAGCCGGTCTCTATTGGGATGGTACAGCTTATCACCCTTTTGCCTCTGAGGGAGGCCATTGTGATTTTAGCCCAAGAAATGATTTTGACCTTGAAATCTGGAAGTATTTTCAACAGAAATATGGACATGTAAGTTGGGAACGTTTGCTGTCCGGTCAAGGAATATGTGATACGTATCAAATGATGCGGGAAGTTAGAGGTGGAAATGAATCGGAGGCCTTTAAAGCAAAAATGAAAAAAGAAGATCCCGCTGCGGTCATTACCAAGACAGCGATGGAGGGAACGGATGCTGTTTGTAGGGAAACCTTGGATCTTTTTGTTCGGTTTTTAGCGATTGAGACGGCCCAACTTGCTTTGAAATTCAAAGCAACTGGTGGGATTTACATTGGCGGGGGGATCCTTCCTAAAATTATCAAAGGAATGAACAGAGAAGTATTTAACGACAATTTTATGCAGTCGGGTCGTTTGAATTCACTTTTACAAATGGTTCCTGTAAACGTTATTCTCAATGACAATACCGCTTTGCTCGGAGCGGGCTATTATGCTGCAATGTCAATAGAATAAGGTTGAAAGAACCTACTATTAAGCAAGGATTAGTTGGCACTATAAATTATAGTAGCCTTTTATTTTATTTTATCTCTTTTTTTACGCTCCTGATCTATATCAGGAGATAGTTTTTTGATTTCGAATAACTTTCAGCCAGTCTTGAGATGAGACCTAGCCTATCTCTCAGTATTTATAACGCTTAAATATAGAAAGATGATCAAAGACCATTCAAAACACTTCAAAATCAGTTCCTTCTTGGAATAATTCAGGGTAAAAATTTAAAATTTTGCGTTTGCATGATTTAGATCAGCCGGATTAATTTTTAAGAAAAGCAACTTTGCATAGAAATCAGGATAAACTTTTATAAACGGATGAAAAATCAGGTTAGAATAAGGTATAAGGTGCCATTGGGAGGAATGACTTTTCTAATTATGATGGTATTTACGTCTTATGTACAAGCACAAGTACGGGAAATAAGTATCTCTGAAGCTTTGGAACTAAGCTATACCAATAATGAGAAAGTAAAGCAGTATGGCGAACGGGTACAACAAAAAGTGAATGAAGACAAAGCGGCCAAAGGTAATTTTTTGCCTTCCTTAAATATTGTGGGAGGGTATACTTATTTAAGTGATAATATACAGGTAAACACCTCTCAAATTCAAAGTTCACTCGATGATTTGGGGGGTAAATATGGAGCAGCTTTTGTAGCCGCTTACGGTGAACATATAGGTCTCTCTGGAGTAACGACCGAAAGTGCCTACAGTACATTGGTTGGCGTTCTAGGACAATTTCCGGAATATCCCAATATGGAGGTTAACAACCAACAATTCGCTGTCGCATCCCTATCTGCTACCCAACCCTTATTTACAGGTGGGAAAATAATTGCTGCTAAAAAGTATGCTAAGGCAGAACTACGATCCGCAGACATTGAATTAATTCAAGTCAAAAATGAAATAGCGAACGAACTTATTGAGCGTTATTTAAATATGGTGCTATTAAAACAAGTTGTAAAAATACGCCAGGAAGTGTACGATGGTATGCTCAAACATGAGGAACAGGCCGCTCGGGCAATTCAGCTAGAGATACTTCCCAAACATGTTTTATTACGAGCAAAGGTAGCTGTTGCCGATGCAAAAAAAGACTTGGAAAATGATTTAAATAATGTGGAGTTGTCCGCAATGGCGCTTCGCACTACCATGAACTTGCCGGATTCTATACCGTTTACGGTCATGGATAGTATTGGATTTCAAGAACTTTACCTTGATTTTGACGAGTTGCTGAATACCGCTTACGCCAAACAACCAGTTTTAGGGTTGATTGGTCAAAAGGAAGAAATGGCGAAACAAGCACTGGCCGTGGAAAAATCCAACTTTATGCCCAATGTCGCCGCTTTTGGCAGTTACAATATGTTCCGTCAAGAACTGCCGATAATTCCACCCAAGTTTATGGTTGGGTTAACGGCCCAATTCAACCTTTTTAACGGATTTAAAGATATTAACGGGTTAAAGGCCAGTAAGCATTTGCAAAAGGAAGTGGCATTTGCGAAAGAATATGCCTTGAAACAGATTCATTTGCTTATTCAATCAAATTACATCACAGCCAACAATCAACAAAAACTGTATAATAGCTTAACCTCTACGGTAAATATGGCCGAAGAAAACCTCAGGATTAATACACGACGTTTTGAGGAAGGCATTGGCAAATCCATTGATGTGATTGATGCCACCCTACTGTATAAAAAATCAAAAATAGAGAAATTGGTAGCCTTGGATGGTTATTACAAAGCCGTCGCCAATCTATATACGGCTATAGGGGAACCTGAAAAAATAATACCAATCCTCAATAAATCTGCCTCATTATGAAAAAAGCATACATAACATTAACAATCCCCCTATTGCTCATAATCTTTTCGATCCTCTACTTTATACTCAAGGCAAATAGTGATGAACCGACCATTTATACGGGCATGCTGGAAACTACGGAGGTCAATGTTGCTTCAGAAATTTCTGGAAGAGTGCATACGCTATTGGTAGAAAAAGGGAACAAGGTAAAAAAGGGACAGGTATTAGCAACGCTTGAACCAGATATCCTAAATGCAAAAAAGGCCAGGCCCAGGGCATGGTAAAAGCGGCCCGTTCATTGTTCGATAAGGCAGAATTTGGGGCCAGAACAGAAGAAATTAATGCCCTTCAAAACCAGTATCAAATGGCAAAAAGCCAATTTGATTTTGCCGAAAAAACGTATAAGCGATACCAGGCCCTTTATGCAGATAGCATTATCTCCAAACAGGAAATGGATGAACTTCAATTCAAATTTGATGCCGCCAAAGAGCAAATGAACGCAGCAAAATCTGTTTGGGAGATGGCCGAAAAGGGAGCTAGAAAAGAGGATATTTCTGCTGCCTCCGGAAATTATGAAAGGGCCAATGCTGCCTTTAATGAAGTGGAGGCTTTTTATGATGAACTACAAATTGTGGCTCCCACCTCAGGAATTGTGAGTAATCAAATTGCCGAAGAAGGAGAAGTAATGGCAGCTGGGTATCCAATAGTTACTATCCAGATTCCCGAAAAAATCTATGCCATCTTCAATGTGAGAGAAGACAATCTTGCCGATTTTAAAATGGACCAAATCTACAAGGCCAAGGTTCCAGGACTAAGCAATGAAGAAGTAGCTTTTAAGGTCACTTACATTGCACCAATGGCAGATTTTGCTACCTGGGTACCTGTAAAGGCAAAGGGAGAGTATGAGCTAAAAACCTTTGAAATTTACCTAAAGCCGCAGGACCGCATTGGCGAGTTAAGACCGGGCATGTCCATTCATATTTACAAATAGTCCTATGTTGAGTAACTGGGGTGTATATCGGGTTTTCAAGCGGGAGATGTGGCGATTAGCGCAGCAAAAATCTTCGCGGAATCTATTTATTATTGTTCCGTTTGTGGCATTTTTCATTTTGGGAGCAATCTACTATAAGGGGGCCTTAAGAGAGGTGCCGATTGCGGTATATGACAACGATAACAGTACCCTTAGTCGTACTTACCTCAGGTTTTTAGATGCTTCGCCTACTTTTAAAATAACGCATTATATGTCGGCTGAGGACGACATAGAAAACAGCTTTGTGAAAAACGAAGTTCAGGGTGTGTTTTACATTCCAAAAGATTTTTATAAAAACGTATTGAGGAAAACCCCGGTACAAGTAAAAGTATATACCAACTCAACAAATATTGTTTTTGGAAATCTTATCTACAGATCGGCGGTTCAGATTACGCAATTGGTCAGCGGTTCGGTAGTAATAAAGCGAATGGCCCCTTTGGGAATCGATCCCAGTAAAATTTCAGGAACCGTTCTTCCAGTACAGGTAAACTCACGAGTGATAGGTAATCCTCAATACAATTACAGCTATTATTTAATTCCCGGTCTAGCCATTGTACTGTTGCAAATGATTGTATTTGTTGTGGCTTCAAGGGCCTTTAACAATGAATGGAAAAACAATACCTTTCAAGGATTGTATACGGCTTCCAAGGGCGATTTTTTATCCATGCTCATTGGGAAATATTTGGCATTTTCCATATATGGATTGGGTTTGTGTGGCTTTGTATTGGCGATATTGTTTCCAGTTTTCGAAATCCCGATCTATGGAAATATAGGGAGTTTACTGGGGCTTCTTTTTCTCTTGATTACCGTCAACATCTTTCTTGGCTTTGGTGTATCGTTGCTTTTTAAAAACGAACTAATAGCACTAGACCTGGCGGTATTCTACAATTCTCCAGCCTTTATTTTCAGTGGGTTCACTTTTCCTATATGGGCCATGCCTTGGTTAAACTCGTCCTATGCCCAAATCATACCTTTTACCCACTTTTTGACTGGTTTTCTTAAGGTTTATCAATTAGACAGCCCCATTCACTTTATTTGGCCGGAGGTATGGAAACTACTTCTGTTTCTGTTGGTAGCATTTGTATTGATTGTAGCTGGATTAACGGTCAATAGAAAGCTCATTTTTCCTGTAAATAAAATAGCGGCAATATGAACCTGAAAGTCATCTGGAAATTACTGAAAAAAGAAGCCTGTTTGGTACTTAATGATAAGAGTATCCTTTTGGTTTTGTTCATTGCTCCATTTCTATACCTGTTTTTGGTAGGCACCACCTATGTCAAAAAAGATGAAGAGAAAGTAAGTGTAGGAGTAGTGGATATGGACCGAACAAAAAGTAGTAGAATGTTTTTGAACAGGTTGAATGCTACTCAAAAGGTAGCCATTACCCATTCTTACAACAGTTTGCCAGAAGCTAAAAATGGTATTAATAGCTTTGATGTACAGGGGTTTGTGCATATACCCTATGGGTTTGAGAATAAACTAAAGACAAAAGAAAGTTCGCCCATTGGCCTTGTTCTAAACAATACACGCTTTTTACCTTCAAATGATATCAACAAAGCGGTAAATTTAGTGGCCTTGGATTATGCGCTGGAATCAAGAGAAAAATTCTTTGAATCAAAGCAAATTCACCCCTCTTTGGCGCGTAGCAGTGCAGACCCCATAGCTGTTCAGATCCATGCGGTTTATAACCCTACCAACAACTACGGTGATTTTTTATTACCGTTTGTGCTTTTTCTTATCCTACACCAAACACTGCTTATTGGTTTGTCAGAAAGTGTGGCTTCGGACCGTGAAAATGGTCGCATGCAGCTTGGCTTTGAAGAAAGTAAGCATAACTTTTTAAATTATATCATCGGAAAAACCGGGTTGTACCTTTTCTTGTTTCTGGCCTATAATTTCTTTGTCTTTTTAGTGGCTTTTCCCCTTTTGGATTTACCTATTCATGGAAACTTTTTTGCCCTATTGGGGGTATCTTCAATTTTCCTTCTGGCCACTATTTTGTACGGTTGGTTCATTGCTTCTTTCTTTACCTCAGAAGCAAGGTCCATGGAGATAATTGCCTTCACCTCCTATCCTATATTTTTAATTACGGGGATTACATGGCCTTTAAATGAAATGCCTGTCTTTGTACAGTTTATTTCCAACCTTATTCCATTGAGGCCTTTTTTCGTTCTACTAAAGAAACTTGCCGTAATGGACGTTGGTAGTCATCTTTATATAAGTGACATTATTCATCTTTTAGTTTTGCTGATGGTCGGATATGTAGCTGCCTATTTAAGGTTTCGCTACCTGCATAAAAAAGCCCCACAATTAAACAGCGATACACCAGCTTCCGAATCCGAAAATTAAACGCTTGTCGATGGACAAAAGGCCCTCATAGCCTATTAGTTGCTTCCTAAAAAGTTTGGCCATATGGTAGACCTATTGGGCCTTTAGGTAAATGCGTCAGCTATTGGTTTTCCAAAAAATACGACTAAGATTTTTTTTCGCTCCTGACTTAAGTCAGGCATTACTCTCTCTACAATCTATAATTTTGAATTAGATGGGATTGTATGAATTACTTGATATTGATCTCCCATCAATAAGCATTTGAGAAAGCATTTATTGTAGACAAGAATGAGCTTATGGCCCAATTTAAAGGTTTTGTCCCAAGGTTGTAACATTTAAAAATTAAAATTATGAAAACGAAAATGAACATATTATCCATGGCCGTAATTGCAATTATGGCGGGAACTTTAGTAACAAGTTGTGGAGAAAAATCTAAGCAAGATATGGAATCTGCTAAAGAGAGTATGAGTGAAGCAGGCCAAGACATTAAAAAAGCAACGAGCGATGCAATGGATGAAAACAAGGCCAATGTAGAAGAGAATTGGAAAAAGTTTGAGGGTGAGTCGGAAGTCGTTATTGCAAACACTGATACGCAAATCAAAAATCTTCGGGAAAAGATTTCGAAATCAGCGAAAAATGATCGTGAAAAATTGAACGCTCAATTAGATAAGTTAGAACAGAAGAACAAAGAGCTGAAAGAAAAGTTGGCAGAACGCCGTAAAAAGTTCAATGAAAACCTAATTGAGTACAATGAAGCGGCTGGGGAAAAAGAAAAGTCTTTTGAGCGGGAGTTCAAACATGATATGGATGAATTAGGTAACTCACTTAAAGATATCTTTAAAGACAATGTAAAATAATAAGCCAAAAAAGGGCAGTCATGAAGGCAATGGCTTTCATGACTGCTGTTGTTTTTGGAAAGACTTGGAGATTGACCTTAATAGCAAAAGAAAAATCCCATTCAAAAATGAACTAGCACAGCATGGCAGTATGAAAATGCAATCCTGATAGTAGACAATAGTAAGCAAATTTAAAATAGTCAAAGTATGAAAAACAAAAAAGAGTTTTGGTCCTTGGATGTAATTTTGCAGGACTTACAGTTGCACGTTACCTTCATAGAGAAGCAGGTGACCATATAAAGATTACGGTTATTGATCGTAAAAACTATATTAATTTCATACCTAATATTCCCATTGAGGTTTTCAATAATAACAATCCAGCGGATACATTGGAATTTCAATTTCAGAAATTTTTAAAATCAGATGGAAGTGAATTCATTCAAGGCGAGGTGGAGAATATTGATGCGACGAATAAAAAAGTTTACTATTCACCTACCGAAAGAAAGGGTGCTGCTCAGGAGCAGATAGCATACGATTACTTGGTTGTTGCTTTAGGATGCAGATTAGCCTATGATAAAATTGAAGGATTTGCCGAATTTGGCCATACTTTTTCGGATACTTTTTATGGAAATGAAGTTCGTAATTATTTGCACAACGATTACAAAGGAGGACACATTGTAATTGGATCCGATCGTTTTATTCAAGGGCAAAGTCCAAAACTTCCTAAAATACCTATTGCATTGGCAGCTTGTGAAGGGCCTCCGGTGGAATTGGCTTTTTCTATGGCAGATTGGTTGAAAAAACATAAAAAAGGAGATGCAAAGTCCATTACTTTATTTACTCCAGGGGATGTTATTGCTGAGGATGCAGGTAAAGGTATTCTCGACCAATTGCTTCCAATGGTATCAAAAATGGGCTATGGTTATAAAACGAATACGGTAGGAATAGAAAGAATTTACAAAGAGGGTATAGCCTTTAAAGATGGGACGAGCTTAGAGGCGGAAATGAAAATAGTATTCCCAAATTGGGAGCCTCATCCTTTTATGAAGGAACTTCCCTTTGTAGATGACCAGGGATTCGTTATTACCGATTTATTTATGAGAAATCCGGATTTTCCTGAAATTTTTGCGGTAGGCGATGCAGCAGCGGTAACCATCCCTAAAATAGGTTCTTTGGGCCATATGGAATGTGAAATTGCATCAAAAGTTATCGCAAATGAAATTCTAGGAAAAGAGGAACAAATAGCCCCATTACACCCTATGCTATTGTGCTATGGAGATATGGGGAGTCACAAAGGATTTTATATGCATACCGATGAATGGTGGGGAGGCAAAACTAGCATCCTAAAAATGGGATATACACCCTATATTTTAAAAATGGGGTTTTAAAACAATGTATCAAACCTTAGGAGGAAAAGTACCAGGCTGGGGACTGCCTTTGTCTGAAATAGTTGGTGACCATTCAATAATATAAAACCTAATTACTAAGAATAGCTATAAGCACAAGTATACCAATGGATGCTTGCGCTTATAGCTTAATTACCAGGCTTTACATGAATACAAACACAGTGGGGTAACTAGAAAAAAAATTAGTAGTGTTAAGAAACCTCTTTCTAGTAGAAAAAAGCGTTTAATCTTAGGTCATCACTCCTAACCTATCCTTTACAGCGGAACATTTTCCTCTCTTGATAATTTGGCCGTCTTAATGCGCTAGAACCCAAAAGCCCTCTCAAGGCGAAATTTATAATTTTCCTGATTTTACCCGGACTTTGGCCTTATGATTAGGTGGTATTGTTGCGTGTTTTTGAAGCAATGCTGACAAAATCTCAACTGCATAAAATCAAACTTCGCAGAAATAAAAACAAGAAATAGTTGAAACTGGGCAGGCCAAATTTTACAATAAGGGTGGCATTGTTATTGATCCCTCACAAGCAGTTGGACGTGAGGGTGTAATGTGTGGAGGCATAACATTTCATATACAGAAAAAAATAGCGTTGAAACGGTTACGGACAATAGCACCAGGCCATTGTGAAATGCACCGGAGCAGTATTGCAGGAATAATTGATGCGGATTTTGGAATTGGAATTCACAGCAGTGTCAATGCCTCGCCATCTTTTTTTGGAGCGGAAATAAATTTTATGAAGAGCCTGTAATTTATTAAAGAGAGAATAGGATAACATTTTTCAACATAAAGAAAACAATCATGGGGAAAAAAGTAGCAGACCAAATCGTAGAGATGCTGGTCAGTAATAATGTAAAAAGAATTTATGCCGTAACGGGTGATAGCCTAAACGAATTGAATGATGCGGTAAGAAGAAGTGGAAAAATTAAATGGATCCACGTTCGCCATGAAGAAGTAGGCGCTTATGCCGCTGCTGCTGAAGCAGAATTGGATGGCCTGGCCTGTTGTGCTGGAAGTAGTGGTCCTGGCCATGTGCATTTAATAAACGGTCTGTACGATGCCAACCGATCTGGGGTTCCAATTATCGCCATTGCCTCTACCATTGGTACGGCTGAAATGGGTGTTGATTATTTTCAAGGAACAAATACCTACAAACTATTTGATGATTGTAGTGTGTACAATGAATTGGCAACCACACCAAAACAAGTACCACGCATGTTGCAAACTGCCATTCAGCATGCTATTCATAAAAAAGGAGTAGCCGTGTTTGGTTTGCCTGGAGATGTCTCTGCCATGTCGGCCGAAGAGAATGTAACTTCCATGTACAATTACAATAGCGAAACCGTTTTGCGACCATCGGATAATGAGATGCAAAGATTGGCCGATTTGGTTAACAAACATCCAAAAATTTCTATTTACTGCGGTATTGGAGCAAGGGGAGCGCATGATGATATTGTGAAATTGGCAGGATTATTAAAGGCTCCTATCGGATATTCTTTCCGTGGAAAAATGGGCATGCAGCACAACAACCCTTACGAAGTAGGGATGACTGGTTTGCTCGGTGTCCCATCTGCTTTTCATGCCATGCACGAATCGGATGTGGTGCTGTTATTGGGTACCGATTTCCCTTATGAGCATTTTATGCCAGTAAAAACAAAATTATTCAGGTTGACGAAAAACCAGAACGATTGGGTAGAAGGGCAAAGTTAGAAATGGGATTGACCGGAAAAATAACAGATACGGTTGCTGCCTTATTGCCATTGATCAAAGAAAAGAAGACGATAGCTTCTTAAATGCTCAATTGGATTTTTATGAAAAAGTAAAAGAAAACCTAAATGTCTATGTAAAGGATGAGGGCTCTAAAGACCATATTAGTCCAGAGTTCGTGGCTTCTACCATCAATGAAATGGCCAATGATGACACCGTTTTTACAGTAGATACAGGGATGTGTTGTGTGTGGGGCGCAAGGTACATTCACGGTACCGGAAAGCGAATGATGTTGGGTTCTTTCAACCACGGTTCAATGGCCAATGCCATGCCGATGGCCATTGGAGCACAATTGGCCTATCCAGACAGGCAAGTTGTGGCGTTTTGCGGAGATGGAGGCCTCTCAATGTTATTGGGAGATTTGGCAACTATCAAACAATACAACCTGCCTATAAAACTGATTGTTTTCAACAACCGCTCTTTGGGAATGGTACAATTGGAAATGCAAGTAGAGGGCTTGCCCAATAATGAAACCGACATGGTGAATCCTGATTTTGAAATGATTGCACAAGCGATGGGTTTCAAGGGGATTTCAGTTACAAATCCTGCCGACGTTAAACAATCCTTGAAAGAAGCATTTGCACACGATGGCCCTGTTTTAGTGAGTTTGTTTACCAACCCGCAAGCATTGGCCATGCCACCTAAAATGGAATTTGACCAAATGAAAGGCTATGCTTTGTCTATGTCCAAAATGATATTGAGTGGCAACATGGATGAAGTTTTAGAAATGGTTAAGACAAACTACAAACACCTTAAAGAGGTATTGTAAGGGCTAATTTTTTCTGAAACGATTGTATTGCAAATACGATAATTTACTAATGGGTATTTTAGTACTAACCGCTGGAAAGAATGGATAATTTACGATGGAGGGTCTTTCTAGCCTTTTGTTTAGTAACATTTAATACAATAATGGATCGAAGGTCTCCATTTTTATTGGGTTTCTTTTTGTAGTTAAAACGCCTTAATTATTCAAGCGAAATTAAAAGTAGTTGCATGATCTAAATCAGTGCAATCGATTTTAAATCACAATATCTTTGAATAATTATTAATTGTAAAACCTCAAAATATGAAAGCGCCAAACATAGGAATTTCCGAAGAGAACAGACAAGCTATCGCCTACCAATTGTCAAAAATTTTGGCTGACGAATTTGTGCTTTATTCAAAAACACTAAATTTCCACTGGAACATTGAAGGTCCGGATTTTCATGGAGTTCACCTTTATCTAGAAACGTTGTACGAGGAGCAACAAGAAGTGGTAGATACTGTAGCGGAAAAAATACGCGCAATAGGTCATTATGTGCCTGGAACGTTAAAGGACTATTCCCAATTGACTCATCTTACTGAAAAAACAAAAGGTGGGAATGACAGCCAAAGTATATTCGCAGAATTATTGGAAGACCATGAGAGCATCATTATATTCCTTCGAGAAGAAATAAAGCCTATAGCTGACAAATGGCAGGCCGATGGCATTAGCGACTATATTACTGGATTGATGGAGCAGCATGAGAAAACCGCATGGATGTTACGATCACATTTGAAGTAAAGTAAGTTTTTAAACTTATCGAATAAGTCAATTGAAAACCCCAAACAGAATTTATTCTGTTTGGGGTTTTCAATTATATGAAGTTGGTTAGTATTGTGCTTTTAATTATGACTCAGTCTCCAAATAGCCTGATTTTCTTGTGAAAACAACAACCGCCTCTGGACAACCAAAAGATTAAAAAGCAGAAAAATAAACCCTACCTCCAGCACAAAATTTAAATGAAAATGTAAAATCTGAGTAAACTCAGGTATAAACCTTCAAAAATACTTATGGTCCTATTTCATGCGATTCTGTTTAAACAGACCCGATTTTTTTACTAAAAGTTTTGCTTGTAGCAGATGTGTGATTGAATTTTTAATTGTGTTCAGAAGTGGTAGTCAAAAATTTTTCCAATACTTTTCGTTGCCACTCACCGACTACTGAAAGATTGGTTTCTGCATTCATTAGTACAAGACCGTATCCTAAACGAGATAGTTTACAATCGCTAATGACTTCCTTGTCTATACTGCTAAATACAGGTTTAAAATGTTCACGTATATTCATTTTAGATGACTTGGCCACCTTCATTGCCTTTACCACAGCATCATGAATTTGTTGGGGTGATAAACCTTTGTAAAGAAGGTCACTGGCAAGGAAATGCATACGCAGATTATAGTAATAATCCATAAAATTATCGATGCTTTCTGCCGATTGCGGGTCTGATTTATAAATTGAGACTTGCATAATTGAATCATTTTTAATTAAAGGTTGAATAGGAAAAAGCCAAAATCAAATGGTAAAGGTTTATTTCCCCTTACTTGACCAAGGTTAATTGAACAACTACTTATTTCGCTACTTCGAATCTTTTGAGAAGACTGGTTTCGAGACTCTGGCGAGCTTTTTCTAGTAGCTGATTTACCTCGTCCTGGCTTTGGTTGCGAATGATGGCAATTTCACTCACTGAAAATTGATATTCGGTTGCCAATTCAAATACAGTTCGCATGTGTAAAGGCAGATAATGCAATACCATATCAGTGTGCCTTTTAATTTTCTCTTTACCCAAATCTTTATCGAGCTGATCCATTAATTCTTTTTTGTCGTCTTCAATAAAAACATGGTTCAATACATAGTCGTTTTTGGGGTATGAAATATCGTTTAACTCATCAATCATCACCAAATCGCCCCCAGCATCAACACTAAACTTTTCTTCCATTTCATCCCACTCTGGACGGGAATAGTCATCAATGTTCTTGAAAAAATACTCGTTAAATTCTTCATTTACGAGCGTTTCTTCCAATAGCTTATCGGCTTTCATGAATATCCAGGGATGCAGATTCTCTTCATTATGTACCTCACTAAAATTGTCATAGATTTCAATAAATAGCTGATCGATAAAATCATCTATTTTATACTTTCCTTTAGGTAAATTCCCCTTGGACAATGCAGTAGCCATTCTTTTGGCGATATAGCGTTTTACCTGATATAGGTCTTTCAACAATAAATTGTTGAACAATGCCTGATCATTTTGTTGCTTAAACTGCTTTAAATCTGAAAATGTACTTGCAACGAATACATTGAATCCTGATTTATTTTCGTAATACTTTTTACTGTCCATGTTATTTCCTTTAGGTTTAAAGAGACCTAAAAATGCAGAAACAGAAGATAGAATACCATGACTTAGGTCAGCTTCAAAAAATATTAAACCCGGATTATGTAATAGGGTTCGTTATAGCCTGTCCCGTGTTTACGGGAAGTGTTGCAATCGAAAGAAAATCAGGCTGTTTGGAGATTTTAGCATAGCACCGATATGGTGAAATTGAAAACAGCAACGATTGGGTATTTTGAAGCGATTTCAGCACGTAAAAGATTGTCTATTGCATATTTCGGGTTAAAGGATCGGGTACAAAAACCAAGCTTAATCATTTGGTTATCAGGTCACCCAAAATAATTTGTTATTGTATGGAATATGTCTTTTTCCAATCAATACCGCTAGCCTGTAAAAGGGAAAGAGGTGCTTTCATTTAGCTTTATAACCTGAGTTGGGATACTTTGAAAAAGTGTTCTTTTTATATTTTTTATCAGACTGACCCAAATCATGGTAAACGAAACAACCACCTCCTACTTTTGAGAATCGATCATTAAATTATGACCGCAAATACACTCATTTAAAATACGAAGAAAATGTCAACAACAATTTTAGATACTGCACATAGCGCCATAAAGAATTGGTGGCTTTCAATCTTATTAGGTGTTCTGTACCTGGTTGCTGGTTTTTGGGTGATGAAAACGCCTATGGAAAGTTACATGTCCTTGAGCATTATTTTTAGTATATTCATTTTTGTCTCCGGGATATTTCAAGTCGCTTTTTCTATATCAAATAGAAAAGAGGATTCTGTCTGGGGCTGGCATTTGGCTGGGGGTATTTTAGACCTTGCCATTGGCATATTGTTATTGAGCCATCCATTGATGACAATGGCTATTTTACCGCTGTATGTTGGGTTTTGGCTATTGTTTCAAAGTATAATGTCTATTGGTATATCTTTTCAATTGAAATCCAACAATTTCCCTCAATGGGGCTGGCTTTTGTTTTGGAGTATCATAACCTTGCTGTTTTCCTTTCTACTATTGGCAAATCCTGTATTTGCTGGATTGAGCATTGTATACATGACAGCCTTTGCCTTCATTACAGCAGGTATCTTCCGAATATTCTTGGGCTTCAATCTTAAAAAGATTAATAAAGCTATTCAATAAATTGTTGTGAGTAGGAGTATTTGATTTTCAAAAGCAGCGAAAGAACAAGAAAAAATGGTTGGTTGGTAAATTTCTATTTCTTGTTTACATGGTAAGGGTGAATGCATTGATTGGCACTACCGATTTGTCCAATTCAATAAATCCTTACCATGATTTCGCTGCTTTTTTTAATTTTCCTTTTAGGAGCAATTGGTTCAGCTACTTTTGTTATTTACTGTTTTGTAGAAGGGTTGAAAAATTGGTTTTTGTAATAATTAATTCTAGCACATTAAGTGAGTAAAAGAAAACTAGCGGAGAATGCTCTCGCTGGTTTTTTGGTTTTAACTGAAAACTTGAAGTAGTTCTCCTAATTATGATACTACCCCTGAAGCGTAATAGGGCAGGCTGAGCAGGGTCAGAAAATCTAATTGTACGATTCCTCCAGACTCTTAGTATGTTGGAAGGTAATTGGCCTGGCATAAGCATTTAAAGCCCTGGGTTTGGGCCATTATATACGAAGAGCTAACTTAGCTAGGTTAGTTTATTTATCAATGTCATTGAATACGGATGTAAACTTTTCCCATCACTGGGAAGTTCCAGGATTTTCCAGGCTTTTCAGTATACCTTGAAGTTTCTCGATAGGCAATCTCTTGCCTCTGGCCAAAAATAGGTAATTTCCATCGTGGAGTTTTTGGACGTTAAGAATAGCTTCGGTCTCACTAATACCCAGTCCTCTTAAAATGCCATAGGGACCACCAGATAATGCGCCAATTGTCCTTCCCCCTACTGGATTAAGAAACGTAAGCACTAAAAAACCGACTATAAACAGATAGCCTATCTCTGGGTTATAAAAAGTGTCAAAATTGGTTTCGTTACCCAGGAATTCTTTAAAAAAGGTGTGTAATTGTTTTTTTTCTTCGGCCAATTGCTTTGGATTATTTGCATTGGTATCCCCTAGATTACCGATAATTGAAAGTGCCATTTTATCGGAATCAATTTCATGAATCGCTTTTAAAGCGTTTTCTAGCTCAGTTATTTGGGCAAATGACTTTATAAGAACTTGTTTATGTTCTGTGTCTGGATCGTGCATGTGTATTACATTTTAGAGATAGCATTATCATAGGTTGGGGCGTTCTCTATATGCTAATTTACAATGGCACGCTTTTAATTTGTCTGATCTAAATCATGTTGTTAATAATATCACCATTTAAATTTTATTGGCAACCTTAAACATTCAAATTAAAACAATAGATATTGGAATTGTATTATTAGTAGCGACAATGGCATAATCGCAATGGTTACTCCTGTGTGTGAATGCTTTAATTCGTGTTTTATGGGTAGGATTACCTAAGCCATAGGAAGTCCTATCCAGTTTTTATTGTGCCTTTATACTTGTGAGGATTATCTTGCTATTGATTGCCTTAGGTGGGTAAAGTTTTAAAAATAGCCTAATTTTCAATTTTTTAAAGGCCCAGCCTTTTATCCAAAGTTGGCCACCTGTTGCAATTGTTTTAAATCACAAATAACTACCCTACGGGATTCACCCAATTGAATCAAACCTTCATCCTTGAAATTAGAAAGCACCCGAATAGCCGTTTCCGTTGCTGTACCAATAAGGCCTGCAAAATCTTCCCTGGACACACTAAGCCCATCATTTGTAGTGTCTTTGATAAGCCCTTTTTCAAATAATTCCAAGAGTGTAGTAGCAGCCCTCTTTCGAACCGAATCGAAAGCCATGCTCATTAATTG
>NZ_ATNM01000146.1 GCF_000427295.1 Cyclobacterium qasimii M12-11B | reverse complement strand
TTATCATTTTCCATTGCGTAAGTTTTATTTACAATAATATTAGGAACCACTGCACCTGCGAGTACAGTAAGACCTGATTTCTTAAGGAATTCTCTTCTTGGGTTTAGGTTTTCTTTCATGGGTGTAATTTAAGCGAATAAATCCATTTCTGCTTCCCCATGACCATCAGGAGTAGTATAAAAAGGACGTTTTTCTATTTCAAAATTCGTTTCAGGGTCCATGCCCAGTGCATGATATATAGTTTGATGGATTCCTGCTATCTTAATAGGGTTTTCTATACTTTTACAAGGTCTTTCATCAGCAGTTTTGCCGTAAACATGCCCTTTTTTTATCCCTCCACCAAACATCAACATGGAGCAGCCATCTGTAAAATGCCTGTGCATGCCATAATTTTTTAAATCTTCAATAATATCTGGCACTTCTACCTGGTCTTTCACCGTTGCTCCTGGTCTGCCCTCGGTAAGCATGTCGCGGCTAAACTCACTGGCCAAAACCACAATGGTTCGGTCAAGCCTACCACTTTCATCTAGGTCTTTAATTAGTTGAGCGATGGGAGCATCCACCTGCTTTTTCATATCCGTAAGCCTTGTGTGCCCATTTTCATGCGTATCCCAACCTTTAAAAGGTTCGTATTCGGAAGTTACACTTATAAACCGAGCGCCCTGATCCACCAGTCTTTTGGCCATAAGACAGCCCAAACCAAATTTACCGGTATTGTATATATCATACTTTTCTTTGGGCTCCAGGCTTAGGTCAAAGGCTTTCGCTTCTGGAGAGTTCAATAACATATAAGCCTGCTCCATGGAACGTTTCAAGGATTCTTTCTGGTAATCACTACCAAATTCTCCCATGGCACTTTCCTTTACCAGGTTTTCATAGAGTTGATTTCTAGCTTCAAATCGCTTGGTAGACATCCCTACTGGTGGTCGAACGCTGTCCAACCCAGAAGTTGGGTCGGGTATTAGAAATGGCCCGTACTCACTGCCTAGAAAACCTGCACTATGGAAAGCTTTCAATTCCTCCCCTTCACCTACGGTGAAACGCTGCCCAATATTAATAAATGCAGGGATTACAGGATTTACCGAACCTAACTCTTTGGCCATCCATGAACCCATATGGGGGACTGCCACGGATTGAGGGGGCTCATAGCAAGTATGCCAATTGTATTGATGCCTGGTATGCAAAATATGCCCGAGGTCAGCCGCCACATAAGACCGAATAAGGCTTCCTTTGTCCATCACCTGACCAATTTTTTCCAATCCTTCAGAAAAATTAATACCATCTAATATGGTAGGCACTGCCTTAAAAGTACTCAAGACTTCCTTGGACTCCATACCTTTTCTAAACGGCGTATACCTTTTAGGATCAAAGGTCTCGGTATGTGCCATACCTCCAGCCATATACAATAAAATAACTGTATCCGCCTTACTTGTAATTTGATCCTTGGGCGAGCAAGAATTTAATAATGCTGATATTGGAGCTCCTGCAGCCATGGCTGCAATTGATGCAGCACTTGTCTTCTTTAGGAAATCTCTTCTCCTCCAATTATAATTCATAGCTTTTGCATTTGATCAGTAAATTAATTGAAATTCAGGAAGTAACAAAACAGCCCAAAACAAATCTTGGATGTCTTCTGCCTCAGGCGCTTCTCCCAATACAGCCATGGCTATATTGAATTCGCTCTGTTGAGGCTCTCTACCCAATAACTGTCGGTATACTTCATGGACTATAACATCCCCCGCTTCATATTTCTCCTTCCATTTGACAGCCCCTGTTTTAAGGGTATTGTTGAGCTGTTCCCCATTTGTTAATTCCAAGGCTTGCAATAAGCTGGCCTGACTGTCTCTACTTGTCATTACCACCTCACGGTTAGTACGTCCCAATGCTTTAAGGAGCCCATTATTGGCTACCAATGCTGCACGCACAAATCCAATGTCAGATTCCTCAGATACGCTCAATTGGTTGGGATCATATTTGATTTCTTCTTCACTGAAAATTGGATGAATTTTTTGACTTACGCCATCAGAAAACTGTTCCGCTGTCATTCTGCGTATTACAGTACCCTCAAAAACAAAATCATCATCTGCCAGAAACAGTGGATTTTCTACGCCAACTGCCGGTTGTTGGTAGGCTTTGGAAATAGCGATTTTATAAATCAATTCTTTGAGATCATAGCCTTCATCTTCAAAATCTGTGGCCAGCCAATCCAATAAATCCTGGCTCCATGGAACATTGTCCATCTCATCTGCAGGTTCCACTAGCCCTCTTCCCATTAATTGCTTCCACATTCTATTGACTACGGTGCGGTAAAGCCTGCCATTAGCAGGTTGCACCAGGTAATTGGCAAGCTGTTCCAGCTTTTCCGCCCTGTTGGCAGTACTGTCGATTTCACCCAATTCTTCCCATAAGATCTTTGTCCCGGCTGTTTCTCCAGTAGGAATATCACAGCGGCTAACGATTAATGTAGAATCTGAAAATATATTGGCAAAAGCATAGGCTTCTTTAAGCTTCCAATCACTTACAAAACTATCGTGACAAGAGGCGCATTTAAGGTTAAGGCCCAAGATGACCTGCCCAACATTTTGAGCAGCTTGCATTTCTGTCACCTGACTAGCATTTACATCTCCTCTCCAACGTATGCCTTCAATAAAGCCTTTGGATTTGTCATCCGGATTCAATAGTTGCTTGACAAATTGATCATACGGTTTATTGTCGCGCAAGGAAGTATACAGCCAATCGGTAATGGCATACCGGCCATTGGTGATATAACCTGTGCCAGTATAATCATTCCTTAAAGCATCGTTCCAAAAGGTCATCCAGTGAGTAGCATAATCGTCGTCCCTGTCTAGAAGTTCTCTAACCCAAATGGCCCGTTTATCCGGTCTGCTGTCTTTTGAAAAAGCATCATATTCTTCTGTGGAAGGCTGAAGCCCTATTAAGTCCAGGTATATCCTCCTTAAATAAACCTTGTCTTCAATGGGTTCCTTCCATTCGATCTCTTGCTCCTTAAAATATTCATCTACCCAAATGTCTATGGGCTGATTCAATCCACTTCTTGAAGCTGGTAAATCAGGTCTTCTTGGAGCCAATTCAGCTACCCTGTACACGCTTACATTCTCAGCAGCATCTGGCCAGGGAGCGCCTTTATCAACCCAAAATGAGATCAAAGCAATCTCATCATTGGAAAGCACCTTGCCTTTTGAGGGCATTGATTCCTTGTGATCCTTGGGTAGTTTTATTCTGCGAACCAAATCACTTTTTGCTGCATCTCCCGGAACGATTACAGGACCAGACTCTCCGCCTGCAAAGGTAAATTCTTTCGTGTCCAGCCTTAATTCTCCTTTTATCTTGGCATCACTATGGCATTTATAGCAATTGTGGGCAAAAACTGCTCTAACCTTACCAACCAATTCAATTTGCTTTTGCTCACTAAGATCTCCTTCCGTTTCAAAAGCCACCAAGTCTATGTCCAGGTCCTCGGGTGAGAATTCCGGTTCATTCCAAGGGAAGGTTTCTGTTAAATACTCTTCTCCATGAGTCAGCGAGGCACCGAAATGCCCTGCCACTGAAACTGACACCGCAGTAAAGAAAAGGACTGTTCTAAAAACTTTTATCGCCTGCTTATTTTTGATGCCATCGGCTTTACCCATCAAATAGATCAATAACAAACCCAATACGGCTGTTCCGATCCCCGTCCACTGGTGAATATCCAACATGTTACCGCCATAATCTTCTATATTCGCTAAAAGCAATCCCAAGACAACAGCTACAACCGCTCCTATCCCTCCTGCCCAAACCAACATGTATATACCAGGTCTTAACTTGTGGTTAAAGTTCTTTAGCGTAAACAATTCCAACAAAGCAGCAAAAAGCAAAAGGCTCACTGGGAAATGAACGGCAAGCGGATGTAAACGGCCAAAAAACTTCCATAACCAGAAAGAAGTTTCAACCTCCTCAGCCTGAAACAGTAGGACTGTTCCCAACGCGCTCACTTCCGTTGAGGCGACTAAAACCAGGAAAAAGAATAATCCCCAGAATGATAACAGGTTATCTTTATTCATCATTTTCATTAATTTCAATTTTCTATGGCATCCGGTAATACAAGTGTTTTTAATTAATCAAAAGGTAAAACTCCTCCGAAACGGATAAAAAATATTTGATCTAATAAGGGCCTCTTTTATTATTGAAACAACTGTAAAACCGAATATATGCTTAACTAAAAACAAGAATAGCTTGACACAATACTATTAAAATTTTGCTTCACAACCACCCTGTACTATCCTGCTTATTAAATAAAAGTTAAGCTTTGATTTGTTAAGCCACAAGTCTTTTTACACCAATCCCAAAGATCAGTACAAGTTCGGACTTTGAAAGTAATACTTTAATTCCTTACATTTAATGCGTTTGTTAGATTAACTACCCAAAATGAAAAGCCGCTATCTCATTTTCTTATTGCCTCTATTGCTTGTCCTTACCTTTTGGTTGTGGCCTGGAAAAGAACAGATAAGTTATAACCGCCAAATCCGGCCAATAATAAATAATAAATGCATCTCCTGCCATGGAGGTGTCAAGCAATCCGGTGGTTTCTCTTTGCTTTTTGAAGAAGAAGCCAAAATGAATACCGAATCAGGCAAACCTGCCATTATCCCCGGCGATGCAGATGGCTCCGAAATGTTAAAACGGATCATCCACAATGATCCTGAAATGCGAATGCCTTTGGGCAAATCTCCTCTTTCTCCTGAAGAAATTGAATTGATCAAAGAATGGATCAATCAGGGAGCAAATTGGGAAAAACATTGGGCCTATATTGCTCCGGAAAACAACATTGAAGTTCCGGAAGTAAACCTGGACATGCCTGTGCAAAATGAAATTGATCACTTCATTTACAAGCAATTGGAGCACATGGAACTAACGCCTAATGAAGAAGCACCCAAAGAAGTGCTACTTAGAAGGCTGTCTCTGGACATTACAGGATTGCCACCCACACTAGATGAATATGATGATTTCTCAAGTGACTCATCTCCTATGGCTTATGAAAAAACCGTAGACAAATTACTTGCTTCTCCTCGTTTTGGCGAAAAATGGGCTGCCTTCTGGATGGATCTTGCACGGTATTCAGATTCCAAAGGCTATGAAAAAGACCTGCACAGGGAAATCTGGAAATACAGGGATTGGCTCATAAATGCTTTTAATGAGGACATGCCTTTCGATACCTTTACAATTGCACAATTGGCTGGAGACCTCTTGCCTAACCCTACCGAATCAGATTTATTGGCGACTGCTTTCCATAGAAACACTATGGCTAACGATGAAGGGGGAACGAATGATGAGGAGTTCAGAGTAGCTGCTGTCATGGAAAGAGTGGGTACAACTTTTGAAGTTTGGCAAGGAACGACAATGGCTTGCGTACAATGCCACAGCCATCCTTATGACCCCATCCGGCATGAGGAATTCTACCAAACGCAGGCATTCTTTAACAATACCCAAGACAAGGATCTTTACAATGAACAACCTAAAGTATTCACCTACCAACCCGCTGATGAAAAGAAGGTAAAAGACCTACTTTCCTGGGTGAATGACAAGCTCAATCCTGCAGAAAAGCTTCCGGAAATCTCAGAAGATTTTCTATACCAACAAAAAGAGGATTTACTCTATTCATTAGGATATAGAAAGGTAGAAGCGGAAGAATTTCAGGACAAAAGCAGGTTTATAGAATTGGTAGCACATGACCAGGAATCAATTTGGCAGGTACAGGACAGTTCATGGATCATGTTTGAAAATGTGGACTTAGATCAAGTCAATGCCATTTCCTTGGGTTATGCTTCCGTCTACGGTGCCAAAGTAGAAATAAGGTTGGACTCCATGCTGGGCAGAATCATTGGCGAAGGAACCTTTGGCATTACAGACAAAAGTTTTCCTCGCAACCGTCCCGAGGATTGGAAAACTTTGAAGATACCCATCGAACCAGTTTCGGGAAAAAGAGACATTTTTTATTATTTCAAAAAAGACAAATCATTTGCGCAAGACTTGATCCGGGTAGACTGGGTTTTTTACCATGAAAAAGCACCTTTAAAAGACAAGTATCCTTCAAATATTCAAGCCAAATTGGTAGAGCTATCCAATGCCAAACCTATTCAAACACCTATATTAAAGGATTTACCAAAAGCTGATGCTCGAAAAACCTATGTATTCGAGCGTGGTGATTGGAGATCGCATGGAGAAGAAGTTAATGCAGGTATTCCTGAAATCATGGGTACAATCACCAATCAGGAACCCAACAGGTTGGATTTCGCTAAATGGCTGGTTAGTCGTGAGAACACGCTGACTTCCCGTGTCATTGTAAATCGCATTTGGGAACAATTATTTGGTTTTGGTATCGTTGAAAGCATGGAGGACTTTGGCAGTCAGGGCATCCCCGCCAGCCATCCCGAGTTACTGGATTGGTTGGCCGTATCCTTACAGGATGACATGAACTGGTCTTTGAAAACTTTGATCAAAAAGATTGTCATGTCGCAGAGTTACAGGCAAAATTCTACGACCGATGCTCAAAAAATAAAGAAAGATCCTTACAATAAGTACCTGTCAAGGGGCTCAAGGACTAGATTATCAGCAGAAACCATCAGAGATCAGGCCTTGGCCATTAGTGGTTTGTTGAATAAAAAACAATTGGGACCAAGTGTTATGCCTTACCAACCTGAAAACATCATTAGTTTTAACGGTAAATTTTGGTTTCCCAGCGAGGGAGAAGAACAATACAGGCGAGCGGTATACACCTATTGGAAGAGGACCCACCCTTACCCTTCATTTGTGACTTTTGACAGCCCCTCCAGAGAAATCTGTACCTCGAGGAGAATAAGAACCAACACACCGCTACAATCCCTCGTTTTATTAAACGACCCTGTATACATAGAAGCAGCAGATGCCTGGGCCCAGCGAATATTGAAAGAAAGTGGAGAGGACATTGAGAAGGGAATTGAAAAAAACCTTCAGTTGGTGACCGCTCTAAAGCCTGAGCCTGAAAAAGTAGCGGTATTGTTCCAATTATACGAGGAGTCACTTGCCTATTATAAAGGAGAAGGAAAGGATTTGGATGAAAATGCCAAATTAGCGGCCATGCGAATTGTTAGCAATGCCATGTTGAACTTAGATGAATTTGTAACCAGAAGATAGGATGAATATTTGGGAAGAAGCACTGATCCGAGAAGCACAATACAATAGTAGGCGCCATTTTTTAAAAAAATGCACCTCAGGACTTGGCGCATTGGCCATGGGTTCACTTATTGGCTGCGGAGCAAAATCAAGCCCTGAAGCGGCAACATCATTTCTCCATAAAAAAGCCTCCCATTTTGCCCCAAAGGCAAAAAGCGTGATTTTCTTGCACATGGCAGGTGGTCCTTCTCATTTGGAGTTATTTGATTTCAAGCCTACACTTCAGGAATTAAATGGTAAGGACACTCCACAATCATTGATGGAGGGAAAAGAATTTGCCTTCTTGAAGGGAACACCTAAGTTATTGGGACCTCAGGCAAGCTTTAAAAAATATGGGCAATCAGGCGCTTATGTATCTGATTACATGCCTGAATTTGCCAAAATGGTGGATGAAGTAAGCTTTCTAAAAGCCATGCATACCAATGAATTCAATCATGCTCCTGCTCAATTATTCATGCATACTGGAAGTCCTAGATTGGGCAAACCAAGCATAGGCGCCTGGTCTACTTATGGGCTGGGTTCGGAAAATGAAGACTTACCGGGATACGTGGTACTCACCTCAGGTGGGGGCGCCATAAGTGCAGGGAAAAGCGCTTGGGGAAGTGGCTTTTTGCCTACCATCTACCAAGGTGTACAGTGTCGCTCGGAGGGTGATCCTGTTTTGTTTTGTCCAATCCAAACTCCATTGACAGCCATCTCAGAAAAAAATCCATAGATGCTATCAACCAGATCAATCAGATGGAGTTTGAAGAAGCAAACGACCCTGAAATACTCACCCGAATCTCTCAGTATGAATTGGCTTTCAGGATGCAAACATCCGTACCGGAGACCATGAACATCAATGATGAACCTGAATACATCCACCAGATGTATGGCACCAATCCTGGACAAGCCTCCTTTGCCAACAATTGTCTTTTGGCGAGAAGACTGGTAGAAAAAGGAGTACGTTTCGTTCAACTTTTTGACAATCGCTGGGACACTCATGGGGTGGGTGCTGGCAATGGTGTTGGTGAAGGAATGCGAAGGTCCTGTAAAAACATCGATCAGCCAATTGCTGCTTTGCTCAGAGACCTCAAGCAACGAGGGCTTTTGGATGACACTCTAGTGGTATGGGGAGGAGAGTTTGGCAGGACTCCTATGATGGAATCCAGAACGGGCGAAGGCTTTGATGGAAGAGACCATCACCTTGAAGCATTCACCATGTGGATGGCTGGCGCAGGAGTTAAAAAAGGTCATATTCATGGCGCTACAGATGAAATTGGCTACTACGGCATAGAAGGCCGAACGCACGTGCACGATTTACAGGCCACTATTCTGGAAAGGCTGGGATTTGATCATGAAAAATTGACCTATGAGTTCCAGGGAAGGAATTTCAGGCTTACGGATGTTCATGGTAAGGTTATCAATGAAGTGCTTACCTGATAATCAATCCTATTTCCTAACAACAATTTTTGTTTCGATATTTCTAGAAACAAGCACTTTGGTGATGTACTCTCCCAGATAACCTGTTGGTCCAGCCAGTAAAATTTTGCCTTTTATCATAATTTCTATAGCTATTCAGATTGTCCAACGAACCAAAAAGATCATGGCGGTCTTTCTTAAATTCAATTTTATCCATATTTACCATCCGAATAGAAGCTTACTTTCTTAGTAGATGGTGCCTATATTCTAAAGGCCATTCGATTACCTGAATTAAATGAACGTGGATTATCTATTTAAATGGAGAAACAAAACATTAACTACCCACATTGTACCCAAGCTTAACCAGGCGCTCTTTTACATGAGGATAAAGCCGCATGGCATTTTTGTAATAAATTTTCTCCAATACTTCTTGAGGCAATTCAAGCCCTTGCACTTTTGGCCCACCAAAAAAACCACCATTGACAATTTTGTCGGTTTCTAAAATCTGGAAGGCTTTGGTATACTGGTCAGCTCTTAAGCTTATTTCTTCTTTGTTTTCCACTTTCCCTATATCTGTTCCAAACACTATCCGATCAGCCCATTCAATCATAAAAGACCGCAAGTTCTCCCTGTTGACCAGGTGATAATATTGAAAAGTAGCGGCCAAATCGATATTAAGGTTTGGAAAGGTTGCCAACATGTTTCGTAAATAATCAATTTGTGCATCTTGACATAACAACCAGTTTCCATGTGCTGTCACCACCACCAATTCCGGATGTTTTTCAAGGACATTTCTCCAGGCATTTATCTGAGTCCAGTACTCAATAGGATCTGCTAACCAGGCCGTTCTTTCACCGAAAGGCCCATTGGGGTCAGCAACGTGTACTGAGGCACCTATAAATCCTATTCTCTCCATTTCCGAAAAGGTAGCTTCATGAGCAGGGTTATCGATATAAGGATAACCATCTTCCTTTTTCTCAAGTGTTCTACTCCAGGGGCCCGACCAAATTTTGTAACCAACAAATCCCTTTTTCTGGAACTCCTCCAGGGATTCTGGCGAATAACTCAGTCCATCATGCGCCTTAAAATCAGCAATCCCGCAAAGCATCCTTCCTTGCCCAGCTTTCTCTACCTCTTCAATGTTTACCAACGGTTCATTTTTATTTCCCAAGTTGATCCATAACGCCAGATCAATGTCATTTTTTTCTCTCAAAACAGCTCCAATTTCAAGGTAATTTGCAATGCCATTCAGGTCACCAGCCACATGTGAGTGCACATCAACTCTCGGAATGTCAGGATAGTTGGATTTAAACTGACCAAATACAGGGGTGGATAAATTTATTGCCAAAAAAAGCAGGAAGAGGGTATTTTTCATACAAGTGATTGATTTACATACTAAGGTGGTAATGGGGAATAGTAGAGGCACTATTCCCAACAATTAAATTTACAAAAGAAAACCACGTAATTAACAATTCACTGATTTTAATAATCAACCTGTAACTTATGACATTTCTTATTTGATTTTTATCCAAAATCACCTAACTTTTATTGTTATCCTTAACGAAGGAGTGGCCAGGATAAAATTCTGGTTTTAACGGAATCTTCTGAATAAAGGCTTATTGACCCAAATCATTCATTTCCTTGTAATAACATCAACCTTTTGCCCATAAATAGCATATAAAGGAGCTATACATTGGAAGGAGAAACCTGAGGTTTTTTCATAAAGCCTTGAAGACTTAATACGCGAAAACCCTGATAGAGACACGAAAAATATAGATTATAGGATTATGTTACAGAAAACATCAGAATACGCAATTTACGCTCATCAAAAAGTTAATCACAAATACGGAGACAACGATTACGCTTACCACTTGAAAATGGTATATGAAGTGGCTGAAAAATTCAGTTATCTCGTAGCTGAGTCCGAGCGGGAAAATGTTTATTGCGGCTGTTGGGTGCATGATATAATAGAAGATGCAAGAGAGACTTACAATGACGTTTTACAAAACACCAATGAAACAATTGCGGATTTGGCTTTTGCGCTAACCAATGAAAAGGGGAAAAACAGGAATGAAAGAGCAAATGACAAGTATTATCAAGAAATGCACGAAATCCCGAATGCTATCTTCGTAAAGTTTTGCGATAGAATTGCAAACATTACCCATTCCAAAAGCCAGGGATCTAATATGTACGAAAAGTACAAAAAAGAAAACGCCAATTTTATTCAAAAAACCTATAGACCCGAATTGGAGGACATGATCAGGCATATTGATGAATTACTTGAAAACGAATAATTTTTGACTAATCCACCGCCCCCGGCGGTTGAGCGGAGTCGAAACCATAGGGGGACGAGGACGTAACGCCTAATCCTTCGGATCCGCTCAGGAACCGGCGATGGCATTCCCAAATCAATCTAGGCACTGGCTAATCTGCCAGCCGCGGCGATGGCATTCCCAAACCGGCTCAGGAACCGGCGAAAAACATTCCAGAACAGACTCAGTGGAACCGACGAGGTTATTTCCAAATCAATCCAGGACCTGTGAAATGTCCCTCGTTTTACTCGGCCCCACCATCTCGATCCCCCGGCGGCTGAGCGGAGCCGAAGCCAGAGGAATTAAATCCAATATGACTTGTCTCATTCATACACTTCGCTAATTCGTGAAGTTTTTCTGACATGTTATTTATTAAGGACGCCTTCTTTTTTCTAGTCCAGCCTTGAACTAGTTTTTCTCTATAAAACGCTTCGTCTATACGCTGAAACTCTTCATAGTAAATCAGTTTTACTGGCAATTTTCTTTTTGTGTATTTCGAACCCTCTCCATTTTGATGCTGCCTTAACCGCAATTCCAAATCCTTAGTACTTCCAGTATAGAAGCTACCATCCGAACATTCTAGTATATACATGTATCCTTTCATATCCTAAGCAGTTGAAACAATTTACCTTCCCCCGGCGGTTGAGCGGAGTCGAAACCATAGGGGAACGAGTACGTAATGCCTAATCCTTCGGCTCCGCTCAGGAACCGGCTAGAACGCCCTCCGCCGGCTGAGTTGAGCCGAAGCCTTAGGTACGAAAACTACTTGCCACACTCTTCATCACCCTTCCGCTCAGGACCTGGCTAGAACTCCCTCAGGCGGTTGAGCGGAGTCGAAACCAAGGGAACTTCTTTGTATACCCTTCATTTGGTTTCTTCCAACATGAAGAGGAGCAAGCTGGCTGGGGAAAGAAGATTTTTGATCTAAATCCTTAATTCATAAACCTAAATTAAATAAAATCAGGTACAAATATCCCAATTGACGGAACCTTATACGGCCAAACTACGGTTCAACTTGAATGACTTTTAGCCGGACAATAAACAGTTTAAAGGACAAGAATAGTAACCATTGGTTGGTATTGGGGATTTTGCTGGTGTCTTTTAATCTGAGGCCATCCATTACAGCAGTTGGGCCCCTAATCCCCTTTATCAGGGATGAAATGTCACTCTCCAATGGTATGGCGGGATTTCTTACTACCCTACCTTTGCTTAGCTTCGCCGTTTTCTCTCTTTTCTCCGCAGCTATTGGGGACTATTTTGGCAAGGCCAAAGCTATATTTCTTGGCTTACTCGTCCTTGGTATCGGCTCTATGTTGAGGGTATCGGGCGGCCCATATGTTCTTTTTATTGGCACTGCACTTACTGGCATAGGAATAGTCATCTGCAATGTGTTGCTTATTCCTTTGGTAAAAGCCCGAATGCCTTCCAAAACCGGAGCAGTCACGGGTCTATACAGTACAGGCATGTCACTAATGGCAGCCATTGCAACAGCATTCAGTGTACCCATGGCCATTGACCTCGGCTGGGGATGGAGAGGCTCCCTACTATTTTGGACTTCTTTGCTTTTTGCCGCTCTTATTGCATGGTGGCCACAGCTAAAACTCAGCCCGAAACCTAAGGTAAAGCCTGAAAAAACCAGCAAATCCGTTTGGCGCTCCAGACTGGCCTGGCAAGTGACCATGTTTATGGGCATACAGTCTTTTTTATTTTTCACCTTGGTAACCTGGCTTCCTGACATGATGATAGAAAGGGGCTTGTCTCCCGTTGAAGCTGGATTAACAGCATCCTTAATGCAGGTGGTAGGTTTGACTGGAACCTTCGTAGCACCATTTATTGCGGTCAAATACCAGCAACAATCCATTTTTAATATATCAATCGGTATCCTTTATATTGTAGGCTTTACCAGTTTGTTTATCCCTATCCTGTGGTTAAATATCTTTAGCATTGGACTTGTAGGTCTTGGAATGGGGGCAAGCATAAGTCTTGCCTATACACTTATCACACTTCGAACCAAGGGCGACAATTATACCTCAGCCTTATCTGGAATGGCGCAATCTGCTGGCTATTTTCTTGCTGCTTTTGGCCCCATGTTATTTGGCATCGCCTTCGATATTTGGCAGGATTGGGACCTATTGATTTACCTCATGATTTTGGCCTCTTGTATGTTTACCTATTTCGGATATTTTGCGGGTAAAAACAAAACAATTTAGGCTAAATAATTGGACCAATTGGATAAGACCAACAACCTTTAAAACAATGAAGGTCAACTTATTTAACAGCCTTCACACTTTCCTCAACCTTCAAAGAGAAC
Source organism: Cyclobacterium qasimii M12-11B (assembly GCF_000427295.1). Lineage (GTDB taxonomy): Bacteria > Bacteroidota > Bacteroidia > Cytophagales > Cyclobacteriaceae > Cyclobacterium > Cyclobacterium qasimii. The sequence continues at coordinate 38,898 of NZ_ATNM01000146.1, read as the reverse complement.
AGCGATTATTACAAGGCTCTAATAAGGCTTCATTAGTTTGGGAAATGCCTTTTGCATATTTCTGGTGAAATGCTAAAAATTGGTTTTGTTTTCCTACTTTTGCAAATTGTAACCAAATATTAATCTCATGCAGGAATTTTTTGAATCTATTGGCATCAATGCCCCAGTATTTGATTACTTAGTGATGCCACTTTTAATATTTTTAGCCCGAGTGGTGGATGTTTCTATAAACACCCTTAGGATTATGTTTGTCCTAAATGGCAAAAAGACTATCGCTCCTATACTCGGCTTTTTTGAAGCGCTTATCTGGCTATTGGCCATAGGACAAATTTTCCAAAACATCAGCAACCCCATGTCGTATATCGCATACGCTGGTGGATTTGCCATGGGAAACTATGTAGGCATGGTAATAGAGGAGCAACTTGCCTTAGGTAGAGTGCTTGTAAGGGTAATTACCCCAGAACCTTTGCCAGAGCTTGTAGAATACATGAAAGAAAAAGGTTATCGATTTACTTCTGTAGGTGCAGAAGGACGTTACGGGAAGGTAATTTTAATGTTTACGGTCATTAAAAGGGAAATGCTTAAAAGCTTTATTAGTAAACTTAAAGAAAGTCACGAAAAAGCTTTCTATACCATTGAGAGTGTAAAGCGTATTTCAGAGGACGACTTAAACCTTATGGAAGATAAGCCAAGATTCGCTTCCCGACTAAAAAGTATGATAAGAAAGTAATCGGTCCCTTTACTCCTCAAATTTCACTTCTCCAAGGTTCCGCATGTTCCTTAAAATCCAGCTTTGTCGCTTTCGGATATAATCCGTTGGTTTATCTGGCCTCCATCTAATTGGGTTTGGAAGTACTGCCGCGATCAAGGCGGCTTCTTGTCTGTTCAAATCAGAAGCTGGTTTTTTGAAATAATATTGAGCTGCAGCCTCTGCGCCATAGATACCATCCCCCATTTCTATCACGTTAAGGTACACTTCTAGTATCCTTTCTTTGCCCCACATAAGTTCAATTAAAACGGTGAAATAGGCTTCCAAACCTTTTCTGACAAAATTTCTTCCAGGCCACAAAAAGACATTCTTAGCCGTTTGATTGGAAATAGTACTCCCCCCTTTTAATTGCTTTCCTGACTTATTACCCTTAAAAGCACTTTCTATAGCCTCCCAATCAAAACCTCCATGGCTTAAAAACTTCTGGTCTTCTGAGGCAATTACCGCCAGGTACAAGTGTGGGGAAATCTTTTCAATAGGCTCCCAATCCTTCTTTAAAACCAGGTCCTTGTCTTCTGAAAAAACCTGTTCTACAGTTCTAATACCCATCAAAGGGGTGAAATAAACTGGGAAAACACTAAGCAACACTACCATTACTATAGATGCGACGAACATAGCAAGCAGCACTTTTCCTACCCATGAAATAATTTTCTTCAATGAATGTGTCTTTAAAAATTGAACCCGAAACAACTTAAAAAAATGCGTTATAGATCAGCAGCGCTTGATCTAAAGCGCTCGGAAAAAGCGACCCAATAGAGCGCTGAAATTACTTTAAAGCTCAGTCATTTCACCTTTTTTGATCGAAGCCAACTTGCGACTTCCTTTCAAAGGATCCAATTGCATTATTGTAATTTCAACACTCCTAATGCGTTTCAAATACAAACCATCAAAACTTCGTTTTTGACTTATTCAAAACGGCTTAATCTTCTTCTGGATATTGAGACAAGTCCAACACTTCATCATCCAGGTAATGAGGATACATTTTTTTATGTATCTTTTTTACTTCAGCAATAATAGCTGTTCTGAAACCCTCAATATTCGTCCCGTCCTCAGCGGCCATAAATACTGGGTTGATGGCTGATTTTTTCACATAACTTTCTTCCAGTTTGTCAAAATCAATAAAATTGGCCTGCTCCACTTCAAATTCTGACATCTCCATCAGTTTTTCCTCTGAAGGCATTTTAGGCGCAATGTCAATTTTGTTGAATACCATGATTACAGGTTTATCACCTGCACCCATTTCACTAAGCGTTTGGTTGACAACTGTAATTTGATCCTGATACCCCGGATGGGCAATGTCCACTACATGAACCAAAAGATCCGCTTCCTCTATTTCAGAAAGGGTAGACTTAAATGATTCAATAAGGTGGGTAGGGAGTTTTCTAATAAATCCTACCGTATCAGAAATCAAAAATGGAATGTTCTCCAACACTACTTTTCTAACAGTAGAGTCTACCGTAGCAAAGAGTTTGTTTTCTGCCAGAATGTTCTCTTTTGTCAATAGGTTCATCAGGGTACTTTTACCAACATTGGTATAACCGACCAATGCTACCCTTACAATGCCTTCTCGGCTTTTCCTTTGGGTTTGTCCCTGTTTCTCAATTTTCTTGAGTTTTTCCTTAAGGATGTCTATTTTTCTTCTGATATCTCGCTTATCCGTTTCTATTTCTTTTTCACCAGCACCACCACGAGTAGCAGTACCCCCTCTTTGGCGTTCAAGGTGAGTCCACATTCGTGTTAGTCTTGGAAGAAGGTATTGAAACCTTGCCAATTCCACCTGGGTTTTGGCTTGGGCTGATTGGGCCCTGTTTAGGAATATGTCCAGGATCAACATGGATCTATCGTAAACTTTAATCTTCAACTCGTTCTCCAGGATCTTCACTTGAGAAGGGCTTAGGTCTTCATCAAAGATCACCATATCAACTTCAAAGTGTTCTATATAGGACCTTATATCTTCAAATTTACCTGAGCCTACAAAAGTCCTTGGGTCTGGTTTATCCATACTTTGGGTGAACCGATGAACAGCTTTCGCTCCCAATGTTTCTGTCAGAAACGCCAGCTCATCCAAATGTTCATGCACCAACACCTCAGTCTCATTTTGGTGGATTAGTGCCACCAAAACAGCAGTCTCTACTTTTGGAGAATTATCTACTAATTTTGCTAATTTTCTACTGTGTTTACTCATTCAGAAAGTTTAATTCAATCTTTTTTAATACAAGAATTTACAACGTATTGTCATACCAATAGATTCACTATCAGTCAAATTAAATGCCACATTTTTGTGGACTTTCTCCATTAAAATTGCTTATTGTCCCCATCTTTAAACCGTATCTTTAAAAATTCGTTTTAAATTTATATATCTTCATAAGATATTTAGCAAATTACACCATTTTTAAAGAAATAAATCCAAAGGTATGGAAATCAGGGAAACGCCTATTAAAGATGTATATGAAATCTACCCAAAAGTATTTAAAGATGCAAGGGGTTATTTTTTGGAAAGTTACCGCGAAGATCATTTTAAAAACAAGGGAATGAACACCTCTTGGGTTCAAGACAATCAATCCTATTCAGAGGCTGGTATAGTAAGGGGGCTGCATTTTCAGAGTGGTGAACATGCCCAGGCAAAGCTTGTTAGGGTAATAAGCGGCAAGGTTTTGGATGTTTGCGTTGATTTAAGAAAAGGGTCTGCCACCTATGGCAAATTCCATTCGGTTGTTTTGGATGAAAAACTTCAAAACATGCTCTATGTACCTACTGGATTTGCCCATGGCTTTGCCGTTTGGGAGGAAGCAGTTTTTACGTACAAATGTTCAAACCTTTACAATAAAGAAAGTGAAGGTGGAATTATTTGGAATGATAATGAGTTAAACATTGATTGGGGAGTGGAAGAACCACTTCTGTCTGAAAAAGACCAGCTTTGGCCTGACCTTAAAACATTCACCGAAATAAGCAAAGGAGGACTTTAATGTCTATCATTAAACTATTCAGAAAACTAAAGCGCTCACCAAATGTTCAGCACCTTGACCTGAGTTGGGTAGGTACTGACATGCACAGTCATTTGATTCCTGGTATAGATGATGGCTCACAAAAAATGGAGGAGTCCATTGCCTTAATTACAAGGCTTTCCGGTTATGGGTTAAAGAAACTTATCATTACACCGCATATTATGAGTGAGTTTTTTAAAAACACACCCGAAATCATAAATGCCGGTTTAGAGAAGCTAAAAATAGCCGTAAAAGAAGCTGGAATTGACATCGAATTGGAAGCTGCAGCAGAATATTATCTGGATGAAATATTCTATGAGAAAATAGAAAACAATGAACCTATTCTTTCATTTGGCACCAACAAGATGGTGCTAGTGGAAACAGGATTTATGAGCAAGCCTCACATTCTTTTGGAAACATTTTTCAAAATGGAAATGTTAGGTTACCAGCCTGTATTTGCACACCCAGAAAGGTACATCTACTTGCATCAGGAACCTGAAACCCTTGATGCCCTGGTCGATAGGAACATTCCTTTTCAGCTTAACTTGCTTTCTCTTACTGGATACTATTCCAAAGGAGTGAAAAAGTTTGCTGAAAAAATAATTGACAAGGGTTTGGTGAAATTGGTTGGGACAGATTGTCACAATGAAAAGTACCTTGATGCCATGGAAAGATTGCCACATAGTAAATACTTTGACAAATTGCAGGAATTGGATTTGTGGAATAAAAATTTGTAAAAAACCTGTAAGCGTTATTGCGTGTGAAAAAAATATTGATTACCGGCATTACCGGACTATTGGGAAGCTATTTAGCTAAAAGCTATGCTGGTAAGGCAATTGTATCGGGCCTCAAAAGATCAAATAGCAGCACAGCACTTCTTGGAAACTTGTCTTCCCAAATCAATTGGTATGAAGGCGAAATCACAGACGTTGAATTACTTATAGAAGCTTGTAAAGAACAAGACATGGTAATTCATGCTGCAGGTATGGTTTCATTTGATGAATCTAAAAAAGAAGCCTTGCTTCAAACCAATACGCAAGGGACAGCCTGTCTGGTCAACGCCATGCTCACTACAAATTGTAAAAACCTGGTTTTTATTAGTTCTGTAGCGGCTCTTGGGCGTGACTCAATTCCCCGTATTAACGAAAATCAAAAATGGGTCAATTCGACGCTCAACACCCCCTATGCCATTTCCAAACACCTTGCTGAACTTGAAGCATGGAGAGGCGCGCAGGAAGGTCTTGAGGTAATGGTATTTAATCCATCCATTCTTCTGGCCAAGGTAAGCGACGAAAGAAGCAGCAGCCAGATTTACAGGTATGTTTTAGAAGGTAACCGGTATTATCCAATCGGTGATGTAAACTATATTGACATCAGGGATGCCGTTTCGCTCATAACAACGACCATAGAATCAGAATCATGGGGAAACCGCTATATCCTAAGTAAGGAAGCCATTTCTTATGAGAAATTCTTTACAGAAATGGCCATAGAATTTAAATTAAAACCTCCCAAAAAACCGTTGAATAACCTGATGGCCAAAATGGTCGTCAATTGGTCTATGTTTTACAATTATTTTGCTAAAAATAAAATTCCTGTTACCCGGCAAACGATTCAATCAGCACAGACCAAAATAGAATATGACAACACTAAAATTAACGAATTAACAAAGTATACCTATACCCCTTTAAGGGACACATTTAAATGGGCTAAATCAATAAATTAGTGAAAAATAAAGCCCCGTTAAATAACCTTAAATACTTAAGTGGATAACACTTCAAAAAGAAAATATTTGGTATCTTAAGTTTAAAATATAGATCAAACCTATGACAGGAGATTTTGATAATCAATCAGATCAAGAGAAAGAATTGGTTAAGAGGTTTGAAAACTCACTTAGCGCAAACCTTGACTTGTTTTTCGGAGAGGAAGAATTAGAGGATATCATTAGATATTACCATGAACATTTTAAATACAGAAAAGCATTAAAGACCAGCCAACTGGCGATATCAAAATTCCCTTTTTCTATAGAAATCAAATTATTGATGGCTCAATCTTTGATTTTTTTAGATGACGTGGAAGAAGGTTTGGAAATTCTTGAAAACCTAAACAATATCTCTCCAAACAATGAAGACATCATACTGACACTGGCCAATGCCATGTCCATTCTTGATCAAAATGCTGATGCAATTCAGTTACTTCATGGTTTTATGCCATTGGCAGAAGACAAGGCAGAGGTATTTTATCTTTTAGGTAATTTTTACAGAATTGAAAATAAAAATAAAGAGGCTATAGATTGTCTTAAGGAAGCTGTAAAACTCAAAATCAACCACGAGGATGCATTGTTTCAGTTGGCCATGCTGACGGATGAAGAAGGCTCCTTTGATGAAATTTTGGCTTTTTACCAGGAGTTTATTGACCATGACCCCTACAATGCCAACGCATGGTACAATTTAGGCGTTGTTCACAACCGCCTGGGGAATTTTGAGGATGCTATTGAGGCCTACGAATACACCCTTCTGATAGACGACACTTTTGCTTCGGCTTATTTTAATTTGGGCAATGCCCTAATGAATACGAACCAGTATGAAAAAGCACTGGAAGCCTATCAAAACACCATAAATTGTGAAGGCAGCAATGCTGAAAATTGCTGCTACCTGGCTGCTTCCTATGAAAAGCTAGATCAGATTGATATGGCTTTTAAGTATTTCAAAAAGTCAGCGAAGTTAGACAGCGAATACGATGATGCATGGTTTGGATTAGGGATGTGCATGGTCAAAAAGAAAAAATATTTTGAGGCCATTCATTATTTCAAAAAAGCCATTAAGCTTACGGCAGAGAATGCGACCTATTGGGTAGGGCTTGCCGATGCTGAATACGAATTGGGAAATCTCCAATCAAGTTCCGAAGCCTATGAAGAGGCTATTAATCTGGAACCGGGCATTTTAGAAACCTATGTCAACTTATCCTTGATTTACTTTGACCAGAACCGATTTGAAGAAGCCGAAGATGTAATTACGGAAGGATTAGAAGAATTGCCTGAAGAAGCATCCTTGTATTATCGACTGGTAGTATACATGATTAAGACAGGTAAATACAAAGAAGCCTTTTCAATTTTGGAAAATGCATTAACTTTGGACTTTGAAAAACACGTCCTCCTTTATGAGTTGATGCCAGAACTGGAACAACAGAAGGCAATTTACAAAATAATTAACCAGTATAGAGAGGGTTCAAAAGAATAGAAACTCTTATTTATCTATTTTATCAAAATTATATTGAATGAATTACATCCTAAATAGCATCCCATTCAGAACGCAAAAGCCTAGAAATACCGGATACACCATGGCGATGGACAAGGGTTTAAGTCTAAGAGAGGTGGAAGATTTCCTAGAGTCTAACGGAGATTACGTAGATATCGTAAAATTAGGATGGGCCACTTCCTATGTCACAAGCAAGCTCAAAGAAAAAATTGATATCTACCGCTCTGCAGGAATTCCTGTTTACTTCGGTGGAACCTTATTTGAAGCCTTTATCGTAAGGAATCAATTTGATGATTACAGAAGGCTTTTGGATAAATACAAGCTTTCGTTTGTAGAGGTTTCTGATGGATCCATCACATTGGATCACGACGAGAAATGCGAATACATTAGAACCTTGGCAAAAGATGTCACAGTTCTTTCGGAAGTAGGTTCTAAAGATGCTGCTAAAATCATTCCTCCGTACAAGTGGATTGATCAAATGCAAAAAGAATTAAGTGCTGGCGCATGGAAAGTAATCGGTGAGGCCAGAGAAGGTGGTACCGTAGGTCTTTTTAGGGATTCAGGAGAAGTAAGGCAAGGTCTTGTAGAAGAAATCTTGACCCAAGTTCCAGAAGAAAAAATCCTTTGGGAAGCGCCACAAAAAGAACAGCAGGTCTGGTTTATCAAACTACTAGGGACAAATGTCAACCTGGGAAATATCGCACCTAATGAAATCATTCCTTTGGAAACATTAAGGCTTGGACTAAGAGGAGATACTTTCGATTTCTTTTTAGATAAATAAATTTCACATCTCTTTATTAAAAAGTCCAACCAATGAATAAGTTTAGTGAGAAGGCATTGCTTTTCTTGAAAGGCATGGGTATGGGAAGTGCTGACATTGTCCCCGGCGTTTCAGGGGGCTCTATTGCACTGGTAACAAAAATCTATGAAGAGCTCCTGGAGAGTATCAATTCATTTGACCTAACGGCCCTAAAACTCCTCACTAAGCTTGACATTGTCGCTTTCTGGAAACATGTAAATGCAAGCTTTTTGCTGACCTTGTTTCTAGGAATCCTTACAAGTATTTTTGCTTTCTCGAAAGCCATAACGTTCTTCATAGAAAAGTATCCTATTCCCTTGTGGTCGTTCTTCTGCGGATTGATACTTATCAGTGCGATCATAATCTTGCGGGACATTAAGCGCTGGAACATTGTAGCCATTTTGATGTTCCCGGCAGGGGTAGTCATTGCGTATTTCATCACAGAACTACCGATGATTTCCTCCCCGAATAACATTTGGTTTACTTTTATTTCCGGATCCATAGCCATATGTGCAATGATCCTCCCTGGGATATCAGGCAGTTTCCTATTGCTTATTCTAGGGAAATACGAATACATCCTCCATGCTGTCAATGAAAGAGACTTCGCCGTTTTGGCTGTTTTTGCCTTGGGTTGCATTACAGGCTTACTTCTGTTCAGCAGGGTGATCTCTTGGTTCTTGAAAAACTACCACGCCATTACCTTGTCTTTTTTGTCAGGTTTCATGATAGGTTCTATCAATAAAATCTGGCCTTGGAAAAAAATACTCAGCTATAGAATGTCAAGCTCAGGTACTCAAAAACCATTTTTGACAGAAAACATTTTACCCCATGTTTATCTTTCCGAGACAGGCCAGGAACCTGCTTTTTTAATCGCCATTATGGCATTCTTAATTGGAGTAATCCTTGTAGTTGGGCTTGAAAGAATAGCATATAATTTTAGAAAAGAATGAGAAAATTTGGTTTAATAGGTTACCCATTAACACATTCCTTTTCAAAAAAGTATTTTTCAGATAAATTTACCCGGGAGGGAAAGCCAGATTGTCAATACGATCTGTACGAAATCGCCAATATCAAGGATTTACCTGGAATTATTGACGCACAAAAGGAGTTGATAGGCATCAATGTAACGATCCCTTATAAAGAACAGGTCATCCCCTATTTGGACAACCTTGACCCAGCATGTAAGGCCATAGGAGCGGTGAACTGCATCAAGCTTACTCCTGATGGTTTGGTCGGCTACAATACGGATTATTATGGCTTTAAAACTTCTTTGACCAATTGGTTGGGCGCAGAAAGACCACAAGCACTAATTCTGGGTACTGGTGGCGCTTCAAAAGCCGTTTGCCAGGCATTAAATGACCTGGAAATTCCTTACTTAAAAGTTTCCCGAAATCCTGATCCTTCAGCCAAGGACATTATCAGTTACGATAAGATTAAAGCCTCTCCTGATTACCTATCCAATTATCCACTTATCATAAACACAACTCCTTTGGGTACTTTCCCCAATATTGAAGCAATGCCTGACCTGCCCGTCTCGAAATTTAATAAAGGCAATTGGTATTATGACCTGGTCTATAATCCTACAGAGACGGCCATGATGACTGCTGCTGCAAAGATGGGTGCAAAAACAAAAAATGGAATAGAAATGCTTCACTTACAGGCAGAGGCCGCCTGGGAAATCTGGAACAAATAAGAGTCTTCCCTTAAGCAAACCTTAAAATTGAACAAAAAATAACCCCACAGGCAATGCCTGTGGGGTTATTTTTTAATCCTATTCTATCCACTCGCTCAAGAGGGATCCAAAATGTTTTTTATTCTTTCCAAACTGTCTTCCAGATGAATTTTACTCATGGTGTCTGAAGTTCCAGGAATCGCTCGAGTTATTTCTCCTTGAATTACATTTAACGAAGCCCTTGAAACAGCACGAATATCGGACTGGGAGGCATTTATCAGGGAAGCTGATCCTCCGCTGGCATCCTTCGTCATTAGCTCTTCAAGTTTCTCTATATGCGCTCGCTGTAGACTCCTTCTGTTAACATCAATGGCCTCACCTGTGGTAAGCTCTACCCAAATTCCTTTTCTTAAATCAGTCATCAATTGCAGTAAGCTATATGCTTCGGAACCGTTAAAGGCCTCGTTTTCAATCACCCTTCCTAATCTACCCCAGTCCAAAATAGCATTCAAAGTACCTACTTGCAATTTCCTGACCCTGTCCAGAACCCCTAAATCTTGAATTTTGTTGGTAATATTGTTATCTATCAGCCAATCCTGAGTCGTAAAGAGCTCTTTTTGGATAAAGTCCATGGCTTCCTTCTGCTTGGCCTTGTCTACATGGGTATAAACATTTTCGTTCTGCCCAATGGCTTTATAAACTTCATATACACCTCCAATATTGGTCTTGACATGCCCCATGTACCGATTGTATTGGGTTAAAACTTGAACATAAAGCTCACTAAGGTCATCATAGTCCTTATAAGGCTTGTCCAATTCGCCGGTCCATTCAATTAGGTTTGGAAGGATGCGTTTTAGGTTTTGGATGCCATAAGCTGAGGCCTTCATGGCATCATCTCCTAAATCCTCACTTTGCCCACTAGGGTCATAAGTATTGCCCTGTCTGCCATAGCGATAGATAGGATCTCCATTTTTGGCAACTATCCAGGAATCTAAAATCGCCTGCTCCTCTTCTGGCGTTTCGGCTTCAAGAATTGGCCTATATCCCCAGGAAATAGCAAACTTATCATATAGACCTACCTCAGGAAACAAATGAACCCCTTTGTCTTCTGGCTGAGCAATGTAATTAAAACGTGCATAATCCATAAGTGATGGTGCGGTACCATACTTGGCTGTAAAAGTGGCCGAACGCAAAGAGTCTACAGGGTAGGCAAAGGAAGAAGCAAAGTTATGTGGCAAACCAAGGGTATGCCCCACTTCATGAGAAGAAACAAAACGGATCAACCTTCCCATCACTTCATCTTCAAACTGCATTACTCTTGACTCCGGATTGATTGCTGCAGTTTGTACAAAAAACCAGTTGCGCAACAGGTTCATCACATTGTGGTACCAGCCTATATCGGATTCTATAATTTCACCAGAACGGGGATCTGAAACGTGCGGTCCATAAGCATTTTGAATGTCTGAGGCAAAATACCTGATTACAGAATACCTTGCATCTTCCGGATTCCAATCAGGATCTTCCTCCGGACTTGGGGCTTCTTTCGCTGTGATGGCATTTTTAAATCCAGCTTCTTCAAAAGCTGCATTCCAATCCTCTACGCCTGCTATTAGGTAAGGCACCCACTGAGAAGGAGTAGCGGGATCTATATAATAGACGATTTGTTTCTTTGGCTCTACCAATTCACCTGCTTTGAATTTTTCCAGGTCTTCTTCCTTTACCTCTAGTCTCCAGCGGTCCAGGTAGGTCCTTTTACTTGCTTTATGCGCATCCAATCCATAGTCTGTTACCCTGGTATTGAACCAGCCAACCCTTCGGTCTGCCAACCTTTGCTTCATAGGCTCTTCAGGAAGCAATACCATGCTGCTATTCATCTCTATGGTAATAAGTCCCGTGGCACTATTAGAGGGCGCTTCAGACGCAGCATAGGTCAGCACATACCTCGCTTCAATATTGGTCGGGTAAGGACTGATTCTTTCTATATAAGACCTGTCCGTATCCAAGCGGGTCACTTTATACCCTTTTCTTCGGCTTTGTTGTAAGCCCAGTGCATGTATGTCTTTGGAAAAAAGGTCAGACACTTCTATCAACCAGCCTTTTCCATCCTTGCCTTTGGCCTCGATGTCAAACCGGTACAGGATAGGTTCCAAATTGGAGTTTTTTACAGCCTGATAGATTGGAAGTGAATCTGCTGCAGTATTGGCATAGGAAACCACTTTTAGCAGGATGTTCTTGTCCTTCTTTTCCCATCGAAGCATCTGGGTATTGGTTCGCTCTCCACCATAACCTATGCCGTTGGCAGTCTTGGCGATAGTGGTGACCATGAGCATTTCCTTACCAAGCATTGCTTCAGGAATTTCATAATAGTATTTCTCATCCACCTTGTGAACGGTAAAAAGTCCGGGCTTGGTTTGGGTACTGTCTTTGATAATGTCTTCATAGGATTTCAATCCATCCTTGTTCTTCACCGGCTTTTTTTCCGGATCTTTGACTTCTTGCTCGTCCTTTTTTTTCTTTCTTCGCTGAGCTTCTGCCAAATCCGTAGAAATTAGATTCAGGCCAAAACTTACTAACAGCAAAATCAAAATGCTTGCTTTTGACTTTAACATATGGGTTCATTTAATTAAGTTAGGAATAATAGAGAGCCAAAATTAAAATTTTAATTCGTAAACTTGGTAAAAGCCAGCACCTAAATCAAATAGCCGCAAACCATTACTGGCGCCGGTTGTTAATAAAAAACATGGATAAAAATCAAATTACAATCATTGGAGGTGGGCTTTCAGGCCTTATTTCTGCCTACCTTCTGGCAAAGGCGGGTAAAAGTGTTCTTGTAATCGAAAAAAAGAGTTATCCTTTTCACAGGGTCTGTGGTGAATACATTTCCAATGAGGTTAGGGATTTCCTAATCCAAAAAGAGTTATTCCCTTTCTCATTTGAACCTGCCGAAATCAATACTTTCAGGCTTAGTGCCGTCAACGGAGCCATGGCTGAAGTCCCACTGGGCTTGGGTGGATTTGGAATTAGCCGATACCACCTGGACCACTTCCTGTACCAAAAATGTCAAGAAATTGGGGTGAAATTTCTCTTAAAAACCCAGGCAGCAACGATCGATTACAAGCCAGACCGGAAAATATTTGAGGTAACTACCAATGAAGGGCACTTACTGACTTCCCCCATCGTGCTTGCCGCTTATGGCAAAAGATCCAAAATAGACAAATACCTTAACCGAAGTTACCTGAAACACCGAAGTCCTTATGTAGGCATCAAATACCATATTAAAATAGCGCATGAGGAAAATATGGTGGCCTTACACAATTATAATGGCGGCTACCTGGGCATCAATAAAATAGAAAATGGCCAGTTTAACGTTTGCTATTTGGGAAGCAGGGAGCAATTAAAAGTTGCGGGCAACATTCAAAACATGGAGGAGCAATACTTGTTTAAAAACCCCCATATCAAAGAGATCTACAATCGAGCAGAATTTTTATGGGAAAAACCTGAGGTAATCAATGAGATCAGTTTCGCCACCAAATCTCCAGTAGAAAACCAAGTCCTTATGATTGGAGACGCCGCCGGCATGATAACACCTTTGTGTGGCAATGGTATGGCCATCGCTATTCATACAGGTAAGCTGGCCGCTGAGGCCATACTAAAGCATAAGAAATTAGAAATGATTCAAAAAGAATACGCCAAAGCCTGGAACCAGTATTTTTACAGCCGATTGAGAACTGGAAGAGCCGTACAAAGGCTTTTCGGGGCTCCTTTCGTCTCCAATATTGCTGTTAATGTGATCAAGAAATCTCCTTATCTGGCAAAAAAACTCATTCTTCAAACCCATGGGCAAGCCATAAAATAAAAATGCTCCCAAGCTTAAGCCTAGGAGCATTTTCAATAAAATTTGAATATTAAAGGTTATTTCTATTTCTTGAACCCGAAATATCAAAAACGGATAGCTACACCAGCCATAAAGCTGGTTCCTGCCATTGGGTAATAATAGTTTTCTGCTATACGCTCCATGCCCTGTCCTTCACTGGAAGGAACGAAATAACCAAAAGTGTATCCATTTGGCTCGTAAAGGTTATTGAATAGATTATTAACCTTACCGGAGAACACCATTTCTTTAACGAAGCCAGGTTTCCAGGAATAAATAAATCTTAAGTCAGATGTCAAGTAGGCGTCCAGACTCCTTGCTTCTTGTTGCGCATTGTCCAAAAATTGTTGGCCAACATATTTGTTGAGCAAACTTACTTCCAGGTTTTTAATTGGCCTGAAGTCTATAATGGCACTAGCTACAATGTCAGGAGAGAAAGCAATGTCTGTATTGGTATAGGTAATGCTTTCCTGCCCTGTAAAAGCCCAGTTCTCGTCATACACATCACTGTACTCAGTATAGCTGTCAATCTTGTTTTGACTAAATGCGATGTTACCTCCAAGCGTCCATTTGGGTGAAAGCACTACAGCACCGTCAAGTTCTATTCCTGCTCGGTAGCTACTGGCTACATTCTCACGAATATAAGCACCAACATCATTCAACTGGCCGGTAAGCACAAGTTGATCCTTGTAACCCATATAGTACAAATTGGCATTGTACTGGAAGTTGGATTTCTTCACCCTAATTCCTGCCTCCACATTATTAAGTTTCTCAGGTCTTGGGATTTCTGAGATTGGAGAATCTGTGAAATCACTTCTTACTGGCTCCCTGTTGGCCACTGCATAGGAGGCGTAAAGGGTTTTTCCAGTACCAGTTTCATAGGACAAGCCAAGTTTAGGATTAAAGAAAGTGTAGGATTGATTACCACTAACAACTCTTTGATCGCTATTCTTACCATCAAAAGAATAGTCAATGCCTCTTACCTGCATGTCTGCAAACAAGTACAACCTTTCCTTCACCTCATAGGTGGCTTTTAGGTAAACGTTTCTATCATCCTTCACAGCGACATTGTTGTAATATTTGTCCCTGATATTGGTATTGCCAGTGATTCCCATCCAGATGATTTCACCAAAGTGGTCTCCATCATACCTGTTGGCCCCACCACCTAGAATTGCGTCCAATCTCCCATCCGTAGAAACGTAATTCAGGGAGAATACAGCGCCATAAAAGTCATTGTCCAACCATCTTCTTCGGATAATATCGGTACTGTTAATAACCTGATCGCCTATTTGAATAGGTTCAAATCCATAATCCTCTAAGTCATCGTCGCCTCTAAACTGTTCATAATATCCTTGTCCTGCCGTATAATGTAAAGCAAAATTGGCTTTCAAATTATCACTCAATGTCCCAGCATAGATGAACTGATAATGGTTTTGTTGGTAATTGTCGGTTTCATTTTCATAGGTATAGCCATTGAAAGTCCGATCGGATCCAAGTAGATTTTCGGGTACTCCATTCCATGCCTGGTACGTTTGTTCGGAGCCTGCAAAGATGTTTACCTTAAATACATGCTTGTCCCCATAATAGCCACCAGACACAAAGTAAGATTTCAGGTCAGAAAAAGCCCTGTCTATGTACCCATCAGAGGTGACTTGGGATAGTCTTGCATCCACAGCCCATTTGTCATTGATCAATCCTGTTCCAGCTTTAACCGTATGCTTTCTTGTATTGAAAGAGCCATAGGAGTTGTCCGTTTCTGCGTAAGCTTTTTCCTTTTTAGTGTCTGTCTGAATGTTGAGGCTAGCACCAAAAGTAGCTGCCCCATTGGTGGATGTTCCAACACCACGTTGGATTTGGATGTTATCCACTGAAGAGGCAAAGTCCGGCATATTTACCCAGAAGACCCCATGAGATTCAGCATCATTTAGCGGGATTCCATTTACAGTAACATTGATCCTTGTCTGATCTGTGCCTCTGATCCGCATTCCCGTATAGCCTACACCTGTTCCCGCATCAGAATGCGTAACAATAGAAGGGGTGTAATTAAGTAAAAGGGGCAGGTCTTGCCCAAGATTGTCCTTACCAAGAGTCTCTTTACCAATCACTTGAAAGGTAGTAGGAGTGGTCTCAGAAGCCCTGGTTCCTGAAACAATAAATTCTTCAGTGGTAAGGGTGGTAGCATTCAGTTCGATTAGTAAATCTACTTGTTGAGGAAGTGCTACGGTTATCGTTTTAGACGTATAACCTACAAATGAAATGCGAAGAGTGGCCTCTTTTTGATTTAGATTATTCAATTGAAATGCACCACTTTGGTCACTTACAGTGCCTTTTTGGCTTCCTTCCATGTAAATTGTAGCACCTGGAAGAGGCATGTCATTTTCAGCATCCTTTATAATCCCATGGATACTATTTTGGGCAATAGACAATTGGCACAGCAATAAAAATATTGCTGAAAAACAAATACGAATCATTTAAATAAATTTTTCTGGTTAAACATAGCAGAAGTGAGGGGACAATTCTACTTTAGTTGTTTACCCAATAGCATTACGTACGATTAGCTATTTCACATTTCCCTTCGCCGGCATTATCCGGATCAGGTGATATGGGTATGATCTCAGCCCGTTATATTAAGGCACCCCTAATGATCTTGCTACAAATGTAGCTGGTATTATTTAAAATGACAAACTTTCGTCTTTTACCTAAGCGTTCCCCAATCCCCTCAAATGACGGAAATGAGAAATAAAAGCCCTTCTCAATTGTCGGTGTTCAAGGTATTGGATGTTATAATCCTTGCAGGTTTGTTTGATGATTTTACTCAAAGCAGGATAATGAATGTGCGAGACTTTTGGGAACAAGTGATGCTCTATTTGGAAATTTAAGCCTCCCAAAAACCAGGTAAGGGTTTTGTAACCAGTTGCAAAATTGGCAGTGGTTCTGATCTGATGAATCATCCATTCGTCTTCCAGACAATTGGATACAGGCTCAGGAACAGGGAAAGCAGTTTCTTCCAGGCTATGTGCCAATTGGAAAACAAGCGTCAACACAAGTCCTGCAAAAAGGCCATACACAAGAAAGCCTACTAACCATGGAACCCAACCAACCATGTAAACTGGAATGGCTACAAAAAGCACCAAATGAAGCGCTTTGAAACCCCAAAAACTGATATGATCAGACAGTTTCATTTTTTGAATAGGCACTATCCCTACTTTTCCGGTTACGTATTTTTTATAATCCGTGAAAAACACCCAATAGAGATACAATAGGGAATAGGTGAAAATAAAATAATAGTGTTGAAACTGGTGTATTTTGAATTTCTTTTGACTTGGAGAAAGACGTAAAAATGGTCTGGCGTTCAAGTCATCATCTACGCCATCAACGTTTGTGAATGAGTGGTGAACAACATTGTGCTTTGTCTTCCACATGAAAACATTTGCTCCCAGAAAATTAATAGACATCCCTGCCAAGGTATTGACCCAAGGCCGGTCACTAAAACTTCCATGAGCGCCATCATGCATTACATTAAAGCCAATAAAGGCTGTTAAAGCACCTAAGATTAAGCATTCAAACAATCCTAAAATCCAATGTGGCGTAAAAAACACAAGGTGGATGTACAACAATACAAAGGACACAACAATGATTGCTGCCTTAATAAACAGTTGGGAATTTCCTGAACGAGCGATATTTTGAGCTTTAAAATATTCGCTCACCCTTAATTTCACAACTTGATTGAAATTGATTTTAGGTCTAGAGAATTTCGGCGTCGCCATATATTAATTAATAGGTAAATGATTTAGGATAATACTACTTGGCCTAAGTAAAGTTAATGAAAAAAGATTGGGGGATGCTCATTAAAGGTACCAAATTAATTTGACATTTTCAATTCAAACGAAAGTGTGTTGATCAAATGTATCATGTCAGTTTTGATATATTCGATGATCGGAGCCAAGGAGTCATTTTTAACAGCTGTCTGAAAATACAACGCTCCTCTGAGGAAATGTTGTGTGGAATCTGTAACAAAAAATTGAAACTGAGTAGGTACGTCTCCACTTAATTCAGAGACAAAACCAGTGTAGCCCTTGGGTGTCAACAACACAGCTTCATCGATACCATAGGCTTTTACCTGGTGCTTAAAAGTAAGGCTCATGGCATCTTCTAAATAGGTTTTAAACAGCGCCTTGTCTCCTTTGATGGCCTTATAAGTCAGGTGAACCCTTGCATCAAAATCGGTATAATGGACGTTGGCCCATGTTTTTTCCTGCAGGTTAAAAGAATCCCGTTCCATTTGGGCATGAACGGAATATTCGAAATTGTAGGGCAGGTTTTTATCTAAAGAAACAAAATCCCGCATTGGCAAATCAATGCGGTTGTAGCCTTTGGGTTTGGGAAGGTAGTCTTCACTACAGGCCCCAATCAAAAGCAAAGCCAACCAACAAAAGGCCAAAGCAGGATTTTGAAATTGTTTTTTTAGAAAAAGCATTATTCTTTTACCCAAGTCACTTTATCTGAAATCGGTGCTCTTTTTCCTTCAGGCCATTTGTCTGATGCTGCCTTGGCAACAAAGAAAAAGCCCATCAATAGGTCTTCTTCGGCTAACCCAAAAAAGGTTTTGGCTTCTGGCCAGAAAGTAGGTGCTCCTGTACTCCAGTAAGCCGCTAACCCCCTTGCACTTGCTGTCAGGTACATGTTTTGAACAGCCATTGCTACGGATGCTATTTCCTCCATTTCAGGAAGGTTGGCGCGTAGGTCTCTTTTCATCCCTATGGCGATGACATGAGATGCCTTTAAAGGACTTTCTTTCAATTTGGTGTAAACAGCCTCTTTGAAAACGCCTGTCTTTTCACTTCGCTCTTTGTACAAGTTTGACTGATAATCAGCCAATGTTTTCAAGCCTTCACCTGAAAACACTACGAAACGCCAAGGTTCCGTCAGCTTATGCGTAGGTGCCCAGTTGGCATTTTCCAAAAGCTCTTTAATGATACTCTCGTCTATAGGATCATTTTCCTTAAACTGAGCTACAAATTGAGACCTTCTATTCCTGATAATTTTATTAACTTCTTCTATATTAAATACAGGCCTATTGTTCATATTTTTATATTTTTCTTGAAACTACTAATATTTTAGACCAACCTTTATTCCTCCGTAAAAGTTTCTTGTGGCCGCAGGTTGGAAATACCTTCCTCCAAATGGGTTTAGGTCATTGCCCAGGCTATAGCTGGCATTCGTTAAATTTTGAACGCCAAAATACATTTCAAGATCAAAAGCCTTTCCAACATCTCCTCTCCACCCTACTCTTGAATTCATCAAGTGATAGGAATCCTGAAATACCGTATTGGCATCATTCAATGGAATGTCATCCACAAACTGGTGGGTAAAGTTAAGGTAAAATCCAGGTTTGGTTTTGATGTCCAATTGATTGACCAAGGTATTTGGGGCTACACCAGTAAGGTCATTTCCACTGTAATCGTTGTCTCCTTTTACAAAGTCTACAAACTCAAAATAATGTCCGGTAAATGAATGCGTCACTTTAACCTCTTGAACAAAGGACATTTGCTTTCTTATCAATGCATAATCCACCAACAATTCTATTCCTTTTTGATTGGTAGCCCCTGCATTTCTAAAGAGTACTACGCCTTGCTCATTGACAAAAGTAGTAATGGTTTCATCTAGTTTAAAGTAGAAAACGGATCCATCTACATTAACTCTGCCCTTATTGAAACTTGAGCGGTAACCCAATTCATAATTCACCCCTTTTTCTGCATCCAGGTCCAGGTTGATTGATCCTTCATTGGTCCTAACCTCATCAATGGTAGGAGGTGAAAAACCTGAACTGATACTACCATACACTGCAGCATTGGTATTTAATTTTGCAGACAAGGCAACTCTTGGTATGAGCACCGGATCAAAAGTACGTTTGGCATTGGAAGGTACGCCATTGATCATGTCAATATTTCTAGCGATGTTAAAACTGGAAAAGTTTTCACTCAGCCCAACGGTCATTAGAAACCTGTCGGAAAGTTCGGCTTCCAACTGCTGGAAAAGAAAAGCCGTTTTTGTCAATAGCTCATCACCAAAACGGATGGTATCAATTTGCCCTCCATTGTTACCGAAATTTTGAGCAGAAGTTTTAGAAAGTTGGTATTCGCCACCAGCGATAAGTCTTACAGGAACATTGGACCAAATATCGTCATAAGTGAAGCTTGTTCTTCCACCATAACCATATTGCGTTTCTTTTTTGTAATCCAGGTTAAAAGGATTCTCAAAATCTGTAGTGTTGATGTAAAGCGAGGTTTTATTGTCCAGGTTATGGTTGAACCTATAGTCATGAGACAAGGTACCGTACAATGACTTCTGGTTGATAGATGCGTTCTGTGCTGCTGATCCTGGTCTTGCCTGTCTTGGATTTTCAGCCACCTGTTCAGCCGTTAGTGCTCCAGGTAATTCATAAAAAAGATCAGAATACAGGATTTGGGTAGTTAGTTTCTGCTTTTTTGAAGGCTGAAAATACCCTGTAACTTGCAACACTTCCCTGTCCATGGCGGTATGGTCTCTGTAACCATCAGATTTTTGTTTGGCGTAGGATACGCTAACACCTCCATTTTCAAGTTTCTGGTCTACTCCCATACGGTAGCGAACCAAACCAAATTCACCCACTGAAAAGTCTGCACCAATTCTGTTTTCATCAACTGACTCTTTGCTGGTGAAACTGATCACGCCACCATTTCCTGCGCCATATATACTCCCGGCTGGACCTTTAA
Organism: Cyclobacterium qasimii M12-11B; assembly: GCF_000427295.1. Taxonomy (GTDB): domain Bacteria; phylum Bacteroidota; class Bacteroidia; order Cytophagales; family Cyclobacteriaceae; genus Cyclobacterium; species Cyclobacterium qasimii. Next base: position 18,794 of record NZ_ATNM01000146.1, on the reverse strand, counting down.
TAATTTCTGTGTTTTGAATATTGGACAAGTCGAGCATGTTCAACGGTGTAGTACCATCCGGTGCGGTAAAAGGCATACCGTTCCAGTAGACTTTTACATTACGTACACCAAAAGGCGAGCGCAATGAGCTTCCACGGATAGAAACCCTGTAACTGGCAGGTGCTCTTTCTTCAATGCGAATTCCGGGTTTGGTATTAAAAGCCTGGACAATCGACGTTTCATTAAAACGGTACAAGTCCGCTTCGGATACACGCGCAATTCCTGCTGCCTGCTCCAAAAGTGGTCGCTCAGACTCAAAAGAGCTTACCAATACTTCGGTCAATGCATTTTCCCCTCTTACTAAATAAACGGTGACCTCACCTGAAGCAGGCACCAATACGTTCTGCTCTTCATAGGCGATATGTGAAAAAAACAAGTTGGAAGGCTCACTAAGATTTATTGTCAATTCTCCCTTATCGTCGGCAGTAACGGCTTTTTGGGTATTTACTTTTACTGTAACAAAAGCCACTGGCTCTTGAGAGGCCGCATCCAGCACTTTTATATTGGTCTGGGCCAATAGTGTCAATGGAAGCAGTAAGAGAAGTATTAGGTGTAATTTTAATTTCATTTTTAATTAATTAATAGTTGTGGCTAAGTTTAAGAGTGTAAAATTAAAGCATTTTTAAAGGAATTCACCACCGATGAAAAAAACCTTGCTCACTTAATCAAAATTTTGATAACTTGTTCGTGTATTTTCATTTTACCCAAAAACGATTATGGATAGAAGATCAGCTATGAAGCAATTAGCGATTCTAACCGGAGGGGCAGTTCTTATGCCTGCCTGCGACTTCAGCGAAGAATCCATTTTGCAAGCCTATCAAAACCTAAACATTACCCAGAGTAATAAAGTTTTACTTAGCCAGGTAACCAATACCATTTTTCCAGGTACTACACTTAAAAAGGCCGAAGATTTAATGATTCAGGACTTTGTGCTCGTAATGAGTAACGACTGCCTGAGCACTGAACAGCAAGCAGGCTTCGTAAAAGGACTTAAAGGCTGGGAGGATTTTTCAAAGAAAACCTTTGGCAAAGCTTTTTCAAAAATGGACCAGAAAGAAGCAGAGGAGGCCATCATGAAAGGCATGGCCCTGGAAGGTGAAAACGAAAGTGAAGCAGGCCATACCCGCCAATTCCTAAATACCACCAAACGGTTTGCTTTACAGGGATATTTGAATTCCGAATATTTCATGACCGAAATAAAGCCTTATGAACTGGTTCCTGCCCGTTTTTATGGCAGTAAATTAATTGAAAACGCATAAAAAAACGGACCCAATGGCCAATTTGAATATAAAAAGCAAAAAAGAAAACAGCTATGATGCCATCGTTATCGGCTCAGGAATAAGTGGGGGATGGGCAGCCAAAGAATTTTGTGAAAAAGGATTGAATACCCTTGTACTTGAAAGAGGCAGGGAAGTGAAACACGTCAAAGATTACCCCACCACCAATATGATGCCCTGGGAACTGGAGCACAGAGGTGGCATACTTCAAAGTGTAAAAGAAGAAAACCCGGTAGTAAGCAGGTGCTATGCCTACAAGGAAGACACCCAGCATTTTTTTGTAAAGGATACGGAACATCCTTATGTGCAGGAAAAGCCTTTTGACTGGATTCGTGGCTACCAAACCGGAGGCAAATCACTTCTTTGGGCAAGGCAGGTTCAACGTTGGAGCGATTTCGATTTTGAAGGTCCTGCAAGAGATGGATTTGCTGTGGACTGGCCCATTCGGTACAAAGACCTTGCACCCTGGTACAGCCATGTAGAAAAATTCGTAGGCGTTTCCGGGAACAAAGACGGCAAAGCCAATTTACCGGACGGAGAGTTTTTGCCTCCCTTCGAATTGACCGCTGGAGAAAAATATTTCAAGGAGTTTTTGAAAAACAATTACCCGGAAAGGGAGATTGTGGTTGCACGTTGCGCCCACATCACAGGAAACCAGGATTTTTACGCCAAGCAGGGCAGAACCTTGTGTCAAAACAGGACCCTTTGCCAGCGAGGCTGTCCATTCGGCGGGTATTTCAGTAGCAACTCCTCAACATTGCCATGGGCTGCTCAAACAGGAAACCTTACCATGCACCACCATGCAGTGGTACACTCTATCATATATGATGATGAAAAAGGAAAAGCCACGGGAGTTAGGGTTATCGATGCCCAAACCAAAGAAATGAAGGAGTTTTATGCAGACATCATCTTTGTCAATGCAAGTGCGCTGAATACCAATTTGATTTTACTTAATTCTACTTCCAGCCGTTTTCCAAATGGTTTGGGAAATGACAGTGGTACACTGGGCAAATACGTAGCTTTCCATAACTACCGGGCAGGCATCTCTGCCGAATACGACGGATTGAAGGAATACACTACCGAAGGCAGAAGACCTACCTCAGGTTACTTCCCAAGATTTAGGAATCTCCACAAACAAGAAACGAATTTCCTTAGAGGCTATGCGGCTGGCTTCAGTTCTGGAAGAAGCACCCACAGTGACTATTCGGGCATAGGCGATGAATTGGAGCAATCTATGGCAAAAGCACCGGAATACGGTCCCTGGAGAATGGGTTCTCATATGATGGGAGAAACAATTCCTAAAGAAGAAAGCCAGGTTAGCCTTGACCCTACTCTAAAAGACGAATGGGGCATTCCACAGCTGAAAATCTCCATGGATTATGATGACAATGATGAAGCCATGATAAAGGATTACCTGGAACAAATGTCGGAGATGTTTGAGGCGGCAGGTTTCACCAATATCCGTACACGGGATGACAAACGTGCCCCAGGCCTGGACATCCATGAAATGGGAGGAGCCAGAATGGGGAAAGACCCAAAAACATCGGTACTCAATGAATGGAATCAGGTGCATGCCTGCCCCAATGTCTACGTTACAGACGGCGCCTGCATGACCTCCACCAGTACCCAAAACCCTTCTCTTACCTATATGGCATTTACAGCAAGGGCGGTAGACCATGCAGTGAAGAACAGGGGGTAATTATAAAATAAAAGTTGATTTTGACCTTAAAGGTCAATTCAGTAGGCCGAGACATTGTTTCGGCCTATTTTTTTTTGTTGGCGTTGGGCTTCAGGAGGTCGATTGGTTATGTTTGGTAATTCATGAACACTTGAGATTTTGTCAGCATTGTTGCTAAAAACAGGCAACAATACCGCCAAAATCATGACGTATATATCTCCTTACCATGGGCTGCACCCGTGGCTAATTTATTTCAGCCTTTTAGGCCTTTAGTGAAATAGGTTTGTTTCCGAAATTATTTTCAAGCCTTTTAATTGACAATGTACCAGCTATTCAATAACTTATAACAAATAAAACCCTAAAGCCATGAACATAGTTTGGATTGTTATTTTACTTATTGCCGCAGCGCTGGGAGGAGCATTTGTTTACCTGATGGTAAATAAGATTAAGGAAAGTCAAAAATCAACAAAAGATAAATCCCTTTAGGGGACTAGAAAGCACTGATAGTTCAGTACTCATGACAAAGTAAAACGGAAAAGCGGTAAAGTCCTTTTGGGACATTTACCGCCTTTTTTATTTTCAAATATTTGAAGAAGTAGTAAACTCGAGATATGAGTTTTCCATTAAGTAAGATTAATTATAAAAGGCAATACAACGACGGGAGGTTTTACTTTTTTAATTTCTCAATTTCCATCCTTAAAAGATTAATCTGATCCGATATTTCGCCAGAGGTTTCAGGAATTCTCTTATAAAACACATAGCGAATACGCCAAAGTTCATGGATCTGTTTGGCGTTAAAAATTTGATCATCAATTCCTTTATGATCGGCCCTTAGCACAAAACCTTTATCTGTGGTGATAAATCGTCTCACTAAAATATCAGTATCGGTAATAACAAATACGGGCGTTCGGTTATTGAGTTTTTTATAGGCTGATTTTGGTACTAGTTCACCCACCACCACATCGTTAGGATAGAAACCAACATCCTGATTCGCCATTTCCAAATCTGTAATAGTGTAGGCCCTAAATATTTTTTCATTGTTTATGGGCAAGCTCATCACCGGCAAATCTGCAATAAAGTTTTTCTTTGAATGATGATTAAGGTAATCTCCAACATACTCAGGTAAAATTATCGGCACCTTGGTCAATACTGTAACCTCCATCCTGCCTGCATCCGTAGTTAAGTTGGTATTGAATTTTAATAATTGGTTTATGGTCAATTCCTTTGTTAGCAGATCGTCAATAGGAATGCTAAAATAATTTGCAATCTTGATAATGGTGTCTATTTTAGGTTCACTACGTTCTTCCTCATAAGCACCCAAAGTAGCTCTTTTGAGGTCAAACACCTCAGCAAACGCTTGCTGAGACAGCAACTTTAAACTTCGTATTTTTTTAATATTCCTTCCAAAAAAAGACATGTATTGCTAATTTTATTTGCAAAAATATAATTTATTACTATATTTGTTCTAACAAAATTAGCTAAAAGCAATGAAACTACAAATATTTTTAGCTAGTTGTTCGGGATTTAGCCGAAGCCTAAATGGTTAATTACAGGAGATTTTACTTGTATTGATCAGCAAAAAATTAAATTTACTTCGGCTATAAATTCTTTTTTCAGATTGTCATAAGCAAAATTGTTACTTAAGCAAACAATAAATTATGGATAACTATTATAATCGTATTATAGAATTTTTATTGAAACTGGATGTTGACATTACCAGAGAAAATCCTGAGGAAGGTATCTTGGTCATCCAGAAAGAGGACAACGGTATCAAGAACCTTATTGTAGGGATTGCACCCCCAGTTTTAATTTTAGAACAGTATATCTTTAAAATTAAGAACAATAACAACTCGATCTACAAAAGTTTATTGCAAAAAAACAGAGATATTATTCACGGAGCATTTGTACTGGATGACGATGGCGATAAAGTAATTTTCAGGGACACACTTCAAATAGAAAATCTGGATTTAAATGAAATAGAAGCTTCCCTAAATTCCTTAAGTCTCTTACTGAGTGAATACTCGGAGCAAATCATTAAGTTTTCTAAATACTAAAATTAAATAACAATGAACTTCTTGAAACGAATATTTAAAATAGGACAAGCAGAAGCAAATGCTGCGATAGATAATATGGAAGATCCCATAAAATTGACCGAACAAGGCATTCGAGACTTAAAATTGGATTTAAATAAAAATTTAGAGTCCCTGGCGCAAGTTAAAGCTTTGGCAATACGTGCAAAAAATGACAAAAAAGAGATGGATAACTCGGCTGAAGAATACTATAATAAAGCCGTTATAATTTTAAAGAAAGCCAAATCGGGAGAATTAGTTGCAGAGGAAGCGGATCGCTTGGCCAAGCAGGCATTGCTTAAAAAAGAAGAAGCTTCTGAGAAAGCTACCCAATATGCTAACGAAGCAAGCAAATTACAAGAATCTGTTAATCAACTTGATGGAAACATTCAAGAATTAAAAAACACGATTAATAACTGGGAAAATGAGCTAAAAACACTTAAGGCCAGGGTAAAGGTGAGCAACGCAAAAAGTAGCTTGAACAAACAAATGGCACAGTTGGACAGTACAGGGACCGTATCTATGCTGGAGCGAATGAAAGAAAAAGTAGACCAAGAAGAAGCACTGGCCGAAGCTTATGGCGAAATAGCCAATAAGAATCAAAGTATAGACAGCGAGTTAGATAAGGCAGCGAATGTCAGTGAAGCAAATGCCGACAATGAGCTGGACGAATTAAAGAAAAACCTCGGCCTAACTGATAAAAACACTTAAAAATTGGAAAACATCATTGACATTATATTTTCGAATGTAAATCTACCATTGAGTATTTTTACCATTATTTTGATCCTCTACTGGTTATTAACCATGATTAGCGGAATTGATTTTGACTTAGATATAGATGTTGATGTGGATGCAGGTTTTGAAGCTGATACCGGTTTAGAAAGTGGCAATATTGATTTTGAAGATGTATCAAACGCAGAATTCAACGAGAAAGATGTAGCGGGAAATAGACGCAAGCAATTGAAATGGTGGCAAGTATTTTTGATTTATTTCAATTTTGTAGGCTTACCCTTTATGTTTACTTTCACAAGTTTTGTATTTGCCTGGTGGTTTATCACTTTGACTGTGACGACTCTAACGCATACGTATTCAAACAGTTTGGGCTTTATTTTTATGATGGCCGGTTTTATACCAGCACTTATTTTCACCAAAATTTTTACAACTCCATTCAAAAGGTTTTTCAAGAGTTTTAATAAAAACGGAGATAAGGCCATAGATTTTATCGGAAGAAAAGGCACATGTTTATCCAGTATTGAAAAGGATAAATTAGGCAATGCCGAATTTATCATCGACGGCAACCCTATGTCTGTTTACATCAAATCTTTAAATGGAGAAAAAATCAGTTTTAGAGAAATTGTCCTTATTATCAAAGAGTCGGAAGACAAAAGTTTTTATTACGCACAAGCATATAACGACTAATTAACAACTATGACAGAGATTCCATCATTATTGGCAATAGGAATAGCGTTAATCGTATTCCTCATCATTATTTTCTTTGCAATTATTGCATTGTTCTATAAGAAGGTTCGCCAAGGCGAAGCCTTAATCCGTACCGGCTTTGGAGGGATCCAAATCGCCACCGACAAGGGGATGTATGTAGTTCCTTTATTTCACAAGTTAGAAATAATGGATATTTCTGTAAAGAAAATCCAGATCGAAAGACTAGGATCGGAAGGCTTGGTATGTAAGGACAATATGAGAGCAGACATTAAAGTAGCTTTTTTTGTTCGTGTAAATAACGACGTAGATTTTATCAAAAGAGTAGCACAGACCATTGGTGCGGAGCGGGCGTCAAAAATTGAAACCCTTGAAGACTTGTTTGAGGCAAAATTTTCCGAAGCCTTAAAAACAGTAGGGAAAAAGTTTGATTTTATTGAACTTTATGAAGCCAGAAGGGAGTTCAGGGATGAAATCGTAAATATAATTGGAACAGACCTAAACGGATATACCCTTGAAGATTGTGCGATCGATTTTTTAGAACAGACTCCGGTAAATTATTTAAGGGCTGATAATATTCTAGATGCAGAAGGAATCAAGAAAATTACTGAACTGACAGCAGAGCAAAACAAAAAAGCTAACTTCATTAAACGTGATGAGGAAAAAGTTATACGAAAGCAAGATGTAGAGGCACGAGAAGCTATCTTGGAATTAGACCGCCAATTAGCAGAAAAAGAAGAGTCCCAACGAAGGGAAATTGCCAACATTAAAGCTCGGGAGCAAGCGGATATTCTGAAAGTCGCGGAAGAAGAGCGATTAAAATCCGAAACGGCCAGAATAGCCACTGAAGAAAAGGTAAAGGTAGCTGAGGAAAATATGCAACGCCAGATCATCGTTGCAGAAAAGAACAAGGAACGTACCGAGGCTGTTGAAACCGAACGAGTAGAGAAAGACAGAATGCTTGAGGCAACTGAAAGAGAGCGTATAGTAACGCTTGCTCAAATTGAAAAGGAAAAAGTTGTTGAAGTAGAAAAGAAAAACATCCAAGATGTTATCAGGGACCGAGTTGCCCTTGAAAAGGGAGTGGTACAGGAACAAGAAAACATGAAGGATATTGAGGCCTTTAAAACAGCAGACCGGGATAAAAAGTAAAAATTACAATTGCAGAAGGGGAAGCAGAAGAAGAGCTTATTAAAGTAATTAAGCAAGCGGAATCCAAAAAGGAAGCCATGAAGCAACATGCTGAGGAAATCAATATTGAGGCGCAGGCGAAAAAAGAAGCAAGTTCCAAGGAGGCCGAAGGAAGAAAAATTCTGGCAGAAGCAACTGCCAAAGAAGAAGCGACCATGGGATTGTCGGAGGCCCAGGTTATGCATGCCAAAGCGGAAGCAAATGAGCGCCAAGGAATTGTAGAAGCTTTAATAATTGAGAAAAAAGCCATGGCAGAGGCCAAAGGTATTGAGGCAAACGCAGAAGCGAAACGTAAAGATGGATTGGCGGAAGCAGACGTTATTAAAGAAAAAGCCCTGGCCGATGCAGCCGGAATTGAAGAGAAGGCCAACGCCATGAAGAAATTAGATGGTGTGGGCAAAGAGCACGAAGAGTTTAAACTTAAACTGGAGAAAGAATTACAGGTGGACTTGGCGGAAATCAATATTCAAAAAGCAATTGCAGATGCTCAGGCACAAGTCATTGGGAATGCTTTAAAAGCTTCCAAAATTGATATTGTGGGCGGAGAAACAATGTTTTTTGAACAAATTATTGGTCAAATCACTAAAGCAAAAGGCTTTGATAGGATGGTAAATAACAGCACAAACATCCAGGAAATTAAGCAAGCCTTACTAGGTGACGGTAGTGGTAATGAGGGAGAATTATTGTCACGGATAAAGGATTTTGCTGAAAGGTATAACATCTCAAGTGAGGATATCAAAAACGTCTCGATTGCCAATTTATTGATGACCATGCAAAATCAGGCTACAGATAAAAGCGAGCAAAACGTGATTGGCAACCTTCTGAGTTTAGCGAAAGGCCTAGGGATTTCCGGAAATAAATTGTAATACTTATAACGTTCAATGTCTTTCGGCGAAAGCTTAATAAGCGCATTGAACGCATTATTCTATTGCAAAAAGTTATCCTTATAACAACACGCAAGTGTTAGCATTGAGCCGCTGATGTGTCAATTATTCACGTAAGTAATGCACACCTATATAGTACAACTCCAATGACTGAACCAAATAAAACGGAACAAAAGCAAATTTTAGATGGTGGCACATATGAAATCATTAGAAACAGGTTACAAAATCAAAAACAAGACCTTCAAAATCGGTTAAACCAACTTAACGAGGATCGTAAAACTGTTTTTGGTGCTTTAGAAACAAAGCTGATAGCTAATGATAGAATTTCCACAGAAAATAATTGTATCGCAAGGGATATTGTTTCTTTTGGGAATACTTGTGTGTTTGGCTATAATGTGCATTTTGGTCTACGTACGGACATAAAGCTAAACGATGTATTTAGCGTTTACAGCTTTACCAATAACAGGTTTGAAACCATAGGGCTAGAATTTATAGAAGATATTCAGTTTCAGGCAGATTTTGATAATCTATATAAATACTACCGCAATACCATCTTTGCGAGATTTTCCAAAATAGGCAATTTTCTATACATGATTTTTCAATTGAGCGAAAGCGTCACGGATATAAAAGCATTTAAATGGCTTATCAAGGATGAAAAACTAGTATATGTAGACAACAGAAGCGATCATGAATACAAGTTCCCAGCTCAATATGAGTTTAAATGGCAAGAAATTACACGTGATATGCACAGGTACGGGGTGCATTCGCATGTATCCATTTTAGACAAGGTATTTGTAGAGGCCATAGGAGGAGATCTTACTATAAAAATAGAGGACAATACAGAAGATGGTAAAGGGGTCTATGAGGAACCTGTAGATTACCCAGATCAAACGCTGGACGATGCCCAATACAAATATGCAGATTTAGGAAACCTTATTCTTATTGAAATAAAACCATTTCAAGAGGCTTCCAGATATTTTGTGTACAACCACAAAGTACAGGAAGTGCAAAAAATTGACAGTTTACAAGAAGCTGCAGTACTTCTACCAGATGACCAAGGAATTATTTTTCCAACAGGGTACTATTTGCAAACCGGAGAATACCATGTTTTCGATAACAGCATCCCTAATGTAAAGTTTGTTTCGCGAATTGCTTCTCCCAATGGTGAAGATTATATGTTCGTGTTCTATTCACCTTCGGAAGGATTATATATCCTAATGAGTTATAATGTGATCACTCAACAGATTGTCACTCCCATTATTTGTAACGGGTACACCATTTTACATAATGGAGAACTTAGTTACTTTAAGGGTGAGGGGGAGCAAAACAAGCATCATGTGGTACAAATATGGCAAACCCCCTATATAAAAGGTGATTTTATCCCCAGCGAACACACGGACTCGCTGTTGTATAAAATAGGAAATAAAGACATTGTAAAGGCCATGGCAGAAAGCAATGCCCTGATCAATTTACTCAACAAGGATGATAATTATGACGGCCTGTATGGGGATGTGTCCAAGGCTGCAAAAGATATTTTAGACTCGTATTATTGGATCAATGAACCGGATACACAGGACCTTTCTGTACCGCTAAATGAAATTAGCAATGCTGCCAACGCTGCTATAGATGAGTTTACGAAGGTCGTTCAATTAAAAAAAGCAGCTGCAACCCAATCAAAAGCGTTGCAAAAAAAAGCGGATGAACTGTTTGTTATAATTAAAAGCACCTCTTTTAACAGCATCAATGATTTTGTATCGATGTTAACCAAGCTTCGTGGTTTACGGGGAGAAACCATTGAGTTAAACGATGTTCGCTATGTAGATACCGACTACACCAAGGAACTTGAAAATACGATTGCCGAGTATTCCGACAAAATCGCCCAGCAATGTGTAGCATTTTTACTTAATGAAGATGCATTGGCGCCCTATAAATCACAAGTTGATGAGAAGAAAACGGCTTTGGAAAAAGTCACTAAAGTAATTGAAGCCAAGCAGCTTGAGGAAGGGGTCAATCAAATTGCAAAGGATTTAGAGTTATTGATAGAGATTGTAACCAATTTAGAAATTGAAGACACATCGCAATCAACTAAAATCATCGATAATATTTCCTTGATTTTTGCAACTTTAAATCAGCTCAAAGCTGCTACTAAGAACAAACGCAAATCCCTCGGCAGCAAAGAGGCCATTGCAGATTTTTCTGCGCAAATAAAACTGGTGGACCAAAGCATTATTAACTATTTGGATATTGCCGATACTCCCGAGAAATGTGATGAATACCAAACCAAAGTCTCTATTCAACTGGAAGAACTGGAAGGTAAATTTGCAGATTATGACGCGTTTATTCCCAAAATAATTGAAAAAAGGGAGGAAGTCCATGCTGCTTTTGACAATAAAAAACGGGCCTAATTGAGCGACGCAATAAAAAATCAATTGCTTTAAAAACTGCAACAGCGCGAATTTTAAAAGGAGTTGCTAAAAAAGCGGAAACCTTAAAATCCACTGCAGAAATAAATGGTTATTTCGCATCCGACTTAATGATCAACAAGGTCCGTGACATCATCGATCAGCTAAACGAATTGGATGAAAGTGGGAATGCAGAAGAAGTGGCCACTTCTTTAAAGGTTGCCAAGGAAGATGCCTTACGTAAATTAAAGGACAAGCAGGAACTGTATGAAGATGGTGAAAACGTCATTAAACTGGGCAAGTACAAATTTGGTGTTAATAAACAACCTCTAGATTTAACCATAGTTTTTAAAGACAATCACCTCAATTATCATTTAACAGGGACAGATTTCTATCAAAAACTGACCAACAAAGTGTTGGTAAACAGCCAGAAATATTGGGATCAAGAATACCTTTCTGAAAATGCCAAAGTGTATAGAGGGTGTTATTTAGCTTTTACACTATTTAAGGAAACACCCTGGGACCAACTGGCGGAGGCATCACAGGAAGATCTGGGTCAATTGGTAAAAAAGGCAAGCAGTGCCAACTACAATGAAGGGTATACAAAAGGGGTGCACGATGAGGATGCCGCAAAAATTTTACTGACATTAGTGAATACGCATAAAGACTTGGGTTTACTGCGTTATGCCCCTTCCATAAGGGCCCATGCACAATACAGTTGGTACTCATTTACTGAAAAGGAACGCCTGCATTTTAATCGGATGATAAAAGCGGCTGGATCTGTTTTGGAAATATTCCCCTACTCTAAGGAGTTTAATTACCTGATAGATGAATTGCAGCAAAAAATTCATATGCTTGTTTCTGAAACTCGGCTATTTTCAAGTGCAGAAATTAATGTTATATCCAATTATTTATTTGAAGAATTGCAGGGTAATGATGCCTTTGAAGTAAGTTCAGAGGCAGAGGAATTAAGGCAAGCATTTAATAGTGTCATGAAAGCAAAAAATGCTGATTTACGCTTTAAAGAAGCCATTGACAATACCAGTACATTTCATGAGAAAATAAAGCTCGTAAGGCAGTGGGTTGCTGCATTCATCAATCAGGAGCATCCACAAAATGCACGTTATATTGATGAGATAGTTTGTAATTGTTTGTTTGATCAACCCATTACAAAAAAGAAGATGATTTCGCCCAACGCTGTCATTCATAATTTAGCTGGAAACCACCCTAGCATTATTGAAGGAGAATTTAATTTTAATTATCATGATTTCGTAGCTACCTTAACTCATTTTACAAATGAGGAATTACCCGCTTATCAAGCCTTTAAAAAGGCAAAAACTGATATTACCCTTCAGTTAAAAGAGCAATTAAAATTGGAAGAGTATAAACCTCAGGTTCTGACTTCCTTTGTCCGCAACAAACTGATCGATCAGGTTTATTTGCCTTTATTTGGAGAAAACCTAGCCAAACAGCTGGGTACCGTGGGGGATAATAGTCGGACAGATAGAATGGGTCTTTTGCTATTGATTTCACCTCCTGGCTACGGTAAAACCACATTGATGGAATATATTGCCAACCGTTTGGGCTTGGTGTTCATGAAAATTAATGGTCCGGCCATAGGGCATGAGGTTACCTCGGTAGACCCAGAAGCAGCCACAAATAGTGCTGCAAAAGAAGAGTTAAAGAAACTGAATTTAGCCTTTGAAATGGGGAATAACGTAATGTTGTATTTAGACGATATTCAACATTGTCATCCAGAGTTTTTACAGAAATTTATATCCCTTTCCGATGGCACCAGAAAAATTGAAGGAATATATAACGGAAAACCACGCACCTATGATCTTCGGGGTAAAAAGTTCTGTGTAGTAATGGCCGGAAACCCCTATACAGAGCGTGGGGCAAAATTCCAGGTTCCGGACATGCTTTCAAACCGAGCAGATATCTATAATCTAGGGGACATTATAGGTGATACAGACCATCAGTTTAACCTCAGCTTAATAGAAAATTCATTAACGAGCAATCCTGTCTTGAATCAACTAAGGAACAAATATCTTGAAGATGTTTATACCTTGTTAAATCGGGTTGAAAACGAAACTCAGGACGGCGTACTTCACGGAAATCACACCAATCAAGAAGTTCAGGATTACATAAGCGTAATCCAAAAGGTTTTAAAAGTAAGAGACACTGTACTTAAAGTGAACCTGGCCTATATAGATAGCGCAGCTAAAGATGATGCCTATAGGACTGAGCCCCCATTTAAGCTGCAAGGTTCTTATAGAGACATGAATAAGTTAGTGTCCAAAGTCGTTCCTATTATGAACAATAAGGAGTTACAAAGCCTTTTGTTGTCCCATTACGAAAGTGAGGCACAAACGCTCACAAGTTCCGCCGAAGCCAACCTATTAAAATACAAAGAACTAACTGGCACAATTACACCAATAGAACAAGCTAGATGGGATGAAATAAAAACCACTTTTTTAAAAAACAACAAGTTAAGAGGCTTAGGAAATCAAGATGAAATGGCACAAGTTGTACTCCAAATGGTCAATTTCAGTGATAATCTAGAAGGCATAAAAGAAGTGCTAGAACGTGCCATTAAGGCGAAAAGGTAAAATGAGACTGTCGCATTAAGTTGCTTCAAAAGTACTTCAAAAGGGATGTTGTAATGCGAGAACATTAAATGCACTCTTTCCCTATAATAGTAACAGATAGGTGAATTATTAACGGCTTTATCGCTTCCTTCGTTAGGGCGGAATAGTATCCAAAACTACATACTTTTTAACTCTTTTTATTTCCAAATTAGGTAGAAAGAACTGGATAGCCATCCCCCGGCGGCTACTCACCATCCCGGCGGCTGAGCGGAGTCGAAGCGATAGGGTGAAGAGCACGCAATGCCTAATCCTTCGGCTCCGCTCAGGAACCGGCTAGCAATACACCATTTACCCATAACCATGTTACAAAGGCTGAAATAACTTAGATACAACAAAAAAAAGCGGTAAAGTCCTTTTGGGACATTTACCGCCTTTTTTATTTTCAAATATTTGAAGAAGTAGTAAACCTACTTTTCGTCGATAAACTGCTTTTGCACTTCATCTTCAGCTTCTTCGTTGTTCTTGTCTTCAGTATTCTCTTCCTCAAAAAAACGTTTCTGGAAAATAAGTATTATGCCTACGCCTACAAAAATAGACGCATCGGCTATATTGAATATTGGCCATAATGCTGTGTAGCCTCCGCCAAATATTGGGATCCATTCTGGTACAAAACCTTCCCAGATATCAACATAAAACATGTCTACCACCTGACCATGAAACCAGGGTGTGGTGGATTCGAATGGGGCATTTCCCAACCAAACGCCATAAAAAACGCTATCGATAAGGTTGCCAACGGCGCCTCCCAAGATCATGGCTATGCAGACTATGTATCCAACATGCGCTTTATTGGTGATCAAGGAATACAGGTAATACCCAATACCAAACATGGCAATCAATCGAAAACTGGTCAACAATAGTTTACCATATTCTGAACCAAGCTGCATGCCAAAGGCCATTCCAGGATTGGTGGTATAATGAAGCTTGAACCAATCTCCAAAAACCTTGATCTGACCTGCAGTCCCAAAATCCATTCCGTAGTGGACCATCATCTTCACCGCCTGGTCAATCACGATCACCAATAGGGTGATACCAAAATACTTCCAATATTTCATATGTTATACTTTCTCTATTTTAATGGCGAGTTCAAACTCATCCATGTCCAATACGGTGGCATTATTACTTTCCCCATCAAGTGTTAACGCCAAGGCTTGTGTCTCTGTTTTGATATACTCAGAGAAATTTAACAAGGCGTTGTCCACCCTTTCATTAAGCGGAACAATCTGAATGCGGATTTTATCCTGCACTTCAAGTCCCATATCCTTACGCAGGTTCTGAACCCTGTTCACAAAATCTCTTGCAACACCTTCTTCTTTCAATGCTGTAGTTAAAGTGACATCCAAAGCCACGGTAATTCCATTGTCTGTGGCTACAGACCAACCTGGAATATCCTGCGACTGAATCAGCACTTCTTCCAATTGCAGTAGGACCGTTTCCCCATCTATCGTGATGTTGGCCTGGCCTTCGCTTTCAATTTGAGAAATCTCTTCCTTGCCCCATTGCTGAATAATTTGACTGACAGCTTTCATTTTCGGACCAAACCGCTTGCCCAATAAGGCAAAGTTAGGCTTGATACTTTTAACCAAAAGGTCAGAGGTATCATCAATGTATTCGATTGATTTTATATTAACTTCTGATTTGATAAGGTCTTCTACATGCGCTATCAAACCTTTGATATCTTCCTTTAAAACTGGAATTAGCACTTTCTCAAGTGGCTGCCTCACCTTTAGTTTTCCTTTTCCTTAAGGAATGCACCAGAGAAGAGATGTCCTGTGCCAATTGCATGCTGTTTTCGAGGGACAGATTAATCAAGTTCTCCTCAGAAGATTTCCAATCCGTCAAATGCACAGACAAAGGCTTGCTTTCCAGACTTGCCGTAAGGTTCTGGAACAACCAATCTGCATAAAAAGGAGCTATTGGGGACATCAACCTGGCAATGACTTCAAGGCACTCATACAAGGTCTCGTAAGCCGCTTGTTTGTCGGCGTTCATGTCTCCTCTCCAGAATCGCTTTCTGGCCAATCTTACATACCAGTTGGACAACTGATCGACTGTAAAACTCATGATGGCCCTGGAGGCTGGTGTTACATCATAGTTTTCATATGCCGTTTCTGTTTCCTTTATCAGTGATTGAAGTTTGGAAAGTATCCATTGATCAAGTTCCGGACGCTCGTTTACAGGTATTTTATTTGATGCATCGTAAGCAAAGGCATCCAAATTGGCATAAAGGGCAAAGAAATTATAGGTGTTTTGAAGCGTACCAAAGAATCTTCTTTGCACTTCCACAACGCCTTCTTTATTGAACTTAAGGTTGTCCCATGGGTTGGCATTGCTTAACATGTACCAACGTAGCGCATCAGGTCCAAACTCTTTTAAAGTTTTGAATGGATCTACAGCATTGCCAAGGCGTTTGGACATTTTATTGCCTTTTTTATCCAATACCAGGCCGTTGGCAATTACATTTTTAAAGGCCACACTATCAAATAGCATTACTGCCAAAGTATGTAGCGTGAAAAACCATCCCCTTGTTTGGTCCACACCTTCTGCTATAAAGTCTGCAGGGTAATTTTCTTTGAACTTATCCTCGTTTTCAAAAGGATAATGCCATTGCGCATAAGGCATGGCACCGGAATCAAACCAAACATCAATAAGGTCTGGCTCACGGAACATCTTTTCACCGTTGTCGGCTACCAATATTATGTCATCCACATAAGGTCGGTGCAGGTCAATTTCTTTCCCTTTGTAGGGAGATTCTTTCATAAAACCTTTGGCAATCGACTCTTCTATTGCTGCTTCTAATTCAGCCACAGACCCGATGCATTTGGTTTCCGTTCCTTCTTTATTTCTCCAGATAGGCAAAGGTGTTCCCCAAAACCTTGAGCGACTTAAATTCCAGTCTACAAGGTTTTCGAGCCAGTTGCCAAATCGTCCAGATCCTGTTGATTCAGGCTTCCAATTGATCGTTTTATTGTATTCAACCAGTTTGTCCTTGTAAGCAGTGGTTTTGATAAACCAGCTTTCCATAGGATAATATAATATCGGCATGTCAGTACGCCAGCAATGAGGGTAGCTGTGTTCGTACTTTTCTACTTTAAAGGCCTTGTTTTCATTCTTCAGTATGATGGAGATAATGACATCTGTGCTTTTGTAAGCCTTGTCACTTTCATCATCATGGGTATAATTTTTAACATAGAAGTCATCGGCAGTAAAGGTCTTGTGAACGGGAATAGCATGCTCTTCCATTTTGGTCAACAAGTACTCGCCTACCACAGGAAGGAACTTGCCCTTCTTGTCAACGATAGGTATTTCCAGGCCTTTATCATCTTTCAAGAAAACACCTGGGACATCCTGCTGAACAAGTGTTCTAAAGTCATCTGCTCCAAAAGCCTTGGCCAGGTGAACAACCCCTGTTCCATCTTCCGTGGTCACATAATCTGCCGAAATAACCGTAAAAGCAGGTTCCGGAAGTGCCAATGCATCAATAGGAAATAATTGTTCGTATTTAATTCCCATCAAATCCTTGCCCTTCATCTCCTCCACGATTTGATAAGGTATCACCTTATCACCGGGCTTATAGGCATCTAAATCAACTGACGCACCTTTAGGATTAAAATATGCGGACAATCTGGCTTTGGCCAAAAGGACCGTCTGAGGTGCAAAAGTATAAGGGTTGAATGTTTTTACTTTTACATAATCCAACTTCTCACCAATGGCAAGAGCGGAATTAGAAGGCAAGGTCCATGGAGTGGTGGTCCAAGCCAATATATACAGGTCTTCCTCACCTATCACCTTGAATTGAGCGGTGATAGAGGTGTCCTTTACATCGCGGTAGCTACCAGGCTGATTGAGTTCATGGGAGCTTAAACCTGTACCTGCTGCTGGAGAATAAGGTTGGATGGTATAACCTTTGTAGATAAGGTCCTTTTCATATAGTTTCTTTAGCAGGTGCCAAAGGCTCTCTATATACTTCACATCAAAGGTGATGTATGGATCGTCCAAATCTACCCAATAGCCAATTTTTTCTGTTAAGTCATCCCATTCATGCTTGTAACGCATGACCGTTTCCCTACATTTTTGATTGTATTCAGCAACAGAGATCTTTTTACCTATGTCTTCCTTGGTGATGCCTAGCTCTTTTTCAACTTGCAACTCTACAGGCAAACCATGGGTGTCCCAGCCACCTTTTCTTTTTACCTGAAAACCTTTAAGGGTTTTGTAGCGGCAGAAGACATCTTTAATTGCCCTGGCCATTACATGGTGGATTCCCGGAGTGCCGTTGGCAGAAGGAGGACCCTCATAAAAAGTATAGGTAGGTGCTCCCTCCCTATTGCTCACGGATTTCTCGAAAACGGCGTTGCTTTTCCAAAATGCCAATACGTCTTCCCCAATTTTGGGATAATCTACCTGTTTAAACTCCTGATATTTCTTCACTGTAATTATAAAATATAATCTGTGCTATGTTGCGTCTTGTAATATTGGACAATTGAAAGCTGTCCAAAATGAAGGCGTAAAGTTAATAGAAAACAAGGGTATATGTATGGCAAATGACGAAAAACTATACAGTTAGCCTATTGAACAGCAACTGGAACAACAATTCAGCAGTTCAATTAAGTAATTCTTTGTCTAGTAATTGTCTTTAAGGGGGTTAAACAGCGGTTTTGCGCCATCCTAAAAAAGTACGTGAAGCAACGCTATTCGTCAATAGTGACATGCCTTAAGCTTAATTATTTATAGATTATGTCTGCTACACAAGTATTCTCCTAAACAAAGTCAGGTTATGGCCTTCTTAAAACAGGACATATCGTAACTGGGAGAGTTTTTTTGTATGGAATGTTTACGAAAGAATCCCCCTTTGTCCCCCTTTGAAGAAAAGGGGGATTTTGTGCTTTCAGGACTTACGAGTGCGTTATTGGCTTTAAATTCACTCAGCCCATTCCAATGATGCCAATTCAGCAATAAAATACCTTTTGCCGAAAATCCCCCTTCAAGGGGTTTAGGGGATTTTTATGGGATTGTAAAC
This sequence comes from Cyclobacterium qasimii M12-11B, assembly GCF_000427295.1. GTDB lineage: Bacteria > Bacteroidota > Bacteroidia > Cytophagales > Cyclobacteriaceae > Cyclobacterium > Cyclobacterium qasimii. The sequence continues at coordinate 149 of NZ_ATNM01000146.1, read as the reverse complement.
CTATACCAGTATTTAAACAATAATCTGTAAACTTTTTTAGGACGAGCCATTATTGTTAGTTGGGACGTTCTCGAAAGAATCCCCCCTTGGTCCCCCCTTTTGAAGAAAAGGGGGGATTTTTGTGCTTTCAGGACTTACGAGTGCGTTAT
>NZ_ATNM01000145.1 GCF_000427295.1 Cyclobacterium qasimii M12-11B | reverse complement strand
AGATCTTTTTGTGGCAGCTTTTGCAGGAATTCTTACCCTCTATCTATTTAAAGTGTTAAATTTGCAAACTTTAAAGAAAGCAGTTGATTTGGATCTTTTGTTGATTCTTGTTTGTTCGCTTTCTTTGGGATTGGCTTTGAATAAATCAGGAGCAGCTAATGTACTGGTGAATCTATTGATCCAGATGACAGAAGGATCTGGGGTGATGATTGCTTTAGTACTATTGTTTATCATGACTTTAATTTTAACAAGTTTGATAACCAATGCGGCAGCAGTGTCGATTATGTTTCCAATAGCATTGGAGTTGGGTAATCAATTAGAGCAGCCCTTGACACCCTTCTTTGTGGCAATAGCTTTTGCTGCTTCTGGGGATTTCATGACCCCAATTGGTTACCAGACCAACTTGATGGTAATGGGCCCAGGGAATTATAAGTTTAGGGATTATTTTATTATTGGCTTTCCACTTACTTTGATTTATTCGGTAGTGGTATTATGTTTTATTAATTGGTATTACCTATAATTTATAAAAAAGTGTGTAGTTAATTTCATTTTCCTAATGCGTGAAAACATTCATCCATCTGTATTTAAGGTAAAAGGGGAGCACCGTAAAAAAGCCCTTTGCCAACAGCCAAAATTGATTTGGTTTACGGGACTTTCAGGTTCGGGTAAATCTACTTTGGCAAATGCTACCGAGGATGCATTGTATAGAATGGGGTACCATACTTATCTATTAGATGGAGACAATATAAGGACGGGATTGAATAAAGACCTTTCATTCAGTAATGAAGATAGGATAGAAAATATTAGGAGGATTGGAGAGGTAGCTAATTTAATGTTGGATGCAGGATTAATTGTGATTTCAGCCTTCATATCGCCATTTATTTCAGATAGGGAAATGATTAGGGGATTGGTTGGAGAAGATAATTTTCTGGAAATTTACTTGAATTGCCCACTAAAAATATGTGAAGAACGAGATGTTAAAGGCTTGTATAAGAAAGCCAGACAAGGTCTGATTAAAGATTTAACTGGGATTGGTTCTCCTTACGAGCCTCCTGAGTCTCCATTTGAAGTGGTTCATACAGGGGAGGAAAAGATGGAAGACTCAGTAGAAAGATTGGTAAAAAAAATAAATAAAAAATAAAAATTTGATATGACACAATACTATTTATCTCATCTGGAGGAGTTAGAGGCAGAGGCAATTTTTGTTATCAGAGAAGTTGTTTCTCAATTCGAAAAACCAGCCTTGTTGTTTTCAGGAGGTAAGGATAGCATCGTTTTAGCTCATTTATCGAGAAAAGCTTTTTATCCATCAAGAATCCCTTTTCCACTGATACATATTGATACGGGACATAATTTCCCTGAAACTATTGCCTTCAGAGATGAACTGGTGAAAGAACTTGGCGTTCAACTAATCGTTGGTTCGGTTCAAAAGAGTATAGATGATGGCAAAGTAAGGGAAGAAACAGGCGCCAATGCTAGTAGGAATGCATTGCAGACTGTCACTCTGTTGGATACCTTAGAAGAATATAAGATAGATGCTGCCATGGGTGGTGCCAGAAGAGACGAAGAGAAAGCCCGTGCGAAAGAACGTTTTTTCTCTCATAGAGATGAATTTGGACAGTGGGACCCTAAGAACCAAAGACCTGAATTGTGGAATCTTTTCAACGGTAAAAAGCATATGGGGGAACATTTTAGAGTTTTCCCAATTTCAAACTGGACAGAAATGGACGTTTGGCAATACATTCAATCCCAAGACATTGCATTGCCTTCATTGTATTTTTCTCATCAGAGAGATTGTGTGGTTAGAGATGGCGTTATACTTGCCAAATCGGATTTTGTTCAATTAAAACCGAACGAGGAGATAAAGAATTTAACTGTAAGATACAGAACCTGTGGGGATATGCCTATCACTGGTGCTGTTGAATCTGAGGCGGATGACCTTGATAAAATCATTGCTGAAGTGGCGACTACCAGGACTACTGAAAGAGGCACCAGGGCAGATGATAAAAGGGGAGAGACAGCCATGGAGGACAGGAAAAAGAGTGGTTATTTTTAGGAATAAACAACCCATATATCCCAGCCGATTAGAGGATATGCTTTTGATAAATGGTTCACATACTCTTTAGTGTAAGGACCTTAATTATCAAGATTTGCGGCAATTTTGAGATTTATAAAAATTCTAGTGAAATAGTATACATACAATATGAGCATACAGGAAACCAATCAATTGTTAAGATTTACCACTGCGGGATCTGTTGATGATGGAAAAAGTACCTTGATAGGTAGATTGCTTTATGATTCGAAATCTATTTTTGAAGATCAGATTGAAGCGGTGAAAACTTCCAGTGAGAAGAAAGGATTTGATTATGTAGATCTTTCTCTGCTCACAGATGGTTTGAAGTCTGAAAGAGAACAAGGGATTACTATTGATGTAGCTTACAGGTATTTTGCTACCCCTAAGCGAAAATTTATAATTGCAGATACCCCTGGCCACATTCAATACACCAGGAATATGGTGACGGGTGCCTCTACTGCAAACCTTGCAATCATATTAATTGATGCAAGAAAAGGTTTGTTGGAACAAACTTTCAGGCATAGTTTTATTGCTTCCTTATTGAAAATCCCACATGTTATTGTATGTGTAAACAAAATGGATTTGGTAGATTATGATGAAGAGGTTTACCAGAAAATCATAAAAAGTTACAAGGACTTTGCCAGCAAAATGGAAATCAAAGACATTCATTTTGTTCCCATTTCCGCACTTAATGGAGACAATGTGGTGGACAGGTCTACTAATATGAAATGGTATGAAGGACCTACCTTACTTTATCTTTTAGAGAATGTTCACATTGCATCCGATTTCAATCATATCGATTGCCGTTTCCCAGTGCAAATGGTAATTCGTCCTCATACACATGAGCATCAGGATTTCAGAGGTTATGCTGGCAGGATTGAAGGGGGAATCTTCAAACCTGGGGACGAAGTGAAAGTTTTACCTACCGGCTTTACTTCAAAAATAAAAAGCATAGAGCTAGATGGAAAGCCAATTGAAGAAGCTTTTTCTCCCATGTCTGTAACAATGACCCTGGAAGATGAATTGGATATCAGTAGAGGCGACATGTTGGTTAGACCCAATAATATGCCTAGCGTTTCGCAAGATATCAATGTTATGATTTGCTGGATGAGTACTAAACCATTAGCTGGTAGGACAAAATTATTACTAAAACATACTACTCAGGAATGTCAGGTAATGGTAAAAGAAATTCTTTATAGGGTAAATGTCAATACCCTTCATAGAGAAGAAGGAGTAGAGCAAATAGGTATGAATGATATTGCCAGGATCAGTATCCGATCTTCTAAACCTTTGTTTTTTGATTCCTATAGAAAAAACAGACAAACAGGGTCAATCATTTTAATCGATCCAAATACCAATGAAACGGTAGCTGCAGGAATGGTGATCTAATGTTTTTTTAATCCCTGATAGTCAGTTATACTAAAACATTATCCGTTGTTGTTGACGGATAATGTTTTTTGTTTATTGACATAACAATTTGGAGATCGTTTTGCTTTTATTCGAAGTTCATGAAAATAGACGAAAAACACCTTACTGAAATAGCCCTTGTAGCCGCAAAAGCAGCCGGACAAGAGATATTAAAAATCTATGAAAGTGCTGATTTAGGCCTTGAATATAAGGCGGACGAATCCCCACTTACAAAGGCAGATTTGGCGGCGCATCAGAAGATTTCTGAGTACCTCTTGACAACCCAATTGCCCATACTTTCGGAAGAAGGCAAGTGTATTCCTTATAGTGAAAGAAAAGATTGGGAATTTTTCTGGATGGTAGATCCTTTGGATGGGACAAAAGAGTTCGTTAAGAAAAATGGTGAATTTACTGTCAATATAGCATTAATACATAAAGGCGTGCCTGTTATGGGGGTGGTTTATGCCCCAGTTTTAGATTGGATGTATTGGGGCAACAGCCAAGGAGCTTGGAAAGCCAATGGAAGCGGTGCTCCTTTAAAACTTCTGGAGAAAGGCAATAAATCAGTAGAAACGATTGTAGCTTCTCGGTCACATTTGAGTATAGAAACACAGGAAGTTATTGACAAATACCCAGGGGCAGAAGTAATTAGTATGGGGTCTTCACTCAAATTCATGCTTTTGGCAGATAATAAGGCCCAACTTTATCCTAGATTCGCACCTACTATGGAATGGGATACTGCTGCTGCTCATGCAATCCTTCGCGCTTTAGGGTATGACATAAAAAAGGTGACAGCCAATGAACCATTGGATTACAACAAAGAAAACCTTTTGAATCCCTGGTTTATAGCTTCTTAACTTCTTCTTTTTGATTTGTCAATTAGTGAAATCTTTATTTCATTAGAATAATGAATTTAGATTGTTTTTTATTTAAAATAAGTGTTAAAAGTTTGATTTTTAGTCGTTTATGGTAAAAACTCCGACTATATGAAGTAAATGTAGGGCTGGATTAATCTCCCTTTGATTTAATAAAACTACGAGAAAATGAGGTGGCTGACCACTATAGTGCATATTCTTTGAGTAGGTTTGAAGGAAGGCTATAATAAAAGTATTGTGTTTTTGAAATCCCTACTTCTTACCTACCTAGATGGCCAAGGTCAATTATTGGCTTAATCTTTATTTCTAGTATCATTTAATGGATGATTTTGAAAATTAAATGTTTAATTGTTTTAGTTGTGAAGTACATTTTTTTAATTGTGAAATAAAGATTATATTATATAAGCGTATCCTTGTCAATTATTTAAAATTTATTGGAAAACTTATAGAAATTAATAATATCTTTACCTAATATTCAAGCGATTGTAATGTTAAAACCCAATATTCCAGTTTTCAGATAGTTTTTCTAAAAGAGGAATCAACCAAATAGTTTGTTTATAAGTAAACTTAAAGCAGCGTCATTACCTATGTTGATTGGACTAATTCTTGTTTTATTTTTTATAGGTTTGGTAATATCAGTTATTAATGTGCTTAGGTTAAATAAAATTGTGGATTTGCCTTTTTATTTAAGCCTTCTTTTTAAAGAAATTAATATCACGACTGTTTGGAGGCGATTTTTGACCTTTGGTTTTGGGTTTATGTCGAACCTTAAATCAACACAGATTTTAAATAATACACTACCAAGTAAAGGTGATTTAGTCAAAAGTCATTGTCCAACTGTTTAAGTCTTCTATAAACTCATGATAAAAGGAATCCAAAGATTAAGCGTATAGAATTAAATTTTAGTATTTTAGTATAATTTTTAATAAGTAGAGTAAAAGGGTAAGATGAGGTTCACCCTGATTTTATAAATGTTTTAAACTATAAGAAATGAAAGTCCAGAATATTTGTTGTATTGGTGCAGGTTATGTTGGAGGTCCAACGATGGCCGTAATAGCAAAAAAATGTCCAGATATTAAAGTTACTGTAGTAGATATCAATGAGGCACGTATTGCAGCATGGAACGATGAGAATGTTGAAAACATACCAGTTTATGAGCCAGGTTTACCGCAGGTAGTAGCTGAGGCAAGAGGTCGTAATTTGTTTTTCTCTACTGATGTGGACAAGGCAATCGATGAGGCTCAAATGATCTTTATTTCTGTAAATACACCTACAAAAACATATGGTGAAGGAAAAGGACAAGCCGCAGATTTAAAGTGGATTGAACTTTGTGCCAGACAAATTGCCAGAGTGGCAAAAGAGAAGAAAATAGTTGTAGAAAAATCTACACTTCCTGTTAGAACGGCTAGTGCTTTAAAAGACATATTAGAACACACAGGAAATGGTATTAACTTCCAAATTCTTTCCAACCCTGAATTTTTAGCTGAAGGAACAGCCGTAGAAGATTTAATGGCTCCAGACAGGGTGCTAATTGGCGGTGATCAATCTGAAGAGGGGCTGAGTGCAATCAATTCATTAGTCGAGGTGTATGCAAGATGGGTACCAAGAGAAAGAATACTTACTACTAATGTATGGTCATCTGAATTATCCAAACTAACGGCTAATGCTTTTCTTGCACAGCGAGTATCTTCTATCAATTCTCTTTCAGAACTATGTGAGCATACTGAAGCAGATGTGAATGAGGTATCAAGAGCAATAGGAACTGATTCTAGAATTGGGCCTAAGTTTCTTAAGGCATCAGTAGGTTTTGGAGGCTCTTGTTTCCAAAAGGATATTTTGAATCTTGTTTATATCTCTCGTTCGTATGGCCTTGATGAGGTTGCGGATTACTGGGAGCAGGTGATAATAATGAATGATCACCAGAAAAAACGATTCGCTAAAAAAATAATTAAAAATTTATACAATACAGTAAGTGGTAAAAAAATAGCCTTTTTAGGCTGGGCCTTTAAGAAGGATACCAATGATACCAGAGAATCAGCTGCTATTTATGTTGCGGACCACCTATTAAATGAGCAATCAAAAGTATCTGTTTTCGACCCTAAAGTGACTGAACAACAAATATATTCTGATTTGGATTATTTAGGTAGTCGTAGTTCTGAAGAAAACAAGGAGTCTTTAACGGTAGTCAAAGATCCTTATAAAGTTTGTAATGGCGCACATGCTATTGCTGTCCTTACTGAGTGGGATGAGTTTAAAACATACGATTGGCAAAAGATCTATGACAATATGCTAAAACCTGCACATGTTTTTGATGGAAGAAATATTATGGATAAGAAGGCCTTACAAAATATAGGCTTCCAAGTACATTCCATTGGTAGTGCTGATGACAACTAAAAGCCCTATCAGGCTAAGTGATCAGGAAGTGAGAGGAGGAATCTTTTAACTCTCATTGTTCTGAATTTTGAACCAAAAAAAAGGTGAACGAGAAATACGTT
>NZ_ATNM01000144.1 GCF_000427295.1 Cyclobacterium qasimii M12-11B | reverse complement strand
AAACCCTTCAAAAACAGAGACAAAAGTCTGAAGTTTGCCTCCTTTTTTCCGCCTTACAAAATACGGCAAAGTAGCACCAATGTCTGCATTTTTCCAATCCTTTTGTCCCCAGCCATCGCCAACAAACATTTCTTCGCCTTCTTGCCCAAGCGACCATGCCCGAGTAGTCAATCCATTCTCATTTTTCCATTCGCTGCTCCAGGTTCCATTGCCATCGCTGGTTTTGATGTCCTCAAAATCATAAAGTGTCAATCCAGCCTTGGCCACTGGAGAGAGACCGTTTATTGTTAGCTGATTACTCGAAGCGTGGAAAACGTAATCCTGAATTTCACCGCCCTGTGCCCTAAAGAAATCCACCACATAGCTCTTACCGTTTCCATGATCTACCAAAACAGAGGTTCGCTTGTAAACCGAAGCCTGGGAATAAGCCGTAGAAGCCATTTCCATTACTTTCACCTTAGAAAAAGTTTTGAAAAGCAATACTTCTCCACCTCTATCCCTGCTAATTTGATTGTCCTCATCAATAAGCACAGTATTGTGTGCCAGGGCCCTGATATTATTAGGCTTCAATGGATGATCCCATAAATACCCCAAGTCTGAAAGCAAGGCAGTGCCTTTTTTCCAATAGTAAAGGTTGAGGCTGTCATTTTCATGGTGAACACCCCAGGGGCTTGCACTCAATAACAATAAGCTTTCCCTGCCATCAATCCCTGTTCTAAGGTGGCCAATTTGCAGATTTGGAGGGCACCAATCTGGGAGCGTCAAATCTGCTCCTTTTTCCTTTTCCAGGTTTGGTTTTCTGTAATACATGGAGAAAGACAAAGAACCATTGGGCTTGGTAAGGTCATAGGGAAGTCGGAGGACCGGCTCTACCTCACTGTCTGTAAATTCACTGTTAAAGCCGGGTGATCCACTGTGCATATGCAGTTCATTTCCACAAAGTTCTTTTAGCAAGGCGAGGTATTCCTTGTTTTCCGGATAATTGGCTACCATTAATTCCACATAAGCCACATCCAATTTGGTGCTTTCGAAGGAATCTGCATAGGGTGGGTAATTCAAATCTCCCTGCAAACCATTGTAAAAAGCCTCCCAAACCAATTTGTAATTGGTGTCATGGTAAAGGTCTAAATCATCTATTCGTTTCCCCGTCTCGTCCTTATAACCTGAGGGGTCTGAATATCCATGAGCAGCTTGCGCCATGTCCCATATCCCTCCCAAGGTCATCAGGCCATAAAATGGGGATTCACTGGTAGTGCCATCCGGTAAATACCAACCATCAACAGTCATGTTAAATCCTTCAAGTCCAAACCTGACCAAACCAGGATGCCCTACACACATTCCAACCAAGGCTACGGCGGTACGGTTACTCACCGATTTATTGTTTAATTTTTTGTCGCAAACCAGCAAAATGGTACTTTCAAGAAGCAGGTCTTTTTCTATTGTGCGTTTGTCTTTTTCAGTATAAAGAGGCGTTCCATTTGATTTTTTCGCCTGACAGGTGAGGTCATAGGCTGTGACAACTTTTCTCACAAAATCAGATTCCAAGCCTACTCCACTTGCCCTTCCTGCACTCCAAAACCCTGTCCAAAGATAATGGTCTGGCACATTGGGCGGAGGACACAACTCTGGCTCGGGCAATTTCATCATATTGAGTGCCGCCATTTTTGGATCCATGTCCGCAAATTCACCATATCCCACATGGACAAGCCAGCCCGGATAGCATTTGGCTAGCCGGAGTAGCATCTCTCTACAGGTGGCCGCATAAGTAATGTCTTCGGTAAGCAAATATCCTTCTGCCAGGGTTTTGCAAAATCCTGCTATCCATTGTACTTTCCTGGACCTTATATTGGCGGTAAAGCTAGGCCTACCCTCTTTGTATTTGAAGATCACAAAGGGATCTCCGCCACAATAAGTAAGTTTTTGAGTCTTCCCCCAAGTGGTCGTTAGGACTATTTCCTCAGGATATCCACTGTTAGGGAACACGGTGTCACACTCAGTACATTGGATTTCCTCTGGATTATCCACGTCCCAACTCCACAAGCCATGAGGATGAACCGGCAAGCCTTTGTCTCTACAAGAAGGACAAGGCGTCCAAAGCGGGTCACCTGGTGTTGTTTCTTCCACCATACTCTCTAAAAAGTCAGGTGTGATCTTGCCAATATGCTGCTTTATGATCTCATCAATCCGATCAAAATGAACCCTGGCCCAGTCGTAATTTTTAATATTCTCTTTAGCCGCTTTCAGGTTCTCTTCCTTGATTGTCAGGCAAGGATGATTGACTGAGTGGCGGTACTTTTCCCAATCGGACCAATCAAGCAATTGTTCCGTATCAGGGTAATCAAAAGGTTTGTACGGCGTAGAAGAGAGGGTAAAAGGGCTTAAATACATGCCCAAGCCCAAAAGTGTACTTTGTTTTATAAAGTCCCTTCTATTCGCTGTTTTATTGTCCATTATTACGGGGTAAAATTGCCTTCTATTGGATTAGGAATTAACTAAGAAACCTTAAAAATCAGCCATCATCTGGTTAATTCGGCTAAATATTTTTGTTTCCAGGGTTGGCTTCCAGGTGCCTGGATGACCAAAAGCGATTTGAGAAGTGGCTCCTTCGTAACCTCCTTCGTTCAACACTGTTCTGGTAGGAATATAAGCCATCACATCGTTTGAATAACCAAGGACAAACAATTCTTTCCCATACTGGGTTTTCAGCTTCACGGAGTAATCCACAACTGGCTCACCACCCAATGCAATCATGAATTGATTTCCTAATTTCCAAATCTGAATGGGGTAAGGGTAAGACGTATCAACATCATTGTTTTTGACCTTTTCATACATCATCTTGGCCCAGCGCTGGTAATGCCCACTGCTCTCCTTGATCATCTTTTCCAGGACTTCATTGGACGGTGGCTCATTTAATCCCAGCTCAACCTCTGTATAAGCTGTCTGTAAATGTGCTTCCAAAGGCTTCATTTCTTCTTCCAGCACACTTTCTACAGCGGCCGCCAATTCCTTTCCATACTTTCTGGCCAAAGGAATGGTTCTTCTTGGCAAAGGATTTTGATCGGCTCCTGCTCCTTGAAAAAACATGGCGGTAGCCTCAGGATATCTTTTTTCCAATTCAATCTGTGCAAAACCTGGATAATCTCCCGACCACTGTGTCACAGATAAAACGGTTGCATGGCAAGCGTAACCAAAGGTAATGGCCTTGATATTGTCTTCCATATCGGTAACTTTCAGTACCGGAACAGCATAATCATTGGGCCCAACCATATCGGATACTATATCAATGGCAGATTCTGTGTTGTTTCTTCGGTTTACCTGAAACCTGGCCACTCCATTCTCCGAATAAATCTTTGAGGGGGCCAATCCTTTCAACACTTCCCCTACCAATGCTACTATCTGTTCTTCCAACCATGCCGAATAATCAATGACCTTTTTTACCTCGCTTTCACTCAAAGGATACACATGGTACAGGTAATCTTTAAGCACAGGACCAGAATGGGAATGAGAAAAATTTAACAACACGGCAGCATCAGGAAGTGAGTAGCGTTTCTTTATTTCATCCTTAATTCTTCTGGACATGTCACGAGGCATGCCGGAAAGGTCACTTGTAATAAGAACCGCGGTATTCTTATCCGCATCCTGAATGGCAAGTGCTTTGGACCATATAGGGTGAATGGTACCTTCGGAAGGCCCCGTTCTTGAAGCAAATCCTGCCATCCACATGGGGACTTTAGGCGTAATGTCTACTTTTGCCACATTGGCTTTCCAATGCACTGCCGTATCCTGAGCGGATAAAAGGGAAGCGCTAAAAAGGCTGCTAACTATCAGTACCAAAATAGAAAGGTACTTTATGCCGTCTATATTTTTTTTGTTATTTCTCATGGCGCTACTAAGGGATAATCCACGGTTTTAATGCCTAAACTTTCTGCAAGCTTTACGGCCTCTGAAAGGATATTGTCTTCAATTGAAGCTGCCCATTGGGTGGTGAAAAGAGGAGACCTGTTTGCTTCATAGCCACCTTCTGCGAGGACTTTTTTGGTGGGGATATAGCCCATCACATCATTGGAATAGCCCATCACAATTATATCCGGGCCAAAAATCTTTTTCAGTTCCAGAGAATAACCAACAAGGAGTTCCCCTCCTAAGGCAAAAAGAGGTTGGTTGCCAATCTTCCATGCTTGTACAGGGTAAGGATAGGAATCTTTTATTTCTTTTCCTTTATCCAATCGGGCAATCCAAATTTTCGCATATTCTTTCAGGTAATCCGGATAACCTGGGATCACACCACTTATTATATCTTCCAGTTCCCCTTTGGTAGGGACAGCTTTGGCAAAGGTCAGGTCTATTTCTGAATAGGCCGTTGATAGTGTCCCTTCCAATACATTCATGTCTTCGTTTATAACTCGCTCTACGGCTGCTGCGAGCTCTTTGCCATACTGTTGAGCAAGTGGTGCAGACCTTCTAGGCAATGGGTTTTGATCGGCTCCTGCGCCTTGAAAAAACAAGGCGGTAGCTCCTGGGTAAAGCTTCTCCAGTTCTATCTGAGCGAAACCTGCATAGTCCCCTGATATTTGATAATCAGACAGGACAGTAGGATGGCAAGCATAGCCAAAAAGTATTGCTTTAAGGTTTCCTTTCAGGTCCTCTACTTTTATAACTGGAACAGCATAATCATTTGGACCTTTCAATTCAGTTTGGGCGTTTAATTGGGCTTCTTTGTTATTTCTCCTGTTGACCTGGAACCTGGTTACCCCATTTTCAGAAGACAGTTTTACCCGTTCTAGTGATTTGATGGCATAGCCCACCAAGTCCACTATTTCTCGCTCTACCCTGCTGGAGAATTGTTGGATTTTATTGTATTCGCTTTGACTAAGCTGGAATTCATATCTTGGATAATCGGTCTCAGGACCGGTATGGGTATGCGAACTGTTGAGGATTATTTGATCCCTTGAAAGACCATATTTGTCCTTCAGTTGGTCTCTTATATTATCAGACAAAAATTTTCTAAAGGCCAACAAATCAGTGGTCACTACCACAGCAAGTTTACCGTTAGGGTCTTCAATTGCCAGGGCTTTTGCCCAAACGGAATGCCTAACACCTTCAGATGGATGATTTCTCGCGGCATAGCCTCCCATCCAAATAGATTCCTTTGGGGTAATTTCCACGCTACCGACTCCTGCTTTCCAGGAGGAATTGTTTTGTTGTGAATGTGCCTCTTGGCCAAACAGCAAAATTGTTAATCCGAAAAAAATAAGGTGACAGGATCTTGGGAAGATTGTTTTCATGAGTCAATATTTAATGAAACGTATTTAATCGTTTTAAAACCTATTAAACAAAAGGGTTTTAATCCCCTTCTCCGTTGATGTTAACAAAAGGAAGACCTTCTATTTGATTTGGAGAGCAGCGCTCCTATAATCTGGTAGAAGATTGTAAGGCTAGGCTGATATTGAAATGATTTCATTGCCTAATAGAATGGTTATAAGGTGTTTTGGGTTTAAAATGCTTGAAAGTATAATTGTATCAAATTACTTCAGATAAAATTAGTCAGCAAAAAATAACATCTCTTTTTCCAATATTCCTGGTATTGAATATTGGTAATGATTCTAGTTGAAAGGGCTTGGTTAAAAAAAAATCCCCCTGCTAAAAACTTAACAGGGGGATTTTTCAATTATTCTATTACTTGCAAAGGTGCAACATTGTTTTCAGCACCCACATAACCTATATTTTGGTTAATGGTCCCTAAGGAGTTTGCTGTAATTACATTATTGTCAATAGGCCATAACACATGGAAAGGTGCTATTGCAGGTGTATTACCAATCACGATAGGCTTGATGGTATACATGATATTTTTTTCCATAACTCTATCATGCCACCAGTTTTTGTCTGAAAATCCATCAAGAGTATAACCTCCAAGGTTTTGAGAAGCCATGATATAAGATACCCTTACCATTTCTGAATGACGAGGTGTTTCAAGGAATAACTCTCTAGCTCTTTCGTCAAAGATGTATTCGATGGTAACATCAGATGCATCTATTGGTAGCGCATTGGCTCTTGTTCTAACCATGTTTATATCCGCTGCAGCTTCTGCCATTTGGTTTTTCCAATAGTAAGCTTCTGCACGAAGAAGATAAGTTTCAGCAAGTCTAAAGATATACCAGTCACCATTTCCACCCATAGGTACTGCCGTTGGGGATTGTTGTGGCACGTAGGTTTTATAAATAGGAAGTGGGAAATGCTTGTAAACTGAATCTTGAGGAGCAGTTAAAAAAGAAATGTCTACAGGTTTTCCAAAATCTACAGATTCAGGATTGTTATAAATCATTTCATGTTTGTCTACCCAGTTGATATCACTTCTTCTAAGGTCAGGAGTGTTTGTAAAATCAAACCCTTGCTCTTCCCAGATGTCATAGAAACTATAAGGAGTAGAAATCATATCTGGATTTCCTCTTCCTAAGGAATCATATCTTGGACCACTATCCAAAGTACCTCTTAGTCCCTGGCTATCTCTGATTGTAGAATGCCACCAAGAGCCATGGAAATGTCTCATTGTATATAATCCTGCGGTTTGAGCACCTGATGGAGCTTCAAATCTATCCACCATAGCCAAAATGGTTTCAGTATTTGCACCAATATTCCTGTTTCCTGGACGATGTAAATCCCAAATAATGTTTTTCTCAGCGATATCCGCTTCAGAACCAAATCGTTCTTCAACCAATGCATAATTGCCATTGATAACAGCAGAAGAAGAGGCAATAGCTTTATCAAATTCCATATTGGCAAGGTAAACCTTTGTCAATAAGTGATTAGCAGCACCTTTAGTAATTGCTCCTGGAACTGCAGTTTCTGGTAACGCTCCTACGGCATATTCCAAATCTGCTTGAATTTTATCAAGAATGGCCCAGCGGCTATGTGTTTGGTAATCCAATCTTACACCAGTTACCTCTTCACCTACAAATGGTACATCACCATAAGAATTAATTAACCAGTAATACCAGAAAGCCCTGTGCCACAAACTTTCAGCCAAAATGGCATTTCTCGTAGATTCATCATCCCATTCTATGTCATCAATTCTACTGATAACAACGTTGGCGTTTTTGATAAATTCAAAAGACTCCGTAAAAAGAGGTACAAAGGTATAGTAACGATCAAAGAAAGGAGTGGTTTGAAACCAGTCCATTTGAAAAGTTGGTGTACCTGCCTCAGAAGCAGACCATTCACCTACCATATAGTGTCTTCTACTACCCGTAACACCCTCAGTAAGGGCTTTTCTCATGGTAACCAAACCAGCTTCATAACCAGCTGCGTCTATATACGCATTCTCCGGTGCAAAAAAGGAGAGCGGTTTTTGTTCCAGTAAATCTTCTGAGCAGGAAAATGCCAGGCTACTTACCAGAAATAGGAACAAATATTGTTTTATATATTTCATATTATTTAAATCTTATTGGTCTAAACATTAAAGCGAAAGATTGATACCAGCAGAGAACGATTTTGGCATGGCAGTATTTCCTGATTCAGGATCATAACCTGGCCATTTAGTGAACGTCGCTAAGTTTCTTGCTGAAACAAATACTCTAATACTTTTTGTTTGCAATTTCTGCGCAAAATGCGAAGGCAAATTATAGGACAAAGAAACATCCTGAACCCTAAGGAAACTCATTGATTTAAACACTCTCAATCCACCACCATAAGCACCGTGTACTTCAGAAGTACGAGGATATTCAGTTTCGCCATTGGTAGGAGTCCAATAAGGAATGTTCATGATATTGATCCTGTCATAAGTTGAGGACTCATGAGTAGCATAAGTAAATTCTCCTACGTGACCCAAATCTGCTCTTAAGAATATAGATGCAGTGAAATCTTTAAGGAAAGTAAAATCATTCCTTAAACCTAAACGGTATCTAGGTCTTGTATATCCAATGAATTGTTTGTCAACCAAAGCGTCGTAAACACCATCATCATTAACATCTTCAGATTTATAATCACCTGGTTGCATATTGTATACTGCCGCTTCATCAGCTTCATCCAACTGCCATATTCCTTCTACATTATAATCCCATACTACATCAATTGCTTGACCTGGGAACCACTGATTGGTATAATCTGGTACCGCTCTGGTAACTGTTTCACCATCTACGATTACTTCTTCCATATCACCGAACAATTCTACAATTTCGTTTCTGTTCAAAGAGAATACAAAGTTGGATTTCCATAAAATGTCAGGACGATTTACATTGACTGTATTGATAGTCACATCCAAACCTTTGTTTCTCAATTCACCTAAATTGGCTGTAATACTTGAAAAACCTGTAATCTGAGGCAATTGACGGTTCATCAACAAATCTGTTGTTGTCATGTCATAGTATTCTGCAGAAACATCAATTCTATTTTCCAACAGTCCCAAGTCCAATCCAATATTATAAGAGGTAGTTTTTTCCCATCTTAATGTTTGGTTTGCCAATGTATTGTTGTACAATCCAAGTTGAACGTTTGTTCCATCGTAATACAAGTTGGTTCCGATTTGTGCCAAAGAAGAATAGATTCCGATGTCTCTATTTCCATTGACACCCCAAGAACCTCTAAGTTTCAATAAACTAACAGCAGTATTTTTAGGGAAGAATGCTTCTTCAGAAACGATCCAACCTAAAGCTACAGCAGGGAAAGTCGCAACGTTATTGTCTGCACCAAATGCTGAATAACCATCTCTTCTCACAGAGGTAGTCAACAAATACCTGTCTAAATAAGTATAGTTAAGTCTTGCCATGTAGGCATTTCCACCAGCCTGAGTATCATCAGTGTTCACCAATGGTCTAGACCCAAACTGAAGGCCATTAAATCCTAATGCTTGATTAGGTGAGAAAGTTTGGTTTTCTCCATAAGACTCAAATGTTTTCGTTTGTTCTGCATTGTAAAGAAGCGTTACATTAAAATTATGTTCGCCAATTTCTTTGTTCCAGCTTAAGATATTATCAACCATCCAAGCATTCAAAGAATAGTCGTTTCTAGTACCATAGCCATCCAATCTATCTCTTCCACCAATAATGGTTTCAGGTCCCCAGAAGTTGTAATTTTTCTGGAAGCTAAACCTTGGCTGGTAGGATAATTTATATTGAATTCCAAAAGGCAATTTGACATTTGCATAAATAGAAGCAAAAATCCCAGTTGTCTTATTGAGCCTTTCCTGATAAGTATTATTGATCAATGGATTTACAATGATCGGATATCCGTGAGGATACCAGCTTTGACTACCATCTTCGTCATATAATGTACTATAAGGACTAATAGAAGCAAAATTAGTACTTGCTGGAACTGAGCTATTGTCAGTATTAGAAAATTGTGTGTTGGTTCCTACATTTAACCAATCAGTTACTTTAAAGTCCAGGTTTATTCTTGAGCGAATGGCGCTAAAGTCATCACCTACCATGAAATTCTGGTTGTCTACATAACCCAAAGACCAGTAATACTGGAATTTATCATCACCACCACTAATACTCAAATCATAATCTTGTCTAACACCTTGACGAGTCGTTTGATCTAACCAGTCGGTTGTGTTTCCAGCAAGATACTGGTCGATTTCAGTATCGAAGAAGTTAAGTCTACTAAGGTATTCCTGCGTATTGTCTGGGTTAGAATTTCCATTTGCAGCTCTCCATTGGTCAATAGTAACACCACTAGATAAATTAGCAGGATCATCCCAGTAATAATCAGGGGTATCAGCTACTCCCAAAGTTCTGAAGAAATCTCTTCTGAAATCCTCATACTCAGCAGCATTTTTTGGCCTGAAATTCTGGTTTGTAATGGTATTGATACCAGTTTTTGCAGAGAAATTAATAGAAGGCTTACCTGATTCTCCTTTAATAGTAGTAATCATTACTACACCAGAAGCTGCTTTGGATCCAAATACAGCTGCAGAACTTGCATCTTTTAAGATATCAATAGACTCAATATCATTTGGATTGATATCAGAAAGTTCACCATAGAAAATAACCCCATCCACAACAATAAGAGGAGAGGTACCACCAGTAAGAGACGTTGGTCCCCTAACTTCCAGAGAACTACCACCAGAAGCTGAAGTTCCTTGGGTACCATAAAAACCAGCAACTGTACCTGCTAACATATCAGATACCTGAGTCAACGGTTGGTTTTTAAAGGTAGAAGCATTTACTCTTGTAACTGCTCCTGTCAAATCACTTTTCTTTTGAGTACCATAACCAACTACTACAACCTCGTTCAAATCTGTTGCGCTAGAGGCAAGACGAACGTCAATGGTAGTTTGGTTACCTACTTTGATTTCTTGGTTTAAGAAACCGATAAATGAATAAACCAAGGTAGCTTCACTACTTGGAACACTTATTGAATAACTTCCGTCAATATCTGTAATGGTACCGATACCGGAACCTTGCAAAAGAATATTAACGCCTGGTAATGTTTCACTGTTTGAAGCATCCATAACCACTCCCGTTACAGTAACTTCGTTCTGTGCTTGTGCACCTGAAACCCCTACAAAAGAGATTCCCATCAGTACCCAAAAACTAAAAGCCAATCCGCGCAATTTCCCTTTGCTAGGCAGGCTATAAGGTTTTGAAAAAGCATCAACTTGCTTTTTAAATTTGGTAAGAATTTTTATCATAACATTGAATTTTGGTTTGTGAATTACCTTTAAATCTTTGTACTGGGTTTAAACCAATAACAAGGACTTAGAGGAGCAAAGTGGATTAAGCCGGTTATTTTTTCATTAAATTATTGACCACATTTCATCTATTTATTAATTCGTGGTGTTTAAATACGCTTAAAAGTTATTACAATTATTTTTAATACTAATAAAACTAAAAAATTAAGTTTGTATTATTTTACACAAATGGTTAATAATTCAAGTAAATAGTGGGTCCATAATTGTATTTTTTGTAACAAAACCAAGTTTTATTTACACTTGCAAAACAATAGATCGGGTAATTATAGGAATATTAGTAGCAGAAAACCATAAAAGCCAAGTTTATGCTCATTATTGGTTAAAAAATTTGAAATTTATCAAAAACAGCCTTCATTTTAACAAACCTTAACTTCACCTAATGTCTACGAAATAGTTTATTAAAGAAATGTTCATTCCATTAAAGGCTACTTATTCTTCCCGATTTTTTTTAGTGCTTAGAGTACCTTTTTAAATTTCTGGCGCAACATGTTTTCACCATTTACTGAGAGGTGTACATAAAGGACATTTAGCAGCCTGTTTTATCCCCCCCTCTTCTCTATTGGTAATTACCTATTTTAAATCTCAAAACCCGAATCTCCCTACAGGTCTTTCATATTCATATTGTATGCTCTTAACCCCTATGCTCCTTTTTCTGAATTGCGGTATTCTTCAATCTAGGCAATGACGCAGGCCCAAAGTCAACTTCTTCTCACTCTTTTTCAGCTTTACAAATCCAAATGAAACAAATATAAATAATTACAACTATACAATAACCCAATCATTCGTTGGGCAAAACCAAATACTGACAGTGCATTAGGTTTCCTTTTGGAGGTTTTAAAGACAATAATACCAAAAGCAATTATTCTAAATACCGATTTACCCTTTCCACATAAAGAACCTTTTTTATTTACAGGTAATTTTCTAAATTAAAGGCTATTACCTTAACCCTCTAACCATGAAATGCAAAGAAATCAGATTACCACAGGACTTTGATAAATCCTTTATTGTTTTTAGGGAAAAAGGACAATATATCCCTTGTCCATGGCATTTTCACCCGGAATATGAGTTGGTACTGGTTTTAAAAAGTACTGGAAAGAGAATGGTAGGTGATCATATTGGCAATTTTCAAACCGGAGATTTGGTTTTGGTAGGGCCCTATTTGCCTCATGTTTGGTCAAATGACTCCATCTATGTCAATGGACAGGCCACAGAGGAGGCAGATGCATTGGTTATTCAATTTAAAGAGGACTTTTTAGGTGGTGAATTCCTCAACCTTCCTGAGATGGAACCCTTCAGAAACTTTCAAAAACTTTCTAGAAGAGGAATGTCCTTTTATGGAAAAGCAAAAGAACAAATCAATCCATTAATAACCGAAATGATCCACATGAATGGGATTCAAAGGTTATCCAATTTGCTCTCCATATTTAACATCCTAGCCCATACTGAGGAATACGAATTGCTGGCCAGCCCAGTTTATGTGGCACAATTGGATCCACCCAATACAGATAGGGTTTCAAAAGTTAAAAATTATATACTGAACAATTTTAACCGAGACATCAGCCTGGCAGAGGTTGCCTCAATAGCCAATATGGCAGTTTCCACTTTTTGCATTTTCTTTAAAGACCAATACAGAATTACATTTGTGGAGTATTTAAATTCAATTCGGATTGGGCATGCCTGCAAATTGTTGATGGAGCAGAATGACAGCATCCTGGAAGTGGCCTATAAAAGCGGCTTTAATAACCTGGCCAACTTCAACCGACAATTCAAAAAATTTAAAACCATGACCCCTACTCAATTCAAGAAAATAATAAATGAGACCGAAATGGCCTCCTAAATAGATTCCCAATAAATATTGTACGAAGAGTCGCGGAGCCGCAAAGAAATTCAAAAATAAAAAAACAATCCAAAGGGTACCTTTTCAATAAAAGGCCTCCCTATTCCCTTTGCGTCTTAGCGCCTTTGCGAGAATCAAGAATCTGAAAATAACTTA
>NZ_ATNM01000143.1 GCF_000427295.1 Cyclobacterium qasimii M12-11B | reverse complement strand
ATTAACATTAACAATTAACATTTAAAAAAACACCCCATTTATCTCTGCAATAGTAATCCCCAATAATTGCTGGGTGATTTCATTTAAAGCATTTTCCTTTCCGGTAAAGTGGTATACATTGTGGAAATGCTCCATGCTTTGGCCGGGAGAAAGAAAGGCTCCGGGAGAAACACTTTCTAATTCGTAAAAGGGACCCATCTGGCTACCGTCCTCTAGGGGACCATCATTATAAGCATTGACCGCATCCCCTTTGAAAGGATCAGCATCGGTGTTCCACTCCTGATTAAGGTAGGGCAATTCAGTAGATATATTGAAGGTAGTGATGGTCAATAATTTGTTGATATGGTCATAGCTGGCGGCCATTGGAAGCCCTCTTTCGGGAGATACGCCCACTTTGCCTCTGCTTAAGCCATCGGCCTTTAAGAACAGGTACTTATCTGTAATCTCAATTCTTTCCTCCGGAATTTCCCCGAAATAGTTGCTGGTGGTTCCTTCTTTGGTGTCATTTGGCTTGAGAGGTAATATAATGGTGGTTTCTGCGCTGGGCCTGAACATGTCCAAAACCCAGAGGCAGGGGGCTCCGGTTTCTTGAGTCCATTCAAAATCCCCTGTGTTTTGAATGGAATTGATGGTGGTATAGCCTATCATTTTGATGGCAGAGACATCGGCTGTCAAAGCAGTGTTTTTTAAGATTTCCTCCTTTTCCAGAAGTGCAACGGTTCGTTGAAGCTGTAACTTAAACTCGGTTCCTTGATAGTTGGTAATGGAGGTTGATTTGGCCATGGCTATTTCCCTCGGGCCAGTCTTGGTTTTTTCCCAGGGTTCATGGTCAATGGCTGCAGGAGTGTGCCAGTTCTCAAACGCCATTTTTTTCCCCGGTTCAAAATACAGAGAGTACTTATTCCCTTCTGGCCCAAGCCATAGGCGACTTTCTCCTCCATAGGCATTCATGTGCTTGTCTAATGGGCCTTCAAATGCTTCATAGTTTATCCAGCCAAAGCTTTCTCCATTTTCACCTGCTGCGGTGGAGGTGAAAACTTTACCCTGGTACTTAGGGGATACCAGGATTTTGGCCTGCTTGTCTTCCGTACTTAGCTCTACAAGGTTTGGGTCAAATTTTTCTAAAAACTTTTTATCCTGCAAAAAATTATTTGGACTCTCTTCCGTAGCCTGATTATCTTTTTGGCGCTCTGAGCAGGAAATAGTAAAGGTTAAATTGCTGAGTAGGGCTAAAACAACGATGTATTTGTTCATTTTGGGTTAATTCTTATGCGTTTTAACCACAATAATAGCATTAAACCTTTAACGCTACAATTGAATTTATAAAAACAATAGGTACCCATCGTATTTATAGTGAGTTATGGAAAGAATTTAATGGTGAATGGAATTTGGTTTATGGAGGAAGAGGTTAAAATAACAATGCTTGTTTGATGGTCTATGGATAGCCAGTAACCTATATTCACAACTCCCCAAACACTTCATCCAAATCTAAAACAAATCCAGCAAGTGCCTGCGACTTGACCCGATCTCCCAAGGTAAATAGTCGAGAGGGGCGGTACTTTCCTCCTTCCAGTGTATAGATCAGCAAAGTGCACTCGTCGGGATGGATCACCCAATATTCCTTCACTCCAGATGCTTCGTACACTTCATATTTCAATTGCAGCTCCTTTTTATTGTTACCGGGAGAGAGAATTTCTACGACCAAGTCGGGAGCACCCACACAGCCCAAATCGTCCAGTTTTTCCCGATCGCAGACTACACATAGGTCTGGCTGCACTACGGTATCGATATCCTTGTGCTTTCTGGAAGAGACCGGAAGGCGTACATCAAAGGGGGCGGTATACACCTTACAGCTTCCTCCTTTTAAAAATCCATGAATTCTCGTAACCAATGCTACCGTAAGCTCTTGATGGATTCTTCGAGGCGCTGCAGCCGCCTGCCTGAATACTTTTCCCCGAATTAATTCCACCATCTCATCCAGTTGCCAGGAGAGGTAGTCTGCATAGGAATAGTTTCCATATGCAGAAAAGGGTTCTTTGACTTTGTCTTTTGACTTTTCCATAAACCGAGGTTGACTAATAAAGATAACAAGATTTGGTTAAAATCGCTAGTAGATAAAGTTGAGAATTGCAAGTGATTTTAAAAAATGTAATCTTGTAACTATTTGATTTACAGATAAATATTCCCTTATGTCTACAGGTTTTCGCCTCATGATTATTATTGATTCCTTTCAGGCTGTTAGGATTAAAATTATGCTTTGGCCATAAATATGATTCTAAATAATACAGCCATACCCATTCATATATCGTTATGGAGTTCACTTCCGTGTCAGACCTGGCTCGAACAGCAAAGTGAATAAACAAGGGAATTCTCGCGTAAACAACTCTTTGCCTTCGACAGGCTCAGGCACCGGGTATCGTCAAGCTCAGGTACCATCGTTTTAACAGGCTCAGGGACCGGTACGGAAGTCTAAAAGTCTCAAACACCGGTAATAGATTCTTGAAGTATATACCTTAAAAAACAATTAACAATTAACAATTAACAATTAACAATTAACAATTATCCCCCCCCACCAGTATCAGCAGCTATTTGTTAAAAAAAGTTAATTATTTGCATTTTTTTTCCTTCATATTTAAAATTGAAACCGCTATCAGGATAGCTATCATACGATAAATAGACAAAGATTTAACTTTATTAATTTAATTTATAAATTCACTTATTTATTATTATGTCAGCCGTTTATTTACAAAAACAAGGCCTCAGATGGGGCAAGAAATGGTTTCTTCCATTATTAGTAGTCCTTTTGTTTCACCTTATTCCAATTGCGGTTTCTGCACAAGATGTAAAATCTGAATCCTCGTTTACCGCACGCCTATTTAATATCGAAGCACCGGTTAATGAGACCTTTCGTTTTCAGACAAACCTACAAAACAACTCTGACAAGGAACAGGTTTATGAACTCAAGGCTGAAGCCCCTAAAGGTTGGAGGCTGGTATTTAAGGCCAGAGGAAGTCAAATCACTTCTATTAATTTGGAGCCTGGCAAATCGGAAAGTATCAATGTTGAGGTGAAACCGGCCCATGATGCTGCTCCAAAGAAGTATACCTTTCCTATATATGCAAAATCTGGAAATGATTCGATGGAACTGGAGCTTGAGGCAGTTGTGGAAGGAGCATATGAATTAGAGCTTACAACTCCTTCAGGCCGTTTGAGTGGTGAAATTACAGAAGGAAAAAATACTGAAATCCACCTTAAAGTTATAAATACAGGTTCACTTCCTTTAAATGAAATATCACTTACTGCAAATACGCCATCAAAATGGGAGGTAAGCTTTTCTCCCTCTGAGTTGGAAGTACTTGAGCCTGGTAAAAGTGCAGATGTGATCGCTACTTTGTCAGTTCCTAATAAAACTTTGGCAGGAGATTATGTAAGTAAGTTCACTGCCAAAAATTCAGATAGCACGAGTATGGCAACCTATAGGGTAACGGTAAAAACATCCCTATTGTCTGGGGGTATCGGTATTTTGATAATATTGATTGCTGTTGGATTTGTTTATGTACTGATTCGAAAGTTCGGAAGAAGATAAAATGGTCATGGATAAGGAGGTAATAGCGTTGAAAGGCCTGACAAAAAAATATGGCACTTTCACTGCAGTCAATGAATTGAATCTCACCATTAATAAAGGTGAAATATTTGGCTTGTTGGGCCCAAATGGGGCAGGAAAGACGACCACTATTCTGATGATGATGGGACTAACTGAGCCGAGTGCTGGAACGGCGCATGTTTGTGGGGTTAATTCCACCAAGGATCCCATAGCTGTAAAGAAAATCGTGGGCTATATGCCAGACAATGTTGGGTTTTACGATAATATGTCTGCCTTGGAAAACTTGATGTATATCGGAGAATTGAATGGGATACCACGCTGTGAAGTTCAAAAAGATGCCATAGCCGTAATGGATCTGGTTGGCTTGCCAGCAGAGGCCATTCATAAAAAAACAGCGGCCTATTCAAGAGGAATGAAGCAACGCTTGGGTTTGGCAGAAGTGCTTATTAAAAAACCTCAGGTTGTGGTATTGGACGAGCCTACTTTAGGTATTGATCCGAGTGGGGTCAAAGAGTTTTTGTCTCTTATTTTACGGTTAAGTAGGGAAAAAGGACTTACAGTATTGCTTTCATCCCATCACCTTCATCAGGTGCAGCAGGTTTGTGATAGGGTTGGGATTTTTGTGAAAGGTGAACTCCTGATCGAAGGGGGTATCGCTTCCCTCTCAAATCGCCTTTTTTCTGGCAAATCGGTTGAGGTAAATGTAACCTTTAAAAATTCCATTGACCTGCCATGGAAGGAGGAAACAGCATTACTTCAGTTACCTTCTATTGAAGGAATTACCGTTGATTCTCATGCTATTTGCATCTCAGGAACTGAGGATGTTACCCCTGATATTGTCCGGTTTTTGGTGGAAAAAGGATATCCTATCACAGGGGTTCAAAAGAAAGAATATGGACTAGAGGATATTTATCAACAGTATTTTGAAAACAATATAAAGGAGATTATAAATCAATGAAAGGAATCATAAATGCGTTGGATATGAATGCTGCTATGCGCGATAAAAATCAGCGGAACCCCTTTTGGATATTGGTGAGGAAGGAGATAGCTGGTCATATTCGCAGTTGGAGGTTTATTATTTTATTGGTACTTATCATGCTTACCTTTTGGGGAGCAACTGCCGTGGCCATGAACAATATAAAAGATACTGTGGCAAAGGTCAAAGATTTGGAAAGCCTTTTCTTGTATCTTAAAATACTGACAACTACTGAAGGGACATTGCCTCCGTTTCATGTTTTTCTTAATTTTTTAGGCCCCTTATTGGGGATCAGCCTTGGCTTTGATGCCATTAATTCGGAACAACAAAACGGTACCTTAACACGGATTATGGCCCAGCCCATTTATCGCGACAATTTGCTGTTGTCAAAATTTGTCAGTTCCCTTCTTTTGGTAGGAACATTGTTGTTTTCACTCTCTTTGCTGATGATTGGTGGAGGGATGCTCATTACCGGGGTAATGATTGAAGTCGAAGAACTGGTAAGAATTCTATGTTTTATGGTGCTCTGTACTGTTTATGTAGGCTTTTGGCTAGGGCTTTCAATTTTACTTTCCATTGTCTTTAAGCAGGCATCAACCTCCGCACTTACAGCCATTGGTATCTGGTTGTTTTTCACGGTATTCTATCAGATTGTTATCAATATGGTGGTCACGATGCTTGCTTCAGGTTCAGGTGAATTGTCTCAAATGCAAGTAATGCACCTTAATGAAATGATATTGAACTTTCTTCGATTGGCACCTAGTCAACTCTATGCAGATGCCACTACGACCTTGTTAATGCCTTCTGTTAGGAGTTTGGGACCAGTTACCATTGAGCAAATGGCTGGGGCAATTCCTTCACCACTTTCAATCAGGGATAGTCTGCTGATTGTTTGGCCACAGTTAACAGGCCTGATAGCAGCCACCTTACTTTGCTTTGCCTTTTCTTATTACCTATTTATGAGAAGAGAAATAAGAACCTAAGCATCTCTTTCCCTGTTTTATATAAATTAAGCTGTTTGGAGGTTTTAGCTTTGCCTGGCATAGATGAAATCTTCAAACAGCAACCAAGTGGATAATTTGAAGGCGTGACTTGGGCTAGGGTGAGTTAGCCGATAAAGTAAAATTACGGGTAAAAAACAATAATCCGATTTACTTGACATTCCTATCCAGGGTAATTTTTTAAAGAATAAGAATTCCATAACTTTGTCCAGCAAATTAACTAATGCGGAAATTTTATTTCCGATCAATAGGCAGCCAGAAAATGGAACAAAAGAACAAAAGACACTTATTTATCATGAGGTTATTCATAGCCATCATGCTACCTATTGTGTTGTCCTTATCCATGCTGCCCTGTTGTCCACCCTTGGAAAGCTGTCCGGATGAAGTTAGTCATAGTGGTACTGATGGCCCTACACAGGGAGCTTTACCAAGTTCGGGATTATGCTCTCCTTTCTATACCTGTGGACATTGCCCGGGTTTTATACTTCAACAAGGTGGTTTTCCTCCTTTAACTTTTCAGGAGGTAAATGAAACCATTTCTAGTAATAGATCAGAATTCAAACCTTTTTCTCTGGTTAAATTCTTTTTCAAGCCACCAAAGGCTTGACCTTCCTATCTACATAAAGGTAATTTAAACCAGGCATCTACTAGTAAAGATTTTGTCATTATTGTTGCAGAAAAAAGAGCAACAATACCGTCAAAATCAGGTTGTTCTCGTGGTTTTCCCAAGGGCTTACACCCTTGGCTACAAAAATTTCACGATTAAGAGCAGCATAGAAAGTAATGTCAAGCTATAAGGAGCTAGATGGAATGGCCATTGCTTATTTCGGGTTTAATTACCAACCATAATTTTTCAATCAATCAACAATTAATTAATTACCGTGAAACACATTGTCACAGTACTATTATTGCTTTGCCTTTATGGCACTGCTATGGCACAGAACACATTTAACGCTACGATCAAGGATGAGGAATCCAAGGAGGCGCTATTTGGCGTGTCCGTTTACTTTCCACAATTGGAGAAAGGGGCCTCCAGTGATATTCAAGGAAAAGTCAATATAGACGAAATCCCAAATGGTACTTACACGGTCCTTATAACGCACTTGGGATATGAATCAATAAAATTGGAAAAATCCTTTCCCATCAATCAGCAAGAAGAGCTGACGCTATTTATGGAACATGGCCATGAGGAAATGGAAGAGGTGGTCGTCTCATCCACAAGGAGTGGCAGGACCATAGAAGATATTCCTACAAGAGTAGAGGTGATTGCAGGTGAGGAACTTGCGGAAAAGGGAAACATGAAACCCGGTGATATTCGCATGCTATTGAACGAAAGCACCGGGATACAGACCCAGCAGACTTCAGCAACCAGTTATAACTCGAGTATCCGAATTCAGGGACTTGATGGGAGGTATACCCAATTACTTAGAGATGGCCTTCCATTGTATTCCGGTTATTCGGGAGGTTTAAGCTTGATGCAGATTGCTCCGCTTGATCTCAAGCAAGTAGAAGTAATCAAAGGTGCTTCCTCTACTCTCTATGGTGGAGGAGCCATTGCAGGCTTGGTAAATCTAATTTCTAAAACTCCTGGTGAAGAACGGGAGCTTAATTTTATGGTAAACGGGACCTCGGCATTGGGCTTGGATCTTAGTGGTTTCTATTCGGAAAGGTATGGTAAAATTGGAACCACCGTATTTGCTTCCTATAACAAAGGCACCGCTTATGATCCTGCTGGCATAGGGCTTACAGCGATTCCCGAATTTGAACGGTATACCATTAACCCCCGCATGTTTTGGTACCTGGATGAAGCAACAGAAATTAACCTTGGCTTTAACTTTACTACTGAGGATAGGCTGGGAGGCAACATGGATTATATAGCCGGCAAAACGGAGTCCGGTTATTTTGAATCCAATGAAACGGACCGCTTGTCTACACAGTTTGATGCTACCCATCGCTTTTCCGACCATTCCCGCATTCAGTTGAAAAACAGTGTGAGTTTTTTCGACAGGTCCATAGCCATACCTAGCTATGTTTTCAGTGGAAAGCAGGTGTCCTCTTTTTCAGAACTGAATTATGTCACTTTTGGCGAAAAGATGGAGTGGATTGTAGGGGCTAATCTATGGACGGAGAATTTTGATCAAAGACAGGGTGATCCTGACAATGACCTGGGATTTTCCAATACCACTACCGGGGCTTTCGTTCAAAATACCTGGAACATGGCTTCACAATGGACTCTGGAAACGGGATTGAGAGGTGATTACCAAAGTCAATATGGATCTTATCTCCTGCCTCGATTTTCATTATTGTTCGAGCCGAGTGAGAAGCTTACCTTCAGAACAGGCGGGGGACTTGGATATAAAACACCCACCCAGTTTACTGAAGATACAGAAAGACTGCACTTCAGGAATATTCTCCCTATAGACTTTTCAGCAACCAGTGCCGAACGATCTACAGGGATTAATTTGGACATCAATTACAAATGGCCCGTAACAGGTGATTTAAGCTTGAGTACAAATGCCCTACTGTTTTATACACAGATCAATGACCCGATGCTATTGCAGTCAACCAATAACGGCATGTATGCATTCACCCAGCCCAAAGGTTATATCAATACCCAAGGAGTGGAAGCCAATATGAAGTGGAGTTACCATGACTTTAAACTGTTCGTAGGCTATACCTATGCTGATGTAAACGAACATTATGACAATGAAGCAACCGAATACCCTTTGGTGGCCAAACACAGGCTGAACAATGTTTTGATGTATGAAAAACATGGCGATTTCTGGGTCGGACTGGAAGCTTATTACTTCAGTCCCCAAAAGCTTTCCGATGGCAGTACCGGGCAATCCTATTGGATCATGGGCATCATGTCTGAAAAAAAAATCGGAAAGTATTTTTCCCTTTTCCTGAATTTTGAAAACATGTTGGATACCCGTCAGACCAGGTTTGACACGATTTATACAGGCAACATTAGCGATCCCCAGTTCAGGGATATCTATGCCCCAGTGGATGGTTTTGTCGTCAATGGAGGGTTTAAGCTTAGTTTATAAACTTTACCTAATTGAACGTCGAATAGGAAATTGGAAAGCAAATAACGGTTTTATCAGTATTGTTGTGATTTATTGGCAACAATACCGATAAAACCACTTTGCCTTCGACAAGCTCAGGCATCGGATATTCGACAAGCTCAGACACCGGTAATCTATCTCCCCAATTAACAATTAACAATTAAATAATTAACCATTACCAAATTACCCCACTCACCCCATCACCACCTCTCACTTAAAATACCATTGCCTTGGACAAGCCCAGGCACCGGTAGTCTATCTTCCTAATTAACAATTAACAATTAAATAATTAACAATTATCTACTGATTATCAGGTACGATTTTAAATGATTTTTTTGCGGTATAGGTTCTTCCTAACCAATCCTTGGCAAGGACTTCCACAGTATGCTCTCCTAAGGGAAGCTGAGAAGGGATTCTTCCACTCCATATATGGGAAGAGATCAAAGCGGTGGAAGGTCTGATCCCCCATGGAAGTTCTTCTGCATGATCCCATTCATGGAGGATGTCCAACAAAAACTTATCGTATTCGGGTACTAGGTTCAAAGCTTTCCATTCGCCTTCGTCTACCCGGTATTTTACATTGTCTCGAGGGGTTCCCTGGAAAAAGTTTACGGTGATTTCCCCTCTGTATTTTTTTGCCTGCGGTACAATTTTTGGCATATGAATACTCATTTTCCAGTCGTTTTCTCCGGAAGGAGCGTATTCATAGCTGTAGGTATTGTCCGTTATATTTAGAAAGGCATAACCTTTTGGGGTGCCATCTCGCATAATGCCGGAGGGGGTTCCATAACTGTCTTTGGGACCGATATAGATCCCACCTGAAGTGGCTCCTGGATTGTAATGGTGGTGAAAGCCTGCATGGGGCCAGCCTTCTTCGGTGGTGAAAAAGTGATGGTTTTGAGAATGAGTGTGTCCGGAAAGCGAGAGGGTATATTGGTAACCTTTCAGTAAATTGAAGAGTTTTTGCCGATCTCCTTCCCTGAATTGATCCGGCCCTTTTTCAAATTCATAGATGGGGATATGAAAGGCCAATACGATAAGCTTGTCTTTGGAAACATGTTTAAGATCGTTTTTTACAAACGCAAGAATATCCTCTCTAAAGCCTCCTATATAGCTGCCATTTCCCGAGGGGTTAGGTGTGATCACATCATCCAATACGATAAAATGGGCATTGGCGTAATTCAAGGCATAATTGGCAGGGCCGAAGCTGGCTTCATAGGTTTCATCCGAGAGTTTGTCTTCTTTATGGCTGTTCATGTCGTGGTTTCCCAGCAAATTGTACCACGGAATGCCTATTTTCCCAAGGGATTGAATATAGGTATCAAATAAATTTCTAGCCCCAAGGTCGCCTAAACTAATACCAAAGGCAGCTCCTTTGCCCCCAATAAGTTCAGAAACAATAGCTTTTTCAAAGTAGCCGGCATTGGTGAGGTCATCTGCCTGAGGATCTCCAAATAAGAGTACCGAGAAATTCGGGTCTTCTTCCTGTGCAATCAATGGGAAATCTACTGATTTGGGTAGTTTCCCCGTAGGAAGTACCCTGTTTTCACCTGTTTCAGGTGATCCCTCGGGCTTGTGGATGTAAAAGAATTGGGGTTGATTGTTGGCATCTACCGGTATGGCATAGCCTGAAGGTTTGATGACTGAGACGATCATGTCCTCATTGGCGGGTAGGTTATAGCTTCCATCTGCATTGCTTAGACTAACCTCTCTGCCATTGGTAACCGCTACGCCTTTGATGCCTTTTTCATTTTTGTCCTTAATTGCATTATTATTGCGGTCTTCATATACATAACCCGTAACGGTTTCCTGGGCAAGTGCCGACGAATAACTGGAGAGTTGTATCAAAAGTAGGGCAGACAAAAAGCCTGACCGAAGTACGTGTTTTGTTGTAAACATGGAGTTGAAATGGATCTGTATAGAAGAAATTAAATTCAATTGAAAAATAGGTTGCTATAAAAGGCTTAATTATGGAATCGCATTCAGGGGTTAGGGACACTAGATGGCTGATTTCAGTAATTACAAATCTATTGTTTTTTTATTTTATCGGCATTTGAAAATTGGGAATGTGGATTAACGAAGGAGGGGGGCAATAAAAAAAAGTGTTTGCCACCTTTTCTGTGCCGTTTTATTGATGGAGGCAGGGAAGGATTAATTTATTGTTAAGCTTTATTCTCTAATGCTTAATTCAAGCGAACTCTTTCAAAACACAACGTTAAAATCAATAGCCATGGATTTTAACCCATAGGCAAGGGAAATACAAACACTGGGTTTCTGCGGTATTGTTGTATTTTCCTACAGTGATATTGACAAAATCAAAAGCATCCTATCTGCAGGTTCTTGTTTTTGAAAGCACCAGTTTTTCTCTTAGGGTATAGACAGATTTAATTTTCCTGAGATAATTGGGGTGTATATTATGGATTGGCTCCCTCGTTTTTTGACAAAAAAAAGTCCCAAGTTGAATGAATCAACTTGGGACTAGGACTGTTGGCCGACCAGGGCTCGAACCTGGACTCTTCTGGACCAAAACCAGACGTGTTGCCAGTTACACCATCGGCCAATCATAAGATTAAAAAAGACTTGCTCTTTTTTAGTGTCACAAATGTAACAGGACTTTTTTTTTAATGCAAATCCCCTTTAAAAGAATTTTCTCTCTAATGCTTTAAAGCCCTAATTGTCAGAAACAAATTTTACCTATTTGTTGAAATAAAGATTCGTTTTATTTTCAATTGGGAGTTTTTGAGGTCTTTTTATCACGAATTTTGATTTTCTCTGGAAAACGACCCTTTTAATTATCTGGGTAATTTGCCTTACAAACCTGTCATGGTCACTTTGGCATAATTGTCATTTGAATGTTATGGATTCATTATCAATTTGCCTTCGATTTAAAAACAAGCCAATTGTTATTTCTATAATTTATTACTTCATGTCGATCAAGTCATCCATATTTATTGCCTTTCTTTTCATCTTTACTACTTCCAGTATTTTTGCACAACAGCAGTTTACCGGAACCATCATTGACAGCCAAACCAAGGAACCTTTGTTCGGTGCCTATGTTTTTTTTAAAAACCAAGATGGTGAAACCTTAAAATCAACTTACACGGATTTTGACGGGAAATTTAAAGTTGACAGGCCAATATTGAAAGATTTCCTTATTGAGCTTTCATTTATTGGTTACCAAACCTTCCAAAAACAGTTAACATCTTCTGAGGGAAGTGATTTGGGCGTTTTTGAGATTGTAAGTGATGGCCAGGAGTTAGAAGCCTTTGAGTTGTCAGCTGATGCGCTTACTGGCGAGGTCAGGGGAGATACAGTGGCATTCAATGCGAATGCTTTTAAAACCAGGCCAGAGGCTGATGCCGATGAATTGGTGCGGAAAATGCCCGGTGTGGTGATCCAAAATGGCGTCATTGAGGTTCAGGGCGAGGAAGTCAAGGAAGTATTGGTAGACGGTAGGCCTTTCTTTGGTGATAATCCTGCTGCTGCTTTAAAAAATCTTCCTGCTCAAGTCGTCTTGAAGATTGAATTTTTGGACCAAGGGAGCGAAGAATCTAAGTTAACAGGCTTCGATGATGGGGAGACCATTAAAACAATTAATATCATAACGAAGCCGGACATGCGTGCGGGTAGGTTCGGTAAGTTTTATGGAGGCTACGGTACGGATAATAATTACATTGGTGGAGGAAATATGAACTTCTTCAATGGGGCCAGAAGGTTTTCTGTTTTAGGATTGAGTAATAATATCAACCAACAGAATTTTGGTGGAGATGAATTAGGGAGTTTGGAAAGTAGTAGTGGAGGATCAAATGATGGCTTAACTGTAGGAGAATTACCAGGCATTACAAATACCAATGCTTTGGGGACAAACTTCTCTGATGAATACCTTGATGCGAAATTAAAGGTTTCGGGAAATTACCTTTTTAATGACCGAGACAATGTTTTAAACAGGACTTCCTCCAGAGAATACATTTTGCCTGATGACAGTCTTCAATTGTATAATGAGGATAGGAATTACCATACAAAAACCCAAAGCCACAGGTTTAGCGCAAGAATAGACTATGAAATCAATGAGAAACATGCTTTGGTTTTGAGGCCCAGAATAGGTTTGGATTTTAGGAATTCTGTCAACCTTAGGGATGCCTATAACCTTTATGATGAGAATACCTTTATTAACAGGAATCAAAATGAGACCACTTCGACTCGAGAATCCATGAGTTTTGCCAATTCTTTGAATTATAGGTATAAATTTGATAAAAAAGGAAGGGCGTTCTCAACCTATATTTACACAAGCAAATACAATAGCGATAGCAATTCTGATTTGGTGGCTGTCACTACGAATTTTCAGGATGCCAATATTGATTCGCTTATACAATTCAAGCAAAACAAGTACAATAGCTTTTATTACAATGCTGGCTTGAATTTTTATGAGCCTTTAAGTGAGAAATCTAGGCTTCGATTTGGATACCGAGTTTCAAACAATAATTCTGATACCAATCAGGATGTAGAAATTCAGGAAGCAGAAAGCGGTTTAATTCGGATTGACAGTACTTTGACCAATAGATTCGAAAACAGTTATATTACCCATAGGGGAGGAGCTGGTTATAGTTTTAAAACGGAAAAGCTTTCCATTTTCACTAACTTAAATTATGAGGCTGCTTATATTGATAGTGACAGGTTATTCCCAGGCTTTGAAAATACCCAGAGATCATTCTCTAACTTTCTTCCTCGGGCAGTGATTAAATACCAAACAGGGGAGTTCAGCAATTTAAGAGTTGATTATAGTACCGACACAGATGCACCATCTATTGGGCAATTGCAGGATGTGATTAGCAATGCCAACCCATTGCAACTTTCAACTGGAAATCCAGAGCTAAATCAGGAATACAGTCATAGGCTTTTTACCAGGTACAGGATTATTAATCCTGAGACCAATCGCTCCTGGATGTTTTTCCTTTATGGAAACATCAGGAATGATTATATAGGTAATGAGACCTTTATTGCTACCCAGGATACACTTATCCAGAATGATGTGACCTTGGCCCAGGGAGGGCAATTTACAAAGCCTGTAAACCTTGATAATTATTACGTGTATAGGCTATATGGAAGTTATGGGTTTCCCCTTAAATTCATGAAAAGTAACTTGAGTATTAATTCCAGTTTCAGTACACGAAACCGTCCAGGAATTATTAATGGGCAATTGAATAACAATAAAAACACCTCTTACCGTCAGGGAATTAACCTAAGCAGTAATATCAGTGAAAGCATTGATTTTAACCTGTCCTCACGAGGGACCTTTAATTGGGTAAGAAGTAGTTTACAAGAAAGTTTGGAGAATAATTATTATACGCACAATACCAAAGCTGACCTGTTTTGGAACTTTACTGGGGGAGTATTTGTAGGCACCAGCGTAAACCACCAGCTCTACACTGGTCTTGGTGATGAATTTGATAGAAGTATCCTGTTAACAAATATGGATATTGGATACAGAATTCCACCTAGCAATAAAACAGAGTTAAAGCTTACCGTTTTTGATTTGTTCAATCAGAATGCAAGTATTAGTAGAAATGTAACAGATGTCTACATAGAGGATGTCAGAACTCAGGTTTTAAAACAGTTCTTTATGCTTACAGTGACTTACAACCTCAGGAGGTTTGGTGGCTATGACATGGCGCTATAGCTAGAATTAAGTAAAAAACTAAACTATTTCCCAATAGGCGACTCAATACTGGGTCGCCTATTTTTTGTTGATCAGTTCGTGAACCATGGCTAAAGCAGCAGAGGTATTAGATGCGGTAGTATAGACTAGCCAAAACAAATAATGAAAATCACGCTAATTTGTAATGGATTATTCTTCTAATTCACAGGACAATGGACTTTTGAATAATGGATCCCCGATCCTAAAGCCGGATATTGTTAAAAGTTGTGCTTTTAAGCAGGTTTAATTTGTTTGGAAGGATATTTGGGAGTGTTTTGAAATGACTAGTTTTAGTTGTTTTTTGGTTATCCTTTAGTAAATGAAATACCATTATGAAAACCCTTCTTAAAGAAATCAGAGCTTGTAGCATTTGCGAAAAGCACCTTCCTTTAGGGCCCCGGCCGGTTTTGTCTGCGCATTCCAAAAGTAAAATCCTCATCATAGGGCAGGCCCCTGGAACCAAGGTGCATGCCAGTGGTGTGCCATGGGATGATGCGAGTGGAAGGAATCTTAGGAGTTGGCTGGATGTAGATGCAGCACTTTTTTATGACCCCGAAGTTTTCGGAATAGTACCCATGGGTTTTTGCTATCCAGGAAGGGGGAAGGGTGGAGATTTGCCCCCTCGACCCGAATGTGCACCCAAATGGCATCCGGATTTAATGCGTGAAATGCCGGAAATTCAATTGGTATTGTTGATAGGACAATATGCGCAAAATTATTACTTGGGTAAAGAGAAGAAGAAAACCCTAACGGAAACGGTAAGGAATTACCAAAATTACCTTCCGAAATTTTTTCCTTTGGTGCATCCCTCACCCAGAAATCGAATCTGGCAAATGAAAAACCCCTGGTTTGAAGATGAAGTGGTACCCGCCTTGCAAAATGAGGTGCATGCGTTGTTATGATCGAAGACAGTAACCCATTTTAATATTGATCAATTAGCCAGATCTTTTTATTTTATAAACAACGAGCTATCGTATTGTCTTATGTTTGGTTTTTAAAATTTCGTTTGTCAATTTATTGAATTAGCGTTATTTTGAGGCATGAAAAACTTGAGACGAGATTTTTTAAAAAAATCAGTATTGGCAGCTGGTAGCCTTCTAACAATACCAACCATCATACCCGGATCTGCATTGGGAAAAAATGGCTTTGTGACACCCTCCGATAGGATTAATCTGGGCTTTATTGGTGCTGGAAATCAGGCTGGGAATGATGTCAAAGACTTTTTGGCAGATAAGCGGGTTCAGGTCACAGCCGTATGTGATGTCAATAAGAAAAGTTCTGGATATTGGAATGGTAAAGTTGCAGGGAGGGATTTTATCATGCAGGTAGTGGATGAGCACTATTCAGAAAAAAACAATTCCAACTATCAATCTGCTATTGGCTATACCGATTTTAGAGAATTATTAGAAAATAAAGACATTGATGCTGTTGAAGTAGTCACTCCAGACCATTGGCATTCCATACCTGTGATGATGGCTGCAGCGGCTGGAAAACACATATATTGCCAAAAACCACTGTCACTTACTGTAGACGAAGGCAGGGCCATGAGTGATGCTGTGAAAAAATACGGAGTCACCTTCCAAACAGGTAGCCAACAAAGATCCAGTCATCATTTTAGGAGGGTATGTGAGTTGGCGAGAAATGGTAGGTTGGGTGAACTTCATACAGTGACCTGCGGGCTACCTGGAGGAACGCCTGATTTTGGAAAGACGGGTCATTTGACCGAGACGATCCCTGTACCGAAGGATTTTGACTATGATATGTGGCTAGGACCTGCTCCTGAAGCTCCCTATAGTCCATGTCGAACCCATGTGAACTTTCGTTGGAATCTGGACTATTCTGGGGGAAATGTAACAGACTGGGGAGGACATCATCCCGATATTGCTCAGTGGGGCATGGGAACGGAATTGACAGGTCCAGTAAGAATTCAAAATGCCCAGGCGGTTTGGTCAGATCATCCGGTATGGAATACGGCTACCAGGTTTTATTTTGAATGTATTTATGACAATGGAGTAAAGCTAATCATCCAGAGTGACAAAGACTTTGGCGTGACCTTTCAAGGCACCGAAGGTTCTGCCTGGGCTACAAGGGGAGACCATAAAATCAATCCTGAAAGTTTGAAAGGTACAGTCATAGGGCCTAATGAGACCCAACTTTATGTAAGTGACAATCATTTTACAAATTTCATAGATTGCATTTACTCTGGCGAAGAAACCGTGGCACCAGCAGAGGTCGGCCATCGATCTATTACCCTTGCTCATTTGGGGAATATTGCCATGATGTTGGAGCAGGATCTGGTTTGGGATCCTAAAAAGGAACAGTTTAAAGATAATTTTGCAGCCAATCAATTGCTTATAAGAAAAATGCGGGAGCCTTGGGGCGCCCTATACCGAAGTTTGAAAGTTTAGTTTTTTAATGTCTACCACTATCTCTGTTTATTTCCTGATAAAAGTCAGTTTATAAGCTGAGATAGTTAATCTTTTTTGCAGCCTTATACAGGTAATTTTGTTTTCAATCTGAAGCACTTCTCAAGGTGCTTAGTACATAATCTAAAGTTAACAAAATGGCTGTAATTCATAATTTTCACATTCCTGTAATGGGTTTAGGTTTTACTGTAGACACCCCTATCAAGGTTGCTCGTTTTGGCATCTCATCTGTAGTGTCCATCATGGATGACCAATTGTTGGAAGACATGCGTAGCCATTATTCCAATGCAACGCAATTTGAACCTATAAATGAAAAAGTTGTTGATTCGAGGGCAAAACGGATCACTGCTTACCTTAATTTTTTACAAAGTACTGTTGATGGTCAAATTGAGGAATTAAAAAACCAAAACTTCGGAGAAGGGCTGGAAATAGACAAGTACTTTGATTTATTGCCCTTCGATCATGCCTTAAGCGGTCTTTATTCTAAGATGAAGGTAGCTAGTGGTCAAGAGAAACTAGACCTCCAACAAGCGTTAAGGGAGGCAATTGTCCCAGGTAATATTGATGTCAATATAATGACCAAGGTGGACAAGCTCAATTACGATAAAGACGGAAACATATTACCGAGAGAGCAATCAGATGCTTTGCTTGCTTTAAAAGGCTTTGCAGAGAGTAATGTGAGAGGTGGGGTGGTGTTTTCTGCTGGGATGAATCCTGCCCTATATGGGTATGCAGAAAAATTTGGAGATTTTTTCCCAAATGAAAAAGGACTTATAAAAAAGCCAATTATATTGAAAGTTTCAGATTATCGATCTGCCTTGATTCAAGGTAAGTTCCTTGCCAAAAAAGGATTGTGGGTGGATGAGTATCGCATAGAATCTGGATTGAATTGTGGCGGTCATGCCTTTGCTACGGATGGCTTTCTTGCTGGTCCTATACTAGATAGTTTTAAAGTAAATAAGGAGATCCTCAAAGAAGAAATATTTGCAATTTGTCAGGATGCTTTGAGTAATAAGAATCAACCCTTATTGCCAAACAATATCAAACCTAAAATCACTTATCAGGGTGGTATAGGTAACGCGGATGAAAACCGCATGTTGCTGGAAAAATACGAGTTGGATGGTACAGGTTGGGGCAGTCCTTTCCTTTTGGTTCCTGAGGCTACGAGTGTAGATGAGTTAACTTTTGAAAAATTACTTCAGGCTAAAAAATCTGATTTCTACCTAAGCAGAGCTTCTCCTTTGGGAGTGCCATTTAATAATTTGAGAACAAGTAGCGCTGAAGCCCAACGGCAGGAACGGATAGCCAAAGGAAAGCCCGGAAGTCCTTGCTATAAAAAGCTCCTTTCCACAAATATTGAGTTTACCGATAAGCCAATATGTACGGCATCACGCCAATACCAAAACTTAAAAGTCAAACAATGGGAGGCTGGTGAAATTTCTGAAGCTGTTTTGACAGAAGTATTAGAGAAAGATTGCCTTTGTGAGGGATTAGGTGCTCCGGCATTGCTTAGTGCTGGGGAAACACCCCGTAGGAATCTCAAGGCGGTAACCATTTGTCCAGGCCCAAATTTGGCTTATTTCAAAGGCTCATTTAGCTTAAAAGAAATGGTAGACCATATTTATGGAAAGGTGAACCTGACTTTAGATCCGGAACGTCCGCATGTATTTGTGAAAGAATTGCAACTTTACTTGCAGCATCTCAGAACAGATATAGAAAATGCCTTGCCTGAAAATGGAAAGAAAATGGAGGTGTACATCAATAAATTCAAGAAGAATTTATCTGAAGGAATTGCCTATTATCAGGATTTTAAATTTTCCTGGTCCAAGGAAAATGAGTTGATTTTAGAAAGAGTCAAAGCCCAATTGGCTGAAATGAAATTACAGTATCAGATGGCATAAATTTTTTTAAGCTATTCTCAATTTTTTACGCTTAAGTCCCTTTTCTAGGTTTTAAACGATCAGAAAAGGGCTTTTTTTGTTTCATTTACTAACAATAATCTCAGAACGGGTGGGCTATGGGAATTAGCGGTTGATTGATTTAGGTTAGTTTCAGACCGAATTAGAATGCCTGTTACTATTTCCGGAATGAAGGGTGATTGCATATTTGGAACTTGTAAATCAATAGTTTAGCCCTAATGATTCAATATTTTTTCCAAATATTTTACTTAACTTAAGTCACCCTCTTAATAATAACCTAAAATTCCCACTGCAGATGGTTGATGACTTATCAAAAGAGCCATGGAAAAAATCACCTGGCGACGGTCTTGTCGATAGGTTGATAGCTGAAGTTGAAACCAATATCACGAATGATCAATTCGGTGTTGATAGTCTTGCCCATGCAGTAGGTATGAGCCGGTCAAGTCTTCATCGAAAACTGCACAAATTAAGAGGTGTTTCAACCAGTCAGTTTATAAGAGAATACCGATTGGGTAGGGCAATGGGATTGTTGAAAGAAGAGGACCTTTCTGTTTCAGAGGTTGCTTACCGTGTTGGCTTCAGTAGCGCCACTTATTTTAATACTTGTTTTCACAAGTTATATGGATTTCCTCCCGGTGAAGTTAAATCTGGAAATGAAATGGCTGGACTAAAAAAGGGTGAATCGAAAAACCCTTCCTCATTGGGATCTTCCCCGAGTTCCGGAAATACATTTGGGGAAAAAGTATTGGTTAAAAAAAACTTATTGGGGATGGGTTTTTTTATACTTGTGGTCTTATCCATGCTTTATTTTTATTTAAGCTTTTCAAATAAAAATAGGAATGCTATAGCTAATGAAAATACAATAAATTTAAAATCAATTGCAGTATTGCCCTTAAAAAATTGGACTGGTAATGATGATTTGGAATATGTAAGTTACGGCATGACCGATGCTGTTGTTTCTGGTCTTTCAAAAATTAGCGCATTTGATAAAGTAACTCCTTTTTCATCCACTCTTAAATACCAGACAACTGAAAAATCCACTGGTGAAATTAGTGAGGAATTAGAGGTGACGAATCTATTAATAGGGAGTGTACAGATTTCTGGCGATCAAATAAAATTAACCTGCAGTTATTGGATTCTGGCTTAGATAAGCTTTTGTGGTCTGAAGAATTTACAAGAGTTTGGAACATTGATGAAATATTTAAAATACAATCCGAGGTTGTAGAAAGAGTGGCTTCCAAAATGAATGTTTTTATCTCAGATAGTGAGTTGGAGGATATTCAAAAAATACCCACCAATAATAAACAGGCCTATTCCTATTATTTACAAGGAGAATTTCAAAGACATAAGGCCAATAAATTAACCTATTCTAATGCCATTCCACTTTATGAAAAAGCCATCGGTCTTGATTCCAGTTTTGTTGAGGCCTACGTTGGCTTGGCCAATATCTGGAGTTTTGGCGGCTTGGTTTGGGGTATTTATGAACAGCAATTTGCATGGCACAATGCGAAAAATTTATTGCTGAAAGCGCATGAAATTGATCCTTTGCATGAAGGAGTGGAGGAGGAATTGTATACAGGTTATTTTTATTATGGTTGGGATTTTAAATTGGTGGAAGAGTACTATCAGCGAAAACTGGAAAAATTATTTTTTGATCAGACGCCAGCAATAATGGTGGACTATCCTATAAAAACCGGCAGGTATGAGGAGGCTATTTTGGCTGCAGACAAGCACATCTCTATTGATCCCACTGTGGGTATTTATTTTTGTTTAAAGCAGAAGCTTTAATGTTGTTAAACGAAACAGCAGCGGCCAAAGATTTAGTTGCAAATGTTGATTCATTTTACAGTGACAACTGGTTCTTTTTAAGAGAATCTACAAAATTATATTACTACCTGGAGGATTATGAAAGTTCCCGAAAGCAACTGGGTAAAATATTGACGCAATACCCTGATTACCCTCCAATTTTAATTTGGTTTAATGCAATATATGCCCAGATGGATGGAAAAGACGCCGAATCCAGGAAGTTTTTGAGTGAGCTGCATAAACGTTATAACGATGAATCTTCTGGAAGTCCTGCTTGGTTTATCGCATTACACTACTGCGTTTTGGAAGATTATGATCGGGCTTTGGAATGGCTGGAAAAATCATTTGACAGGCATGAGGTGGAAATGACTTGGTTACGAGAGGAGCCGCTTCTATCTCCAATAAGAGACAATCCTCGTTACATAGAACTGTACGATAAAGTTGGATTTTCAGGTATTGGCTTGCCGATAAAAGCCGTATCCGATTATTATTCCAAAAAGTAGTTTTTTTCAGCTAAGTTTAAATGTTCTGCACCATAATTTAAAGCCTGATTGTTAATTTAACAATATTGCAACATGCCTGTTTGGTTGGTTTTTATGATTTTTTCATCTTTGATTACATGAATTTTAAGGTTTATTAAAATAGTTATATCTATGACAGTTTAATAAAGCTAAACAACAAATCCGAACCATTTAACCAAATCCCCATGAAAATTAACAAGAAGGATATCCCAACCACTATGCAAACGCCAGACACCATTTTACGTGCGCAGGCTGATTTGGGGGGCATGACTGTATGTTTTAACGAATTCCCTATGGGAACAGATTTTACGCCCCTGTTACATGGCTTAACCAATGACAGTTGCCATTGCCCACACTGGGGTTATGTGTTGGAAGGAGAAATGCTGGTTAAATACGATGATGGAACGGAAGAAATACTAGAAGGTGGTGACGTATTTTACATGCCATCCGGACATACGATTATTGTACAAAAGGACATTAAATTGATCGACTTTAATCCAACCAAAGAGTTTAATGAGGTGATTGAACACGTTGGTAAAAAAATGGTGGAATTTGAGGGGTAATGAAAGGATTGTATGGAAAATTGAAACTCACGTAGATAGTCTGGCTGAATAATGTATTGGCTACTTTTGGCTGATTTTTTATTTATTGTATCAGTAATAAGAATGGTTATCCTCTATAATAAGGTAGTTTAAATAGTTTGGGTGCTCTATATTTATTTAAAATGGATCTTTACGAAGTACAAAAAGCCAATCCAGAAATCTTTCAACAATTTTCAATGAAAGATACGCTGTTTTTATATTACAGTTGTCCACAACGGGATAGGATTATGCAACTATATGCCAAACATTCCCAGTTCACTTTCACACTAAGCGGAGAGCGATTATTTAGTCATGGCAATCAGACTTTGGTTTCTGATTCCAGAAAGGGGATGTTAATAAAGCGAACCGCCTTTTTACAGGAATTGCCACCAGATTATGAAGGTTGGGATGTTTTGGTTTTCTATTTAAAAGACGACTACCTGCGGTCCATTTTTGACGAGTTTAGGCCACATTTAAAATTGAATGATTTACCTGAGGCTGATCCTTCTATGATGTGCACTTTTGCAATAAATGCTCAAACGAGAAACTGTTACAACAGCATCATTCCTTACTTTGGAAGAGATAAAAAAATGCCAGATAGTATTTTGGAGGGTAAATTCAAAGAATTGCTTTTTAATATATTTTCGCATCCAAAAAACAAACAAATTCTTTCTTATATAATGCAAATTATAGATGGCTACCCAACACCTATCTGGGAAGTAATGGAAGCAAACTATATGTATGACCTTAAACTAATAGACTTTGCAAATATTTCAAATAGAAGCTTGTCTACTTTTAAGCGTGACTTTAAGCAGTATTATAAAATGTCCCCAGGAAAATGGATAACTGAAAGACGATTGAAAAAAGCCAAATCTCTTTTGGAAACAACCTCCAAAAGTATAAGTGAAATAGTGTTCGAATCGGGCTTTAACAATGCTTCGCATTTCAGCAGGGTATTTAAAGAGAAATTTCAAATTTCTCCTTCACTCGCTCAAAAGGTGTGAACCAATTAGAAAAGAATCTGGACTGTTGAGAAAAGTCCTAATAAGAAGTAAATCATAGCTTTAGCTTATAAAATAAACCCTCTAAATTATAAGACCATGAACTATGAAAACCTAAGTGAATCATCGGGTATTCAGGTAATAACACCTGAAAGTAAAGGGTATGACGATGCCCGGGCTGTTTACAATGCAATGATCGATAAGCGTCCTGCTGCCATTGCCAGCTGCCAGTCGGAGGCAGATGTAATTAATGCTGTAAACTTTGCCAGAGAAAATGATATCGAAATCTCTATTCGCAGTGGTGGGCACAATGGTGCTGGTTTAGCAATGGTGGACGATGGGCTGGTTATCGATTTATCGAAA
This sequence comes from Cyclobacterium qasimii M12-11B, assembly GCF_000427295.1. Classification (GTDB taxonomy): domain Bacteria; phylum Bacteroidota; class Bacteroidia; order Cytophagales; family Cyclobacteriaceae; genus Cyclobacterium; species Cyclobacterium qasimii. Next base: position 62,659 of record NZ_ATNM01000143.1, on the reverse strand, counting down.
ATGAAAGGAATAGAAATTGATGCTACCGCGAAAACTGCGCAAATCCAATCTGGATGCTTACTAAAGGAGGTAGATGCGGCAACACACGAGCATGGCTTGGCCTTGCCTAGCGGAATTATTGGTAGTACTGGAATTGGTGGGTTGACCCTAGGTGGTGGAATGGGGTATTTGAGTCGGAAAGGTGGACTGACCATAGACAATTTATTGGAATGCAAGGTAGTATTGGCTACTGGTGAAATGGTCACTGCAAATAAAGATTGCAATCCTGATTTATTTTGGGCCTTACGTGGAGGTGGAGGGAACTTCGGTGTGGTTACCTCCTTTAAATTTAATTTACTGGAAGTCAAAAACGTATATGCTGGCCCCATGTTTTGGCCCATAGAAAAAGCCAAAGAAGCAATTCAATTTTATGATGGGCTAACCAAGAATGCGTCAAATGATCTTTATGGATTTTTTGCTTTTTTAATGGTGCCTCCTGCAGCACCTTTTCCAGAACATTTGTGGAATCATAAAGTATGTGGTGTGGTATGGAATTATACCGGGCCAATAGAAGAAGCTGAAAAGGTGTTTGCTCCTATACGTGAGTTTGGTCCTCCAATTTTAGATTTTGTAGGAGAGATATCAATGCCTGCGCTTAACAGCATGTTTGATGCACTTTATCCCCCAGGATTGCAGTGGTATTGGAGAGGCCATTATTTCAAAGAGCTAACGGATGAAGCGATTGATGTAAATATCGAATTTGGGAAGGAAATCCCAAATTTTCATACGACATCTCATCTGTATCCTATAGATGGTGCTGTGCATGATGTTCCAAATAAAGATACTGCCTGGGCAAATAGAGACGCCCGTTGGTCCCAAGTTTTTGTAGGGGTATCACCAGAACCGGAGAATGCACAGCAAATAACCAACTGGTGTAAAAGTTTCTATGAAGCCCTAACTCCTTATGCCATGGGTGGTGCATATGTGAATTTCATGATGGAAGAGGGAGAGGCAAAAGTAAAAGCCTCCTATAAAGACAATTATGATAGATTGGTGTCTATAAAATCCAAGTATGATCCTCATAATTTTTTTCATATCAATCAGAATATTAGACCGAAATAACCATTCATTAATCAAGATTTGAGGACTTGGGAAATGTACCCTCATGAAGAGGATTTTGTCAGTATTGTTTTTACCGGAGCTACATATCACTGACTACATAATTCACAGTCAACATCAACATAGAAAGTTAATGCTAAGCTATGAAGAATTAAATGGAAATGTTTCACTGGTTCGATTGTCACTTTCTAAGCTGGAATCATAATTATTATGCGCTGTACCTAGTCAACCTTTAAAATAGAAATTGTGAGACAGTATTCTATAAATTATTTGTTTGTATTGGCAATGTTTGCTTGTCTAAATTCTTACGCACAGGAAACGAGTGTTAGGGGCCATGTTTACGGAGCCAATGGGGAAGCGGCCCCTTTTGCACATGTTCTCTTATTACAAAATGAGGACTCGGTAATGGTCAAAGGAGTGCCCACCGATTCAATAGGGCTTTTCGTGATGAAGAATATTCCTGTCGGCAATTACCTACTCAATGTTTCACAACTAGGATACGAACCTTATTTCAGGTCTTTATCCATTTCAGGTACCAATGAACTTACTTTAGAGAGAATCGAATTGACCATAATGAGCCAGCAATTAGAAACCGTTCAAGTAGTGGGACGAAAAGAACTCTTTCAATTGAAAAGCGATAGACTGATAATAAATGTTTCCTCCTTACCGACTTTTAGCGGTAATAATGCCTTGCAACTGCTTCAAAAAGCACCTGGAGTTATTGTTCAAGAAAATGCGAATAGCATTAGTTTAAACAACAAGGGTGAAGTATTGATAATGATAAATAACAGAATATCGCGGGTACCCAAAGCCAATTTGATTCAGCAGTTAAAGGGCATGCGGGCAGAAAATATCGATCGGATAGAGCTTATCCATCAACCAGGAGCGAAATATGATGCTGATAATGCTGCAGGAATCATTCATATAGTGATGAAAGAGAACAATGCTTATGGATTAAATGGTAGCGCAAGCTTTACTGCTGGTATGGGACAAAGAGAAAAGTTCAATGGCAGTGTCGATTTGAATTACCGCAATAATGGCTTGAATATTTATGGCAATGCTTCTGGATTTAATAACAGATCGCCCAAAGCAGAGATTAACCATTTCAGAGAATACGATTATCAAGGGGATCAGTTTTATTATGAGAACAGTTTTAAGTTTGTCAATCCAATAAACAATTCATTGGGATTTAACCTGGGAGTCGATTTTGAAATCGACAAAAACAGCACTATTGGAGGGCTTTTCGGGTATTCAAAAAACACGGATTTGGGCAAGGATTTTACCAGCCGGTCTAAAGGTTCTGTTAATGCGGTACCGAATACCAATTCACAATATCTACTTAATATTGACAACCCAAATCGAAATACAATTATAAACCTGAACTACTTTCGAAAAATTGGTACCAATGGCTCCTTAAATATTGATGTAGATAGGGTAACACTTGATGTGCAAAATTCGTCTGAACTCACTTACCTTGACATAGAAGAAACCAAAGAAAAACAGCAACTGATCGAGCGTCAAGATTTGAAATTAATACCGTAAAAGCTGATTTTGAATGGGGAACCAAAGAGGGAGGTAAAGTGGAAATGGGTGTTAAAGGTACCTTCAACAACTCAAATACAATATCTCGGATTCAGAATAGGATAGCAGGAATTTGGGAAAAGGACGAAGCTTTTTCAGCAAATGATAACATTAGCGAAGAGATCCTGGCAGCGTTTGCCTCACATTCTAAAAAATGGGATGCTAAATGGGAAACTAATTTAGGTCTTCGGCTGGAGCATTATAATTATGCATTAGATGATGGCCGTGGCGAAAATGACTTTAACCTTACCTACGATAATCTCTTTCCAGTACTTCGGACAAGCTACGTTATTGATTCAACCAAGTCGCTGAATCTAGCTTTTAACCGACGGATTATGCGTCCATCATTTTTTTATTTGGCAGGATTCTCCGTATTAATAGACCCTACTTTGTTAGTGAGCTCCAACACACGCATCAGGCCTTCGTTTACCAATTCTTATAGGCTGGCTTACAACCACGGATCCTTTTTGATAGCAGTGGAAATCTATAGAACGGTTGGGAATATTGCATTTTATAACACCGTAGACAAGGAAAGAAACCTGCAGACCAGTACGCCAATTAATTTTGATCGCATGGATGGATATTTGATAAATATGAGTTTCCCTATAAAAATAGGTAAAATTTGGGACATGAACTGGAACTTGGATGGAGCTTATAAAAAAGTAATAGATGCATCTAACCGACCACTGCCCTTTAAAAAAGGTGTCTTTACCATTACTGCTCAGCTTGCCAATGTTTTTGACCTGGGGAATTCATGGACAGCTAATTTAGATGGTAGGTACATGAGTCCATATATTGATGGTGACCAGGTAAAATACCTTCATCCTTATATAAATTTAGGAGTTAGCAAAAAATTCAAGAATGAGCGTTTGCTTACCTTTAGTGTGCAAGACATCACTGCAACCAGTGGTATTCGCGAGTGGGAATACAATCAACCCGAGTTGGGTATTAGAACATTTGGGGACAATGATTTCTCCGAAAGGGTTTTTCAATTGACTTTTTCCATACCTTTTGGCAATCAAAAAGTGAAGGTGAAAAGAAACCGAGAAACAGGATCTCAGGAAGAACGAAACCGGATGTGACCATTGACGTTAACGGTGATAGAATTACAAGCAAATGGAAAGGAACAAACCCATTGAAAGGGACGCAAAAGCAAGCACAAAAATATTTGATGAGCGAAGCCTAAAGACTGACTATCGAACACTCGAGCCTATTCTTAAAAAAGGGATGACAGTTTTGGATGTTGGCTGTGGAACAGGGGCAATTACTAAGGACATTGCGAAGATTGTCGGTAATGCTGGAAAAGTTATAGGAATAGACAATACAGAAAAGTTTATCGAAAGCGGTAAAGAAAGCTATAAGGATATAGAAAATTTAAATCTTATTCATATTGATTTGTTTGATTTTGAAACCGAGGAGAAATTTGACTTGATTACTTCGGCCAGAACCTTGCAGTGGTTGAATAATCCGAAAGAGGCATTGGTAAAAATGAAATCATTGTTAAAGCCTAACGGTATGATTTCAATTCTAGATTACAACCACAATAATTTAGAATGGAAGCCGGAACCTCCGGAAAGTATGAAAGCATTTTATGTGATTTTCTTGAGATGGAGAAAAGACGCAGGAATGAATAATCGAATTGCGGATGATTTACCAGACCTCATGAAAGAAATAGGAATGGTGGATATTGAGAAAATTAATTCGGATGAACATTATGATAAAAGCAGGCCTGATTTTAAAGCTAAAGTTGGAATTTGGGCTAAGGTAGCTGGTTTAAAACAGATGGTTGATGAAGGATATTTAGATGAGAAATTAAGGCTCAAAGCCATTGAAGAATACAATGATTGGGTTGAAATACAAGCCATTTCAATGACAATGAAACTGAAAGAAGTTAGAGGGAAAATACCAGCCTCTAAAATAAAATAGGGGTGGCCCTGAAGCTCAAGACTTATCGGGCAAAGAAGATGTAAAAAGAAATAACCTAGCATCAATATATAGGAGACATAGTTGGGGGCAAATGAAACGGGTTGCCAACGGATAATTAAAATTATATACAAGTGAAGAATAACAAAGCCTTTATATTCGATATGGATGGCGTTTTAGTGGACTCAGAAGGGTATTGGAAGCAGGCAGAATTTGAAGTGTTCACCTCCTTGGGTGTTAAGGTGACAGAGGATCAGGCTAACTTGACCAAATCCATGACCACTTTTGAAGTTACGCAGTTTTGGCATGAAAAATCTCTATGGGAAAATGTTGATTTAGAGGTAGTCGAACAGTTGGTTGTGTCAAGAGTTATTGCGTTAATAGAGACAGAAGACTGCCTGATTAAAGGTGTGAAATCCTTTATTGAAAAGCTAAAAGCGAAAGAGTATAAAATCGGATTGGCAACTAATTCTCCAAAAAAGAATAATCCCTGTTGTGTTAAATAAATTAGATGCTTTGCATTTATTTGATGCTACTTTATCAGCGGAATCAGAATTAAAAGGAAAGCCTGACCCTGCTATTTATTTCAGTGCTGCTGAAAAGTTAGGTGCTGACCCAGCAGAATGCATTGTAATTGAAGATTCTTTTTCAGGAATGTTGGCCGCAAAAAATGCAGGGATGAAGGTCATTGCTTTTACAAATGGAGGTAAAGTCAGAAATTTTGAAATTTCAGACCATCAAATAGACAGCTTTGAAAGTGATGAGATACCATAATGGGAACTTTAATTAATGAGCCAAAATTTACGGCTTGGATTTTTTGAGTCATCCAATTCCCAGTAAATCTCAAAATTTTCGAATTAATCCCTGCTTTAATAATTCCTTTTTCTCAAGATTGAGCTCTTGGCTGAATAGGGTACTGACGGCTGTTTTGAGTTCAATTGCCAATTCCTGATGGTATACTGATAACTTAAGAGAGGTGTTGTCTTTTGATCTTGGACGGAAATTTGCGGAGATTAAATACACATTGAATTTTTAATGCAATTCTAATTTCTGTCCGGTAGGATGCTATATCTAAAAATAGCAAATGGGTTGCGTGTGATTTTATGGCAATAACCGAATTATTAAACCCTTATGTGAGGAAAGCGTAAGGCAGTATATCAAGTGCCCAAATAACATTTATGATCAGAAAGACACTTTAATGAACGTAAAATGACAAAAAGAATATTAATCGTAATCTTATTTTTAAGTAGCTACCAGTACACTTCAGCACAGGATGACAATTTGCAATGGTTAGATATTGAGCTTTCAAATTACCAATATCCCTATGCTGTTTCCTATTTGCCATTGGACATCCAAGAACAAGATTTGAAGATGGCTTATATGGATGTAAAGCCAGATCATTATAATGGGAAAAATATTGTTTTATTCCATGGTAAAAATTTCAATGGCGCTTATTGGGAAAGGACCATCGAAGCATTGACAAAAGAAGGGTATCGGGTGATTGTTCCTGATCAGGTAGGTTTTGGCAAATCATCAAAGCCAGCCCATTTTCATTATACTTTCCAACAGCTTTCACTAAATACCAAAGCATTACTTGATTCCTTGAATATCAAGGAAACGGCTATTTTAGGACACTCTATGGGAGGGATGTTGGCCTCTCGATTCGCATTAATGTACCCTGAGACAACTGAAAAGCTAATTTTAGAAAATCCCATAGGACTTGAAGATTGGAAACTAAAGGTTCCCTATAAACCTGTTGAGTGGTGGTACCAAAATGAATTGAAAAAGAATTATGAAGGCATTAAAAAGTATCAACTTGAAAGTTATTATGATAATAAGTGGAAACCAGAATACGACCAATGGGTAAATCTCTTGGCAGGGTGGACACTTAATTCCTCTTATGAAACCATTGCATGGAACTCGGCACTTACTTATGATATGATTTTTACTCAGCCTGTAGTTTATGAGTTTGAAAATATCTCATCACCCACCTTATTTATTATTGGGACTAGAGACAGAACTGCACTTGGTAAACCTTTGGTAACTGAAGAAGTTAGGGAAACCATGGGCTTATACAGTGAATTGGGTAAAATAACCCAAGAAAAGATTCCCAATGCGCAGCTAGTAGAACTTCCAGGGATTGGGCATTTACCTCATATTGAAGATTTTAATGGGTTTATTAATCCATTAATCACCTTTCTAAAAGAATAGTTTTTAAAACAGAATTTTGCGATCCTAAAATGAAATGATTACATCCAGCAATAATAGGTTTATTGCTGGATTTGCTTTTAAATATTGTAGCCAATAATTATTGAGTTATTTTCCCATCAAAGGAACTTAAAAGTTAATCAAAGCGGTTTATTTGATGTCTATCCTGAATTAATTTGCTTGACACCCAATTTAATTAATTCAGGAAATTGTTGTCCAAATTAGCCATTTGGATTTTTTCAGTTGCTAGATTTTCTTGATTTGAGAAATGGGTTAGGGAATTTGTGACCTTGAAATCCAAGTTGTTTTAGGGGAGGGATTTAGTAGGCACTAGACAAAATATTTCATTGAAATTTATTTTGAAAGGATAAGGTGCTAGGTTCAATTGTAACTTAAGTAAGTATGTTTGTTTTATAAACGTATCTGAAGTTTAGGGTATAAAACCCAGGTTTGGGTTTTCAGTTGTTGGGTTCCTAATTAAGTGATTATCCTATGGTTAACCTTATTCTGTAAAGTGGATTGGATCTGGCTGTAATGGATATTGTGGTACAGTTCTAATTAAAGATAAAAATGTCTTTTTAATTACTTGTATACTCTTTATCTTTGAATAGTTTTTAAATATTGGGCGATTATTCGCCTATAAAAAGTAAGCCTGTTATGGGAAAACCGCTAAAGAGACACCCGGCATTTGTGCCAGTTTCTAGAGATCATCATTTTGGCTTGTTGTTAGTATGGAAGGTACGGCAGGGGCAAGAGAAAGGAATTCAACCTGAAAGATTACACAATTATGTGAAATATTTCTTCTTAACGCATCTGGAACCTCATTTCTTTCTAGAGGAAAAAGTGATATTCTCGTATATGGCAAAAAATGATTTGCTTAGAAAAGAAGTAGAAGGGCAACACAAGGAGATTAGAAAGTTATTCAAAAAACTTGATGTTCTCAAAGAAGATGAATTGTCAGCGCAATTGACGGAACTTTGTGTGCTCGTAGAGGCACATATTCGTTTTGAGGAAAGGAAGCTTTTCCAATATTTGCAAGTAGAATTACAAAGCAAAGAACTAGAGGAAATGGAGGAGAAAGTAGCGGCAATCCACAAACCCACAACAGAAGAGTGGGAGGATAAATTTTGGGTTAAATAAATTAAAGAATATGTTTTCTAAAGCATGTGAATATGGAATTAGGGCAGTTATTTACATTTGGTCCCAGAATACAAAAGGAGTGAAATTAGGAGTCAAAGACATCTGCAAAGAGATAGATGCTCCCGAGTTTTTTACTGCCAAAATTCTACAATCTCTAGCGAAACAAGATTTAGTGAGTTCTACAAAAGGACCCAATGGGGGTTTCTATATAAGTGATGACCAAGAAAACATGAGGTTGTTGGACCTTGTAAAGGCCATTGATGGCGACAAGCTTTTCAAAGGATGTGGTCTAGGTTTAAAGCAGTGCTCAGAATCCCATCCTTGTCCTATTCACAATGACTACAAAGCAATTAGAGAAAATTTAGCTAAATTGCTTTCAGAGAAAACGATAAAAGGACTTGCAAAGGAAGTTGTTTCTGGAAAAGCTACTTTGTCAACTATTCTGGAATAATCTTTAACTGAATTGTAAGGTGGGGAACGAAAAAGAAGATTTAGATTCAATAGATAAAATCAAGAAGTTGGTGGATCTTTTTTACGGAAAAGTAAGGGAAGACACACTGATTGGGCCAATTTTTGAACAGAAAATAAAAGGTAATTGGGAGAAACACCTTGGAAAGATGTACCTGTTTTGGCAGACGGTTTTACTTAAGGAGCATACTTATTATGGAAGTCCCTTTCCGCCGCACGCAAAATTACCGATAGATAAGCAGCATTTTGAGCGTTGGTTGTTTTTATTTCAGGAAACACTCAGGGAGAATTTTTTTGGTGAAAAGGCAACTGAAGCCCTCTGGAGAGCAGCAAAGATGGCTGAAATGTTTCAGATAAAAATTGCGTATTACCAAGGAAGAAATATGAGCCCTCTAAGTTGAAATACAAAAACCGTTGCTTATAAAGACGCCTTTTTATTAACCTAAATTGGCGATTTATTTGTTGATAAGACCACATCAAAAACAGCCAAATAGTGCTATTTTTGAATCAGTCCTAGTGATAGATTGCACAGGTTAATCAATGTTCTCAGCCTTTAAAAAATTTGGAATGCCTGGATGAAGTCGGGAAATACTTTTGAACAGCATTGGAATTAAATTTTACTAATCTCAAGAATTTGGTCAACAATCTCATCATTTTCTAATCCCAGCCCTTCTTTTTGGAATTGCAATACTCCTTCTTTGTCAAAGACACTAATGATATTAGAGTGAGAAAAATCCATAGGGTTTATCTTTTTGTATTTTACAGATAGGATGTTGGCAAAATCTCTTACGCTGTCTTCGGTACCTTGAAGAAATAGCCATTGATCAGCACTCATTTCGTTTTCAGCTGCAAATTTCTTTAGTCTTTCAGGAGTATCAACCAAGGGGTCAATACTTACCAATACATAGCGAGGTTGCGTCGCTGCTTTAGTCCCAACTTTTTCTTCAATAAAACGCATATCAGCAACCAATCTCGGGCAAGCAGTTTGGCATGAAGTATAGATCATTACAACCACTAGTGGCTGCCCTTTAAGGTCTATGAAAGATATTTGATTACCATCTTGTGTATTCCAGTTGCTGGGTAAATTGTAAATGGACATTTCATTCAATTCCTGGACTTCTTCTGGCGTTATTTTGGTTGAAGGTGTTTGTTCTTTGCAGCCTTGAATGAATACTACAAGTGCCAATATTATTGTGATTGATATCTTCATGAGCGTGTCAATTATGGCAGATTATGCCGCATTAAATTTATTGTTTGATGTCTTTAGCACATCTGAAACCTAGGTTGGTCATACTGTAACGGGCCTTTAAACTAGAGCGCATAGCGTACCGCATAAAAGCTGCATAGTTCATCAGATCATTGGCACCTAATGCACCACTTGCACAAAATAAGCCTTGATCTGTATTGCCATTGTTTCTCGACTCACCTGTAATGATGATAGAGTTGAAATCAAGCGTCCACTCCCAGACCAATCCATGTAAATCATATACCCCGTAGACATTACTTGGTTTACTGCCTACTTGTAGTAAATAGGTTTTTGGGGTTTCATAACTTCTTAAAATCGCTAAATTATAAAGGCTATCTCCTCGGGCATCTTCTTTTACTTCATTGGCCATGGCTATATATTCCCACTCATCGACTGTGGGTAAACGTTTGCCTTGACATGCGCAATAAGCCTTTGCCGCAAACCAGGAAACTTGAATAACTGGACTGTTTTTCAATACTGATGGATAGGATAGATCATTTTCCCAAACTTCTAAGTATCTTTTGTCTGCAAATAATCCTTTTACCTTAGATTTTTGCCATTCCGGATATTCTTTCACGAATTCCAGGTACGCTTCATGTGTTACAGGAAGTGGGTCAATATAAAAGGCACTTACATTTACTTCTTCATTTGAGTTGCCATAGAGTGGGAGGTAAGACCCCCCATCTATTTTTTTCATCGCATTTTCCTGACCAAAAGTGGAAAAATGGATCAATGCAAGTGCCCCTATTAATACCCAATTTTTCATTATCTTTGTGCTTTTACCATTTGCGGTGTGACGACTTTTCCACTATTGCCCCAGCTATTGTATACGTAGGTCAAAACATTGGCAATCTCGCTATCATTCATTTGTTGCGCAGGCATTATACTATTATAAGTCTTACCGTTAACAACTAGCTCACCTGACAAGCCATGGAGCAATATCCCTATAGAGCGATCTACATCTGCATTGAGATAATCTGATTTAGCAAGTGGGGGGAAGGCATTTGGAATCCCTTCACCGTTTGGCTGATGACAAGCAAAGCATGCTTGCATGTAAAGGTTTTTACCGGCAATAAGTTGCTCTTCTTTGGTAAGATTTGCAGGAGCTTCAATTTCCAGTTCACTTTTAGGCATATTCTGTATTACGCTGCCTTCTGGTTGATATATCCCTTCCATTATTGCGCCGGCAAAAATCTCCTTGTTCTCTTCTCCGGACACGGAAAGAATACCTAAAGCCCCTTTATTAAATGCCCTGAAAATACTATGGTCTACAATTACCAGATTGGAGGGTACATCTGCCACAAATTCTACAATAGCAGATCCGCCAGCAGGAACCAGAGTTGTTTGAACATTGTGATTGAATTGTTCACCTCCTTCAAGGTAAACTTTGTCAAAAATCTCACCGATAACATGGAAGGAGGAAACTAAATTTGGGCCTCCATTACCGAAAAATATCCTGATGTTTTCACCAACTTTAGCTGTGATACTGTTGTCACCTGAGAGGCCATTAACCTTTCCATTAAACAATACGTAATCAGGGTTTTCATCAATGGCTTTTTGCATGCTAAATGGTTGTAATCCTTGCTGTCCAAATTTTCCTTCTGTATAAAAGTCACCTTGCATTACATAAAACTCTCTATCCACAGGAGGTAATCCTCCCTCTGGTTCAACCAATATCAAACCATACATGCCATTTGCAATGTGCATACCAACAGGTGCTGTTGCACAGTGATATACGAACAGGCCTGGGTTGATAACTTTAAAAGAGAACACCTTTTGCTGGCCTGGAGCAACAAATGAAGCTTCCGCTCCACCTCCTTGTCCTGTTACCGCATGAAGGTCTATATTGTGTGGTAGTTTGTTGTCTGGGTGGTTGCTGATAGTGAATTCTACGACGTCACCGACTCTCGTCCTGATGAAGGAACCGGGTACTGAGCCACCAAATGTCCAATACATATAGGTGACTCCATCTGCCATTTCACCCTCCTTTTCGATGATTTCCATTTCAACAAAAAGTTTTTTTGCAGGCCTGTTTCCAACTGGTGGTGGTACGTTTGGTGGTGCGGTAAGTGTGGCATGTTCTTCTCCAAATACCTTTATTTTAGAATAATCAGCAACACTTTTTGGCGTGTACCTTTTTTCTGATTCATTGCTTTGGCATCCAACTATTATTACTGGAATTAAAAGGATAAAAAGATAAAAATATCCTCTAAATGAATTCAATTTTTTTATTTCCATGATAAACTAGTATTTATATAGGTTGTGATTTTTTATAAGCTTCTTTTGGTACTGTTTTATGTGGTAAAGATAGTAAGAGAGCGTTCCACCTGATAAAGCAAAAATTAGGTCAGATCATGACATTTGTCATGTAATGAGATATTAATTGTAATAATACATTTTATTTTGAATAAATAAAAAATATAATTATTTACATCTTTAATAATGTTATAAAAAATTACATTATTTTGAATATATGTAAATGTACCATATTAAAATAGTAATGACGAGTGGAACGTGGTATTTCTACTTGGTTTTCATTGTCTTGATTAAAAGACTGTTAATCAGGTCGGTTTTTAATCACCTGTATAAAAACAAAGGTTACATGAATAATTGCATGTAACCTTTGTTAGATGACCTTATCAAAGTTTTTAATGCTACCCGCATTGACTAAAGGTCTAATTTAATTGGATGCTAAGTTTCAATTTTGTTTTAATTTTACGGTTTTATAATCTTTGAAACTAACAATAAGGGTTGCTGTTGAACTTGTTTTTATAGTGAATTTTCCATTAATATCTGTTACAGTTCCTACAACTACCGAACTTGTTTTAGTTTGCTCGACTATAATAGTGGCACCTGGAAGTAGGTTTCCTTTGGGATCTTGGACCGTACCTTTCCACATTCCATTGGCATATTTGGCATTAACTTTCAATGCATTCTTATTTGAATGGATTTCTCCATTGCTTATTTCCCCTTGAAATTCGGGTTGTTTGTCCAACGTGATGTCTTGGATCTCAAACAATTGTGTCTGAGTATTTGGAGGAATCGGATTTGGCTGATGGGCACTGATCTTTAATGAAAATCCAGTAACTATCAGTAATGTTGATAAGCTGAAATAAGCGATTCGAAGGCGCATAGTCGTTTTCTTTAAGGGTTTATTTAACATGATTAAACGGTGTTTTAGTGTGGAAGAAGATATGGCACTTGTCAATGCCATCGGGGTGTTATGGACAGTGAGTTTTAGAAGGAGTTTTTTGTATTTTATTGGGTGGACAAAATTTTGCACGTCTTGGTCGGCAAGGTATTCATGGTTAAGCACCATGGCTTTCTTCACCATAAATACAATTGGATTGAACCAAAAAACCACAGTAAGGAACTCCATTATTGCCAAATCAATATAATGGTTTTGTCTGATGTGAGCGAGCTCATGTTTTAGGATCATATCGGTCTTTTCGCTGGCTTCCCTATAAGTTGAGGGATGCATGAAAATGAATTTTCCAAAACTAAATGGAGACAAGACTTTTTCTGATAAAACAAGCATTGCACCTTTCATGGGCTGTAATGAGTCCTTTTTGGTCCAGTTGATTAACCTGATTAATGCACTTGATTTTATCGCGAGAAGGATAAAAGACACGGTCAGGTAAACCGTTAAAAGCCAAAATAGTGGAGAGATGCCCGTTGAAGGCGAAGGAATAACCTGAGAGGGATGAGCTTGCTGCTGGGCCAGTTGAAGATAGCTCGTCTGGACTGCGATTTCCTGTGGCAGAAATACGGGAATACTAAAGAAGGGAACAAGCATGGCTGCAGGTATCAAAAATATAAGCACCCAACGGTTTAATAGAAATGTTTTCTCTTTGGCCAGAAAAAGGCGAAAAAGCAGCATAAGGATTGCCGAACAAGCGATAAATTTGATTAAGTCTACCATCATTTTTTTCTTCTTTCAATTTCCGTTTCGACGAGTTTTTTAATTTCTTCCAATTCTTTTGTGGTTAGATCAGCTTTTTTGGTGAAAAATGAGGCAAACTGAAGAGGAGAATCAGAGAAAAAATCCTTAATGATGGTCTTTACCTGTCCAGAAAAGTAATCCGGCTTCTTTACAAGTGCATGGTATTGTCTTGAATTTCCAAACAATTTGAACCCCACATACCCTTTTTGCTGCATGCGTTTCAGTAATGTTGCCACGGTGCTGGGAGCAGGTTTGGGTTCCGGAAGAACTTCCAATAGTTCTTTCATAAATATGGGCTGGTTCGACCAGATCAATTCCATCAGTTTTTCTTCGGATTTGGATAAATTCATTCTATGTTTGCGTAATGTGTTCTACAAATGTAGATAAATATTTTATAACTCAAAATTTAAGTTGACTTTTTTTTCATAAATGCTTACTTACCAAATGATTCAATAGAATAAGTGGCCTAAAACAATATAGACATGATCAGCTTTTCTTTTTCTCACCAAAATAAGACGATAGCCAGGTTTTTAGCATAGCGCCATATAAAAAGATAAAACTATCTTAATTTATATGTAATTTTGTTTTATATGATTTAGTGAGGTTATTGGTTAGGGCGTTGATTGCACGAATGTCCAATACAAATACAGTCGAATAATGAGGAAATCCTGGGTTTTAATTTCAATGCTTAATTTTTTTATTGCGGCTGTTATGGGCTTGTTGCTTAGGGCGGTTTTTGTTTGGGAGCTAAACTGGTTGGATTACAAGAACATGCTACATGGCCACTCTCATGTTGCCCTTTTAGGTTGGCTATATATTGGGTTTTTTTTAATGATCCACGGTAGATTCCTAAGCAAGGAAATGGCCTCAAAACCCATCTATTCATGGCTATTTTGGTTGACTCAAATGGCTGTAACTGGTATGATGGTAGCCTTTCCCTTGCAGGGCTATGCAGGGTTTTCAATATTTTTTTCTTCCCTTCATATTCTTTTAAGCTACCTATTTGTTTTCAGGGTATGGAAAGACCATAATAAGGAAGATGTACAAATAACCCTCTTATTGAAAACCGCATTAAGCCTTCTCGTCCTATCTACACTTGGTGTCTGGGCGGTAGCTGTGATTATGGGGTCCGGAGGTGGTGGTGGGATCCTTTACCAGGTAGCCATTCAATTTTATCTGCACTTTCAGTTCAATGGTTGGCTATTATTTGCGCTCTTAACCCTTGTTTTAAAAGACTTCAAACCAGTAATTCCTTGGTCAGGTTTTCGTATTGTTTACTGGTTGATTTTAAGTAGCCAGATTTTGACTTTTGCATTGGTATTGTTCTGGGCCTATAAGTGGAATTGGGCTTATTACATCAATGCTGTCGGGGTTGTTATTCAGCTTGTTGGCTTAGGGGCTATTCTTTTTTCAAAAAAGATAGCTGCACAAAAACCATCACTTTCTTTCTCTTCAGTAGCGAAACAATTTTTGATGCTGGCTTTAATTGTAGGGCTTATTCGGGTGGCTTTTCAAACCCTGTTGGTAGTGCCGGTGCTAGCCGAAATGGCTGTTTTTCTTCGCGTATTTATTATTGGTTTTATTCACCTTAATATGCTGGGATTGTTCTCTGCCTACTTGATGTTTTCCTTTTTTAATACCTATGCTTCAGGATCTTCTGAAGATGTGTTAAAACCAGCGATATGGCCATTTTATTTGGGGTTTATAGGTTCTGAAATGCTTTTGTTTGCCCAAGGCTTTTACATTTGGCAGAAATGGGGCACTTTGACTTATTTCCATGAAGGCATGTTTTTACTCAGTTGCTTTTTACCATTAGGGATTTTTATTTATATGTATCTATTTCATCGAAATAGCCACAATGGCGTTGAGATGCTATCAATAGAGGTGTAATTCTTACCAGTCATTGGCATTAAAATAGTCAATTGATTTAAAGAAGAATTTCATGAAATAAGAATGACTTCTTCGCATTTCGGCTAAAGAAAAAAATTATTCATTGTCCATTGGTAGATCAGTCCTATGCCTGCTCCTAATACGATGATCAAAGGAGAAGGGATTTTACTGTACCTTAATAAAATATAGGTGCCTATGATAATCATTATGTTAATGAAATTGTTTTCCATAGGTTCAAATAAAAGGTAAGCTGCGGCAATTAGCATTCCGCAACTGACCGCATTTATACCCTCTAAAGCTGCTCTTACAGGCCGGTATTTTTTTAAGGCGTCCCAAAATCGAATCACGAAAAATATAAGAAAAGTACCAGGTAGGAAGATGCCGGCAGCAGCCACTAACCCTCCTGCAATCATTCCTGGGGCTCCCCATTCTCTCATGGACAATGCTCCAATATAAGAGCTAATACTAAAGGTTGGTCCCGGAATGCTTTGAGAAATGGCATAGCCGGTCAAGAATTCTTCTGAGCTCAAGTAGTGTTTAAACTCCACAAATTCTGTGTAGAGGTAAGGGACTAGCACCTGTCCTCCTCCAAAAATCAGAGACCCATTTCTGTAAAAAATTCTCAAATAATCTAACTGGCAAAAAATTTTGTGTAATGTCCCAAAACAGCTGCACCTATTAATACCCCCGCCCACAAAATAAAATTAGACCAGGAAATATTTATTTCCGATTTCTCTTCTATAATAGGTTGTTTGTTGTAGTTATGCGTGGTAATTAACCCACCTACAAGTAACATAATAGGGAAAATAAAAGGGGAGTTGTAAAAGAAGGCGATAAAAGCTGCAATCATCATTAGGATGGCAGCTTCTACTGTATGGATCATTTTTTTAATCGTGATCTGAGAAGCGTAGATAATGTACCCTATCGCCATGGGCTGAATGAATTTCGCAAAGCCCAGCTCTCCTTTGGTGTTGGACTGCAGGTACTCTATCAAAAAGGCTGTGGCGATCATTAGAATGGTAGCAGGGAGTACCCATACCAGTAAAGAAAGATAGGCCAAAAACGGCCCGCCAACTCTAAAGCCTATTGCAGATATGGTCTGTGTTGAGGTAGGCCCTGGCAATACCAAACAGAGGGCATTTAATTCTAGCAGGTCCTTCTCTGTGATAAAGCCTCTTTTTTTGACCATGATATCTAAAACCATGGCCAAAAAAACTTGCGGTCCACCAAAAGCTGTCAGAGAAAGTACGAGCACATCTTTCAGATATATATAATACCGTACCTTCCTGATGTCCGTCATAGGGGTGTTTTATTTTTTCAGGCCTAACTCTTTTAATCTTTCCTCTAAAAACTCACCTGCGGTGCAATCTTCAAAGGCTTTTGGGTGGTCCTCATCTACACATGAATCAAGGCAACTCAAATCCATTTCTGAGCGCGGGTGCAAGAAAAATGGAATGGAATACCTACTTGTATGCATGAGCTCTCGTGGTGGATTTACCACTCTGTGAATGGTGGATTTGAGCTTTTTGTTTGTCAATCTTTCCAGCATGTCTCCTACATTTACGATCAATTGATCGGGTAGGGCTGTGATAGGGATCCATTTCCCATCTCTTCGCAGCACTTGAAGGCCATCAGCACTGGCTCCCATTAGTAAAGTGATAAAGTTGATGTCTCCATGTTCAGCAGCACGTACAGCATCCTCTGGGATTGAATCGGTGTCTTTTATAGGGAAGTAGTGAATCGAGCGTAGGATAGAATTGCCATGTTCGATTTTGCTGTCAAAGTAACTTTCCTTAAGTCCTAAATTTAGGGCAATGGCCTGAAGCATGATTCTCCCAGCAGCCTCCAAAGTCTGAAATGCCTTCAAGGAAGTCTCTTTAAATCCAGGGACTTCTGATGGCCAAATGTTTGGGATATACTCTTCTTTTACGGGGTCATCATTTGAAATCATATCAAGTGGCTGGCCAACGTGGTAGAATTCTTTTAAATCACCAGTGTTTCGGCCCTTAGCATGTTCTTTTCCTTTACCAGCATAGCCCCTTTGAAAGCCCATTTCTGGCTTTTCATATTTGGATTTTATCTCGTCAGGTTGTAAGAAAAAATCTTTTATAGCTGCATACAAGTCGTCTTGTAGGCTTTGGTCCAGACCATGATTTTTTATAGCCACAAAACCAATGTTCTCGTAAGCTTCTCCTAGTTTCTTTACAAAGGCGGCTTTTTTACTTCTGTCACCAGAAACAAAATCTGCCAAGTCAAGACATGGAACCTCTTCAAATAAAATTTCGCCCATTTGATTTTTAAGTTTAACGCAAGGTAATTTTTTTATTGTTAAAAATAAATACCTTTGAAGCCGGATTACAGAATAGATTTTCAATTGGTGACTGAAATTGAAAGAAATGATAATATTGAATAGGCAGGACCGAAGGATGTAGTCATAAAATAGGAAATAGCCCGTTTAGTAGTGTTTTCTCAAAGTATTAAAATAGCTGAAGTATCTTTCTCCTTAGATTTTTATGAACAACCCAATATGAAATTTTACCATAATTGTATCGGACTGGCACTTGTAGTAGTAGCCATGATTTCTTGTGATTCTTCAAGTAATAAATCGGAAAACTTGAGCGAGGAACAAGTAACAGATTCAATTGCCTCAGTTGAAGAAGTAGTCGAAAAAATTTCCTTTGGACAACTTCAAGCTGAAATGAATCCAGATGCAATGCTGGATATTTACAACCCAATAGGGAATGAAAATTTCAAGGAAGGGAAAGTTTCTTTTCTTTTAATATTCGAAACCACGGGTTAGGTAGAGAAAACCCATTAATGCTATCCTTAAATGGTGCCTCGCCAAAACCGTATAGCATGCCTAATTTTCTAATGGATTTAAACAAAGGCACTTATAGGGCAGTGGCTTTTCTGCTCAATGAGGAAGGGCTGTCCTTAAAAGAATATGGTAATTTTTCTGCTAGAGATTTTACGGTCGGAGAGTCCAGGCCTTTTCCTGAAGACGATGCTCCATATGTCATTTTACACCTTCCAGCTGAGCAGCAAGCCTATGCGCCGGAGGAAGCTGTGATTGTGGACTTTCTTTATTTGGGCGGAGGACCAGAAAGCGATGGTGTGAAAGTGAAAATCGAGATAGATGGGCAGGAGTACTATACCCAAGAGATAGCTCCTGTGCAATTGTCAAAGCTCTCAAAAGGACCACATAGCTTGAAAATCAGTTTGGTCGGTGCGGCCAATGACCAAGAGATAGGTGGTGTCTTTGCTAGCGAAACACGGAATATTATAATAGAGTAAGTAGTATCTATTTATTTTAAGATAGCAGGGTACGTAAGACGGTTAAAGATTTTATCTCCCCAAACCCGTCCATGTGGATTTTATAGAACAATATCCAGTCGTCTAATAATTGCCTTTTGGCATTTCCTGGAATCACTGGTGGACTGTGGTCTTCACTTTCTAGGATTTGATCCAGAAATTGAACCTTATTGTTATATATCCTTCCTGATTGATCTACGGGGAGCTGTAAGAAAAAATCAGCAGCATCTTCAGGTTCAAAACCCAGGTAGCGGGAGGTGCTTATCAAAAAGTATAAGGGGAACAATGCTGGCTGGTAATGTTCAGCATCTAAGGTTAAGATTTGTTTTCTGAGATGATCAAAGAGCAATTCGTTTTGATAGTTGTCATAAACAACCTTACCCATTATTTCTGCCACAAACATGCTTATTCCTGACCGAATAAAATCGAAAGGAATCCGCTGAAAACTGCTATCTGATTTTATTTCAGCTATTCTGTTGATGTTGGCATTCTCTTTATCGTATACAACGAGGTCAACAAGTGTTAATGGTTGGAAAAGGGCGACTTTAGAGGAAGATTTTGTGCTCCTGACCCCGTTTACCACATAAGATTTGAGCCCTAGTTCCCGGGTGAATATTTTGGTGATTATTGATGTTTCTCTGTATTTTGTATATCCAATTACAATACCTGTTGTTTTTTTTAGTCATTGGCCCATTACCTAAAGGTCATAAAAACATTTGCGACATCGGGCTTCATAGCTTTCTTTCTCTCCCAACATCACCTTGTTTTTGTCGGCTGACAGTCTGTAACTAAAAGAAGCAAGATCACCGCATTTCATACAGATAGCATGTACTTTAGTGACATATTCTGCAATGGCCAATAGTTGGGGCATTGGCTCAAATGGATTGCCTTCAAAGTCCATGTCCAACCCAGCAATGATTACCCTTGTACCAGCATTTGCTAGTTTTTCTACAACAGGAATTATCTGAGCATCAAAAAACTGAACTTCATCTATCCCCACGACATCACAATTTCCAGCAAGAAGCAAAATGTCTTCTGCGAATTGTACAGGCGTGGATCGGATTATATTTTCATCATGTGACACTACATTGTTGTCATCATACCTTTTGTCTATGGCGGGTTTAAAGATCTCAACCTTTTGCCTGGCTATTAAAGCCCTTTTTAAGCGTCTGATCAATTCTTCCGTTTTGCCCGAAAACATTGAACCACATATTACCTCCAATTGACCCTTTGGCCCTTTATTTCCGGTTTTTCCTAAAGATGGTTCAATAAACATAAATTATGGATAAGGTAAAAAATCTTTATAATTGATTAGATCAAACATAGCGATTGAATCAATACCAATATAAATTTGAGTAATGTTTAAACAGCCAAAATTAATTGATTTATATTTATTAATAAAAATTAAAAGAAGATTAAGCATCAGATTATGAAATGGCCAGCCCAAGCGCCTTTCAATAACGGATGAAATTGCAATTAAATAGGCTGGTTTCAGTAGTGCGAGAAGGGTTTAACCTTCACATGTTTCTGAATTACTTGGTTTTTGTTCTTTTTGCCAACAAAGGCAAGAACTGAAGATTTTACCAGCGGAATGCTACCATAGCTTTGAACAAAACCTTTTGCCAGACTGAATTTTATTTAAAATTTAGCCTGGAAGTAACACCTTTGAGGATCCTAGAAAAGCACTAAGTATTTGATATTGAATGATTTTATACTTTAGTATTGATGTGATTTACAGGTTTTAGAAAGTCGTAGGTGAATTTGAGGTTTACAATTCTATCAGCTTCTTTATTTAAAGAATAAATTACATAACTTTACCTCTATATAATAGGGAGAAATTCAAGTAATATGACGAAACAAATGATTTTAGATCAGGATTATATTGACAGTTATTCCAGAGATTTTTCTCAAATAATCTGCGACAATCATTTTACCCACCGGAAGTACATTAGTGGACAAGAAATAATTGAGCTAACCCATTCTTTTCAGCTTAATTTAATGGTTATCAGAGAGCTTTTTGAGGATTGGCAAAAACAGACCGATTCATTCTCAAAGAATCCTTATTTTGATTTCCAGGACAATGTTGTAAAAGAAGCCTTGTCCACTTTTATGAATGTGCTTTCCAGATCCATTAAAATAGAAAAGATAGATTTTGAGCCTTTATTGGGGCGTGCAGTGGGAAAAACCATTCTCCTGGCGGTGGATCCGGTAACTTTTATAGAATCAGTATTAGAAGAGGGACACAAAGAACCTGCTTCCTATGTAAAGGAATTGAAAAAATACATAAAATGGTACCGGGAGTCTTGGGTGCCTGCTGCAGAAGATTGGGCTGCAGATACAGGAAGCCTCTTTTGGAAACAAAAACTATATGAAGGGTTTGAAAAAGAATCAGATGATTCGTCTCAACCTTTGGCATTGCTTGCGCCTTTACAAGAAGTATTAACCTTGAACTTTGATACGCTAATTAAAGATATACCTGAGGAGTCCAAACCTGATGTTTTCGCTGAAGTGGAAAAAGAGGTAGAAGAGGAGCCTAAACATTATATTGTTGAAAAAACAGAGGTTGTTATTGAAGAGCAGGAAGTCGAATCCTCAAATCATATTCAGGAAGACGAAGCTCCGACTGAAAAGCGAATTGAAACGATAGACCCGTCAATTGTGTGGGCTAAGTTTGATGCCGAGGAAAACCCTTATATGAAAGGAAGTATTTCTCATTTGAAAGAAGGAATGGGGATCAATCAGCGCATAATGTTTACCAAGAGACTATTTCAAGGTAATCCGGATTTGATGGATCAAGCTATTTTTGAGTTGGATGCAACAGATAGTTTCTTTGAGGCCATTGATTTACTTAACAGAAGTTTCGTTTTGAGCCTGAATTGGGACATCCATTCTGAGGAAGTGCTGGAATTACTTCAATTGATATTTAGAAAATATGATGAAGTTTAATGGAACTGAGGAATCATTATGCCAATCTGCATAATTCAGCCCTGTCCATTATAAATAAGGAGGGCTTCTCTCAAGATGCAGATTTAGACAATCCTATGGATCTAAGGAGGGGTTTGACACTGCTACTTAGGCCTAATTTGCAGGTGAAAGAAGCATTTGAAACGTTTATTCATAAAGCCCAACATATTCTTCCTGATCAATATTTTTATCAAGCAGCTGACCTGCATGTCACTGTAATGCCTATCATCTCTTGTTACGAGGGATTCTCTTTGGAGAAGCTGGACCTGGATAAATACGAAAGCCTTATTCAAAAGGCCTTAGAAGGAATAGGTAAAATAGAACTTAACTTTGAGGGAGTATTCACCTCTCCTTCATGTTTGATTATAAAAGGTTATCCACTAAATGATGCGCTAACTCGTTTTAGGCAAAACCTCAGGAATAGTTTTGCTACCTCGAAGGTGGAGCAGTCTTTGGACAAGCGTTACAAATTGGTCACAGCACACAGTACTGTGGTTAGGTTCAGCAAACCCATAGAAGAAGTGAATGCAGTTTTAGCTTTAGTGGATGCCTTTAGCAACCACAAATTCGGACAACAAGCTTTTGACCAAGTCGAATTTGTTTTCAATGATTGGTACCAACGAAAATCCATTGTTAAGACATTGAATACTTATACACTTCCCTTTCGCTAAGTTTATTAGGAAGTTCTATAGTGGTTATTATTTTGGATGGACTGATACATTGTCCACAAAAAATATCCCCAATGGTTCTTTTTTGTCAGCTCCGGGCAATGGAGGTACCAGGTCTTCATTGGGAGTTTTTCTATTGGGAAGGTCTCTGTATTCTCCTGTTCTAAAGGAAATCCGCTCGACTGATTTTACAGCTTCTGTAAGGGGGAGTGTTTTAGCCACTAATTTCCCATTCCAATACAGGTCAAATTGCCCATAAATACTGGCATGTAGGTCCAATTTTATACTGTTCCATTTGTTGAGGGTGACATTCCCTAAATCTACTTCTTCACTACCTGAGAAATAGGCAAGATTTCCAGATGAAGTCAATTTTAACCGTACTGGTCGATTTCCAAACTGGTCTGTAATGTCCATTTCCAATGTGCCCTTATTGGTATCAGGTACCATAAAATCCCAACTGATAGCTACATCTTGACTGGTCTCGAATACTCGGATCGCTCTTGCGTAATCGTATGGATCTTCATCTGAGAGTTGCAGTGCCAGCCCATGTTCTTCGGTTGAATTCACTATATTGACAGGAGCCCATTTGGGTGAATAAATGTTCCAGTTTGGGATTGCTTCATTCTCTACAAGTTGGTCAAAGTCATCATCAACAGGACCATTGACAGTGTATCGGATGGGTGTAGGCACCTTACTTACCCACATGTCTTCTTTGTTCATGCTATAAGTTAGCCACATGTCATCGCCAGGAGGGTTTCCATTGCCTTTTACGATGCCCCTTACATAACAAGGTCCAAAATCCTTCCACCTCCCATAAAATCTTCTGGGAGGGACTTCGCCTTGAACCAAAACCATGTCATCAAAAATCACTCCATCGTCTGAACTGATGACGATAAGTGGGTACCGGTATTCGTCAATGTCAATGGGATTATAGGTTAATGCGTACCGATCGTCTTCAGTCTGCTGTCCCCAAACTTTCCCTCCGGCCATTGTAAGTGTTGATGCCTTAACTGGTGTTGAGAAGTGCTTGCCTCCATCTGTTGATAAAGCGGTTACAGACCGCTTCCAAAAACCAACTATTTTTCCATCTTTACGGGAATAATAAGAAAAGGCTTCGCCTCCACGTTCCCCTGTATAAAATCCATCCAGACCATTGTCTTCATCCCGCCACTGCAAGGTGATTAAAGTGTCACCTAGTAATTCCTCGCAGGCAGCGATAAAAGCCTTGTCTTTTGAAGTATTGTAGAAAGGAAAGGAGGTGTTGGTAGAATCCCAATCAGTGTGACTATTGTACCTGATGAAATATATAGGCCCATAACTGCCATCCTTATTCACTTCTCTTACCACCCTGCCTATGCCACCTTTCTCAAATGGATCTTCCGTATGTCCATAAAAAGCTATGGTGAGTAATTTTCCATTTTTGCTAGTGAAAAACCCCATTCTCTGGTGCATCATATAGCCATCGTATCCTGCTGGGATTTTGACCCCAGCAGGCGGCTGGTAGGGTGGGAAAATCACTTCTGGTTTAGACCAATTTCTACCATCGGTGGAGGTCGTCATTAAAGTCTGTCCAGGAGCAATGTGTTCGTCTACAGGATTACTTAAGTACTGCTGATAAAATTTCCCTTCCCAGTAGGCAAGGTTGGAGGCATGATTGTAAGTCCAACCATAATCATCAGCCAATTTAGGATTTGTTCGATTTACCCGTAACGTTTGCCTGCTATCTACGCCTATTGCATACCTCAGCCTGCCTTCATGCCTATCGGGATCAACACTGTTGCCACCTATATAGCGTACCGGCTCGTCGATACTGCCCGTTTGGCTAAAACCTGCCAGAGGTAAGCCAAACAGCAACAATAAACAGCAATAGAAACTAAAGTTACGGGAAATCATTGGCTTATAGTTTAATGAAGATCTTATTCTTAAACAGTAGGTATGCCGGTATGAAATTGAGCATGACAAATAAGATGGCATATATCATACTTACCAGATTTACAGGAAGTCCTATTCCTGTAAATACATCAATAAAATACATGTTGAGCGATTGACCACCTATTTCAAGCGTGTAAAAAAGCAATGACAAGACGTCCGCTAAAACGTAGACTGTAATTGCATTGGCTCCAAAAATGATACCCACGGAAGTACCTTTCTTTTTACCGAGAATATCTACGACAAAATAACTTGCACCTAAAGCAATAAATCCTGCTCCACCGGTGATCAAAGTAAAAGAACTTGTCCATAGGTGTTTGTTAATAGGGAAAACCTGTGCCCAGAGTAAGCCAGTTAATACCAATACCAATCCTATAGCCATCAGGTAATTTGATTTTAAATTTTCACCTTTTACAGATAACAAAATTCTACCGGCAAGAAGACCGAGAATACCTGTAACAATTGCTGGAAGTGTAGTGAAGAAACCTTCTGGATCCCATGTCACTTCCCACATTCTTCCTGGTAAGAACATTCTGTCAATCCAGGCCGCTAAGTTTCGCCCTGGCTCTAACATAACTACTCCTTCATCTGGCGTAGGAATCAAGGTCATGCATAACCAATAAAATATTAGAATTCCCCCACCAAGGTAGGCTTGCTTTTTCCAGCCAACATTTAAAAACAAAAATGAACTCGCTAGAAAGACAATTGATATTCTTTGTAATACTCCAGCGATCCGCATATTTGAAAAATCGAAGTCGGGAATAAGGTTTAGAAATATTCCCAGAACAAATAGCTTTATAGCTCTTGTGATGATTTTCTTATACATTCCTCCTTTAGGAACACCTTCATCCAGTCTTTTAGAATAGGCAAATGCCACTGAGACGCCCACCATGAAAATAAAAAATGGAAAAATGAAATCTGTCATGGTCATTCCATTCCATTCTGCATGCAATAAAGGTGGATATACATGGCTCCATGATCCTGGATAATTCACCAAAATCATGGCGGCAATTGTAAAACCCCGGAGTGCATCCAGAGATATTAATCTAGTAATTGTAGGCTTCATACAATATATTTTTTTATTTAATAGTCAATTTAATACCATGAGGTGTAATAATAAGGCTACTTAAACATTTTAATTATGAATAAAATCACTCGGATCGTTTCCTTTTTACTTTTAATAAACTGCTTTTTCGCTTGTCAATCCTCACCGGATTGGAATGAGGCTGTTGATGATATTTATATTGATTGGGGAATAAAAAGTAACTTTACGGCCGAAGAGGGTCAATTTGAAGCCAGTTTCGGAATTGAAAATCGCAGCCAATTGACGCTCGGAGAAGATGGTTGGGCCTTGTTTTTTAGTATGTCTCCAAGAGGTATATTGTCCACCCAAAATGCAAACATTACGCACCTTAACGGAGATTGGTACAAGCTGAGCCCAGAAGATGGTTTCTCATTGGCTCCAGGTGAGCGTGTTGAGATCCCTTATTTAGGAATCGAGGGAGTCATTAAAGAATCGGACGCTCCAATGGGTTTGTATTTTGTCTTTTACAGTGAAGATGGAGAATCTGAAGAGATTATTGCTGTGAATAATTTAGAGGTTAAGCCTTTTACAGAAGACCAACAGCGCTTGAGAGGTACCATGGATAAAGAGGCCCCTTATTCAGCCGAAAGTCAATATGAAAGCAATGAGAATTTAGTGAAATTGAATAAGGAAGAATTATTCCCAATAATACCTACTCCTTATAAAGTGATAGAAGGGGATGGTGAATTTAAAATCGATGAAAAAACGACTATTGGATTTGAAGATGGACTTTCAAATGAAGCAGAATATCTTGGTGAGAAGCTCAGTTCCCTTGCTGGTGTTAAATTTTCAACTCAAGCCGGTACTACCAGCAATAACGGGATATTATTAAAGCTGGCAAATATTGAGGTTAATGGGAAGAAAGAAGAAGCTTACCAATTGGATATCAACCAGAATGGGGTGACGATATCAGGAACTGATCCTGCAGGAGTTTTTTACGGTGTGCAAAGTTTACTGGCCCTTTTAGGAAATGATACTTATTTGAATCCACAATTGCCTTTCACCTTACCTTATGTTGCTATAGCTGATTCTCCAAGATTTGGTTTCAGAAGTTTGCATATGGATGTGGTAAGAAATTTTCAAACCAAGGAGACCATTAAAAGGACCCTTGACATTATGGCACATTATAAGTTGAATCATTTTTTATTTTATACAACTGAAGATGAAGGATGGAGATTGGAAATACCAGGTTTACCTGAGCTTACTGAAGTAGGCGGACAAAGACAACATGCCAAGAGTATGCATGAGCCATCAGTCCATCCAGGATATGGGTCTGGTCCATTTTCCTATATGGAAGGAAAACATGGAAGTGGCTTCTACACTAAAGAAGAATTTATTGATATCCTTGAATATGCAAAAGCGAGGCATATTACAGTGATTCCAGTATTGAATTTCCCAGGACATGCCAGAGCGGCCATTAAGTCTATGGAAAAAAGATACCTGAGATTAATGGAAGAGGGTGACACAGAGGGAGCGGAAGCTTATCGGCTTATAGACCCGGAAGACCAGTCGAAGTACATGTCTGCCCAATCATTCAAAGACAATGTAGTGAATGTGGCCAGTGCTTCAACATATGACTTTTACCTCAAGGTAGTTGATGAATTGACGAAGATGTATGAAGAGGCTGGTTTGGAGCTTAAAAAGATGCATTCTGGAGGAGATGAAGTAGCAGAAGGTGCCTGGACTGCCTCACCTCAGGCCAAAAAGCTTATGGAAAAGCTTCCTGAAATCAAAGATCCTAAAAACCTGCAAACTTATTTTTTCAGGACTTTATTGGAAAAGTTGGCAGATAGGGATTTAGAAATGCATGTTTGGGAAGAAATGGTGCTATTGAAAGATGAGTCTGGAGTTTATACACCCAATCCGGAATTTGCTGACAAAAAGGTAGTTCCTTATATATGGAACAATATGTTTGATTATCCTGATCTGGGATATCAGTTGGCAAATATGGGCTATGATGTTGTATTATGTAATGTGTCCAACTTTTATTTTGACTTGGCCTACAGCAATGACCCTGAAGAACCGGGTTTATATTGGGCTGGATTTGTCAATACCAAGAATGCTTGGGCCTTTGCTCCATATGATTGGTTCAAGACCACTTATAAGACCAGTATGGGAGAGGTAATTGATCGGGATGAAGAGTTTAAGGATATGGTAAGGATAAAGCCTGAAGCTAAGAAAAACATCATAGGATTGGAAGCGCAGCTATGGACTGAAACAGTGAAAGGTAGGGATATGGCGGAGTACTATATGTTTCCTAAAATGCTTGGCTTTGCTGAAAGTGCCTGGGCAGCGGAACGTGATTGGGAAAAGGAAACTGATTTGGTTAAAATGGATCAAAGCATTGCTAAAGGCTGGAATCAATTTGCAAATAGAGTTGGGCAAACAGCATTTTCGAGACTGAAATGGTGGAATGGTGGTTATAATTATCGAATCGCTCCTGCTGGTGCCAAAGTTGTGGATGGTAAAATGTATGCCAATGTAAATTTCCCTGGCTTGCAAATAAGGTATACCACTGATGGTACTGAGCCTACAATGACAGCTAAAGAATATACTGGGCCAGTAGAGATCAGTGGAGAAATTGTTCTCAAGGTTTTTGATGATACAGGCAAAGGAAGCAGAGCCATAAAAGTTTCACCAAAGAATTGGGAGCTAAGAGAGGCTAAGTAAAACCTAAATAAAATTCTGATTTAATAAAGTAATGTATGGGTTTTCATGTATTAGGTAATTTTAACATACTTTAACAGAATAATATATCGTTAAAATTAAATTAACCAATAAAAATCACCAAGCTAATTGAGTGGATTACCATTTAATTAGTTTGGTGAAAAGGTTAAAATTTAAAATGAAAAGTTAACCTATCAAAATTTAACGCAATTTTAATTTTTCGGTAATATTCTAGTGTTTTCAATAAACTATTCATTAAATTTTTGTTAATTTTTTCATAAGACATTCATTTACAATTATTAGTGATTTAATTGTTTTCGCAAAATGAAGATTTAAATACGTGATTTGCGCAGAAATTCCCAATTTATTCCTTGATATTCATAAATAATTAGGTGGTCGTAAAGAATTATATATTCTAAGGGGCCACCAAATAATTTACCAAAACAATAAATACTTGGAATATGGAGCAACCTGACAAAAAAGTAATGGATGGTTTTCGAAATGGCGACAAAAAAGCTTTTGAAGAAATTTACCAATATTACAGAATACCTGTGATTCGCTTTAGTGTTTCCATAATTAAGGATGAACAGGAAGCGGAAAATATTTATCATGAAGTATTCATGAAAATTCTTAAAAGAAGAAAAACATCAAACCTGAATTGAATTTCAATTCTTATGTTTTTACTTCTGTTAAAAATGAGATTTTCGACTACTTAAAAGCCTTAAATAAAAATAAGACTTTGAAGGAGCAGTTTTGGGAAAGGATTCACCAGCAGGAAGATGATTGTGGGCAGGTGAAAGAGGAACAGCTAACCAAAATGGAAAGCATCATAGGCAATCTCTCACCCAAAAGGAGACAAATCCTTGAAATGAATTATTTCGAGAAAAAATCTTACAATGAAATTGCAGATTTATTGATGATTTCTAAGAATACTGTGAAAAATCAGTTGGTTAAGGCGAAATTTATACTTCGCAGAGAGATGGAGTAATTTGGATTTAATTTCATTGTCCAAAAAAATAACATTCCTTTTCCATTTTAGTTTTTGTACATTTTTTCTAATGCATTCATGATGCTTTAGCCTATTTTTTATCTTTTGCAGGTTAAAGGTTGGGATTGTTTCCCATACTTGACTTGCAATAAATTGACGTTGCTAATTTTTTCGTAAGAAGACCGGTTGTACATTCTGTTTGCTTGGATTTAGCAAACAATAGGAATGCTCATTTTTCTTTGTTAGTGACCAAACCCTTTTAAAAGTCACTTTTATTTTTGCCCAATTTACGGTCAATCATTCTGATCTGTATAAATTTATCTGATCAACTTGAAGATTATTTTGCAATATTGTATTAAAATCCCATAAAAAAGTAGGAGGAAGTAATATTTTCATGGTATAACTTTAGTGTGTAGTTTTTTTACAGTATTTTAATTAATCTTTACTTTGAAAAAAAATCCCATGTCTAAAGTTTGGTTGTTTTTGTTGCTGTTTCTAATGAGTGCTCAAGGGTATTCTCAAAATACATTTATAGGTAGCAATAGAGAACTTTTTGTAGATGACTTTTTGATTGATCAGCTAGAAGGAGCAAGCATGGAGATGCATGCTCCAATAGATGAGGGTGTTGCCTTCAATTTGGACAATCCTTGGGAAGGAAAGTTTTCATTGTACTCTACCATTATCAAAGACGACTCCATTTACAGGGCCTACTATCGTGGATTGCCGGATGTGATTGAAGGCAACGATAGAGAGCTGACCTGTTATGCAGAATCCAAGGATGGAATAAACTGGTACAAACCCAATCTCGGAATTCATGAAGTCAATGGGTCTAAGGACAATAATGTGATTTTGGTTGATAAGGAATTGACGCATAATTTTAGCCCATTTTTGGATACCAACCCAAATGCAAAGGCCAATGAAAAGTACAAAGCATTGGCTGGTAAGAAGGTAACAGGTTTATATTCCCTTTCCTCAGAAGATGGCATACATTGGGTCAAAACTAAAAATGAACCTGTTATAAATGAAGGTAATCTGGATTCTCAAAATGTTAGTTTTTGGTCTCCTGGAGAAAATAAATATTTGGTGTATTTCAGAACCATGGATTCGGGTTTTAGATCAGTAAGCAGGGCTTCTTCAGTGGATTTTGAAACTTGGGATCAAGGGGTTGAGATGAAGTATGGTGAAGCTCCATTGGAGCACCTGTATACACAACAGACCAGTCCTTATTTTAGGGCTCCTCAAATATACCTTGCCATTGGAGGGAGGTTTATGCCCGACAAACAAGTTGTCACTGATGAGCAAGCTGCACAGATGGGCATTGACCCTAATTATTATAAGGCTTGTTCGGATGCTTTTTTAATGTCCTCAAGAGGAGGGGCTGTTTACAATCGTTATTTTATGGAATCCTTTATTCGGCCAGGAATTGGGTTGAGCAATTGGGTCTCCCGTACCAATTATCCAGCTTTGAATGTGGTACAGACCAGTGATTCTGAAATGTCCATTTATGTCAACCAGGATTATGCACAGCCTACTGCTCATTTGAGAAGATATTCGATGAGGTTGGATGGGTTTTCTTCATTATCTGCTGGATACGATGGTGGTAACATGCTCTCCAAACCATTTGTGTTTGAAGGCGGCGCTTTAGAGTTGAATTATTCGACATCCGCTGCCGGGGAAATATTCATTGAATTGCTGGACGAGAATGGAAATAAAATCCCAGGTTTTTCTAAAGAAGAATGCCAGCCAATTATAGGGAATGAACTGGCAAGAACCGTTTATTGGAACAAAAATACTGATGTTTCCAAACTTTCTGGAAAGACTGTCAGAATGAAGATATACTTAAAAGATGCAAACATTTATTCATTTAGATTTCATTAAAATGCAAGGATTCAAAAAACATACAATGCTCATTCTTATGCTTTTAATTCAAGGAGTTGCCTTTGCTCAGGCTCCAAATATTGGGAGCAATAGAGAACTTTTTGTGGATGAGTATTTAATAGCGGATCTGAATGGGGCCAAACTCAAAATGCATGAGCCAATAGATGAGGGAGCCGTTATAAAATTTGAAAAACCCTGGGAAGGTGCTTTTTCCGCCTACTTTACTGTCATCAAGGATGGGGATACCTACAGAGCATATTATCGAGGTGTACCTGAGGCAGGAAGTGATGGTAATGACGGAGAGGTAACCTGTTATGCTGAATCTAAGGATGGCATTAATTGGACCAAGCCAAATCTAAATCAATACACCATTAAAGGGGTCAAAAAAAACAATGTAATATTGGCAAATGCAGCTCCGGTTACCCATAATTTTAGTCCATTTTTGGACAGTAATCCACAAGCGAAAAATGCGGAAAGATACAAAGCGCTGGGTGGAACCAAAGACAGTGGATTGGTAGCTTATGTATCCAGTGACGGTAAAGAATGGAAGAAATTGCAAGAACAAGCAGTATTCACCAAAGGAGTTTTCGACTCCCAAAATGTGGTTTTTTGGTCCATAAGTGAGGGTCAATATGTTTGTTATTTCCGAACCTGGACGGGTGATGGCTACAGTGGTTTTCGTTCCGTTGGAAGAACCACCTCCAAGGATTTTGTCAATTGGTCCGAACCTGTTCAAATGAGTTTTGGGAACAGGCCATATGAACATTTATATACCCAGCAAACAAGTCCTTACTATCGTGCTCCTCAAATATATTTGGCAATTGGTGCAAGGTTTATGCCCAACAGGAAAGTGGTTAATGATGAAGAGGCTAAAAAATTAGGTGTGAATCCAAAATACTATAATGATTGCTCTGATGCCATATTGATGTCTTCCAGAGGTGGAGGGGCTTATCAAAGGCAATTCATGGAGTCCTTTATCAAGCCAGGCATAGGTTTGCAAAATTGGGTTTCCCGATCCAATTATCCCGCATTAAATATCGTGCAAACCGGGGAAACGGAAATGTCTATCTATGTCAATCAAGATTATGCCCAGCCAACGGCTCATTTACGAAGGTATTCGATGAGATTGGATGGTTTTGCTTCTTTGTCTGCAGGATATGATGGGGGCGAAATGACCACAAAACCATTTGTATTTGAGGGAGATGTTCTGGAGTTGAATTATGCTACTTCAGCAGCAGGTGAGATTTTGGTGGAGTTGCTTGATGAAGATGGAAATAAGTTGCCAGGTTATTCCTTGGAGGAATGCCAGCCCATCATAGGAAATGAAATCTCAAGAACTGTTTATTGGAATAAATCCAATGACCTGTCCAAATTGGCTGGAAAGGCAATAAAAATGAGGATTTATTTAAAGGATGCAGATGTTTTCTCATTTAAATTTAATTAGGCTTTCAATAAATAATGGATTTATGCTAAAGCTTTTTTTCGATGTTTTATTTTTTGGCTTCTGTGATTCTCGCTTATTTCATTAACTACTGTTTATTAAAAAAAAGCAGTAAAAACCTTTTGATCGACAGTTTGCAAAGGCCAATAAAATAGCAATACCTTATTGTTGCTATACTTTTTTGTTTTTAAATTTGGTTTTTATATGGAGGAAATTTGGTTTAATCCATATAACTAAAATAGCTTTTTTGTGTTTAAAATGCCTCTTTAATAACAATTCGAGGACTTTGCAATATTGTATTGATAATTTAAAAGAAAGTATAAGTAAACGGTTAATTCATATAATATCTTTGGTATGTGCATGTTTGTGCAATACTTAAATCACTATTATATGGAAAAAACTATACAAGAATTACGGCTATTTGGGCTAATGATCCTTTTTGTGATCATGGCCGGATCGGAGGGTTATTCACAGAATACCAGGGAAGTTTCCGGGACCATCACTGATGCGTCAGGAGAGTCTCTTCCAGGTGTGAATATCCTGGTAAAAGGCACCTCTGTAGGTACGGTTTCTGACATTGATGGAAGTTATAATATAGCTGTTCCTCAAGACCGGAATACACTCGTATTTTCATTTATTGGGTTCACCAGTAAAGAGATGAGTATTGGTAACAGCAGTACTATTAATGTAAATCTTTCTTCGGCTCTTTCTGACATGGATGAGGTAGTAGTCATTGGTTTTGGAGAGCAGTCTCGAGAACTCTTAACTACCTCCGTATCCAAAATGGATGAGCGGGTTTTAGAAAATATTCCCTATTCCAATGCTGCTTCAGCCATGCAGGGAACCTTGGCAGGTGTGAGGGTGCAAACTACCTCAGGGCAACCGGGAGCAGCACCTAGAGTAATTGTAAGGGGAGGGACTTCTATTAATAACCCTAATGGAGCAGCCCCTTTGTATGTAGTAGATGGAGTAATCAGGCCAGATATTAATAATATTGCTCCAGGTGATATTGAGACCTTTCAAGTGTTAAAGGACGCCGCCTCCACCTCTATATATGGAGCCAGAGGATCAAATGGGGTAGTGGTAATTACTACTAAATCAGCCAAAGCCGGTTTTATTTCAGCCACTTATTCTGGTAGTTATTCCTTGTCCCAACCAGGAAGCTTGTATGATCTAGCTTCTGCACGTGATTATTTGACCTTCGCCAGAAGGGCAATGCTTGTTCAAGACATTTTCCCTGATGCTTCTTTTAGAAATACGAACCCAGTAGGATTTGGAACAGGCAATGACTTGACCAATAACACGGCCTATACGACGCAGTATTTAACTTCTGAAAACGAGTACAAGCTAAGTGAAGGGTGGGAAAGCATGCCAGACCCAATTGACCCTTCCAAGACTTTGATCTTCCAGGACACCGATTGGCAGGACGTATTGTTCAGAACGGCTGCAATACAGAATCACCATGTTTCGGTTTCTGGAGGTACAGAAAAGGCAAAAGTGAGTGCTAGCTTAGGATTCTTAGACAATCAGGGAATAGCCATTACCACTGGCTACAAGCGGTATACGATGAATGTCAACGGAGACTTTAAAGTGAGTGATAAATTTAGCTTTTATGGGATAGTCAACTATGCCAATTCAAAAGACAATCAGGTAAACAGTATTACCAATATTTTTGCCAGGGCAATAACCTTACCGCCCACTACTAAATACAAATTTGAGGATGGTACTTTGGCACCTGGACAGGCATTGAGTGAAGGAAATCCTGAGTATGTTTTGAGAAACAGAGTCGCGGAAAACAGGTCAGAGAACTTGACTTTTTCCGTTGGTTCCAGGTGGCAAATTACACCAGAATTAAGTTTCGATCCACAATTGTCTATTTACAATAGAACAAATGATTCCTACACCTTTCAACCAGCTGTTTTGAACGGCCCCAATAATTTGGTAGACAACAGGTCGGCAAGTGCTTCCATTTCTAAATGGAGACAAACACAGGTGGATGCAGTATTCCATTATTCTAAAACCATTGGCGATGCACATAATGTGAATGCTACTGCAGGTTATGCCTACTTCGGGAGAAATATATCCTCATTAAATGCTTCAGGACAGGGTGCTTCAACAGACCTTATCCCGACATTAAATGCGTCTGCTGAAGCGACAAGCGTTAGTAGTTCTATTTCAGATCAGGTTATTCATGGTTATTTTGGTAGGGTAAATTATGATTATAATTACAAGTATTTGGTATCTATAAATGCGAGGTATGATGGCGCATCTAATCTGGGAGCAAACTATCAATGGGGCTTTTTCCCTGGGGTAGCCTTAGGTTGGAACATGCACAATGAAGATTTTTGGGAAGCATTGCCACAAAATATTTTTAGCAAACTTAAAATTAGATCCAGTTATGGTATCAACGGTAACATTGGGAATTTAGGAGATTTTTCAGCTCAGGGTGCTTATGGAGTAGGTGCAAGGTATGGGGGATACGCAGCCATTCAGAATACCTTGATTCCCAATCCTGAATTGAAGTGGGAACGGTCAAAAACTTTGAATTTTGGTGCAGACCTTACTTTATTTAATCGTTTAGGAATCGTTCTTGACGTTTATAGAAGAGTAACGGATAACCTTATTACTGATTTGGCCTTAGCACCATCCACTGGTTTTGGAAGTACGCTGACTAACTTTGGTAGTTTGGAAAACAAAGGGGTAGAATTAGAGGTGAATTACAATGTTTTACCGGCAGTCTCTGACTTTCAATGGAATTTGGCAGCCAACTTTGCCACCCTTCAAAATAAGATATTAAAACTCCCGGAAAATGGAGCAGATAATAACCGCGTTGGAGGGTTTTATGTATGGGATGATGGCTTGGGAGATTATGCCTGGAAAGGTGGTCTTCAGGAAGGTGGTCAACTTGGAGAGTATTATTCTCACCTAGAGCTAGGTGTTTATCCAACCGATCAAGATGCAGAAAGTGCACCAAGTGATATTTATAAAAGATATCCTGACGTCTCTTTTGGAGGGGATTTCATCTGGGACGATTTAGACAATAATGGGGTAATAGACGAAAAAGACAAAGGGTATGTAGGAACTGAATTTCCAACCTTAACCGGTGGGTTTACCAATACCTTTTCCTATAAAAACCTGATGCTTTCCCTACGAATGGATTATACTGTAGGTCATACGATATACAACTATGCACGCGCATTTATGGAAGGTCAGTGGAAGCTAAACATGAACCTTACCCAGAATTTGGTCGACAATGGCTGGCAAGAGCAAGGCGATGTGGCTGAATTACCAAGGTACGATTGGGAGAGCACAAGGGCACAATACAACGTTTTCCCAACTCGTACAGGGCAGGGGTATTATGAACCCGGAGACTACCTGGCTATAAGAGAACTAAGCTTAAGCTATAACTTGCCAAAAAGCGTATTAACGCCTATCAATTTGGAAAATGTAAGGCTTAGCCTCACGGGTAATAACCTGTATTATTTTACCAAATACCAGGGGCTTAACCCTGAATTTGGTGGACAGGATTATGGACGTTACCCTATTCCTAGAAACTTTATTTTTGGTCTAAATATTACCTTTTAATTTAAAATAAAGGAATCATGAAAAACTTAAATATAGCTTTAATTATAAGCCTATTTCTATTCGGCTCCTGTTCCGACTTGCTAGATGTTTCACCTACAAGTGTGATAACTACAGAGTCTTTTTGGAAGTCAGAAGGGGATGCAGAAGGTGCCTTGATCGGAATGTATGTCAACCTCAGAAGTATTTCTACCTCTACTTTGTATTATTTGGGAGAAGCAAGAGCTGATGTTGTGACTTTGGGAACTGTAGGTGATGGCGGATGGTCCAAATATTATATGAATCGTTTGCAACCTGATGATGCTGGGCCAAGCTGGCAAAGTTTATATACTTTAGTGAATAGCGCTAACCTGATCCTTAAGTATGTACCAGAGATTGATTTTGCATCTGAAGATAGGAAAAATACCATCCTGGCGGAGGCCTATGCGATGAGAGCATTTACCTATTTTGTAATGACTAGAACCTGGGGAGATTTGCCTTTGCGAATGGACCCAACGGAAAGTGAAAATCCTGAGTTTACTCAAATTGAAAGAACAGCTCAAAGCGAAATATTCCAGTTTATTAAAGAGGATATTGATCAGGCTTTACAATTATTTTCTGACAATAATTATGCAGAAAACAAGATGTTTTGGTCCAAACCTGCCACTAGCGCACTTAAGGGAGAGGTTTACCTTTGGACGGCCAAACAAATGGAGGGTGGAAGTGCAGATTTCCAAACTGCTCTTGATGCATTTGAGGACATTCAAACTACAAATATATCCTTGTTGGATAATTACGAAGATGTCTTTAAATATGAAAATAAAGGCAATGATGAGATATTAATGGCTGTAAGATTTGCTGAACTAGAATCTGCCGGTAATAATTATTTCAACGCCATGTATCTCATAGGAAGTGCTATCCCTACCAACATATCCGACGAAGCAAAGGAAACAATTGGCGCCATAGGTGGCGGCAGCAATAATATAACTGTTCCTACCGAATATGTGAAATCCTTGTTCACCAATGATGACCAAAGGAAGGATGCCTCCTTTTATGAAATATTCACTATCGGGGAAGAAGATGCCTTAACTTATTACACGACCATAGTCACAAAGGGAAGTGGTACAGTAATAGGGGGTAGCAGAAACTTTATTGATGACATTATTCTATACCGATATGCTGATGTTTTATTGATGATTGCTGAAGCAAAGAATGCCTTAGGTGAAGATCCATCAATGGAAATTAATCAGGTCAGAATGCGTGCTTACGGTGATCAATACAGTAATTATGCCTTTACTTCTGGTACTATAGAAGAAAACGATGAGATCATTCTTGAAGAAAGGCTAAGAGAATTGGCATTTGAGGGCAAAAGATGGTGGGATTTGGTGCGCTTCAACAAAGCCATCGAAATGCTTCCTTCTCTAAGTGAGAAGGACGATCCAGAACAAAAAATCCTATGGCCTATCTCTACTGCGGTGTTGAGTTTAGAAAACAAAATAGTTCAAAATCCTGGTTACCAGTAATACCGGAAAGCTAAAGATAAATTACAATTAGACTCCTTATTAATTGAGTCTAATTGTAATTTATTTACTTTTGGAAAGATTGAAACTCAGAAAGAAAATGATTATTAACCAATTGAAGATAGGTTTGGCATTGCTTGCACTTTTAGGTGTGACTACTTCTGGGTGTGGATCAAAAGAAACAGTAAGTCCCAGACCAAATATCTTACTGATTGTTTCTGAGGACAATAGTTCAGATTTAGGCTGTTATGGGAATTCGCTCGTACACACTCCAAACCTGGACAAGCTTTCTAATAATGGCGTAAAATTCCTTAACGCTTATACTACCTATGCGGTATGTAGTCCCTCAAGGAGTAGTATTTTCACAGGCCTATACCCGCATCAAAACGGGCAACTTGGATGGGCTACTCACTATTATGCATTGTATTCAGGAATAAAAGTTTTGCCCAATTACCTTAAAGAAACGGGCTATAGAACAGGAATCCTTGGTAAAATTCACGTTAACCCTGCTGAAAGGTTCGATTTTGATTTCGAAGCATTACCAGGGTCAAATTTCCAAAAGGAAAGCTTAAAGGATTATGCCACACAGGCAAAGGAATTTGTCAGTCAATCGGAAGACCCCTATTTTTTGATGGTGAATTTCCCAGATGCACACCTGCCATTTCAGAACGAAGTGGAAGGCTTACCTACCCAGAAAGTGGACCGTAATAAGATTAAGGAAACGCTTCCTTTTGTCGGGGTAAATAATGAAAGATTGCTGGACCAGACAGAAGCTTATTATAATTGCATGAACAGGTTGGATGAATCCATAGGGATGTTATTGGACAGTTTAGGTGATTTATCCAATACTTGTATCATTTACCTTAGTGATCATGGTGCTCAATTCAGTAGAGGTAAACTTACCAATTATGAAGGAGGGCTGAAAGTTCCTTTTATAATTTCCTATCCTGAAAAAATTAAAGAAATTGGTTCAAGTAGAGATGAATTGATTTCTGTGATTGATATTTTGCCTACAGTATTAGACTTGACTGAGACTTTAGGAGATTTTAATTTACCAGGCAGGTCGTTAATGGATTTATTTTCAGAAGATGAAACAGAATGGAGAACACATCTTGGAGCAGATGGAGAAGGGGCCTCTCCTGTGTTTTATTTTCCTAGAAGAAGTATAAGGGGTGATCGGTACAAGCTGATTCATAATATAGATGTTGGTAGAGGAGAATTCCCCGCGTTTACTGCCTATGCAAATCCTGATTTTGGTTCTGGTGCTACGATTGAAGAAATTGCAGCCTCTGATGCGAAGGTTCGTCAGGCTTATGAAACCTGGAGAAAGCCTCCGGAGTGGGAATTGTATGATTTACAGGAAGACCCCTGGGAATTTGAGAATTTAGCAGATAAGCCAGGATTAGAGGCAGTTTTAGTTACCATGAAGGAAGCGCTTGATGCCTGGAGAGAAGATACAAGGGATCCTTTTTTATCAGCTGAGAAACTAAAAAAATACACCTTTGAAATGGATTCAATAAACACCCTTTACCCAGATCATAGTTACCGTAAAGTAGAGGGTTTTAAATGGGGCTATTTGGACTATCTTAACAATTAACAGATAATTGAAGCAGCGTTATTTTGGTACTTTATCTGAATTTTTGTGTAAATAATATTTAGTGAATTTGGCAGTGGGTAAATCTCAAAATACTTTTAAAGAATAAAAATTAATTATAACCCAAGAAATATGAAAACTAGTTTTTTACTATTAATAGTAATTTTCCTCCAGTTGACGCCTGGGTTTTCTAATGAATCCTTAAAAGATTCTTTAGAGGTGGAGAAAATTTGGGACAAGGCACCTCACAATGCCTTTCCTGATATGATCAGGTTTAAGGGTGATTTTTACATTGCCCTTAGAGAAGGAAATAACCATATGCCTGATAAGAGTGGTGCCATCCGAATCTTAAAGTCAAAAGACGGAGAAGATTGGCAAAGCGTAGCCTTATTGGAAGAAGAGGACAGAGATGTTAGAGAGGCACGATTGTCTATTACTCCCGAAGGCCGTATAATGGTGCTGACTGCAGTGGGTGTTTATGACGATGGGTACAAAATTTTGTATCCAATGGTTTCATTTTCTGACACCAAAGGAGAGGGATTTTCTTCCTTGGAAAAAGCAAGCATAGACATGGAGCCTTCCCTGGATTGGATATGGAGTCTAACCTGGCACAATAATATTGGATATGGTATTGTTTACCGAAATTACAATGCTGCGCGCGAGGTTCATTTACTTAAAACCACTGATGGCATTAATTTTAACCATGTAGCTCAATTACCCATAGATGGTGGTCCAAATGAATCCACAATCAGGTTTGATGAAAACGGTAAAATGTATGTTTTGGTCAGAAGAGAGGATGGTGATAAAATGGGAGTATTGGCAAAAAGTGAGGCTCCTTACACGGATTGGACGACAAAAAAATTAACCAAACGACTGGGTGGTCCCAATTTTCTTTTCCTGGATAAAAACACCCTTGTGATGGGAACTCGGGATTACCGAAAAACGGGTGCTAAAACAGTTATTTACCTCACTGACCTTGAGGGTAATATTAATAAAACCATGGAAGTGCCAAGTGGGGGAGATACGAGCTACCCTGGTATGGTCATTTACAAAAAGAAGCTATGGTTTGTTTATTATTCCAGCCATGAGGAAAAAACCAGTATTTACCTGACTAAAATTCCGATCAAGGATCTTTACAAATAATGCCTGAATAACGAAGAAAAAGATTATATCAAATTAATAATACCTATGAAAAAACACTTATTAATAATTGCTGTCTTGATTTTAAACAGTTTTGCAGTGAATGCTAGCAACGCTTCGGACAGCACAAGAGCAGCCGAACCGGCCACCAAGGTAAAAGATTTTATTATTTACCAGGACAATAGCTATTATGCTACCTTCCCTTCTGTTGTCAAAAAAAGCAATGGAGAATACCTTGTCGCCTTTAGAAGAGCACCTGACAGAATGGTGACCTTTAAAGAGAAGGGGAATAGCCATGTTGATCCTAATAGTTATTTGGTAAGTGTGTCTTCCAAAGATGGGATCAATTGGACCAAAGAGCCTGAATTGATTTATTCACATGCTTTTGGAGGTTCACAGGATCCCTGTCTTTTACAACTAAAAGATGGAACCCTGTTATGTGCCAGTTATGGCTGGGCATTCCTGGAAGATGATGGCCTGGAAAATATAAAGAAGCCTCATTTTGCCAATAGTAAAGGCACAGTGTTTCTAGGAGGCTACCTGGTGAAATCTATTGATGGAGGAGATACCTGGAAAGGCCCGATTTACCCACCATCTATCGCCCCTGAGGTAAACTATACGCCTATGGGAAATAAAGTACCTGCCTATAACAGGGGCGCCTTGTATGAAGGGAAAAGTGGAAGGATATTTTGGATTGTTGCAGCCAGTGATACTGAGAAAAGAGGGAAAACCTCTAATTACCTTTTGGTTTCCGATGACAAAGGAAATACTTGGGAACACCTAAGTACTGTTGCTGTAGATGATGAGGTGATCTTTAATGAGGCATCAGCTTATGAAACTCCAAAAGGTGACATCATTGCGTTTATCCGTACAGCTAAATTTGATGATCAGGCAGTAATAGCAAGGTCCAAAGATGGAGGCAAAACATTTGATCAGTGGGAATCTATGGGCTTTCAGGGGCATCCACTGCAAGCGTTAAGACTTCCAGACGATCGTGTCTTTTTGATTTATGGTTACCGCCACAAGCCTTATGGTATAAGGGCGAGAATTTTAAATCCTGAATGCACTGATTTTGCTACGGCAGAGGAGATTATAATTAGAGAAGATGGAGGAAGCACAGATATTGGCTATCCATGGGCTGTGAATATGGGCGATGACAAAGTATTGGTTACTTATTACTTCAATACAGACAATAAGAACAGGCACATTGCCGGATCTATTTTGAAAATAAACTAATGGTTACTGGCCAATTTGCAGTTAATATCTCTGATAAGGAGGTTTTAATTGCAAATTGGTTTTTTTTATCAAGCTACTTCTTGAATATTGACCATTTTTCTAAAATCTGAAGGAGTCATTTTTTTAAGCTTTTTAAATTGGCGGTTGAAATTGGCCAAATTATTAAATCCACAAGCAAAAGCCACTTCTACGATATTTATATCCTCATTGGACAACAACTTACAAGCATGCCCAATCCTTACCGTGTTAAGGTACTCCACAAAGGTGATTCGGTATTGCTCTTTGAAAAAATTGCAAAAGGTTGTTACCCCCATGTTCGCCATCGAAGCTATTTCTGAGAGCGTTATTTCCTGATCGAAATTGGTTAAAATATGGTTTTTGATCTTAGTAAGCCGGTCAGAGCCTTCAGGCTCGCTATCTATATAGCCAGGACTGGCCAATAATTGATACTCTTTGTTCCGTGAAAGGATATCAAAAATGGAAAGAAGTCCTGAAAGCCGCTGGATTCCATTCATATCGACCATTTCTGTCATTAAGGCGGTGATTTTTTCCTTTGTTTTCCCTGTGAATGCCATTCCTCTGCTAGCAAGCCCCAGAACATTTTTGATGTTTTCCATTTCTGGAAT
This sequence comes from Cyclobacterium qasimii M12-11B, assembly GCF_000427295.1. Classification (GTDB taxonomy): domain Bacteria; phylum Bacteroidota; class Bacteroidia; order Cytophagales; family Cyclobacteriaceae; genus Cyclobacterium; species Cyclobacterium qasimii. The sequence continues at coordinate 20,554 of NZ_ATNM01000143.1, read as the reverse complement.
TTGCAGAAAATCAGCGCCCAAAAAATCAGCTTGAAACTGAATAACAATGGCTTCTGCTTCATGGTCTGCCGCCCCATTGGAATAAATAGGGTCATTCACCCAAACGTGAGGAAGATAAGGACCCATACAAACCAAATCTCCCGGTTCAAAATAGCCAATGTGGTCTCCCACCATCCTTCTTCCGGTACTTTTCAAAACCAGAACCAGTTCGTACTCCGGATGATAATGCCAGGGGCAAGGGAAATAGGTCCCTTTTTCCTTAAAGACTATGAACGATTTGTCAAATTCTTGCGGTAGTCTTACTTCTATGGTTTTCATAGCTTTTATGTTTAACACTATTAATTTACAGAAAATAGCATCAAATAGAAACTATAAGTGTGGCAAAAGGTGAATAATTAGTATTAGGTGGTTAACTGGGAGTGTCCAGAGATAGGATATAATAAACCATGGTTTGCGCATCTTCCATGCTTAAATTGGGGTGGGCAACCATCACCGGGCTTCCCCATGACCCAAATCCACCCGAAATAATTTTTCTGGCAAGTAAGTCTCTATATGCGGGTTGTATAGGGTAGCGCTTGGCAATGTCTGTAAAAGCAGGCCCTTTGGACTTTTTATCTATTCGATGACAATCGTAACAACCTGCATAGGCGATTAGTACTTCTCCTTTTGACAAGACAGCCTCAGGTACTTGCTCATCTTTTCCCGGGATCTTTCTAATATAATTTTTTTGTCGAAGCTCTCCTTCTGAAAGTATATGTTCCTCCTTCCCATTGGAATCACATGAAACCAATATCAGGCTGGCAAAAATAAGCCATAAAGGCACCCATCTACTAAGGAAAGCTTGAACCATCACCAAATCTAATATAAAAAGATAAACTTGTCCTTATATTTTTTATCAAAAATTCACAAGCCATGGCAATCTACTGCCTGTTTATTTATAAATTTGGGTATGAGGAGATTATTTAGGTTTACGTTTAGTTTGGCAAGCATTGCCAGTCTCGGACTTGCAGGTACCGCACTTGCTCAGAGCAAATTGGAAAAACAGGTTAACGAAAGTGCCAAGGAAATAGAGGGTCAGGTTATTGAGTGGAGAAGGGATTTTCATGAGCATCCTGAGTTGGGCAATGAAGAAATAAAGACGGCAGGAAAAGTGGCTGCCCACCTAAGGTCACTAGGTATGGAAGTGACTGAAGGGATTGCAGTAACAGGCGTGGTAGGGATTCTAAAGGGTGGAAAACCTGGGCCTACAGTAGCTTTAAGAGCAGATATGGACGCATTACCCGTTACAGAGCGTACAGATGTACCTTTTAAGTCTCAGGTAATGACCACCTACAATGGACAAGAAAGCGGCGTCATGCATGCTTGTGGCCATGATTCTCATATGGCCATTCTAATGGGAGTTGCAGAGGTGCTTTCAGGAATGCAAAAGGAATTGAAAGGAACAGTTAAATTTATTTTTCAACCTTCCGAAGAGGGCTTAGAAGACAAAAATATTGACACCTGGGGTGCCAAGCAGATGGTGGAAGAAGGAGTGATGACCGATGTTGATGTGATTTTTGGTCTCCATATCAACTCTCAAACACCTGCAGGAGTTATCAAATACAAGCCTGGACCAGCCATGGCTGCCGTAGATGAATTAGAAATAACGGTTAAAGGAAAGCAGGCGCATGGTGCTTATCCCTGGTCCTCCATAGATCCGATTGTCACCGCTTCTCAGATTGTGATGGGATTGCAAACAGTGGTAAGTAGAAATGTTAAAATTATTGAGATCCCTGCAATCGTTACCATTGGCGCTATTCATGGTGGCGTTAGACACAATATTATACCCGAGAAGGTTGAGATGATCGGTACAATCCGTACCTATAGCCAGCCACAACAAGAATTGATTCACCGTCGAATCAGGGAGATTGGAGAAAATATCGCCAAAAGTGCTGGGGCAGAAGCAGATGTTAGAATTAAAAAAATGTACCCAGTTACTTTCAATGATGTTGAATTGACTGCCAAAATGCAACCTACGCTAGAGAGGGTTGCAGGTAAAGACAATTTATGGGTGCATGATCCGGTAACGGGGGCAGAAGATTTTAGCTTTTTTCAGTTAGAAAAACCCGGGCTGTTCTTTTTCTTAGGAGCGATGCCTGTAGATGGTGATCCTGAAGAAGCCCCTTCTCACCATACCCCTGACTTTTACCTGGATGAAAGCGGATTTGTGTTGGGCGTAAGAGCATTGTCTCAATTGACAATTGACTATATGGAAATGTCGAAGAAATAGGTTGGTAAGGTTTATTTAAATAATAGGCCTCAAATAGTGATTGTTATTAATGGGGAATAGAGGCACTATTCCCCATTTTTATTTTTTTAGGTTGAGAGATATGCGAAGTGAAAGAATAGGTTTTTCACCAAAAATGGACGTTGTTTTAGTTAAAGATTTTGGCCTTTCTACAATTGTTTTTATTAAGTCTCATTTTGTGAATTATTGAGATGGTAATAAGATGGAGGAAAAGGAAATATCGCAAATAAATGAGAAGCAAATCGTAAAAAATACCTTGAATTTCGCAATGGATTAATAAAGCCTGTCCCTAGCTCATTGCTAAGTAATTTGATCACATTATAGTAAGTCATTTGCTTAACTGGGATTTAGTCCAGAATAGCAATAGGATTTGTAATCAGTCCTAAGGTAAAACCCCCTCTAAATTGGCTTTCCCTAAAAGACTGACAATATGCCAGAAACGCATTGACCTTAAGCGTAATGATCGACTGATTTTCAATTGAATCCATCACTCCTGATGAAAAAGTCTGGATCGGTTATTGCAACCATTTATACGAAATACCCGGTAAAACTTTATAATTAGCAATCTTCATTGATGCTTTTATAAACCGCAACGGGAAGTCTAAATACCTGACATTCAAAATGTAATAAATAGGTAAGAGTTGTTAATTTTTGTGTACCTTATACAGGTGTAATAGGTAGGTGCCTTCGTTTTATTGGGGATAGAAGGCCTAATATCGTTTTATTTGCTTCCCTGTGAAAGCGCATTTTATCCTAATATTTGCTTTCACTCCATTGTCAACATAAAACGCTTTATTATGGGAAAATATCTAGCAAAGGAGTTACGCATTTCCAATAAAGAACTTGTTTTCCAAATAAAGGAAAAAGAAAAACGAGCTTCGGAACTTATAGATTTAAATGAAAAACTTTTTAAATCTGAATCGAATTTAAATAAAGCCAACCGTCTTTTTCTTTTATCAGCCATATTAATAAAACCATTACAAGAGTAAATGACCAGCAAACTTTATTAAACGAAGCTTGTAGGATAGCTGTTGAGATCGGCGATTTCAAAATGGCCTGGATTGGGATGGCAGACAACCCGAATCATAAGGTTAAACTAGTCGCAAGTCATGGGACAACAAAAGAAGATATAAAGCTACTTTCTGACGAGGAATATCATATAGATGATTTGTCAAAAGCCGATTTGCAGGAATCGGAGTATCTTACAGTTCCAAATATTCAGGAGGAAGAACATGACCGCTGGAATGAATATGCCGGTGCACGTGGTTTTATATCTGCCATTTCACTCCGGATAAAAAAAGCAGGAATGGTGATTGGCACCTTTAATATGTATTCGGCAGAAACAAATTTATTTTCTGAAAAGGAAATTAAAATGCTCAAGGAGGTCGTAGACGATATATCCTTTGGAATTGATCTTTTTGAAAAAGAGGAGGCCCATAAAAACACTTTAAAACTAGTAGCAGAGAATGAATTGCGGTTTCGCGCGCTGATTGAAAACAGCCCGGATATGAAAACCCTAATTACCAAAGAAGGCAAAGTATATTATTGTAGCCCCTCTGTAAAAAAATCGCTTGGATATACATTTGAAGAATACCTTGAACTTAATCGACAAGATTTAATTCATCCAGAAGATCTTTTGGAGTATTTGGAAAATTGGGATAATATACTGCATTTGCCTGGTCAATCCTTTTACTTTCGACAAAGGCGCCTGCATAAAAATGGAAATTGGGTATGGTGTGAAGGAAGTGTTACCAATATGCTTGAGCAAGATGCCATTAAGGCATTGGTGTCAAACTTCAGAGACATTTCTGAAAAAAGGGATGCGGAAAAACTGCATGAATTTGATATAAATAACCTTAAAGCATTAAATGATAGCACCTTTGATTTGATGTGGAGTGTAGATTTGGATTTTAAATTGATCACCTCCAACAATTCGTTTGATAAAATGATTGAGCGTAATTTTGGTGACAAAATCCCCAAAGGAGGCAGCATACTTTTAGCAGCATATGCTCCAGAAAGGCTCAATCATTATAAAAAGCAATACAAAAGAGCATTTTCGGGAGAAGTTTTTGTGGAGGCAGAGCATAGTTTTTTTCCTGTTGAAGCTTGGTCTGAAATCTTCTATTACCCTATAAGGAAAGGAAATGAAATAATAGGCACAGCCTGCTACTCCCGTGACATTACCAATATAAAAAAGGCGGAGAATGAACTTCGCAAGAGTAAGGAGTTTAACAGCGGCGTTATTAACGCACTAAGTGCCCATATCGCTGTTTTAGATGCTTTGGGCTTTATAGTTGCAGTAAATGACTCATGGAAAAAATTTGCAATTGATAAAGGGGATATCGATTTTCTACACGCCGAAATAGGAAGTAATTATTTTAAGGTTTGTTTGAAATCCGCGGAATCCGGGTATGCAATTGCGGCAGAAGTGTTAATGGGGATTAGGGAAGTGTTAGAAGAAAAAAGAAAGGATTTCTATCTTGAATACCCTTGCCATTCTCCTAAGGAGCAACGTTGGTTTGGGATGCATGTGAAGCGATTTGAAATGGACGAAGCATTGGTAGTGATTGCTCACCAGGAAATTACGGAACGAAAACTTGCTGAAAACAAGCTTATAATTACCAATAATCAACGAAAACGTGCCCTTAGGGAGCTGTTTAAAATAATGGATTCATCACTAGATGTAATTTGTGCTGTGGACGCCCAGGGTAGATTTTTAAAAGTGAGTGCTGCAAGCGAAGCCGTTTGGGGATATAAGCCTAAGGAACTTATTGGCAAACCTCTCATCAATTTTGTTTATGGACAAGACGATGAAAAAACACAACTAACAGCCGCGAGTTTGATGGAGGGTAACCACCTTGGTCTTTTTGAGAACCGCTATGTACGAAAAGATGGTTCACTGGTTCCCATCGAATGGTCTGCCCGCTGGGACATAAAAGATCAGGTAAGGTATGGAATTGCAAGAGATGTTACAGAGAAGAAAAGATTAGAAAATGCTTTTGTAATTGAGCGACAGCAATTCTTTGATTTGTTCTCTAAGGCCCCCTCTAGCATGGGCGTATTAAGCGGTCCCAATCACCTATTTGTGATGGCCAATCCACCTTTCTTACAAACGATTGGTAAAGTGGATGTCATTGGTAAATCTGTATTGGAGATGTTGCCTGAAGTCTTAGATCAGGGGTACATTGCTATTTTAGATAAAGTTTATCAAACAGGTAATGCTTTTTCTGCTAATGAAATGCTGATTAAGTTAGATGTAGAAAATAAAGGTGAACTTGTTGATAAGTATTTAAATATTTTATTTCAACCTCACCGAGGAGCCGATGATAAAGTGGATGGTATTCTTTTCTTTACTGTAAATGTGTCAGAACAAGTGCTATCACGAAAAACCATAGAGGAAAGTGAAGCGAGGTTAAATGAAGCCCAGGCACTTTCTCATATAAGTAACTGGGGGATAGATTTAGTTACTGGAATACACACCTGGTCAGCAGAATTTTATGCTATTTTCGGGATCAAACATGGAGATTTGGAACCTTCGGTTGCAGGTTATTTATCCTTTATTCATCCTGAAGATGCTGAGGATGTTAAACAGATAATTCAAAAAACTTTAGAGGATTATGAAGCAGCACATTTTTATTCCAGAATTATTACAAAGGATGGGCTTACAAAATACATTTACAGTGAATGGGATTTTGAATTTGACAAAAATGGTAATCCGCTTCGCTTTTTTGGGGTTTTGCAAGATATAACAGAGCACAAACTTATTGAGGAAAAAATAATAGAAAGCGAAGCTAAATTAAAGGCTGCACAGGCAATAGCCCATATCGGTAGTTGGGAATTGGATTTTGAAACCAAGGACCTAATCTTATCTGATGAAGGAGCCCGGCTGTTTGGACTCCCAGCTAATCAACACGAATTGTCATCTGAAGATTGGGTAGATTTTGCACATCCTGATGATAGAAAGATGATACAAAATAAAATTGAAAAATCACTTTTGAGCCTGTCTCCTACATCCTTTGATCATAGGATTGTTCGTAAAGATGGAACAGTTAAACATATTCATTCAGAAAGTAAATTCCGCTTTGATATTGATGGCAAGCCCAGTGGGATTAATGGCACCATGCAGGATGTGACAAAAAGCTTTAAATCAGCAGAAAAACTGAAACACAGTGAAAGGCGTTTCCGTGAATTTTTTAAATCTGCACCCGAAAGCATTGTTGTAATTGATACAACGACCATGACTTTTGTCAAATACAATGAGAATGCACTTGAGCTACTGAAATATTCTGCCAAAGAACTTATGAAGAAAGGGCCTGCTGACATAAGTCCTATGTTTCAGTCAGATGGACGATCCTCAAAGAGTAAGGGAAGAGATTTGATATCGAAAGCGGTTAAGGGTAAAAAGACAGTTTTTGAATGGGTGTTAATTGATGGGAATGGAAAGGAATTTACAAGTGAAGTGCGCCTCGCTTCTTTATCAAATGTTAACGGTCCCTTGTTAATTGTCAATTTTGCTGACATTACCCAGAGAAAAGAAAATGAAAAGGGGATGGTAGCCATCACCTCGGATCTTATGCAAAGAAACAAAGACCTGGAACAGTTCACTTATATTGTCTCGCACAATCTGCGAGCACCGGTAGCCAATATTATGGGGCTTTCAGAGGCATTGCGGACGATAGACCTGGAGGAGGCTGAAAGAGAAGAGTTGATGGATGGTCTTTCTGTATCTGTGGTCAAGCTCAATGGAGTGATTTTTGACCTCAACAATATTTTACAGCTTAAAAACAACCTATCAGAAAAAAGAGAGCGCGTTTCTTTTTCAGATCTGATTGAAAATATCCAGTTAAGTATCAACGATCAGATAATAAAGCAGGATGTTCTGATTCGAACAGATTTCTCAGAAGTAGGTACAATGATGACTTTAAAGAGCTATCTCTACAGTATCTTTTACAATCTTATCTCCAATAGTATTAAATTCAGGCAACCTAATCAATCTCCTTCCATTGCAATTAAAAGTTTTAAATTTAAAATAAAATTGAAATTCACTTTTCGGACAATGGTCTGGGCATAAATATGAAGAAGGAAGCTGACCAGATTTTTGGTTTATACAAACGATTTCATGAAGATACTGAAGGGAGAGGGATTGGACTATTTATGACAAAAACACAGGTAGAAACTTTAGGAGGGAAAATCAAAATAGAAAGTGAAGTAAATAAAGGTACCTCGTTTATTATTCAATTTCCGATATGAATTCAGGACGTTTTATTCTAATTGATAATGATGCAGTGAACAACTTCCTTTGTAAGCTTTATATCAAGCGGGTATCGCCAGAAATAGAAATAGTAGATTTCATATTGGCTAAGGAATGTTTTCGATATTTGGAGGAAGCCTATTCCAATAATTCGCCAAAGCCAACTGTTTTGTTTTTGGATATTATTATGCCAATTATGAGTGGATGGGATTTTCTTGAAAATTTCAATTTACTTGACCAAAAAATTAAAGACCAAATTACGATTTACATTCTTTCGTCTTCAGTAGATAGCAAGGATATAGATTTTTCAGCCAATAATAAGTATATTAAGGAATACCTTGTAAAACCCATCACCCTAAAGGCAATAGAAACAGTATACAAGGAAAATAATTTTGCTAGTTGAGATTTCATTGACGCCCTCTCATAATAGAAGTGCTATTGTGATTTTTGGGATTAAGGAATAGTAACCCTTGGTATTCATTATAGAATCAGGTTAATTTATTCTTTTTTGTGGAATAACATGTTAAAAACAATTAATTCAATATAAATGTAAAAATAAGGAAAGGTTCCCCTTATTAAATTTTATTTTTACCTGATATTTTATAATATTGTTTTACTTTGAAAATAGCTAATTGCTGTCTTCTTACCAAAGATAAAAATCACCTATGGACAAAAATGAAATGTATATAATTGCCATAGGAGCCTCAGCCGGTGGTATGGAGGCGATTCATTTGCTTTTTGACCATACACCCGAAGACGGTGTGTCTTATGTGATTATCCAACACCTTTCTCCAGATCACAGAAGCTTTATGGCAGAACTACTTGCCAAACATAGCAAATTAAAAATTTTTGTGGCTGAGAATGATATGGACATTAAGCCAAATTGCGTTTATTTGATGCCCAAGGGTAAAAATATGACCATCCAGCATCGGAGGTTAATAATGACAGATAGCTATGCCATTCAACCCAATATGGCCATAGATATATTTTTAAATTCATTGGCAGAAGATCAACGTGATAAAAGTATTGCTGTTATCCTCTCAGGTGCGGGCTCCGATGGAACAAAAGGAATAGCCGCCATAAAAAAATTCGGAGGAATGGTGATTGTGCAGGACCCTGTTAGCGCTAAATTTAACGGTATGCCTACAAGCGCAATTCAGTCAGGTAATGCTGATGTAATTCTTGCGCCAGAGTTAATTCCTAATGAGATCATTGCTTATTTGAAAAGGGATCAGTTGGTTAACAATTTTGTGGAATTGACTGACAATGATGTTTTGGCTTTGGACGATATTCTTGACCTTATCGAGCAACAAACACCACTGGATTTTACCGATTATAAGCGCCCAACCATTTTAAGAAGGATAGCCATACAAATGGCTTACCATAAGGTGACAACCCTGGAAGCCTATTTGGTATTTTTAAAAGCGAATCCACCCGAAATAGCTATACTGGCACAACAATTTCTAATTAGTGTTACTAAATTTTTTAGAGATAAAGAAGCCTTTGAAATATTAAGTGAGAAGGTTATTCCAGAAATTATCCAAAGTAAATTGGTTGTGGATTCGCTGAAGGTTTGGGTGGTAGGATGCGCTACTGGTGAAGAGGCCTATTCTATGGCTATATTGATAAGGGAACACCTGACCTTACTCAAAAAAGATCTTGAGGTGAAAATTTTTGCAAGTGATATAGACAAATCGGCACTGCGTCATGCGTCTAAGGGAGTATATGCCGCCTCAATAGCCTCCGATGTATCTGAAGAGCGGTTGGATAAGTTTTTTATTAAAAACGAAAATACGTATACAGTACGGGGCAATATAAGGAAAATGGTTATTTTTGCGGACCATGACATTGTGAAACAGCCTCCTTATGGAAAAATAGATTTGATTAGCTGTCGGAATTTGTTGATCTATATGAATCCTATTTTGCAAAAGAGGATTCTGGCCTCCATTCATTTCTGCCTTAATTTGGGTGGGTATTTATTTATTGGTCCCAGTGAAAGCCTGGGAGAATTGAAAAAATCTTTCCAGGAGATAGATAAGAAATGGAAAATTTATAAAAGTAGGGCGCCAGCCCTTAATTTAAGAGACACCACTTATAATACCCCTGCCTTGAATCCTCAAAGGGTAAACCCGGCACTTGATTCAAGGAGGCCAAAAGCGGTGCTAGCAAACATTCTATCTGAAAGCATCAATCAAACATTTCTGGAGGTGTCTGGTTATGAGGCAGCTATTTGTGTGGACAGCGATTTTATGATTGTCCAATCTTTAGGCAACTACGAAAAATACCTGCTCCCCAAACTTTTTAATTTTAATTTACTTGAAATGTTACCGGAGGAACTTTCTATAGCTACTTCAACCACTTTGAGGAAGTCCCAGGAAATAAACAAGAAGGTGCTTTTAAAAGAGGTTAAATTTAAAAAAGACAAAACAACACAATCGGTAAATGTTTTTGTAGTTCCCATTTCGGCTGATCCTACTTTAATAAATGCTGTTAGTCTAGTGCTATTTAGTGAGGGAATAGAGACAAATGAGGATGAAAATGAGGCTGAACACTTTCAAATTGAAAAACATACACAAAGCTACCTGGGAGATTTGAGAATTGAACTTGCAGAAACGAAGCGGCAACTCAAATTGGCAAATGATTCCCTCGATGTTTCCCAAGACAATATTTCCTCTTACGGAGAAGAATTAATATCGAGCAATGAGGAGATGCAAAGTACCAATGAGGAACTTCAATCTGTAAATGAAGAATTGCAAACAGTTAATAACGAATACCAGTTTAAAATTAAGGAGCTGGCCGAACTGAATGATGATTTAAACAATTATTTTAAAAGCACTACAATCGGTCAACTCTTTGTTGATAAGAAGCTTGTCGTAAGGAAATTCACACCCTCATCCGTAAAACACGTTAACCTTAAAGAAAGTGATGTGGGGAGGTCACTTAGTGATATTTCCACCAATATAAAGTTTGCTAATCTGCTAGAGGACATAAATGAAGTAATTGCCACCTCCAAAGTATGCGATAAGGAAATTCAAACTGTAGACGATAGGTGGTATCAAATGATCATAATGCCATATGTCCGGCAACAGGACAATCAAAATGATGGTGTTGTCATTACCTTTAATGACATAACTGAATTAAAAATGGTGCAGGAAAAACTTTACAAGATCAATGAAGACCAGGGCAATTTTATTTATTCTGCTTCCCATGATCTGAAAAGCCCGCTTGCCAATATCAGTGGGCTTATTGATTTTTTAAAAGAAGCGCATGATCCGGAAGGCATAAGTGTAAATGAAATAGCTGATTTGATCGGTGTAGCAATATCCAAACTCAAAGAAACAATTAATGAGCTATCAGTTATCGTTAGAATTGAAAATGAAATCAATGAAGTTGAGTTAATAAACGTAAACAAGCTATTTGAAGAAGTAAAGTTAAGTATTAAGGACAAACTTACTGAAGCCAAGGGAAAAATAAATATTGACTTACAGGTGCCAGAAATTACATTCTCTAAAAAGAATTTGAGAAGCATTATTTTCAATTTATTGAGCAATTCACTGAAATACAGGTCTCCTGACCGTGATCTTGAATTGACCATTAAAACAGAACAATCGGACGAGTATATAATTTTATCAGTTCAGGACAATGGTTTGGGGCTTGACCCAAATAATATAAATGATATTTTTTTGAAGTTCAGCCGCAAACACAATCATGTGGAAGGAAGTGGAATAGGCCTTTACTTGGTAGATCGAATAATAACCAATTCCGGAGGGAAAATTGAGGTGGAAAGTGAATTGGGAAAGGGTACGATTTTTAAGGTGTATTTCAAGCAATAAATCGTTCCTGAAACGATTTAGTCCGTTTTTAAGGTGATCTTGCCTCGGACTCATGTTATGTAAATATTGCTATTAAAAAAGCTTGTGATTATCGATCAATGATTATCCAATTCATTGAGGGTTATTGTTTTATTTAACCGAAAGGTTGCTTTTTAATAATTGTTTAGAGACTGTAAGCTTTACAATGTGATTTATCAATTTCTTCAAATCCCAGTTAAACAAAATAAGGCATAAATAGCCAAAATCAATTTAATATAACTGGCTATCCCCAAAACATCGCATTAAAATAATATTGAGCCCAAAAAAATAAATTGGGTCACTTTTTAATCATATTTTGGCTATTTTGGGTACTAAAGAAGCCAGTGCCAATTTGATTCCTCAAAATTAATTGTTCCAGCCATAGTTGAATTAATTCTGTAGCTCTTTTGGGTAAAGCTTTTTATAAAATTCAGATATTTCATTAAGAAAAACACCAATAACGACCACTTTATTATGATTGAGAGAAAGTTTAACATATTGAAATTAAAGCAAAAGCTTTTCACTGGGCTTCCAGTTTCTTGTTTTTTAATGTTGTTTCTATTAATGGGGATGGGGAAGCTATCCGCTCAAGGAACAAATGCCGATAAGGAGTTTAGAGCAGGTGCCGCCCTAAGTGTAATTACACCAAAAATTGGCACCTCAATAAACGGTAATTTTCAGGAAGGTTTTACGCAAAATATTCATGATGATACCCATGCCAGAGGATTGGTATTGGATGATGGGCAAACCAAAATTGCCATTGTAACCCTGGACCTTTGCATGGTCTACAGGGAAACATTAGACAAGGCTAAAAAGAGAGCTGCAGAATATACTGACATCCCTGTAGAAAACATGTTGATTTCAGCGATCCATACCCATTCTGGAGGCACAGCTTGCGCTGTGTTCGGCAGTACTCCTGATCCTGACTACCTGGTCTTTTTGGAAGAGCGAGCTGCTGATGCCATCATCAGGGCCAATAACAACCTGGAGCCGGCGAAAATTGGTTGGGGAGTAGGTCACGAACCGAGTGAAGTATTTAACCGACGATGGAAAATGAAAGACGGCATTACTTTTACCAATCCTTTTGGTGGTGAAGATAAAGTAAGAATGAACCCAGGATTTGAAAATCCAGACCTTGTAGGGCCTGCAGGACCAATTGATTCAGAGGTGCCCATTGTTTCTGTTCAATCAATTGATGGTGTCCCCATTGCGATACTTGCTAACTATTCCTTGCATTATGTGGGAGGTACTAAAAGTGGAGATATTTCTGCAGATTATTTCGGAATGTTTGCCAATAGCATTGGTCAAATGATAGGGGCAGACCATAAGAACCCTGGCTTTGTGGGTATCATGACAAATGGTACTAGTGGAGATATCAATAATATTAATTTTGGAGGAACCGCTCCTAAGAAAATGCAACCTTATGAAAAAATGGAGATTGTTGCAAATACTGTAGCAGCTGAGGCTTATAAAGTTTATCAAGACATTACCTACCACGATTGGGTACCATTGGCAAGCGCACAAACGGAAGTGAGACTTGGCGTAAGGAAACCTGATGCAGCGGAATTAAAACGTGCCAAAAAGATTTTAGCCGAAGTTGAAGGAGAGAAATTGCTTAATAGAGATGAGCTTTATGCAAGAGAAACCGTTTTCCTCAATGATTATCCTGATAAAAAGGACCTTATCCTCCAGGCCTTTCAAATAGGTGATTTGGCTATTACAGCAGTTCCCTGTGAAGTTTTTGTTGAGATAGGTTTGGAAATAAAAGAGAAAAGTCCGTTTGGACAAACTTTCAGTATTTCTTTGGCAAATGGTTACAATGGTTATTTACCGACACCTCAACACCATGAATGGGGTGGATACGAAACCTGGAGAGCAAGATCAAGTTACCTGGAAGTAAATGCTTCCAATGTAATTACCTCCAATTTATTAGGACTTTTGGATCAATTGAAATCTTCAGCCATAACTTCAAGGTAAATTACCTGGGAAATAACACCGGATAAAAACGGTGTTATTTCATTCATGCCCCAGCATAACAAAACCACCAAATAGATGTAATTGAGTTACTGCTCTAAATTGGATTACTTCTTTAGCTATTTTAGTACAAACCTTTATACATAAGCCGATAATTTCTTGAAGACCACCACCACTAACAACCTAATCATTATGAGTGAAAAAATGGATAACAAATTGAAATCAAAGCGAAAGCTTGTCTCAGGACTTCCAGTCTCCTGTCTTTTATTGTTGTTTCTAGCATTGGGAATTGGGAGGCTATCCGCACAGGAAACGAAGAGCGATAGGACATTTAAAGGTGGAGCAGCTTTGAGTGTAATCACTCCTAAAGTAGGGACCTCAATAAATGGTAATTTTAAGGATGATACTGTTCGGCATATTCATGATGATACCCATGCCAGAAGCTTGGTTTTAGATGATGGAAACACGAAAATTGCGATGGTCACTTTAGACCTCTGCGTGGTTCATAGGGAGACCCTAGACAATGCCAAAAAAAGGGCCAATAAATTTACTGGAATTCCAATTGAAAACATGTTGATCTCAGCGATCCATACCCACTCAGGGGGTACGGCCTGCTCCGTATGGCAAAGTGAGCCAGATCCGGATTATTTGATCTTTTTGGAGGAACGCACAGCTGATGCCATCATCAGGGCCAATAATAATCTGGAGCCTGCAAGAATTGGATGGGGAGTAGGACAGGAGCCCAGCGAAGTATTTAACCGTCGATGGAAATTGAAAGAGGGCATTACTTTTACCAATCCTTTTGGTGGTGAAGATAAAGTAAGAATGAACCCAGGATTTGAAAATCCAGACCTTGTAGGGCCTGCAGGACCAATTGATTCTGAAGTGCCTATCATTTCCGTTAAGTCCGTTGAGGGTAGAACTATAGCTATTTTAGCCAATTATTCTTTGCATTATGTAGGGGGTACAAAAAGTGGGGAAATATCTGCTGATTATTTTGCAATGTTTGCCAACCGCATTGGAGAATTGGTAGGAGCAGACCGTCAAACACCTGATTTTGTGGGTATCATGACCAATGGTACCAGTGGAGATATTAACAATATCAATTTTGGTGGAAGTGCTCCAAAGCCCATGAAACCGTATGAGAAAATGGCTATCGTTGCCAATACTGTAGCAGCAGAGGCTTACAAGGTTTACCAAGACATTACCTACCACGATTGGGTGCCATTGGCAATTGTTCAAAAGGAAATATCTCTGGGTGTCAGGAAAGCGGATGCCAAAGAATTAAAAAGGGCCAATAATATTTTAGCGGCTGCCAAATCAGATGGTTCATTTTCGAGAGATGAGCTGTATGCTCGTGAAGCTATTTTTCTCAATGACTTTCCGGATCAGAAGCAATTGATTCTTCAAGCTGTTCAAATAGGAGATTTAGCTATAACGGCTGTTCCCTGTGAGGTATTTGTAGAAATAGGCTTAGAGATTAAAGCGAAAAGTCCTTTTAAACAAACTTTTTGCATTTCGCTCGCAAATGGATACAATGGCTATTTACCAACACCAAAACATCATGCTTGGGGTGGTTATGAAACCTGGAGGGCACGGTCCAGTTACCTGGAAGTAAATGCTTCAAATGTGATTACCAGTAATTTACTTGAGCTTTTAGAGCAGTTGAAATCTTCGGCCTTAACTTCAAGATAAGTAATCCGGGAATTACATCGATTAAAAAAGATCTTCTTAAAATCATAAGATAAGTAATACCATTAAACACTAACAATGGCTAAGAATAATAAACTCACCCGAAGAGATGCAATAAAATTAAGTGCTGGAAGTGGAATCGCTTTGGCACTGGGCACTACCAAAGGTTTTTCTGAAACTGCTGCGAAACGAAAAACCTTATACAAGAGGAAAACAAAAAGGAGGGGACCACCTCCTGGCAGTTGACCAGAGTAAGGCCTGACGATAAAAAATACCGATCTGCTCTTATAGAAGGGTATTGTTCCAGACAAAGTATTATGGCTGGAGAAACGTTGGATATCATGGTGTCTGTAGATCCTGAAGAGGATTATCAGATTGATTTTTACCGGACTGGTTATTACAATGGGACTGGTGGCAGGTGGATGAAAAAGACAGGGCCCTTAAAAGGCAAACGTCAAGTAACTCCTACGCCCGGAGACATGAATATCCATGAATGTACCTGGGAGGTTTCCAACAGTTTGACTATCCCTGAAGATTGGTTGAGTGGGGTTTATTTGGGTAAACTCCGCACTTTGCCTAAAAGCCCGAGAGAACCCTACTGGGAGAGTTATATTATTTTTATTGTCAAGGATGAGCGCGAGACGGACCTATTGTTTCAATGCTCCGACAATACCTGGCAGGCGTATAACAAATGGCCTAATAACTATTCCATTTATACTCATCCAAAAGGAAACCAAGGCCCCTGGGCAAAGGTAAGCTTTGATAGGCCTTATGCTCGTCAGGGGCAGTATGAAGGCATTGTAAACGACCCGCTTTCTTTTGGTTCGGGAGAGTTTATTTCTTTTGAAATGCCTTTTGCCTATTTTCTGGAGGAGCATGGATATGATGTGAGTTATTGTTCCAATGTAGATCTATTGACCCCTGATAGAGGGCTCAAAGCCAAAGCTTTTTTAAGCATAGGACATGATGAATATTGGGACATTCGACAGTTTAGAAGTGTAGAGACCCTAAAGGCTAAGGGGGTGAATTTGTTGTTTTTCTCTGGAAATTCTATTTGTTGGGTGACTCCTTATACGGCAAGCGAAGCAGGCCAACCTAACCGTAGAATATTTAGAGGAGGGCCCTATGGTGCCAACAATGATTATGCAGTGTTAAGGGAGAAACTAAATGGTCCTTTTCCTGAAAGAGGACCTGATGAAGGTTTGCTAATGGGAGTGAGGAATACAGAGCCTATTAATGGTGGAGGGGATTGGACAGTGAAAAAACCTGACCACTGGATCTTTAAAGGGACAGGGATGAAGGAAGGAGATACGATTCCAGGCCTTATAGGTTGGGAGTATCATGCCAATGCCGCTGACATTGAAGGGCTGGAGGTTGTTGCTGAAGGATTGGCCTGGCAAGGTGGCGATAACCCTTGTCCTTACCAGTCTGTCATTTACCCAGGACCAAAAGGAAATTTTATTTTTAATGCCGCTACCATTTTCTGGGGGATGGGATTGAGCAGCCCTCCCGGGCATACTTTGCCATGGTCTCATTACAGTAGACCCCACGGACCTGATCCAAGGGTCCAAAAAATCACCCATAATTTGTTAGGAAAAGCCATTAAGTCATAAAAAGGTAGTTCGTTTAATTTTAATTTACCAATAAGAAAATATTTTATCCCATAAATCATGACATCAAAGGCAGGCAATAGCAAAAATGGCCCGGTGCACCGCTTTAAACTTTTAGTCTTCACAGCTGGAATTATACTTTCTGGATTGGCCGTGGCACATAATGTAAATGCACAGCAACCGAGTTTAAAATCTGGAATGATGGAAATTGAAATCACACCATCAGAAGCGGGTTACCCTCATTATAGAGGGCCGAGTACAGGGGCACACGATCCATTGTTTGCTAAAGCAGTGGTATTTGAGCAACAGGACGAAAAAGTGGCTTTAGTGGTAGGAGATCTTTTATGGGTTGAAAGAGACCTGTCCGTAAAGGCGAGGATGCGAATTGAAGCCGAAACCGGCATACCTTTTCAAAACATTATAATAGCGGGAACTCACTCCCATACCAGCCCAGCTTATCATCCCAATATCAGAGAGCTAACAGGGACTCTAAGACCTCCATTTGATCAGCAACATGATACTGGCAAAGAAGATTCCTATCCCCAGGAATTGGAGGATGGTATCGTAAATGCGGTGATTAAAGCATATGAGCAAAGGGAAGAAGTAGTACTGGAAGTGTTTGGTGAAGAAGTAAATGACCTGGCCTTTAACAGGCGGTTTATCATGAAAAATGGAAAGTTGATCACCAATCCAGGTAGACGCAATCCATCTATTAGGGAAGTGGAAGGACCTACAGATCCAGAATTGGCAGTTGTGATGATACAAAGGAAGAAAGACAAACACCCAATAGGGACTGTTTCTAATTTTTCATTGCATGCAGATACCTTTGGTGGAACGGCTTTTAGTGCCGATTACCCAGGGTTTTTGGCCAAGAACCTACAAAGCAACTACCACGAAGATTTTGTATCGCTCTTTGCAGCTGGAGCTTGTGGCAATATCAACCATATAGATGTTTCTGGTACCAAAGAAGAAGTGAAAAGTTCATCAGAAATAGGAGATATCCTCTCCTCGGCAATCTTACAAAAACCCAATAAATTCCAGAAAGTCAATGGGACAGACCTAAAGGCAATAGCTAAAGTCATTTATGTTCCCATCCAACACTTTAATCCTGAGGAATTAGAATGGGCCATTCAGGAAGCTGGGACTTCTCCACTTTATGAAGAAACGGCTTTTTTGGAAAGAAGAAGACGTTTAAAAATCAGGTCTCTTGAGAGAATGAGGAGAACAGAAGCGGTACCACCTGCAATTGGAGACCAACCCTGGAGAATTCCATTGGAGGTGCAGGTGTTTCAAATAAGCGAAGACCTGGCCATTGTAGGGCTTCCTGGCGAGGTGTTTGTAGATTTAGGCTTGGCCATCAAGGAAAATTCTCCTTATAAAAATACCATTGTAGTTGAACTGACTCACAGTCATATCGCTTATGTCCCCACCAAAGAAGCATTTACCCGTGGAGGATATGAAACCATCAATTCAAGACTTGCTCCTGGAGGGGGAGAAATGCTAGCAGATACTGCTATAGCATTGCTGCAGGAAATTCACCAGAAATAATAAAAATTCAGCATGCTGAAAGACCATATAAAAAGCGTTTCCTATGCACGATAAAAGCAAAGTAACATTGGACAGACGAAAGTTCATCGGGACGGTGGCTACAGGAACATTGGGTTTGCTGTCCACATCTGTTTTAGCAATGAATGGAGGGCTTGAAGGAGTTTTGGTTGATCCAAATAAGAATGAAAATTTAGCCAAAGTTGGCGAATACCAATGGCAAATAGGCATTGCCAAAGCCTTGATTACACCTCAAAATGACGTTTGGTTGGCTGGCTATGGTACGAAAAGAGTTGCTTATGGCAAAATCCATGATTTATGGGCCAAAGTAATTGCGCTAAAAGACGCGTCAGGTAAAAGGGTGGTAATGGTAACCACCGATCATATGGGCATGTCCAAAACCATCTATGAGCGTGTTTTCAAGAAGGTAGCGAAACAATTCCATTTGGATCGCTCTCAGTTCATGTTGACTTTTTCGCATAACCATTGTGCGCCCTGTTTGGAAGATGACTTGGTGGACTATTATCCCAGTGATGCCCAACAGAAAAAAGAGGTGAAAGAATATACCTTATGGATGGAGGCGCAGTTGATAGCCGCCATTGATGAAGCACTCAATAACTGGCAAGACTGTGAGTTGTTTTCAGGTGGAGGCAATTGTTCTTTTGCAGTCAATAGGAGGGACAATAAGGAATCGGAAGTACCGGATTTATTAGCCAAAGGCATACCTTTAAAAGGAGCAGTGGACCATGAGGTACCTGTTCTTGTCGCCAAAGGCCCAGGAGGTCATAATTTAGCCTTGCTTTTTGGATATGCCTGTCATCCCACCACATTGGATTTCAACACCTGGTGTGGTGATTATCCTGGTTTTGCGCAGATAGCTTTAGAAAATAAATTCCCAGGGACAGCAGCCATGTTTTTCAATGCCTGTGGAGGAGATCAGAATCCTTTGCCTAGAAGAGAGCTAGCACTGTGTGAGAAATATGGAGACATGCTTTCCACTGCTGTGGAGGAAGCACTAGATAATCCTTTGGAAAAAATTTCTTCCCGGCTAAGCACCTCTTTTAATTTTGTGGACCTGGCCTTTGAAGAAATGGTGACTTTAGAAAAACTAAAACCTATAGCTGCTGGCAAAAGTCCCCTTCAAGCGAGGTGGGCCAAGCGGATGATTGCTAAAATTGAAAACGGTGAAACCTTCGCAACCAGCTATCCCTATCCCACGCAAGCTTGGAAAATGGGGGATGAGCTTTTGTTTTTAGGAATTGGAGGAGAAGCAGTAGTAGATTATTCCCTCAGGTTTAAGAAGGAGTTTCCTGAGAAAACCTGGGTTTGTGGTTATGCGAATTATATGGCAGCCTATATTCCTTCCCAGCGTGTTTGGGAGGAGGGTGGATACGAAGGTGGATCACATCTGGATGAATACGGACACCCAGCTTGGAGATGGCGAGGAGATGTGGAAGACAAGATCGCAGCAAGTGTGCAGCAGCTGGTAAAAGATACAAGGTCTGTGGATTCGTAAAGAGGATGTAATTTAGTCATATCAGCAATATGCCGGCGGCTGAGCGGAGTCGAAGCCATAGGTTAACGTATCCGTCATACCTACTCCTTCGGCTCCGCTCAGGAACCGGGTTTAAACCAGATAACAGGTCTGGGGTTTTTCGTACAGGGATAGGGAAGGTTAGTTTGTCATATGATTTTGATCATCACATCGCAATTGCTAAGAAACGGAAGGAAGCCTGGAGGGCTTCAACAACAATAGCCACGGGAGGAACCCGTGGACATCGAATATTCCAATAATTCCCCAACCCCGGAGCGGGTTGAACGAGTCCTCGTAAGGGTTTGTTCAACACCTTCAGTGTTGAGAGTAGTGTCATTTCTCCTGCCCGTGGGTTGCCACCCACGGCTATTATTGTTCAGACCCTTCAGGTCTGGGGTTTACAATAAAGCAAATGAAAATATTAATCATGACCGTCATTGCGAACCCTTTTGGGTTGGGCTGAATGGGGGAAGGGTGTGGCAATCTCTCGTTATAGCAGATTCACACGGTTTTTAAAGACATTGGATTTTACTAAAGTGAATGTGTTTCCAGAAAATTCATGAGCACAATTAACTGCTAATTCGTATTGAGGTTTAGCAAGCTTGGCAAAGTTATAAAGTCATCGCATTTGCTAAGAAACCGAAGGAAGCCTGGGGGGCTTCAACAACAATAACCACGGGTGGAACCCGTGGACATCGAATACTCCAATAATTTCTCAACCCCGGAGCGGGTTGAACGAGTCCTCGTAAGGGTTTGTTCAACACCTTCAGTGTTGAGAGTAGTGTCATTTCTCCTGCCCGTGGGTTGCGA
>NZ_ATNM01000142.1 GCF_000427295.1 Cyclobacterium qasimii M12-11B | reverse complement strand
TATTAAGTCGCCTTTTTTTAGTTAGAGGAAAGTGATTAGCTCATTTCCCATCCACTTCTTACTGGTTCTTTAATATATTGATCCACTTCACTCAAGCCAGTTGCTTTGAGATTTTTGGCATCCCAATTAATTTTTGTCCTTTCATTCTTAAGGAAAGCACACCCAACAAGGTGATTTCTGTCAAATGAGCACCATACTCAAAGTTTGAGCTTGCTGCGGGGCCACCCTTTATGGCATTCACCCAATCTCTAAAATGACCTTTGGAACGTGGAATAACTTCTTTAGGCTTTTTCAAATTTGCCGCAAGGCTCTCTGGAAAAACATGAGGGACGCGATCTCCACCATTCACTATTACTCCTTTATCCCCTACAAACAAGGTTCCTCTTGAAGGCCATTGATATCCTTCAGGTAAGGATTGGTGCAGTTTTGGTTTAAGCCCACCAGAATACCAAGTCAATTGAATAGGTTTACCAGTATTGTTGTCTGGAAAATTATAATAACCAATCTCTCCATACGGCGCGATATTTTCATTGCTGAAACCTGCAGGGAAAACCTCGATGGTATCAGGATGACCAAGTTCGAAAGCCCAGGTCGCTGCATCCATATCGTGGCATCCGAAGTCTCCCAGTGCACCACAACCGAAATCCCAAAAATCTCTCCAAGTCACAGGTGTATACCATTCGTGAAACGGCCTATTTGCTGAAGGGCCCAACCATAGGTCCCAGTCAAAACCATGGGGTTTTTGTGTATTGGTAGTCGGTACGGCTTGCATTTCGTCAATCCATCTTGAAGCAGGCACCCAAGAGTGGGTTTCCTGAACATTTCCAATGACTCCAGCCCTGAGGTACTCAACTGTCTGGCGAATACCATCCGTACTGTGACCTACATTTCCCATTTGAGTAGCCAACCCTGTTTCTTTAGTCAAATCCTTAATCATTCTGGCTTCCCAAATATTATGGGTGAGGGGTTTTTCGCAATAAACATGCTTCCCTGACTTCATCGAGGCGTAAGTGACAACGGCATGCGTATTGTCCGGAGTTGAGCAACATATTGCATCCAAGCCCTTCTCTTTCTCGAGCATTTCCCGAAAATCGAGGTATTCATTTACTTTATAATTATCCGATTTGTCTTCATAATGGTCTTCTACCATTCTTTTCACAGGGTCCCTTCCTGCGATGGATCTGTAATAAAAATTGGCAAGATCCCAATACTCAGCAGGATCAGCAATGGCAGTGATTTGAACATCGTCAAGCTTCATTAAATCCTGAGCATTTTGTCGGCCTTTGCCCCCTACACCTACCATTCCAACATTTACTTTGTCGCTTGGTGCTACATGTCCTTTACCTCCGAGGACAAATCTCGGTACTATAAAAAAACCCGCAGCACTTAATGAAGAGGTTTTAATGAAATCCCTCCTGGAATCAGGCTTTTTATTTTTATTTGGTTTATCAAGCATTGTTAAATTTTTATTTATTAAATATAAAAAAACTATCGATAATCTCCTTAAAATATTGAATTTCTAACTACAGCAATTTTCATCTAACTTTTCATAGCCGGTATATTGATGTAGCGTTACGGTAATACAATTTTTTCTTTTCATTTAATGTTAAATCCTGAGTCAGAATATAAAAATCCTTTATCCATTCCTGGTAACTCGCTGCTCTTAACAAAACTGGCCAATCTCCACCGAAAAGTACCCTATCAATCCCAAATACCTCTAAGACGGTATTAAAATAAGGCTTCATTTGCTCAATACTCCCAACATTTAAATCTGTTTTGGTCAGCATTCCTGAAATTTTGCAGGAGACATTTTGCAAGGATGAAAAGGGTGAAATGGCGTTTTTCCAGACCTCCCAATCATTGTCCCCAATAGCTGGATTCGCTATATGATCCAAAATTATCACCAAATTAGGATTTGATTTGGCAAATTCAAATGCAGCAGGAAGATCCTTAGTTCGAATATTGAGATCATAAGACCAGTTAAATTGACCAAGCAATTTGATGCCAGCCATGAAGCCTTGGTGACCAGGCATAAAAGCTTTACGGATCCCTTTTACAATTTTCCTCTCCCCCATTACTTCCATTTCCTTTGTCCCGGAAACACCCTTCTCCAATGGGAAATAAGCTACCATTCCAGAAATCCGAGGGGCCTTTTCTTGAATCCCTTTTACCCAATCGACCTCTTGAAGGTACTGAGCAGGGTCTCGTGCACATTCTACGAAAACCATTTTTTCAATCGGCAATCCGGCAGTCGCATCCTGATAGTCTGCCAATAAGAAATTTCTCGAAAGAGGATTTTCAGGGTTCTGCAGCCATGGGTAATCCAAGTGATTTAAATCCCATAAATGGAGATGGGTATCAATCAGTGGGATTTTCTTATACTTGTCATCCTGCTCGTTGATGAAAAAAGGAAGTCCATCCGGAAGTGTCAATGCACCACAGGCCAATCCTCCTTTTTTTATAAAACTTCTTCGATCCATAAATTTAATTAGGCCACTCCCTATGCAGGGATCGTGGGCGTATTTAATTTTGCAATAGATTTATCGATTTCTTCCTGGCTAAGTTCATGGCTTTTTATTTTCCGGAAAAATAATCATCATAAGCCTTCATATCGAAATTACCATGCCCACATAGGTTAAACAAGATGGTCTTGGATACGCCTTCCTCCTTGCATATTTTGGCTTCTTTGATGGCTGTAGCGATACCATGATTGGCTTCTGGAGCAGGTATAATGCCCTCTGCTCTGGCAAAAAGCACCCCAGCCTCAAATATTTCAAGGTTATCGTGTGATTGCGCCTCAATCAGGTTATCCTTTAGCAATTGGCTAACGATCACTCCTGCCCCATGATAACGAAGACCTCCAGCATGTATTGGGGCTGGGATAAAGTCGTGTCCAAGGGTATACATTGGTAATAATGGTGTCATTCCTGCAGTATCCCCAAAGTCGTACCTAAAAACGCCACGGGTAAGCTTTGGACAAGAGGCTGGTTCGCTGGCTATACATCGAATTTTTTTGCCACCTTCCAGGTTCAATCTCAAAAAAGGAAAAGAAAGTCCGGCAAAATTTGATCCTCCACCAAAGGGGGCAATTACAATATCTGGCAAATCACTGCCTGCTTTTTCCATCTGCTTGATAGCCTCCAACCCGATAATGGTTTGGTGTAACTTCACATGGTTGAGCACAGATCCCAGGGCATACTTAGTATCCTCTCGGGTGGCTGCCATTTCAACGGCCTCAGAAATAGCGATCCCTAAACTTCCTGGGGAATCAGGATATTCTGCAAGGATCTTTCTCCCTGCCGCTGTTCGGTCTGAGGGGGATGGGTATACATTGGCACCCCAGGTGTTCATCATCATTTTCCTATACGGCTTGTCGTTGTAGGAAAGCCTAACCATGTAAACATCACATTCAATACCAAAATGCTGACAGGCAAAGCTCAGTGCACTTCCCCACTGCCCAGCACCTGTTTCTGTCGTGATCCTTTTAACACCTTCTTGTTTGTTGTAATAAGCTTGTGGGATAGCCGTATTGGGTTTATGAGACCCGGAAGGGCTTACCCCTTCATATTTATAATAAATTTTCGCTGGAGTATCCAAAGCTTTTTCCAAGCCATAAGCCCTGTACATCGGAGTAGGCCTCCATATAGAATACATATTCCGAACCTCATCAGGAATCGTTACCCATTTATCGGTTGTCATCTCCTGTTTTATCAAAGCCTCAGGAAACAAAGGAGCCAAAGCTTCAGGACCAAGAGGTTCCAGGGTTCCTGGGTTTAATGGCGGCAATGGCTTATTAGGCATATCTGCAACGATATTGTACCAACTTTCTGGTATTTCCCTTTCTTCTAAATTAATTTTTCTGTTTTTCATTGATTGAATTAATAATAGGTTTATTGATTTTTATTAGACAAGTTTTTCAAAGGTTTTTTCGTTAAACTACTGTTAAGGACATAGGCCTCCACTCCTTGATTGTTTATCCCAACCAACAATACTTTAAGATACGATAAAGCTATAATTTGCATATTTTTCACATCCCCAATAAAGGCTAAACCAGCATCCAATGGGGATACTTTTGAAAACTGTCCCTTCCCATCTCCGAGATAAATTTGACCGAAATTGGCATCAATCATCCCCAATCTTAGTCTGGCAGTATTCTGATTTCCACCAAGAATAAAATCCAGGTTCCCATCCTCATCAAAATCCATAGCACTAATCGCAAAAACAGGAGCATATTGTGCTTCTACCGGCAATTCATGTCTTTCGAATTTATCACCTTTGTTTTCCAAATAGATGGTTTTCAATTCGTTGATTTCTAACTTTTGAGCTTTACTCAAAGCTTCTTTGCTAAATAAATCTTCAAGTTTGGCCTTTGAAAAGGAAGCATAATCGGTAAATTTACTTCGCATGCCATACATTTGATCCAACAACTCGTCCCTGCTCATGAAAGGGACAAGTTCTCCCTCAAAATAATAATTTAAAATTGGATCAACTGAACCATTGCCATCAAAATCAGCGTATACCAGCGTCAAAGGCCCCTTATCAGTGACCTTCAACTGACTATTGGTGCCAAAATTACCCACAACAAAATCCAAATCACCATCCCCATCAAAGTCGGCGGGGGCCAATTTTGACCACTTCCCTACCAATGGGATATCAAAGTACTGAGAGGTCTGATTAATAAAAGACTTTCCTCCCTTGTTCAAGAAAACACTTATAGGCATCCAATCTCCTACAACTATCAAATCCTGCCAACCATCCTGATCAATGTCCAACCATGAAGCATCTGTAACCATGCCTAGGTTTGATAAACTAGGAAAAAGCAAATTGGTATGGTCTTCAAACTTACCTTTTCCATCGTTTATAAAAATAAAAGACGAGGCAGGTTTTGGGTATTGGCCCGGAATGGCTCTTCCTCCAATAAAAAGATCCAAATCACCGTCATTGTCAAGGTCTATAGGCTTCACCACACTACCACTGCTTAATACATCTGGTAATGCATCTGCTTGAATCTTAAAGTTCCCTCCACCTTGGTTGATGTATAATCGGTCCTTTAATTCTGGGGAATCCCTTTCAAAGTCATGGTATCCCCCTTTAACAATGTACAAGTCCTGCAAACCATCCCCATTCGCATCAAAAAAAACAGCATCGGTAGTAGCACTTCCAATATCACTGGATAAATCCAAGCCTTGGGACTCCAAAAATTGCCCTGTAGAAACCTGAAAATATAATTTCCCTGGCTTTTCAGTCGTGCCCCCTACAAATACATCTGAAAACCCATTTTTATTCACATCTCCCACAGCAATCACTGGCCCACTTGGAGACAACATATGTGATAAAAGTGGTTGCCGTTTGAAATCATTGAACCCCGCCTCGGTATGTGTATAAGGAATGGGAGAAACGATTTTGGTAAAAAGAGGCGATTTTATTTTGACAGCATCAGGCTTTTTGGTATTTGCATTACGCTCTTCGAGAACAAGTAATTGATTACTTTCAATATTCTTTATCAATTGCTTATTGCCTCCAGGCCAGGTAATCATTAAAGAGTCAATATTGGCAGCACTGCCTAAGCCTATATGCAAAACATGGCTCATGGAGGATTGGAAGCCCCGAGTAGGTTGTTGCTCAAAATACTGCTGCTCACTTCCTGTGTACACATTGACTTTTGCACCTACGCCACTGGTATTAAAGCCTTCTCCCTTCAGCTTTAATTTGAGGTAGTTTCCTGAGTTTTTTTCAGGCTTCAGTACATTGGCATAAATACCAGCAAAATCATTCAAATGATTGACAACCAAATCCAGCGCACCATCATTGTTAAGGTCTGAATAGGCCGCCCCATTGGAGAAATTCGGTTCAGAAAAGCCCCAATTATCTGAGACATCTTCAAAACTCACCCCATTCTTATTTCTATACATATAATCGTGAATAGGAGTAGAACTCATACTCGTCACTAGATGAAGTGTGTCGGCTTTTTCCTTTGCCCTCGCTTTGCTGAAATAATAGTCACCCTTGTACTTCAAAAAATCCCTGTTGGTATAATCTCGAAAATAGCCGTTACTCACAAATAGATCTTTCCAACCATCATTGTCAAAATCCGTAAAAAAGGCTGCCCAACTCCAATCGGTATTTGAGACTCCTGCAAGCTGCCCTATTTCACTAAACAAACCTGTCCCTTGATTGATATGGAGCATATTTCGCATGTTTTGATGGTAAAATCCCTTCATTACCATCAAGGCATATTGCTCATAATTCTCCGGACCATAAAGCAACTTTTGTCTTACATTGTCCTCAGGAAGCATGTCCAGCGTAAAAACATCTGCTAAACCGTCATTGTTCACATCACTGATATCAGACCCCATAGAGTAATAGGAAATGTGTTGTAAATATTCCGTCAACTTTTCAGAAAAAGTACCATCACCGTTATTTATATACAAATAATCCGGCTCTATATAATCATTTGAAATGTGCATGTCAGGAAAGCCATCCCCTGTAATATCTGCAATCGCTATTCCCAAGCCAAAACCCATGGAATTCCCTATAATACCAGCCTCTTCACTAATATCAATATAGACGCCATTGTCATTTCTAAAAAGTTTGTCTCCAGAAAGTGGGTTTCTGTCTTTTCTTTTCGCATCAAAATCTATTTCATTGATTACTTGGGTATTGTGATTGAGCAAATACATATCAAGATCACCGTCCAGATCAAAATCAAAAAATGCAGCCTGAATGCTATTGGCCGGATCTGCCAATCCATACTTCTCGGCCTCATCTATAAAAGTATTGTCTTGTTGATTGATCAGCAATTCGTTTTTTCTGGATGTGGCATCTCCCTTCCCCGAATAACAAACGTAAATATCAAGGTAACCATCCCCATTAACATCCGCCATAGTAGCGCCGGTTGTCCAGGCATTTTTTCCTTGCACTCCTGAAGCCTTACCAATATCCTTGAACTTAAATTCTCCTTGGTTTAGATAAAGTCCATTGGAAGTCATGTTCCCAGTAAAGAAAAGATCATCCAGGCCATCGTTGTTAATATCACCTATGGCTACACCACCTCCATTATAAAAATATTCATAGGTTAAAATATTGGTATGCTGGCTCTCTACTAATTTGTTTTGAAACTTAACGCCAGTTTTTCGACTTGAGATTTTATCAAAACCTTGTGCCATCAAACAAAAATGGATGAAGTATAAGAACAATACTAGAACGAAATATTTATTATGGTTTTTCATAATTCAATCTTCTCCCCTATCTCCCACCAATATTGGACAATGGGGTATCAGTAGTAAATCTACATTTTTTCAAGGGATCGAACAATAGCGAAAATTGCACTTTAGAACGCTTAAAATAGACTTTTCACAGTTTCAACCCCATTCCTTCAAATAATTTAAAAATTCAGTTGGCTGACAAGACTTAGCAATTGGTAGAACAATGCTATTCTGCTCCAAAACTGTCTTTTAACTATAGTTATTCAATTCCTGGTTTATGGATTAATATTCGTAGAAGCCTGACTTTACTCTTCTTAGAAAAGGATGCCACAACAAAATGGCTTAAGGAAATATCACATTAAAGCTAAGTTTCATTTGATCAGCTTCACTTCCGGTTTGTTCAACATTTAAAATTTCATTATTATTAATCCACCTTAAGTAAACCTAAAAAATGGCCTTCTATAAGTTACCTACTTGTGTTTTCTTGCTTGTCGTTGTTTTCTCTTGTAATAAAAAAGAGAAGAGCCTCTTAATATGGGAAGCAAGCTTCCCAGTGATTGGCTCCCAGTCTTCACCCAGGTCCGCTGACCTGAACAGTGATGGTACATTGGATTTTGTAATCGGAGCAGGAAAAAATGAATATGAGTATACGGAATCAGGTATTTTAGCCATTAACGGCTTGGATGGTGAGCTATTGTGGACACAGGAAACGGAAGACCAGGTATTTGGATCAGCCACTTTTCTGGATGTAAACAAAGATGGAATACCCGATGTATTTATCGGAGGACGGGGTCCTCACCTTAAGGCCATCGATGGTCAATCAGGAAAATTGATTTGGGGATTTGATACACTGGCTCATTTAAAGCATCCCGTACTGAAATATGCCAGGTTCAATTTCAACAACAGCGTCACCATACCTGATCAGAATGGAGATGGAATTGACGAGTTGCTTACGAGTAATGGTGGCAATGCCAGGATAGCGCCCAACGAAACTGAAGGCAGATACCCTGGGGTTTTGATGGTGATTAATCCTGTCAATGGTGAAGTTCTGGCAGCGGATACCATGCCAGATGCCGGTGAAACTTATTTATCACCGCTTTTTATTTCTCAGGAAAAAAGTGGTACCCTACAAATACTTTTTGGGACTGGAGGAGAAACCTTACCTGGAAACCTTTATTTAGCAGAACTGAGTGATCTTATGGAAAACAACTTGTCCAAATCCAAGGCTTTGGTGAGTGAAAAAGGCCACGGGTTTATCGCCTCTCCGGTTATTGTAGATTTGAATAGAGATGGTTTTCTGGACTTTGTCGGCATTTCTCATGCAAGTACCATCACTGCTATCAATGGTAAAAGCCTAAATAAAATATGGCAACTTGAATTACCTGACACCGAATGCAGCAATAGCTTTGCGGTGGGTCAATTCACTGATGACGATATTCCTGATTTATTCACTTTCGCAAGCAAGGGGGTATGGCCAGAAAATACGGGACTGGTTCAGGTTTTGATTGATGGTAAGTCTGGAGAGCTTTTATTAAAAAAGGAGATGGGATGTACCGGTTTTTCGTCACCCATAGCTTATGACCTCAATAATGACGACATGGATGAAGTGATATTTAGTATCAATGAATACGATTGCAGTAGGGCCATTGATGATCGGTCTGCTTTTCTAATTGAGAACAAATTAATGTTGATGGATTTCAAGGCAGATACTACCTACCTTCTGGATCAGGCAAGAGGCTTTAAAAATGTTTTTTCTACGCCTTGGATCGGTGACCTGGACAGTGATGGTTACCTGGACCTGGTACATTGTCAATACTTTAGTCACGGAGATATATTGTCTTTTCTTGGAATGAAGATTAAAAGAATCGACTTGCCAATAAAAGTTAGAGAAAAACCACTTTGGGGGGCATTTATGGGATCTGAAGGAAATGGAATTTACAAAAAATAAAAGGCTGCCCAAAGGCAGCCTTTTACAAAACACTAAATTAACCAAGTAAAAACACTCTCTATCTTTATTAAAAAATAGTTCTTCTAAAGCAAAACCTCATTTTAGTTAGCAACATCCCACCATACACGGGTAATGTTTATGTCTGGCAAAGTGGCACCAGCTTGAAAATTCGCATTAGCAGCTACTTCTGATGATGGATACCTTAGTTTTCTCATGATCTGTCCTTGAGTAATATTTCCAGGATAGTTGGTAGGTGTTAACTGAGGATATCCAGTTCTTCTCCAGTCAGACCAAGCTTCCCACCAGTTGAAAAACTTGCTCACCCACATTTGTTCTCCAATCATTTCCAATGCAGGCTTTTCTACCCCATAAGGATGTCTTTGAAGGTAAGCAGCTACTTCATCATCAGAAACTGTCAACGAAGCATCAAAAGGCGTATACATCTGCATGGCACCTTTAACTCCGGCATCATAATGTTCCTTAGCAGAATTTGGAATTCCAGAACCAATCCCTCTTTCCAAAGCTTCTGCTTGCAAAAAAGCAGATTCAGCATAATTCATGAAGATATAAGGAGCATCCAATTGAAGCATCAGGTAATTAATTTTGGAATAGGTTGTTACCAAATTCACTTGCTCTCCTTCCAGCTCATCCAAGCCAGAGGCATCATACCCATTCGGCATTCCTTTTTGTTCCAAAGGATTTGTATTGGTGGGAGTCCATGCGATGGCTGACCAATCCGCAATCCCCCCACTTATGATCATTAACCTTGGATCTACCTCATCAGCCGAAGTTGCATCAGCTTTTAACCAATCTACCAGGGTATTACTTAAGTATGTAGGCTGTCCTCCATCACCTGGATAGAAAGCCCTGGAAATGCCATTCTGATTGATCCATACGCTAGGACCTTCAGACATTGGCACCCAGGCATTGTCGTCATTGCTTTCCATAACGCCTCCCGCAATTGCCTTAGTGACATATTCATCTGCCAGTTGAGGGGCAACATTTGAAACACGCATCGCCAAACGTAACATCAGAGAATAACCGAATTTCTTCCATTTGGCAATGTCTCCTTCGTAAATAATGTCTGCTTTTGCAAAGCCATCATCCAGGTTAGAAGTACTCAGTGCAGCAGTCGCTTCATCCAATTCCTTCAATAAGTCAGGATAAATATCTGATTGCTCATCATATTCAGGAAAGAAAACCCCTTCCATTCCTTGGAGGGCATTGAAATAAGGAACATTCCCATAAAAATCCGTAAGGCGATGGAAATTCAAAACCCGCATAATTCGTGCAGCGTTTCTGGTATTTACTTTGTTTCCTTCATCGTATCCTCCCGGGCCTGTTTGCTTGATTACTTCTGAAATATTTTTCAATGCATCTCCGTAGAAGAATTCGAAAGGAGCGCTATTTGACTCAAAATTTTCAGTGTATTTATCCCCCGGAGCTATTCCCCCACCTGCATTCGCCAAATGTTGAATAAGGTAAGCGGTCATACCAATATTGGTTCGCCAATCGAGGTACCTATTGTCCCCTGCAGATCCCCCAGATGCAGATCCAAGTTGTGCTGCCGTAAACATGAAATTCAAATCTATTTCATTTACTGCCTGAGGATTAATGTTGAGTTCTTGTAGTTCTTCCGTATTGCAGGAGGTTAAGCATATACTAACCGCCAAACCAAACAAAAGAAATTTATTTATAATTTTCATAGTTCTTTCTTTTAACGATTAAAACGAAGCCCTTAAGTTGAATCCGTACGATCTGGATTGGGGCATGCCAAAGAAATCAAGGCCTTGCCCATTTCCTGATGAATAACCAGACTCCGGATCTATATTCTCTACATTTTTCCAAAGTATGGATAGGTTTCTACCTACAAAAGACAAACTCACATTGGTAAAAGGTGTTTTCTCCATTAACGATCTAGGGAAATTATAACCGAAGGTAATTTGTCTTAGCTTGGCAAAAGAGCCATCATAGATAAAATGATCCTGCACCCTGTTACCCATTTGGTTCCAATAGTTATTTGCTTCACCCGGAGAAAGTGTTTTAGAAAACGCTTCGTAAATCGGTGTACCATCTGTTTCAGTACCGGATTGAATCACTCCAGATACTGAAAGAGGCTCTTCCCCTTCTCTACCTTGTATGGTTTGCTTGTGCAATCCCCATTGAGTTAATCTCACATTGGTACCTGAATAGATCTCTCCTCCTACTCTGAAATCAATCAGTGCAGAAAGGTTAAACCCTTTATACGTAATGCTATTGTTAAATCCTCCGGTAAAATCAGGGATACCGTTACCGATTACTTCCATTTGATCAGATTGAACAGGCGCTCCATTCTCTTCAAAAACAGGCTGCCCATCAGGTGAAAGTTTTTGTACCCAGCCTGCCAGCACCCCAAAAGGCTGCCCTGTCCTGTGTTGTACAAATACCGTCCTTGTTCTAGGTTCCTCTACGTTTAATACGTCTGTTCCTTCAATTAAGGATAAAACTTTGTTTCTGTTTCTGGCAATG
The DNA here is from genome assembly GCF_000427295.1 of Cyclobacterium qasimii M12-11B. Taxonomy (GTDB): domain Bacteria; phylum Bacteroidota; class Bacteroidia; order Cytophagales; family Cyclobacteriaceae; genus Cyclobacterium; species Cyclobacterium qasimii. The sequence continues at coordinate 87,938 of NZ_ATNM01000142.1, read as the reverse complement.
TTGAATGAAACATCCCAATTAAAATCTTTGGTGCGTACTGGGGAACCGGTTAACAAAATTTCAACTCCTTTGTTCTCCATCTCTCCCAAATTCACCAAGGTTGATCCAAAACCAGAAGCCCTTGAAATTTGTGCATTTAACTGGTCATTGGTACTTTTCTGATGGTAGTAGGTAAAATCCAAGCCCAATCTGTTTTGGAACATGCGAACATCTAAACCGAATTCTATCTCCGTTGACAATAAGGGCACTAAAAATGGATTTGGTATGGTACCATTGTTATTCCCAGCAGTTGCATAAGAGGCCATTGGTACCGTATTGCCTTCAAAACCGACAGCAGGAGCACCCAATAATGTATAAGTATTTTGAATCTGATAGGGGCTTACAGTAGAACTTCCCACCCTGGCCCATGAAGCCCTGACTTTACCAAAACTTAACCATAAAGGAAGTTCCGTCATGGCATCAGAAAACACAAAACTACCTCCTATTGAGGGATAAGTTATGTCATTTAAAGAAGGGTCCAAAGTAGAAAACCAATCTGTCCTACCTGTTCCTGTAAGGAATAGTATATTTTTATAATTCACTTCAGCAGATCCATAAGCGGAATTAATTCCCCATCCGGAATAACCGTAACCAAAATTCCTAGTCACTGTATTATTGATAGCATGGAAGAATGGCACATTAAAATTAGTCCCGTTAGCTGAAATGGTTTCATCTTCACGACGCATTCTATTGGCACCTAAAAAGGCAACTACCCCAAAATCTCCAAATTGCCTATTGTATCCTAGCATGGCTTCCAGGTTAATTTCATTAACCCTTCGTTCAGCCTCTGACATGTTCCCTCCTCTTGAGTACCCTGTTCCTTGTGGAGTCAGTGATGTACCTCTTCGGGTATACCAGTCCATTCCAGCTCTACCTGATAAATAAAGGTGTTCAGTAATGTCATATTTTAATGATCCAGAAGTAATTATTCGATCTCTGGTATCACTTATTGATAACTGATAAGTAGAGAAATAAGGATTTTGACCCCAAGGATTGTTGGTCATCAAATATTCTTCTTGTTCAGCAAAACCCCACGTACTCAATAAAGCAGGGTCAGTTCCAACTGGAATAGTCCCTAACCTGTCTGGATCACCCTGTCCCCAAAGTACATTGACATTTGGTGGCAAAGCAAAAATGGACTGAAAGGCATTTCCAGGTGAATCTGATAGCCTTGGTCGATTTTGAGTTCGCTCATTGGAATAAAGCACTTTGGCATCAAAGGTTAACTTTTTACCAAATTTACCGCTTGTGGCAAGTGACATATTGATTCGATCAAACCCTGCGTTTGGAATAACTGAGGAACTCCTTAAATCTGTCACATTGAATCGGAATGTTTGTGTGTCGCTTCCGCCAGACAATGAAAGGCTGTTGGTAAAAGATTTACCGGTTTCATAAAAACGATTCCAATTGTCTCCGGCATATACGTAAGGTCTTTCTACTCCATCAAAATGCATAGAGGTACCAGAACCTAATCGTTCACCCCATGCTTGGGTTCCCCAATCATATCCATCCCTTACAGAGGTTGGTCTTACAGCACTTCCTGTAATCTGATCCCCTTGAAACCTTCCGGATCCAAACTCTGTTTGCAAGTCTGTTTGGTTATTTATCCTTTCAAACACCGCATTGGAATTGAATTCTACGCCAATGCCTTTTCGAGAGGTTCCTCTTTTGGTTGTAATAAGAATTACGCCGTTTGCTGCTCTTGAGCCATATAAGGCTGCTGCACTCGCGCCTTTCAATACCGACATGGATTCGATGTCATCAGGATTGACACTGGTCATGCCATCTCCCTGATCTGCTCCTCCCCAAACTCCAGCTTGCCCAAAGTTGGTATTATCCATTGGCACCCCATCGATAACATAAAGGGGTTGGTTACCACCTTGCAGAGAGGTATTTCCTCGAATGATAACACGAGAAGAGCCAGCAGGACCTGAGGCTACATTGCTCACATTCACACCAGCGACCCTCCCAGCAAGCTGGTTAGCAATGTTATTTTCCCTGGCTTGGGTGAATTCATCTCCTCCTACTTTTGTCATTGAATACTGCAGGGCTTTAACATTTCTTTCAATACCCAAGGCAGTTACCACTACTTCATTTAATTCTGAAGCATCTTCGGATAAACCAATATTGATCGTACTTCGATTTCCAACCGTTTCTTCAACTGGTTCAAAACCCAAAAAGGAGTAGACCAAAACGGTCTGCGCACCTTGAACATTAAGGCTGTATTTACCATCCACATCTGTGGCGGTACCTGTGGAAGTACCTTTAATAAGAATCGACACCCCTGGTAAAGGTGTTCCGTCTGAACTGTCAGTGACTGTTCCCGTAATAGTCTGTCCTATAACACTACCCCCCATAGAAGTCAGCAGTGCCATAAAGACAATAAGTAATAGGTTTTTCATAAATGGTTATTTTGGTGTAAAACAAAACTTAAACATTCCTTCCCCTTTAGCCTCTTTTTATACCAATGGAGAATATCCCCTAAGACTCTTTTTCAGATTAATGGACAGAAGTCACATTACTGGAAACGAAAATCTTTACAAATGGCTCAAAATGATGATAAAAGGTTAAATAATCTTAAATTCCATAGAAATGTAGAATATAATAAACAGAAAAAAAAATACTGCCACCCATTTATTAATTTTTGAACGAAAAATAATTTTTATACAGTCGGGAGGGATTTAACTAAAAGCTCTGAAACACAAATATACTTGACCAACGATGGAATAAAATAAGTTGAAGTTCAGTATTATAGTAAGCTTTTGAAGGTATTGTTCAACAAAATCAAAATCTATTCAATCCAATAAACACTAAAAATGCATGAATGAAAAGAAACATCTTTTTCTTCACCAAACCGAAATAGGCAATGCTCAATTACATCCGAAATAAAATCACTTCCTGAGGAAATTGAGAACATTTTAGGACTAACCCTAATCCATAAACCATCTTTAACTTCCTCGCATTTTTAAATAAAAAATATTCAGCTTGTTTAAGCTTGAAATATTTAGCAATGTCTCCGATATACCAATATCTTTGTTCTCATACTCGAAACTGATGTAATTACATTAGAAAATGCAAAAAACAGAAATAAGCCAAAATTTAGAAAAAGTTAAAGCCACTTTTCCAAACCCAGATTGCCTTCTGGTGGCAGTGAGCAAGACTAAACCAAATACTGCTATTCAGCAAGCCTATGATGCAGGCATACGGGATTTTGGGGAGAACAAAGTTCAAGAGATCACTGATAAAGCAGCCCAGTTACCCAAGGATATAAAGTGGCACATGATAGGCCATTTGCAGCGCAATAAAGTGAAATTTATTGTTCCATTTATTCATTTGATACACAGTGTGGACTCTTTGCGATTGTTAAAACAAATTAATAAGGAGGCAGAAAAAGTGGGTAAAACAATAAGCTGTTTATTGCAAGTCTATATAGCCAATGAAGAGACAAAATTCGGCTGGGACAAAGAAGAATTAAATTCCTTCCTTTTGGGTGAAGAAATAAACACTATGAACAATATTCAAATAGTAGGGCTAATGGGTATGGCTACAAACACTACTGATGAGGCAGTAATTAGGGGAGAGTTTAAAACTTTAAAGGACCTGTTTGACAATTTGAAAAAACTACCCCTCCCTAAGAATGTTGAAATGAAAGAAATTTCAATGGGCATGAGCAGTGATTACCTGCTGGCACAGCAAGAAGGAAGCACTATGGTAAGGATAGGAAGTGCTATTTTTGGTTCTAGAAATTACAATTAACTATTATGAAAGCTAGTCAAATAATTCAAACAGCAGCTGTTTTTGGAGCTCTTGCTGTTATTTTTGGTGCATTCGGAGCCCATGCTTTAGAGGAACTTTTGGTGAGTACTGGAAGATTGGACACCTACGAAACCGCTGTCAACTACCATTTCTATCATACTTTTGCACTTTTACTTATCGGTATTTTATACCATTTATACCCTGATAAAAAACGGCTTAATTACAGTGCCATCTTTTTCATAGTAGGGATATTAATTTTTTCAGGCAGCTTGTATGTTCTTTGTTTGAGCCAAGTCACATGGTTAGGTGCCGTAACCCCTTTAGGAGGCCTTTCTTTTATTTTAGGATGGGTAATGTTACTATTGAGTTTCGGGAAATAATAGCTAATACAATTTTATGAAATTAAAGTTTTTATCAGCGATTTTAATATGGCTGTTTATTTTTCAAAACGCTCAGGCGCAAGACGTAAAGGCTACATTTTTAGGTTTAGACAAGTTAATGGGGGAGAATTCCTTTTTTGACAACCACCTTACCGGATTCATGCTCTATGATCTTGATAGCCAAATGGTCCGCTACGAGAAAAACAGCCACCTGTACTTCATTCCAGCATCCACCACTAAACTCTTCACCTTTTTTGGGGCCATGATGGTCCTTACAGACAGCACTACGTTTTTAAGGTTTGTCCCGAATGGAAAAAATGTAACCATATGGGGAACAGGTGACCCTTCCTGGAAATACCCTGCTTTACCCAATCCAAATATAAAAGCATTCTTAGCGACTTACGACACAATAAACTACTCAGAAAGCAATTGGAAAAACGATCCATTTGGTTTTGGCTGGCAATGGGACGACTATTATTATTCTTATGCTGCAGAAAAATCGCCAATACCACTGTATGGCAACCTAGCCAGTTCAAAAAACGTCAATAACAAACCCATTTTAAGCCCAAACATCTTTACTGTTGAATATTCAGACAAGTCAGTTAAGAATGTGCAAAGGAATTGGCGAAACAATCAATTTTACTACAACCCGAGAACTTATAATGGAAGGGACAGTAAAGTACCTTTTATGACCTCCCCAGAAATTTTCGCAACTTTGGCTACCAAGGATTGGGGAACCCCTGTTAAACTTTCTGATTCAAAATTACCCCCTGAACACTTCCTACTAAAAGGAATTCCAACCAAGGCATTATATAAAGAAATGTTATTGGAAAGCGATAATTTTATTGCCGAACAACTGCTTCTACAAATATCCGATCAGGTCTTTTTGGAACTGGACAGTGAAAAAGCTATTGAATACATTAAAAAAACTTATCTTTATGACTTACCGGATGACCCTCAGTGGGTAGATGGATCCGGTCTTTCCAGGCACAATTTGGTCACTCCTCGTACGATGGTGGCTCTAATAGAAAAAATTTATCGGTTATTCCCAGACAATGAGCTATTCAGTTTGTTGCCAATGGGCGGAAGAACTGGTACTTTAAAGTATAATTATTCAGCTTCTACGCCGTACATCATGGCTAAAACTGGTACCATTAGTAACAATCATTGCCTGGTCGGTTATATAAAAACAAAAAAGAATAAAATCTATGCCTTTGCATTTATGAACAACAACTACCCCTACAAAGCAACAGTGGTAAGGACTGAAATGGAAAAGGTATTGCTCTATATCCGTGATAATTTCTAAATACCGCAATGAAAAAAAGACGCTTTTTACAAACTGTTGGGCTGGGGGTTTTACCAGTTTTAGGATTTTCTCAGCCATTTCAAAAAACTTCTCTGGCTAAAAAATTATTGCCCAATGCTTTAAAACCGGGGGATTTGGTGGGGCTTGTAAGCCCATCATCCGCTACAGCAGACCTGATGCAATTCACCTTTGCCAAAGAGGCTATGGAAGGATTAGGCCTTAAAGTAATCGAAGGAAAGCACCTCCGAAACAGAAATGGACACTTGGCGGGCACAGACCAGGAAAGGGCCGCTGACTTAAATGAGATGTTTGCCAATAAAACGGTAAAAGCAATTGTCTGTATCAGAGGTGGTTCTGGTGCTTCCAGAATACTTCCCCTGATCGATTACGAAATTATCAAAAAAAATCCCAAGCCTATTCTTGGCTATAGCGACATCACAGCTTTACACAATGCCATTCATTCAAAAACAGGCCTCATAACTTTCCATGGGCCTAATGGATCAGGAAATTGGGGGAAATTCAATGTGGATCAGTTTAAAAGCGTTTTTTTTGAACAAAATGATAACATCCATTTTGAAAATGAGGTAGAAGAAACGGAAGACCTGGTCATAAAAGAGAACAGAATAAGGACAATTTTCCCCGGAAAGGCTGTTGGAGATCTTGTAGGAGGAAACTTAACTGTGCTTACTTCACTCGCAGGGTCACCATACCTCCCTTCCTTCAAAGACAAAATTCTTTTCCTTGAGGACATAGGCGAAGAACCCTACAGGATAGACCGCATGATGAGTACCCTTATGTTAATGGGGGTTTTCGAAGAAATAAAAGGTTTCGTTTTTGGTCAATGTACAGACTGTGATCCAAGCGGAGGGTATGGAAACCTGACCATAGATCAGATTTTTGACGATTACCTCCTTCCTCATAAAATTCCTGCTTATCGGGGTGCAATGATTGGCCACATCCCCAAACAATTTCTATTGCCATTTGGCGCTAAGGTTATGCTGGATGCTGACAAGGGCACAATAACCACCATGCAGCCCATTTTCGAACAGTCCAGATAAATCAGTGAAGGTCCATTTGAATACCGTTCGAAACTGGAGTATTCTTGCTATTTCAATTTTGTGCGTATCGGTAATCGCTTCATGTAAAAACAATGAATCAATGATCGAAAATAATAACATCCCAATTACTAAAACCCAAACCGATGGATTAAAATACCTGGCTTTGGGAGATAGTTATACTATAGGAGAAGGAGAAAGTGCTGAAAACACTTATCCCTTACAAGTAGTAAAGATGCTCGAAAAAGAAGGCTTCAACTTCTCTTCTATCAAAGTCATCGCAAAAACCGGATGGACTAGTGGAGAATTGCTTGACGCAGTTAAGCCGGAAGACATTGGAGAAGGTTCTTTTGACATTGCCAGCCTTCTTATAGGTGTAAACAATCAGTACAGAGGCCAAACTTTAGATCAGTTCAAGAAAGAATTGATCGAATTGATAGTGGTCACCCGCGGGTTTCTTGGAGATAACAACCAAAAAAACTTAGTGCTCATTTCAATTCCTGATTGGGGAGTTACCAGTTTTGCTCAATCCGCAACAAAACCTCAACATCAAATTAAAAAGGAAATAGATGCCTTTAATGCTGTAATAAAGGATGAAGCTTCAAAACATGGACTGCATTTTATAAATATAACAGACCGCTACAGAGAGAACGGAGGTCTTGCAGAAAATCTGGTGACCGACGGATTGCACCCCAGCAAGTATATTTACAGTCAATGGGCATTGCAGATCCGCGAAATATTCAAAGGAATGACAGACCATTAAAAGCAGGAAAAAGGCAGGAAATTAATTGACAGCCAGAATTGTAGCCTTCTTACTTATAAAACAATAAGCTTTATTTCCTGCAAGGAGAACACCAAATTAGGGGTGCCCATTTAACCACCAATCAGTTCCCCTCCATTTACGTGGATAAATTGCCCCGTTACATAACTGCTATCCTCACTCGCAAGATACACATAGGCCGGTGCCACCTCACTTGGCTGCCCTGCTCGCCCAAGAGGAGTATCTTGACCGAAATCTGATACCTCATCAAAAGTAGCAGGAATAAGAGGTGTCCAAATAGGCCCTGGTGCGACACCATTTACCCTGATTTTCTTTTTTGCTAAATTTTGAGAAAGAGAACGTGTAAAACTCACGATAGCACCTTTAGTACTGGAATAGTCAATTAAATGTTCACTGCCCCTGTAAGCGGTAACTGAAGCGGTGTTAATGATCGTATCTCCTTCCTTTAAGTGTGACAAAGCTGCCCTCGTCACATAAAAAAATGAATAGATGTTTGTTTCAAAAGTTTTATGCAGTTGATCACTGTTAATTTCACTCAATGAATTTTTCGGGAACTGCATCGCAGCATTACAAACTAAAATATTTAAACTAACCAATGAATCGACGCATTCTTCAACAAGCTCCTTGCAAAAATTTTCCTGCCTGACATCCCCTTCTATTAAAACACATTTTCTCCCTTCTTTTTGAATCAACCTCTGGGTTTCTTTTGCGTCGGTAATTTCATTTAAATAAACAATAGCAACATCCGCGCCTTCTCTTGCGAAATGTACTGCCACACTTCTACCTATACCACTATCTCCCCCTGTTATAAGTGCAACTTTATTTATCAATTTGTCACTTCCCTTATAATTTTCCCGGATGATCTCAGGGACTGGCTTCATCTTATGTTCATCACCAGGTTGTTGCTGTGATTGACTTGGAAACTCCTTTGGTTTATTCATATACCTGTATTGGTTAAAAAAACCAAATTAAGCCAGGGAAACATCATTCAGGAACTCAATTAATGAATTAATTGACTCAATTGAGAGGGAGAATAAAACAATATAGAGACATCCAACACTTATAAGCCAGCCCTCGACCTAAATCAATAAAGAAAACGTCAAGCAAAGGCTAAAAGAGATGTTTAAGTACCGAAACTTGTGAAAATACTCAGAAAAGCAATCCTGCCACACCCTAACATTGCAGATTATCCCTATTGCATTAAAAATTAGCTCTAAAGCACCCGAAGAAGTAAAAGGTCTGAAAGTTGTACCAATGATTGAAGACTAAAGACAAACCAACTTAAATTTAATTATCATGGAACCCACTAATAACAGCCCAAAAGGTGGCCCTAAACCACAGCAGATAAATCAGGAATTTAAAAAATTTATTGTTGACAATGAACACCCATGTATAATGGCCAATGCGGTGTTCAAATTAAATAATTTCGAACTCAAGCTGTTTGATGAACTGGCTTCAAAAAACACCGCTGTAAAAATGTTGAGTGCGCTCAAAGCTTATTTGTCCAATTATGACTTTAACAATAATACATTTAAATCCTTTATAGCTGCTTTCCCTCATACACAGGTAGATTCAGAAGAGGAATTTGAACAATTGTTGTGGAAACAATTGCAATATATTTATGAAATAGACGAGCAGCCCTGGGATCCAAATGTAAGTAGTGATCCTGAAAACGTTAATTTCAGCTTCAGCATAGCAGGTCATGCTTTCTATGTTGTCGGTATGCATCCCCATAGCTCACGATTGGCCAGAAGATCTCCTTACCCCACGATGGTATTTAATTTGCACAGTCAATTTGAACAATTGCGGGAAATGAAAGCCTTCCATAAAGTCCGTGATAAAATAAGAGCGCGGGATATTGCATTTCAAGGTAACATAAACCCAGTATTAAAGGATTATGGGGACAGCAGTGAAGCTATTCAATACAGTGGCCGAAACATAGCCGATAATTGGGAATGTCCCTTTCACCCAAAAAGTGAAGTTTAAAAATCGGTTTAAACCAAATAATACAATCAAATCAACACTATTAAATACTAAAAAACCTTAAAAGCTTAGCATGAATATTATTAAAAAACAGTCGGGAGCTGCCTTTAAGTTATTCAAAGGTCAAAAGTTGAAAGTCATCGACCCAGAAGGGATGCAAGTGAGTGATATGGTGCTTTTTAATGCAAATGATATTGGTGAGAAGTTGTCCTCCGGGAAGACTTTGGATTTTGAAGAAACAATTCTCATTACCACCAACCATCACCTTTGGAGTAACAGGGGCAGCCAAATGATGAGAATAATCATGGACACCAATGGAAGAAACGATTTCCTACTTGCCCCTTGTAGCCCTGAAACATTTAAAATTATGTATAACATTCACGACTATCATCCCAGTTGCTTTGAGAATTTGTATACTAGCTTAGCACCATATGGAATTAAACCAGATGATATCCCCACGGCTTTTAATATTTTTATGAATGTGCAATTTGGGCAAGACGGAAAATTAAAAGTCCTTCCGCCACTCAGCCAGAAGGGAGATTATATCCTCTTCGAGGCTAAAATGGACCTCATCGTTGCCTTAACAGCTTGTTCAGCAGAAGACAGCAATGGCGGGACTTTTAAGCCAATCCATTTTGAAATTTTAGATGAAATGGTATAGGTGTGCTCTTCTATTAGGATTGTCAAGATGGAATAAAAAAACCTGCCCAATTTAAGTGGGCAGGTTTATATCATTGCTTGAAAGCAAAAGTTGGGTTTTATTTAGGTAAGACATTTGAAATAAGTGAAACCTTTTCGATAGGTTCACTAGCATTGGAATATATCCTCACCACGCTATTTTGTTTGCCCATTTTCCCTGCGGAATTAAAGGACACCTTGATCTCAGCTTTTTTACCTGGCGCTATTGGCTCTTTAGGCCAGCTAGGCACTGTACAGCCGCAAGTTGCTGCTACATTTGAAATAATTAATGGGGCTTTGCCGGTGTTTTCAAATTTGAAAACATTCTCCACCTTGTCTCCTTGCTTGATATCTCCAAAATCTTTTGAATCAGACTCGAAGGTAATTACGGGACCATCTACTGTTTTTTCTTGGGCGATCACAAATGCTGTACTTAAAACAACCGCCAATACTACTGTTAATAACCTTTTCATATTCATCAAATTTAATTCATTCCAACTTATCAGTACATTACTATTTAATAAAAAAATTGTTATGAAAGTTCACCATAAACAATTCTTTTTTTGCTCGTGTCATGGCTGTATACAACCATCTGACATAATTTTTATCAATTTGCTCCTCATTAAGGTATCCCTGATCAACAAAAACAGCATCCCACTGCCCTCCTTGTGATTTATGACAAGTTAAGGTATAGGCATATTTCACCTGAAGGGCATTCAAATAAGGATCTTTACTCATCGCTTCCCTTATCTTGCTCTTCTGTTCCAGATCCTGATAGTCCTCAGCCACTTGCTGGTAAAGCGCCTTCCATTCCTCAAATGTCAAAGCGGGCTTATTGGAGTGCAAGGTATCCAATATAACTCGAGCCTCAAACGGAACCTCGTCTGGATAATCTATTAATCTTAATTCAAGTGTAGCAAACCTTAGGCCATATAATTCCTCAAATGAACGAATTTTAAGTATCTCTACAAAATCACCGTTGGCCAAAAAGCTTACCTTATCAGAGGACTCCATATAGGTATAATTGTTTTTAACAATCATTAACCGCTCTCCGGCACTTAATTCGTCTTCATAATAAAAAATAGAATTTCTAATGTATTTATTGTATTGAACCGCCGATTTATTGGATCGGGTAATGATCATCGTATTGTCCAGGCCAAATTTATCATAAGCATACCTCAGGCCATCTTCCAGTCTTTCGCCGGTCATTCGGTAAAAATCCTTAAACCCTTTGGAAGTAAATAAGATTTTCGGTTTCACTTTAAGCACCTCATTCCTCAAGGAGGTAGCATTGGCCAAAATACCTGAATCCTGCTCTTGCCTAGTTACAATGGTAAGCAAGGCTTCATTTACATCAAGTTTATAATTCCTTATAAGATAATTTTTATCCAACCCAGGACTATCCTCACTCCCTACAGGTGGCAATTGAGCAATATCCCCTATTAAAAGCAGTCGATTTTCTGGATTTTGAAAGACAAAACCTATAAGATCTGCCAGAAGCGACTTCCCACTCATTCTATCATCGGAAAGCATTGATGCTTCATCAATAATAAATACAGATTTTTGATAGTAATTCTTCTGTACAGTGAAACTCTCAGCCCCCTCAGCCGCTCCTTGCTTGGCACGATAGATGATCTTATGAATGGTGTAGCCTGTCTTTTCAGCATAGGTACTCATTACTTTTGCGGCGCGTCCGGTCGGAGCTAGCATTACGGCACGCAAGCCCAATGAGGGCAAAGCCTTGACCAAGGCAGCCAAAACCGTTGTCTTCCCTGTTCCTGCGTACCCCTTTAGAATAAATGTGGCACCCGAAGGAACTGATTTATCTAAAAATTTATCCATCGAACCAAAAAAACTATCCTGATCAGTGGTTGGCTGATGGGGGAAAAATTTTCTAATTCTTTCTGATGGCTTTGGACTTGCTTGCTTATCTTTATGCATCTATTGCGAAACTAAGATGAAAAAGCCGAACATAAAAAAGGACATTATTGATAATTTCGGAAACAGGCTCAGAACGAGAGTTAACGGCCTTCTCATCCAGGATAATAAATTATTAATGATAAAACATCAGATGGGCAACGACCATTGGTTTTGGAATGTCCCTGGTGGTGGAATGCAGTTCGGCCAGGATGCCAAAGAGAATCTACAAAGGGAATTCATGGAAGAAACTGGCTTAGGTATTGACGTTGGAGATTACTTATTTGTGCATGAATTTTTGGAGCCACCATTACACGCAATTGAATTGTTCTTTGAAGTTAGCCAAACAAATGGTAAATTAGAGGTTGGAATTGATCCTGAGCTAGATACCAACAATCAGGTTATAGAAGAGGTTAAATTTCTTAGCATTGAGGAAATCAAAAAAATCCCCTCCCATCAAAAACATGCTTTATTTGGAAGAATAAATTCCCTGAAAGATGTAAGAATATGGAAAGGATATTTTAATTTTGGAAATAAATGCATAAAATAGCATTCTAATTACGAACCATCAATTCTTTATAATAATTTAATTACGCTTTAAAGATATTCAAAATGACATTGAGTAAAATCTTATCGATTGTTTTTCTATTGGGAGCCTTAGGTCTCGGGTACAAGCTTTATCTAGGAGTGGACGAAGTTGTAGAAGAAGAAAAAGTACTAAATAGGACTGAAGAAAGAATTATTGAAAAGCTGGAAATGCTTAGAGATGCCCAAATTGCCTACCAAGCTGCCAACGACGGTTATGCTTCCAATTGGGAAGAACTTAAAAAGTTCATTACAGATGGTAGTATATATTTGGTTCAAAGAACTGAAACCACCAAGTTGCTAGACTATGGTAAAGAAGAAACTACTGTAACTTTAGATACTTTAGGTTCTGTTAATGTTCAGGATTCTCTTTTCAACGAAGCTAAATACCCTGATTTTGACCTGGAATTATTAAATGTTGTACCTGGATCAGGAGGAAAAACATTTGAATTCTTCGCTGACAAAATCGAACGTAGCAGCAGAGAAATCGCTGTGTTTGAAATCAGAGACCCAGCACCTCGTAATCCAGAGAGAAGAAGAAATAACAATGAGAAGGCTTTAAGGGTTGGTTCAAGAACTGACTCTTCTACTTCAGGAAACTGGGAATAAATTTGGATACGGCAGGTTCCCATATCCAAAGCAAATTCATTAGCGATAAATTTGATATGCAAGCCATATCAAGTTTATCGCTTTTCTTATATGAAAAATTATTAGTTGTCATCGCACACGCAGGTGAGAATAAGGACATAACAGCTACTTATACCTATTCTTTCCAGGACCAGAAAACCATACAGCATCTCATAGAAACAGAAGCAATTTTTAATGCTCCAAATACTGTGGGAAAACTCTATGTTCATCACCAAAAATTCACTTTAGTCCCCACATCCTTGTTCAACCCCTCTCAAGGGGCTAGGTACCTAAGTTTTGCCACTGAGGTCAATGAATTAGAGGAAAGCGTTACTTATACTGGCGTTTCCAATAATACCATTCAAATTCTGGGGATGGCAAATAAAAACTTAATAGACAGTCTTGATAAAAAATTACCTGAACTGGAAATAACCCATGGCGCAGCACATGTGTTGGGCTTTTTCCTGACTCAAACGAAAGATTTACTTAATCAAGAATTATTTATTCACGCTTCTCCAGATTGCATGTATTTGGCTGCTTTCAATGAGGGTGAATTAAACCTTTTCAACAGGTTTATTATTACGGATGAAGCTGCGTTTTTACGCTATTTATTCACCTTTATCCAACAGATGGCTTTTGATCGGACACATTGTAAGATTCGTTTCTTTGGCAACCCTGAATGGCTTCACACCAACATGGATAATATGGAGCTTTATTTCAAAAACATACATTTAATTACCCCCACTCAAAATGTATCCTACCTTAAGGGGGCAGAATCCTTTATGAACACGCAACTTTTAGAGGCTTTCTGGCAACAAAAAATTGTTTCATGAAGAAAACAGCGCTTTTTCCAGGTTCATTTGACCCTTTCACTAATGGTCATCATGACATTGTCATGAGAGGATTAAATATTTTCGATGAGGTTATTATCAGCGTAGGGCACAATACAAGTAAGAAAAACAGGTATTTTGACATTGATTTTATGGTAGAAAAAATCAAAAATACCTACAAAAAGAATCCATCTGTTAAAGTGATTGTTTACGATGAGTTAACTTCTTCTCTTGCAAAAAAGCACGAAGCCAGGTACCTGCTTCGTGGATTAAGAAACACTACTGACTTTGAATACGAAAACACTATCAGTCAAATGAACAGGTACCTCAACGAATCATTGGAAACAGTGTTTCTAATCACCACTCCCGAGTATGCCGCCATCAGCTCTACTATCATTAGAGAAGTCCATAAATACGGCGGCAATGTGAACAAGTTCCTCCCCTATAAGGTCTGAATAATCTCTGGGTTTGTCTTCAAAAATTGCTTGTAGAGATACCGCATTGAAGGGTAGGAATTGATTAATGCTGTTTTAGCTTCATGATGCTTCAACCACTTAATATCCATAATTCCTTCCTCAACCTGAGGTTTCATTTTTGAATCATTAAGAGACTTCATATTGAACCAATAGGTCTTCTTAAGTATACTCTTCCTGTTTTGAGTATAGGTATGCCATGTAACACAGATAAGCTCATCAAGCTTCACTTTAATGTTACATTCTTCCTCTACCTCCCTGGCAGCACAGCCTTCAGGCGTCTCTTTCTTTTCAAATTTCCCTTTTGGAAGATCCCATTTACCCAGCCTATAAATAAACAACACTTTATCTTCCTTGGTCACTACACCCCCTGCGGCTTTAATGATTACAAATCTGCTTTTAATGAATTTTTTAAGTTCAGATTTCTCCTCAGTCACAAGGGTAATACTATCCAGGTTTTTAAGCTTCCTCGTTCGCATTAAGAAAAGCAGCTGAACGATTATGTCTTTTGACGGATTTTTTATCAGAACGTCATCATAAAAATCTGCTGACGCTGGTAATTCTACGGGATTATCATAAACACACTCAAACGACTTTTTTGGCAAGAAATCCTTTGTTGCCACAAGATCCAGTGGTTTATCGTTGATAAAGATTTTCATAAAACGATCTAATTTTTTCAAAATTGCAATTTTTTTCCAGCGTGCACAACCCTGAGTAAATTTTAAATGGTTAAATTTATCGCATGGAAATTTATGATCAAAGCACCGCTTCTCAAATCGCAAAAAAGCTACTTGAAATAAAAGCCATCAAACTGTCACCAAAGGATCCTTTCACCTGGGCATCTGGATGGAAATCCCCTATTTACTGTGACAATAGGCTTTCACTTTCTTATCCTGAGGTTAGGAAAATTATTCAAGAAAAATTAACAAGTGTGGTTCGTACCCACTTTCTAAATATTGAAGCTATAGCAGGAGTAGCTACAGCAGGTATTCCGCAAGGTGTATTAATTGCCGATAAACTTGATGTCCCTTTTATCTATGTCCGCTCTAAAGCAAAGGGGCATGGGATGGAAAATATGATTGAAGGGAAAATCACTCCCGGCCAAAAGGTTGTAGTCGTAGAAGACCTTGTTTCTACAGGAGGAAGTTCACTCAAAGCTGTTAAAGATCTACGAGCAGCAGGTTTTGAGGTATTGGGTATGGTGGCCATTTTTACCTATGGGTTTGAGATATCCGACATAAATTTCGAGAAGGAAGACGTGAAACTCTATTGTTTGAGCGACTACAGCTCTTTGCTTCCTCAAGCATTAGAACAAGGATATGTATCCGAAGAGGACATGAATACCTTGGCAGAATGGCGAAAAGGTCCAGATGTCTGGCAACCTTAATAATACAAAACCCTACGGGGTTCTAAAATTGGGCAAGTGCTATAGTTAAGGTTTCAAATTCATAAAACCTTTTACTTTAGGCCTGCCTTTTCCTCATTTTGCAACACCCCTAATCCAAATAAAGCAAAATCATATTTTACAGGGTCGACTGCGTCAAAAATCCGTAAGTTCCTTGTTAATTCCATCGCTGTAAGCCAGTCTGTTTGTTTCCTTTGGATCAACCCTAAGGACCTGCCTATTCGATCCACATGAAGGTCGCAAGGGCAAATTAATTGAGATGGAGCTATTTTATCCCAAAGGCCAAAATCCACTCCCATGTCATCCTTTCTCACCATCCACCTCAAAAACATATTGATCCTTTTGCATGCGGACTTCTTTTTTGGGGTTGCAACGTGCTTTCTGGTGCGCTGCGGTGCATCAGGGGATTGAAAAAAACTGTCATGAAAATTAGTGAGAAGCATTTCCATGGCATCAATATCAGGAGTATAACCAAGGGAAAAAGCATGCTCAAGGCTGTGGTTTTCGCGGTAATACCTTGAAAAAAAATCGATAAAATAGAGGGTATCTAAATCATTAAAAGTGCGGTGTTTGAATTTCATCAATTGTTTCAAGTCACTCTCAGAATGGTTTAAAACAAAATCATAAGGGCTATTGCCCATCATGTCCATTAACTCCAGACTTTTATTGATAATGGTTTTGCGTTGGCCCCAAGCGAGAACTGCAGCAAAAAACCCTGAAATTTCAATGTCTTGTAATTTCGAGAATCGATGGGGTATAGAGATGGGATCATTCTCAATAAAAGAAGGCTGATTAAAAAGCATGACCTTTTCATCCAGAAAACCCTTTAGATCATCCATCTGTCAGTACCACTTTTACCTCACCACCTTGAGTACCATCAAACCACTTAAGCAATAAAGATTGCTCGTCCTGCTCTGCTACATGCCAGTCAAAGCACTTAATATTTGCCAGACTTGTTATTTTATCTTCTTCAGGATCATATAAGCAGATATCAAAATCAGGAATATTAGCCAATTCTGTCGTGTTCCATTTTTCCAGCAACCATCCTTCCTTCAGAATAATGACTCGTTTTCCAAAAATATCATCCTCAAGAACGGACGGTATTCCATCTGTCCGACGAATATGGTAACACTCAGGCCCAAAAATTATCTGCTTATGAAGCTTTCCTTCAATCAGACTTGATTCATCTGTTAGTAAAACCCATTCTGATTTACTCAATATTTTAGGCACAGAACCGCTAAATTTGGTCAAAAAAGATGAAACCCACGAAAAGAAAAGGGTAATACCGATAAACACCAACCCAAAAGTTGCCAGAATGGGATAAGTCAGCACAAAGATGGCATTCCAAATAAATTTGAAAAACCTGTGGAAGAAAAGTTCAATTGAATTCATTTATAAACTGATACAATTTCAAAATTAAGGCAAATTAGTCAAACAAACAAAATTCAAATTTTCCTAAACAATACTTATACCCATCAGGATAATGCCTGACATTGTCAACTGATTTACCTACCTTTGCACGCTGAAAACACCTATGCACCATGACCCTAACTCAAGAGATAGCGAAAAGAAAAACTTTTGGAATTATAGCTCACCCTGATGCAGGTAAGACCACATTAACAGAGAAGATGCTGCTTTTTGGAGGTGCTATCAAAACAGCAGGGGCGGTAAAATCAAATAAAATAGATACTGCTACCAAGTCCGATTGGATGGAGATTGAAAAGCAGAGAGGAATATCTGTGGCTACCTCTGTAATGGGTTTTGAATATAAGGGGCAGAAAATAAACCTCCTTGACACTCCAGGTCACCAAGACTTTGCAGAAGACACCTACCGCACGCTCACAGCTGTGGATTCAGTGATTATGGTTATTGACTGCGTAAAAGGGGTGGAAATTCAAACTGAAAAATTAATGGAAGTATGCAGGATGAGAAAAACACCTGTTATTTGCTTTATTAATAAACTCGATAGAGAGGGCCGTGATCCTTACGACTTGTTGGATGAAGTGGAGTCCAAATTAAACATAAAGGTAAGACCCCTCTCATGGCCCATTTCCATGGGGAAATCATTTAAAGGTGTTTACAACCTTTATGACAAACAATTGAACCTGTTCACCCCTAGTCAACGAAAAATCAGTGATGACAGGGTTGTAATTGAAGATTTAAGTTCCGAAAAACTAGATGAACGCATCGGAACCAGTCTGGCAGATCAACTTAGAGAAGATGTAGAATTAATTGAAGGGGTTTACCCTGATTTTGACCCTAAGGAATATTTGGAAGGCACTGTTGCCCCTGTATTTTTTGGCTCTGCAGTTAACAATTTTGGTATCAAAGAAATGTTGGATACATTTATCCAAATAGCTCCTAGCCCAAAAAGCCGACAGACGGAAGAACGTGAAGTAAAACCTGATGAAGATAATTTCAGCGGATTTATTTTCAAGATTCACGCCAACATGGACCCTAAACATAGGAACCGTATCGCCTTTTTACGCATATGTTCAGGGACATTTCAAAGGAACAAACCGTATAACCATGTAAGAGGCACCAAACCACTTCGTTTTTCTAATGTCACTTCCTTTATGGCTCAGGACAAAGAAATAATTGAAGAAGCTTTCCCTGGTGATATCGTAGGACTTTACGATACAGGGAATTTGAAAATTGGGGACAGTTTAACTGATGGTGAGAACCTAACTTTCAAAGGCATCCCAAGTTTTTCCCCGGAAATTTTCAGGGAAGTAGTAAACAAGGATGCTATGAAAACCAAGCAACTAGAAAAAGGCTTGCAACAATTAATGGAAGAAGGGGTTGCACAACTCTTTACCTTTGAAATAGGATCTAGAAAAGTAGTAGGCACCGTAGGCCAACTTCAATTTGAAGTAATAAAGTTCAGGTTGAAAAATGAATACAATGCCACTGCGGATTTCGTTCCAATGAACCTATATAAGGCTTGTTGGATCACCAGCACGGACAAAAAGAAATTGGATGAGTTCATCCGTTCAAAACAAAGGCATATCGCAAAAGATAGAAATGGGAAATTAGTATTCATGGCCGAGACCAAGGCCTGGTTACAAATGGTTCAGGACAATTTCCCTGAAATTGAATTCCATAATACATCAGAATATTAACCTATTTATCAAACCTGAGAAAACATGAAAAAGCCATTTAATGTAATATTTGAGGACAATCACTTGCTGATAGTCAACAAATCTGCTGGGATTTTGGTCCAGGGAGATAAAACAGGCGACAAAACGCTTACAGATCTTTGTAAAACCTATATAGCAAATAAATACAACAAACCGGGAGCTGTTTTCTTGCACCCAGTACATAGATTAGACCGTCCTGTCAGTGGGGTGGTGGTTTTTGCAAGAACCTCAAAGGCATTGGAAAGAATGACTGCCTTGTTCAGGAAAAGAGAAGTTCACAAAGTTTACTGGGCATTGGTTAAAAAGAAACCAAGAGAAGAGGCAGGGAAATTAACGCATTGGTTGGTAAAAGATTCCGACAGAAACGTTTCAAAAGCTTACGACAAGGAAGTTCCAGAGTCCAAGAAATCTGAAATGACCTACAAAAGGTTAGGCAAATTAAACGATCATTGGTTACTAGAACTCCGTCCTGTTACAGGACGACCACATCAGTTGCGTGTGCAATTGGCCTCCATGGATTGCCCTATTAGAGGAGATGTAAAGTATGGCTTTCCAAAGCCAAATCCAGATGCAAGCATTAACCTACATGCTTTTCATTTGGTATTTGTTCATCCTATCAAAAAGGAGAAATTAATCCTAAGAGCCGCTTTACCTGAGGAAGCATTTTGGGAACAATTTTTGGAATTTGAAAATGTAAAATCAAGTGACCGCCATTTGGACAAAACTTTTAGCGGTTAAAAAGGTAATATTAAAATGTTAAAGGGAGCTTACTTTATTTGGCTGTTTTTTCTGGGATCTTTAACTGCATTTGGACAAGAAGAAGAGGGTGTGTTTTGGGAAATTTCAAGTCAAAATAACCCTAACCCCTCCTATCTTTTTGGTACTATTCATCTTATGTGTGAAGGAGATTTTTCGCTGAATACCAAAATAGCTGGCAAGATATCGGAATCAGATGTTCTCGTGCTTGAAATAGACATGGATGACCCTGATCTACAAGCAGCAATGAGCGAGAACCTCTACAATAAAGGCGGCCAAAAGATCAATGATTTTCTAACGAAAGAAGAGTACCAAAATGTCCATACTTTCCTAAAAGAAAGAACAGGAATGGACATGGACATGCTACAGGAAATGCACCCAATGGTACTGATGTCACTGATCTACAACAACTTACTTGAATGTGAAACAAAGTCTTTTGAAAATGAATTAATGATCCTTGCAAAAGCAGCCAAAATGGAGGTGATGGGACTAGAGACTATTGAAGACCAGATGTCTCTTTTTGACCTTATCCCACTAAAGGATCAATACCAAAGCTTTTACAGTTATGTAAATGACTTAGAAAAAGGACAGGAAGAGTTTAAAAAGTTAATCAAAGCCTATAAGGAAGAGGATATTCTCGACCTATTTGAAATGGTTTCCGAAAGTCCAGAATACAAGAATTATCAAGATGAGTTCATTTCTGACAGGAACAAGAATTGGGTAGCCCCTATGACTCAGATAATGAATGAAAATAGTGCTTTTTTTGCCGTTGGTGCCGGGCATCTTGCAGGGCCCAATGGCATCATTACCCTTTTGAAGGACAAGGGTTTTGAAGTAAATAGGATTCAACTATGAATGGGCATTTTTGCCTGGCTTGGTAAAGAAACTATAAATACCCCACACGCTTACTAACAAAAGCCCTCCTATCAACAAATATTGCCACACTGAAGCATTGGAGGAGAGCGCATCCTGAATACTTCCTGCAAATGCACCTGAAGAAAACGCAAGCAAGGTTCTTGGCAGCATCCCAACAAAACCAAACCACAAGACCCTCTTCAAACCGGTATCTAAAAGTGCGAAAACCAAATTAGAAATGGCAAAAGGGATAACAGGACTGATCCTGATATAAAAGATCAATTTCCCCATTTGCTCCTTTTTATCGTGGATCAATTGACTTGCCTTTGGATAGGGTTCCAAAATCCATTCAAGGCTATCTTTCTCCAACACCCTACCCAACAAATACCCTACTGCGCTTGCCAGCGTATAGGATAATACCAGATATGGAAATGCTTGCCAGCCAAATAAAAAACCTGTCACTACTGCGAAAAAAGTGGTTGGCACCAATGCCAACCCCATTAGTACCGTTCCGGTAAGGCAGTATATTAAGGCTATATTGGGTTGATCAATTGGTAGTAATTCTAGCTCAGCCCAATTCCTGTAAATCCAGTTTCCAAGGGTAACAGCACCTATTGTCGGAAGTATGCTTACCCAAAGAATAGACACTAAAACCCAGGGGCTTTTGCTATAGATATTTCTAAAATGCTTGAAAATAGGAGGTTTTTTGTCCATCTTTGGACAAAACTAAAAATAATTCTGACTAATATTTAATCAAATACAGGCTTTAGATAGGAAATTGCCTTATTTGGTATAATAACCCTATATATTTGACTTATGAAATTTGCTACAAAAGCCATACATGCAGGGATCAAACCAGATCCAGGCACAGGGGCAATCATGACCCCTATCTTCCAAACTTCAACTTACGTACAGAAATCGCCAGGTGATCATAAAGGTTTTGAATACTCCAGAACCCAAAACCCTACCAGACAAGCGCTAGAAAACAACCTTGCAGCATTGGAAAATGGCAATCATGGATTGTGTTTCTCTTCTGGGATGGCTGCCATCGACTGCCTATTGAAATTATTGGAGCCAGGAGATGAAGTCATCAGCACTAATGATCTTTACGGAGGTACTTACAGGATTTTCACTAAAGTTTTTTCAAAATACGGGATAAAATTTCATTTCGTAAACATGGAAAAACCAGAAGACATCTTGCCACTTATCAGCAAGAATACAAAGTTGATATGGGCAGAAACGCCCACTAACCCTATGATGAACATTATCGACATCAAAGCGCTAGGGGAAATAGCAAAAAGTCATAAGGTTCTTTTTGGTGTGGACAATACTTTCGCCACACCCTTTCTTCAAACCCCGTTAGACTTAGGTGCTGACCTGGTAATGCACTCAGTGACCAAATACCTTGCTGGCCATTCAGATGTTGTCATGGGGGCTTTAATAGTCAAGGACAAGAAACTTGCAGATGACCTTGCGTTCATTCAGAACTCCTGTGGAGCTGTACCGGGTCCTCAAGATTGTTTTTTGGTACTTAGAGGTATTAAAACTTTGCACCTTAGAATGGAAAGGCATTGCCAGAATGGCAAAACAATAGCTGCCTATCTAATTAACCACCCCAAGGTAGATAAAGTCTTTTGGCCGGGTTTTGAAGACCATCCTAACCATCTGGTAGCCAAAAAACAAATGAAGTATTTTGGCGGCATGATTTCTTTCACCCTGATAGGGAACAAAATTGAGGATGCCATTAAAGTATTGGAAAGTTTTGAAATTTTTGTTTTGGCGGAGTCTTTAGGTGGAGTTGAATCCCTTTGCGGTCATCCTGCTACAATGACACATGCCAGTATTCCTAAATCTGAAAGAGAAAAAGTAGGCTTATCAGATTCCTTGATCCGATTAAGTGTAGGAATTGAGGATGCTGAAGATTTAAAAAATGACCTTGCTCAGGCATTGGACTAAATTAAGGAAGCATTTTCTTAAACAGATATTGACATCTATTGTCGATATCTGTTGTTAATTCTTTGTGGTTTTTCTTTAGAAGGGTAAGAACCGGTTGATACTTTTTACTTATGTCTTCTTTTTACCTAAATGACTACCAAGATGTTGAAGTAGCAATTGATTCTTATGCCAATCCACCATCACTGTTCCCAAGGCATCTATCTCCTCATGGACTTCATGGGTAAAAATACTATTTAGTCCGATAGATAATCTTATCTTTTCTAAAACAGTAACTTTCTTAAGGCCTTTATAGATTTCACTTATTGTTTGGGCGTCAAGTCTTGTTTTGGTCCCGAATTGGAAGTATTCCACTTCCTCATTGATGATTTGATTAATGGCTGTGTTAATACTCAAAATAGACATCCCTTTTGAATATTGAAAAATGTTTCTGTAAAGATCCTCCCATTTTTGCAATGGTATTGATAAGATCAATTCATAAACATCAGAATAGACCCTGTTTTTATCTGAGGAGATGAGTTTTTCATAATCCGGATAGAGTCGCTTATTGGCATGCATATAGGTTAAAAAACCATCTTGAATAAACCGAATATGCTTTACTTTCCGAAGGTTTTTGTGCAATACCTTAAATGGAGAAAGAATTTGACTAATCTCACGCTTCTTTTCAAAATGCGCCCTTTCCAGCAGTTGAATATAGACACTGAAAAAATCCAAATGAGATTCAAGCTCAATTGATTTTTTTGATTTTAACTTTTTTGAGAGCTCCTCAAACAAAGCCTTACCGGCATCGTAGTGCTTATCAAAAACATGTAAAATCAGCGGTAAGGTAGACGATTCCATCGCTATTCGTTTATTTTTACTGTTGTAGCTCCGTATCCGAAATTAGTCTTCTGACTATCCTTAAAATATTTGATCCCCTTTAACTGACTCAAATATTTATGGATATTCTTTCTTAAAACACCATTTCCTATGCCGTGAATAAAAACAATCTCATCCATCGCTGAAACAATTGCATCATTCAGATTCGTTTCAAACGTTTTCATCTGCAATTGTAACATTTCACTATTGCTCATCAAGTCGAAATCATCCGACAACTTCTCAATATGAAGATCCACCGAAGCAGGAGGCCTCTTAACTTTAGCTGTAGGATAAATGTCTTGCGGTTTTGGATTGAGATCCTGATTCAATTTACTGACATTCAATGTGTTTAAAGTGTCATCAATCCTGAAAAAATAGGCATCTTTATTCAGCAATGGTGCTTTGCCCATACTTTTAAAAAATGATGAAGCTTTTAATTTGACATTCCTTACCTGAACAGGCTGCTGCTTTTCAAATTGCTTGTTCAATAAAACCATCATTACACTAAAAGGTGGCCATTGCTCAAACTCCTGAAGCATCTTCTCCCCTATTTTGGTAAATGACTTGGCTTTAACCACACCTGCACCTATATTTTTTGTCTTAACACTTTGACTCTCGTCAAAAGAATAAAGGCAATCTTTGGTTGAGTTATTTACAAGCACCAAATCATGCAGCTGATCATTATAAGGAACATAGGCCAAATAAACGCCCTCCGCTTTGTCAGAAGCGTTACTTTTCGGAACGCTGGAAAGGTAACTTGTAGACTTTTTGGGTTTTGTATCAAAATAAGATTCTTCAGCCTCATTGATAAGCACCAACTCAGATTTTAATACTGGAATTCTAAACCCATCTTCAATTTCAATTTCAACCTGCCCACCAGAAGAAAGCTTGGTAATAACACCTTCCTCCTTTCCATGCAGTAACCTTACCTTATCCCCTATGTTCATATTCCAAATTTACCAAATAGATTGGGGATATTCACAATTAATTCCTTTTGATTCCCCGATTTCATTTAATAT
Organism: Cyclobacterium qasimii M12-11B; assembly: GCF_000427295.1. Classification (GTDB taxonomy): domain Bacteria; phylum Bacteroidota; class Bacteroidia; order Cytophagales; family Cyclobacteriaceae; genus Cyclobacterium; species Cyclobacterium qasimii. The sequence continues at coordinate 63,542 of NZ_ATNM01000142.1, read as the reverse complement.
CTACGTTTGAAAAAACATTTGCATACTGTACCCAGTCTCTTTTCGAACATAGTAAATTAGGTATAAAAAAGCCCAATTCAGATTGAATTGGGCTTTTTGAAATTTTCAACTTGAACGAAGCAATGGGAATAGTTAAGCTATTCCCTATTTCCGCTTAGAGTACAATGTTCACGATTTTACCAGGAACGACGATGACCTTTTTAGGTTTCTGGCCATTTGTCCATTTCTGAATATGTTCGTCAGCAAGTGCTGCTTCTTCTATTTCCTGTTTTGAAAGGCTCAATGACAATTCAATTTTCGCCCTCATTTTACCATTGATAGACACAGGATATTGGTGGCTATCTTCCGTAAGGTATTTCTCCTCTGCTTGAGGGAATTCGGAATTAATAATTGATTCTTGATGTCCTAACCGTTCCCACAATTCTTCAGCAATATGAGGTGCGTAGGGAGACAACACCACCAATAGTGGCTCCAGAACATCCTTGTTATTGCATTTCAAGGCAGACAATTCATTTACACAAATCATAAATGAAGAAACAGAGGTGTTGAAAGCATGTCGCTCTATATCTTCCTCCACTTTTTTCATTGTTTTATGCAGGGATTTTAGCGCTTCTTTAGAAGCAGGTTTGTCTGATACATTCCACTCCCCGTTTTGGTCATGGAAAAGTCTCCAAAGTTTTTTCAAAAACTTAAATACACCATCAATTCCGTTTGTATTCCAAGGTTTAAATTGTTCCAATGGACCAAGAAACATTTCATAAAGCCTTAATGTATCAGCACCATAGCTCTCAATGACATCATCTGGATTGACCACATTGTATTTGGACTTGGACATTTTTTCAACTTCCGCACCGCAATTGTACTTGCCATCTTCAAGAATGAATTCAGCGTCTTTAAGATCAGGTCTCCAATTTTTAAAAGCTTCCAGATCCAGTTGATCATTGTAGACTATGTTTACGTCCACATGCATTGGGCTTACTTCGTGCTCGCCGATCAATCCATGACTTACAAAAGCATTGGTGCCTTTCTTGCGGTAAACAAAGTTGGAACGACCTTGTATCATTCCTTGATTGATCATTTTTTGAAAAGGCTCCTCAATAGAAACCAGGCCTCTGTCAAATAAGAACTTTGTCCAAAACCTTGAATAAAGCAAGTGACCGGTAGCATGCTCAGCTCCTCCTATATACAAATCAACAGCTCCCCAATAATCAGCTGCAGTTTTACCAACAAACTCCTCTTTATTATTGGCATCCATGTACCTAAAAAAGTACCAACTTGAACCTGCCCAACCTGGCATGGTACTCATTTCCAATGGATAAGTTCCCGATTCCGTTTTATAAGTCCAGTCTTTTGCCCTGCCCAGAGGTGGAGCTCCATCTTCTGTAGGTAAATATTTATCTACTTCAGGTAACCTTAGAGGTAAATCACTCTCATTAATAAGGTAAGGTAAATTATTTTTGAAATATACAGGAAGTGGCTCACCCCAATATCTTTGGCGCGTAAAAATAGCGTCCCTCATTCTATATTGAATTTTGCCTTTTCCTATTCCTTTTTCTTCAAGAAAGGAAATGGCTTTATCCATAGCCTGCTGCATTTTCATTCCACTTATAAAGCCAGAGTTCATGATAGTCCCACCTTTGCCAGGAAAGGAACCATTGGACATATCTCCTTCTAGTACTTGTCTTTTCTCTAAGCCAAAATGATTTGCGAAATTAAAATCTCGCTCGTCATGGGAAGGCACAGCCATAACAGCCCCTGTTCCGTAACCAGCCAAAACATAATCAGCTATCCAAATTGGAATTTTTTCTTCATTGAATGGATTTATTGCATAACTACCAGTGAATGCCCCTGAGATAGTTTTCACATCTGACATCCTGTCTCGCTCTGACCTGTTTTTAGCCTGAGCTACGTAGTCAACAGCTGTCTCTCTTTGATCCTCAGTGATCAAATTAGCTACCAACTCATGCTCGGGAGCTAACGCCAAGTAGGTCACTCCATATATGGTATCAATTCGCGTAGTGAAAACCTTGATTTTCTCATCATGCCCTTCTACATCAAATACCATTTCAGCACCCAATGACCTACCAATCCAATTCCTCTGCATTTCTTTGACAGGATCAGGCCAGTCAAGACCTTCCAATCCCGTGAGCAAACGTTCTGCATAAGCAGTTATTCGCATGCTCCATTGCATCATGCGTTTTCTTTCTACAGGATGTCCACCTCTTTCAGAAAAGCCATCTTTGACCTCATCATTCGAAAGCACCGTACCCAAGGCACACACCAGTTGACAGTAGTTTCTGCCAAATAGGTTAGCCTATATCTTAAAAGTGTTTTTTGTTTTTCCTCATCAGAATAATTATTCCAATCTTCCTTGCTAAATGCTTCAGTATCCTCATCGCAAGCTGCCTTGAGGCTTTGATTTCCATCTTTTTCAAAAACTGAGATAAGATGGCCTATCGACTGGGCTTTATTGGCCTCTAAGTCATAATAGCTATCAAAAAGTTGCATGAAAATCCACTGTGTCCAACGGTAGTATTCAGGATCTGAAGTCCTTACTTCCTTGGTCCAGTCAAATGCAAAACCTATGTTTTTAAGCTGTTCGGTATATCTTTTAATATTCTCTTCGGTAGTTATCGCCGGATGTTGACCAGTCTGTATCGCATATTGCTCAGCTGGAAGTCCAAAAGAATCATACCCCATCGGGTGCAATACATTGAATCCTTTTAACCTTTTATAACGCGTAACAATATCAGAGGCTATATACCCCAGTGGATGCCCTACATGTAGCCCCGCTCCTGATGGATATGGGAACATATCCAAAGAATAAAATTTAGGCTTATTTGCTACAGGATTGGCATTGAAAATTCCCGTTTGCTCCCAACGGTCCTGCCATTTTTTTTCAATGGTGCGAAAATTATATTCAGACATTTTCAGTAATTGTAAAATTATTGGTCAATTCAATCCCAAAAGTATAAAAAATATCCCTATTCATTTCGAATATAGATGACTATATGTGAATCACTCCGTAATTAACAAAAATAACCAGCGAAAAAATTACCTAAATTTAAATCCTCTATTCCTTTTGCTGAATATCCAATTGTCCCAAATATCTAGAGAGAAATAAATTTCAGCACCAAAGTTTAATGTGAAATAACCATCGTATCGTGCCCCCGGTTCATTAAGGCGCGGGTCACCGCTCCCCCTTCTGGCACTCCCTTTGGTATTCCTTATTAATTCCACATTGGGTTCGCCATTTGGGAGTAAAAACCTGTCTTCCCTGATAGAAAAACGCAAACGGTCCGGATCCAGCCCTGTTATATAATCTTCTATCAATTCCTCATAAAACCCAGAGATGTTGAATGCACTAACATCATCAAGATGATCTGAAAGTGTAAACCGATAACTCCCTTCAACAAAAAAGTCCATGTAAACATTTGCCTTGTATTTAAAGCCAAGTCCCATGGGAAAGACTGTAACTATCTCATTATAGTATTCATTTTCAGTCCTTAAAGGGCGCAAATTCACCCATTCCCCACTGTAAAGTGTTTGTGGGTTATTCGTAGTCGCTCCTATTCCAAAAAACACGTATGGATTATAAAACTCTCTAGAGACGTAGTATACTTTTACAGGATACAAATAGTATTCAACCATTAATGCTGCCTCAAAGTTTCTACTTCTAAAATTCAAATTTCGCGGTATCCTTCCACTCTCAGGGTCTGCGTGATCGTCTTGCCCGGAAATCTGGTAAAACCCAATATCTCCCCTTGCTTTCAAATTTGTACCAAAAGTATAGCGAGCACTTAATCCAACATTATAATCTGGTTGAATGCCTTCTTTGTATTCCCAAAGGGCGTAGAGATCCCCGAAATATTGAGAAGGTCCACCTTGTATCGAAAATGACCATGGTTTCTCACGAGCATACCGGTTAAATCCTTGAGCAAATATTTGATTTGAAATCGCTGTTAAAAAAAATGCTATAAAAAATATTTTCTTGGTCATCTTTCTATGGTACCTTATCCTTTGCTATTAACCTATTGGCAATAACCCCCCTAAAGGTAAATAGAAACAGGAAATAAAAAAATTAGTCTGGTGCAATTTTATCTAAACCTGAGCGGATATGTATATCCCTTTGAGGGAATGGAATCTCTACTTTCTCCTCTACAAACTTTTTGAAAATCTCGTAATACAACTGACTCTTCAAAACATTTGGCTTGGTGGTATATTCAGTTGTCCATACCCTAAGATTGAAATCTATACTACTATCATTGTATTTATCAAAGAGCACATCGGGTTCGGGTTTCATAAGCACCCCGGGATTCTTTTTAACCACTTCCAGCAAGATGTTCTTTATTTTCTCAGGATCTTCCTTATAAGAAACCCCTACAGGTATATTAAACCTTATATTATTATCATTATGAGACCAATTGATTACAGCATTGTCAATAAACTGACTATTAGGGACTATTATTGAAATATTATCATTTGTAAGTATCGTGGTAGATCTTGCTGAAATCGACATCACATCGCCATATACATCATCTACTTCAATTCTATCCCCTACTTTTATTGGCCTTTCTAAAAGAATAACCAATCCACTTATGAAATTATTCGTTATATTCTGAAGTCCAAAACCTATACCCACACCGACAGCTCCTGCCAAAATACCAAGAGCACTTAAGTCTACATTGCTGTTTTGCAAAATGGTGACCAAACCGATAATGATCAAAAGGTATTTAAAGATGGTTGCTATGGATTGACGAATACCAACTTCCAGTTTGTATTTGGCTAAAACCTTATTGGCGAGAAATTTTCGCGCCAACTCAGATACGACAAAAACCAGAATAATTGAAATGGTTAAGCCTAAAAGCAAGCCTAAGGTTAGCGTTGTTTCTCCAAACATTAATAATTTCAAATTGAGAAACTCGTTTATTTTCTCAAGAAATTTACCCTCTTTTACATCTTTTAAGAATTCATTCATATAGTGTGGCACTAACCATTAAAACCTAAAAAAACATATGTAAGCTACGGATAAATAAATAAAAAAATTTGTTTATCTACCTTTAAAGTAACACGCTTAGGAGCAAAAAGTTAAATTTAATTTATTGAAGTTTAAAAATCCCTCTAAATTTTCTTAACTACTCCCATTAAGCCATCAATTTAGGTACATTTGTTGCTAATTTTATTCCCATGAGTAAACAAAAGGAAGAACTCGAACACAGGCTTAAACTCAGAAATATCAAACATTCTGATTTTAATGACATTCGTGAAATAATGGTTTCTACTTATAAAACCCAGGCAATGTCCTGGACTAAGGAGGAATTCAAGAATCAACTTAATGCCTTTCCTGAAGGGCAAATTTGTTTGGAGGACAATGGTAAGGTCGTAGCTGTAGCAATGAGCCTTATAGTAGACTATGCCAAATATGGCGACAGCCATTCCTATGGGCAAATCACTGGATTTGGCAAATTTGACACCCACGACCCCGATGGAGACACACTTTACGGCACGGATGTGTTTGTAGACAAAGAATACAGAGGCTTGCGTCTAGGCAGAAGGCTTTATGATGCGAGAAAAGAACTTTGCGAGAACCTAAACCTAAGGTCTATAATCGCCGGAGGAAGAATACCAGGTTACAGCAAATTCGCTGATCAAATGTCTCCGAGAAAATACATTGAACTGGTAAAAAACAAAGAAATATTTGACTCTGTACTTTCCTTTCAACTGGCCAATGAATTTCACGTCAGGAAAGTAATCACCAAATACCTTCCTGAAGACACAGACTCCCGCGCCTACGCCACCTTACTGGAATGGATCAATATTTATTATGAAAAGGATGAAAAATTAATTGGGAATAAGAAAACTATTGTAAGGTTAGGGCTCGTTCAATGGAAGATGAGGCGATTCACTGATGTGGACGATTTGATGCAACAGGTAGAGTTTTTTGTAGATACTGTTTCTGATTACCAGTCTGACTTCTGTTTGTTCCCTGAATTTTTTAATGCACCATTATTAGCAGGTTTTAACAAAATGGATGCTTCTGAAGCAATTAGAAACCTCGCCGATTACACAGAAGAAATTGTAAACCGTATGCGGGACTTGGCATTGTCATATAATGTCAACATTATCGCTGGAAGTATGCCTGAATATGATGGCAAAAAACTCCGTAATGTAAGTTATCTATGCAGAAGAGACGGCACTATGGACAAACAATACAAACTTCACATCACTCCTGATGAGCAGTCTTACTGGGGCCTTCAAGGAGGGAATCAAATAAAAGTATTTGACACAGATGCTGGAAAGATAGGTATCCTTATCTGCTATGATGTGGAATTCCCTGAATTGGGCCGCATATTGGCAGAGAAGGAAATGGATATCCTTTTTGTACCATTTTGGACAGACACTAAGAATGCTTACCTGAGAGTAAGCACCTGTGCTAAAGCCAGAGCCATTGAGAATGAATGTTATGTCGCCATCACCGGTTCTGTTGGCAACTTACCTCGTGTTGAAAACATGGACATCCAACATTCTCAGGCAGCGATCTACTCTCCTTCTGACTTTTCTTTTCCACACGACGCAATTATAGGCGAAGCGTCCCTAAACACAGAGACCACTATTGTGGCAGATGTAGATCTGGGGTTATTGACCAAGTTACGTAAAACAGGCAGTGTAAGAAATCTTGAACAACGGAGGTTGGACTTGTATTCCATCCAATGGAAAAACAAGCGATGATGGATTACTTCAATACTAACTTTGAAGAAGTACTTAATAAGGCCAGAGAAATAAAACTTCTGGTAACTGATCTCGATGGCGTACTAACAGATGGAGGAATCATTTTGGACGACAATGGTATGGAGTACAAAAGGTTTCAGGTAAAGGATGGGCAAATCATCCCTTACCTTCGTGATAACGGTATAAAAACTGGTATAATCACTGGAAGAAATGTATCTGTATCCAAAATCCGATGCGAACAAATGGGAGTAGATTTCCATCTGCATGGCATTCGGGAAAAGTGGCCAACTTTATCAGCTGTTATGGAGGAAATGGAATTAAATCCGAATCAAGTTGCTTATATTGGAGATGATATAATCGATCTGGAACTGTTATTAAATGTTGGTTTTTCAGCAGCTCCTGCAGATGCAATACACTATGTCAAAGAAAAAGTAGATTATGTCACCCTAAAAAAGGGAGGGCAGGGAGCTTTTAGAGAATTAGCTGACTTAATCCTCTTTGCTGGTGGAAATCTACCTTCAATGCCTGCTAAAAACCTTACCTAATATATAAATTATTGAAGTCAAAAATGGAAAGAAGTCAGCATACAATGACCATAGGAAAAAACCTGATATTGGGTGGAAGCCAACCTATTTTATTTTCAGGTCCTTGTGCAGTAGAAAGCCTGGACATTTGCCTCGAAATAGGCAGTACTGTTAAAGATCTTGCCGCAAAACACGGTTTTGGATACGTCTTTAAGGCTTCTTTCGACAAGGCAAACCGAACCTCCTCTGATTCTTATAGGGGTATTGGACATGAAAAATCTTTACAAGTACTTCAAACGGTAGGCAATACGCTTAATGTACCTTTGGTGACAGATGTACATGAAAGCTATCAAGTAGAGGCTGTGGCTGATGTAGTCGACGTTTTGCAGATCCCAGCTTTTCTTTGTCGGCAAACAGACCTTTTGATAGCCGCAGGAAAAACCGGTAAAGCTATCAAAATAAAAGAGGTCAGTTTATGGCACCCGAAGACATGCAATATGCGGTGGACAAGGTTCGGTCTACTGGCAATAACAATGTGGCGCTTACTGAAAGAGGTTTTTCTCTCGGTTACCATAATCTTGTGGTAGACATGCGCGCCTTACCAATCATGCGGCAGTTCGCTCCTGTAATATTCGATGTCACCCATAGTGTACAACAGCCGGGTGCAAATAAAGGAACAAGTGGAGGTCAACGCCAAATGGCGCCCTACCTGGCAAGAGCAGCTGGAGCAGCTGGAATCGATGGTTTTTTATCGAAACCCACCCAAATCCATCTGTAGCATTAAGTGATGGACCTAATATGATCCCTCTTGAAGACATGGATGATTTTCTAGCCATGCTTAAAAGTGCCTGGATGCTAGGAAATCAATTTAAAAATTATTCGCTGTCATGAAAAAAGCAAAGTATTGTTTCTATTTACTACTGGTAACCCAAATGGTTTTTTTTAAGGATCGAGGTCTTTTCACAAAACCAATTGGTAACAAACGAAATCAGAACGATACTGGAAGGGGATAGCACTTATTTGAATATCCTCTTCAACGAAAGCCCCTTATATTCAAGCACAGAATTACCTGTCTTTTATTCCGACAGGGCATTTGAACCTGGGTGGTCTGAAAACCAAACATTCACATGCAACGCACTGGAATTGCGATTGCTTATACAAAATGCAGCATTCGAGGGCTTAATTCCGGAAGACTACCACCTTGTTGCCATCAATCCTTATTTTGAAAAATATTTCTCAGGGACTCCGTTAACGGCACATGAATTGGCCAAGGTTGATTTCTTGCTTAGCGATGCATTCATCGTTTATGCCAGTCACATTTACGGGGGGAAAGTTCACCCGGAGCATATCAATGGATCCTGGGAAATCATGCAAAAAGGCAACGAGCAAAAGGTTGTAGAAAAACTTCACTTAGCAGTTTCCCAAGGCAATGTCAGGACACAGTTATTCAGCCTTCAACCGAAGTTCGCCATTTACACCCGGATGAGACAGTCCATGATCAAGTACATAGGACTTCAAAAGAACCAAAGCGCTAAAAACTGGAAAACCATAACGATAAAGGAACCAATCGAGCTTGCGCAGGCAAGCCCCGAGGTGAAAATTATCAGGGAAAGGTTATTGTTCTGGGGAGATTTAAAAGCTTCCCCTATTCAATCCGAAAATGTGGAAGTATACGATTCTCTTTTATTGAATGGTGTTAAGGTTTTTCAGGAAAGAAACGGCTTAAAGGCTGATGGTGTTTTGGGAAAGGCCACTATTGATGCTTTGAACAAGAGTCCTCTAGAGGTCATCAAACAGATCGGCGTGAATATGGAACGCTTAAGGTGGCTTCCTGACACTACTGTCCAGGAAATGATACTTGTAAATATTGCCAATTATGCCATGGATTTTATCAGTAAGACAGACACCTTATTGCACACCAATGCCATTGTAGGTAAATCGTATAGAAAAACGCCTGTTTTCAATGCTGCAATGTCTTATTTGGTGTTTAGCCCTACATGGACAGTGCCTCCTACCATATTAAAGAATGATGTCCTTCCATCAATCAAGAAAAATCAAAATTATCTGGCGTCTAAGAACATGCGGATTCTCGATTATTCAGGAAAGGAAATCAATCCCTCTGAAATCAACTGGAATACTGTAACCAGCAAAAACTTCAAATATATGATAAGGGAAGACCCAGGAGCACATAATTCTCTTGGGAAGGTGAAATTTATGTTTCCGAACAAGCACAATGTATACATTCACGACACCCCTGCAAGAACGCTTTTTTCCAAAGAAGAAAGGGCTTTGAGTTCGGGATGTATTCGTATCCAACAGCCATTTGAGTTGGCCAAGTTATTACTTGCCGACCAACCTTTGTGGACAGACGAGCTGATAAAAAAAGCAATGGAAGCGAATAAAGAAAAATCTGTTACGCTTACTAGAAAAATTCCTGTCATCATTCTCTACCTTACTTTTTGGACAGATAGCAAAAACACTGACCAGGTTAGAAAGGATATTTATTCAAGAGATGATGAGCTTTTCGATTTATTACAAAAGCCTTTGAAGGATTATTTTTAAAACTGAGAGGTAGTGGGAATTACCCTGCTGTAAAACGCCCAATATAAGCGGATTGAGTCCTATAGGTATTTTCACTGGCGTGAATAAATAAACAGCTTTTATTCTTTATTAAATCAATTATTTCTTTAAAATTATCGTCTGGTAATGCTGGACAGCCCAAGCTTCTACCCAACCTGCCATGAAGCTTAACAAATGAACCCTCAGCATATTCAGCAGCGTGCATTACGATTGCCCTTAACCGAGCATTATCATTAATCCCTTCTTCCATTCCATCCAACCTTAAAGATTTCCCATGCTTTCCTATGTATGTTTCAGCAGTAAGGTAAAAACCAAGACTACTCATATAACTCTCCGGAACATTTGAGAATTTTTCGGCGTGAAGCCCACCGGAGTTTCTCCCATGAGCCACTAATGAAACATATTCCAGCTCTTGGTTTTGGATGTCTATTATCCAAAGCCTTTCCTCAGAGGATGGCAGGTCAAAATCAATAATTGTCAAAGGTTTACCTTCTTCAAGTAAGCCATCATTCACCATTTTCTGATAACCTTCATATGCCATCACCAACACTTCTTTCTTCAACGAATTTTGATCCGATCGAATACGCTCCCAAATAGTGGCAACTGAAGCGGCTACCTTATCTGAGCTTGAATTAGGCTCAACTTTTTTAACAAGCTCAGGTAATTGCGTATTTTCAAAGGAAAAAACCGGACAAATAATCAGAAGTGTAAAGGCGAGAATTTTAATCATAAAATATTTAGTTGAAAAGAAGTTTTAAACAATAAAGCAGAGCTGTAAAATTGAAATCCGTCTCTGAGAGGTTGAATTAACATCTGAAATATTCGCTTTAGAACCAATCCTCCCATTTCATTAAGTATAACAGCACTATATATTCAAAGATTCCAAATCCCATGGAATTCTCCTCCACTTGAAAACCCAGACAGTCAAAGGCTAAGCCAAAACTACTCCTAAATTACAACAGTTTTTAAGGGGAAATATTTTGCTTCCCTCAAAAAAAATTATCGGCCTTTATCCCGCAATTTTAAAATAATCAGAGTAATTAGCCATACCTGACCCAGTGAAAAACGAAGCCTCAAATTATGCTGATTAATACTTAAAACAGCCCACTTTTATCACCTTTTTCACCGAGTTAAATTTAACCAATAAACCAACATTAACCATTATTTAATTAATTTTGAACCGATACCCCCTAATTATTTGTTCTCACGGTTGGTATAAAAAAAAGCGATTAAAGCGAGTTATAAGTCCTTTAACAAAAAAGCTGCTTTGCGATTTTTATCCTTTGGTGATTTAATACTATCAAAAAAACAAAAACACAGATAGTCTGTTAGACAATTTATGAAAATAGCCATCTACCGAAAAGAACATTTTAATGCGGCCCATAGGCTTCACAACCCAAAGTGGTCGGAGGAAAAAAACAAAGCCGTTTTCGGAAAGTGCAACAATCCCAGCTATCATGGTCACAATTATGATTTGGTCGTAAAATTGTCTGGTCCTATAGACCCTGACACTGGCTATGTCTATGACATGAAGAAACTGAAGGATGTAATAAAGGAACACATAACAAGTAAATTTGATCACAAAAACTTAAATTTAGATGTCGATGAATTCAAAAACCTTAATCCAACTGCAGAAAACATTGCTGTGGTTATTTGGAATATTTTGAGAGAAGAAATTGAATTAAAATACGACTTAACAATTCGATTATATGAAACAGAAAGAAACTTTGTTGAATTCAGCGGGGATTGATCTCAATCAAACCATTGACGACTTAGGCGACGAACATATTTCTTCCTCCCATGAAACACCATTGAGGGAAGATGCTTTTGAAATGGACGATGACCTAAAAATGGAATTGATTGAAAAACATTTTAAAGGAATCATGAATATACTTGGGTTGGACCTTACCGATGACAGTCTCAAAGGAACGCCCAAGAGAGTAGCAAAAATGTTCATAAAAGAAGTTTTTTCGGGGTTAGACCCAAAAAATAAGCCTGAGGTAAAATTATTTCAAAACAAATACCGGTACAATGAAATGTTGGTAGAGAAAGACATTACTTTTTTCTCCCATTGCGAACATCATTTTGTACCCATTTATGGAAAAGCACATGTCGCTTATATTTCCAAGGGCAATGTAATCGGATTATCTAAAATCAATCGGATTGTACAGTACTTCGCCAAAAGACCTCAAGTTCAGGAAAGGCTTACGGTCCAAATAGGCAATGAACTAAAAATGGCATTGGGAACAGACGATGTTGCAATAATTTTAGATGCGGACCATATGTGCGTATCAAGCAGAGGAGTAAGAGACACAACCAGTAGCACTGTCACCTCATTTTATAGTGGACAATTTGAAAATGATCCACAAAAAAGAAATGAATTCCTGAAATACATTTCCATGGCCAGGTAATAGGCCCTAAGTTACCGCTATAGCATTCAACAAGCTTCATTAGCAAAGCTGCCACCCTTAAATGATGGCAGCTTTTTTTATTCACTTTTTATTTTTTCAGAGGATATCCGACTTTTCAGTAAAATTTATTAAACAATTTGTTCATTAATTCATTCTAATAGATAAATAAAGAATGGATCAATGAAGGGAAAGAACATAGTAATTATAGGAGGAAACAGCGGTATAGGCAAAAAAGTGGCAGAAACACTTTCCAGTGAAGGGGCCAAAATTTATTCTTATTCAAGGTCTAAAACAGGTGCCAATCAATTAGACATCTTAGATGATTTTGAAGAAATACCAAATTTACCGGAAGTTGTACACGGCTTGGTATACTGCCCTGGGACCATCAACCTCAAACCTTTCAAAAGACTTAAAATTTCAGAATTTAGGCAGGATTTAGAAATTAATTATTTGGGGGCAATTAAAGTACTTCAAATTTTGGAAAATTCGTTAAAAAAGGCCCAATCTGCCTCTGTAGTACTTTATAGTACCGTGGCCGTTCAGACAGGCTTGGGTTTTCACAGCTCGGTAGCTGGAGCAAAGGGAGCCATAGAAGGACTTACGAGATCTCTGGCTGCTGAATGGGCAGTCTCTGGAATCCGAGTAAACGCTATCGCCCCATCCCTTACAGACACCCCCTTAGCAAATGCTTTACTCTCGACCGATGACAAGAAGGCTGCTGCTTCGAAAAGACACCCACTAGGAAGGTTTGGAACAGTTGAAGACATTGCCTCCTCAACTGCATTTTTATTGTCAGATAAATCCTCCTGGATTACCGGTCAGGTATTAAAGGTAGATGGTGGTATGTCAGTTATTAAATAATTATTTAGGTCACTCCTACTAGTGGATTAATAAAAGTGAAGATCGCAAAGGGATCGTTCCTAGCACCAAAACAGCAGAGAAATGAGGACTCCACCGGAATCATATTTAATTTTTAAAGCGGAATTAAAAAAGGCGAAACTTGAAAAAGAGCAATTAAGACAAGAGTATGAAGAAAATTTAGCTGATATAAATCGAGAGCTTTCACGATTAAAAGAACAAATTTCAGCACAACAGGAGCTAATGAAAACCACTATCAACTATGCCATGAAGCTGGAAGATGATTTAGGGAATTTCAAAAAGGAAGTTGAAAGCAAGAAAAACGAAAGCAAAAGCTCTTTTCATTGAATCTATTACTCATTTTAACCGTAAAAATAGGTAACAGGCAAGAAATTAACCAATTATGACCGACACCTTGAATAAATCTGCACTGCAAAATTTCGAAGTTTCTTTTGAAGAAAAGTACGCCCAAGTTTTGACGAATAAATCTGAGGGAATAATCATTTGTAAACTATTGGTCGACTATGTACCCATAGCCGATTTTAAAGCAATCTTTCATCAAATTACTTCAATCATAAAAGAAGGTACTTATCATAAATTTATTTTCGACAAAAGGGCTTTGAGGGCTTTTCATCAGCCAAGTATGGAGTGGTATTTTCTGGACTGGAAAAAAGAGGTTTACCATTATGGAATCAAAACCCATAGAAAAATATTGCCCGATGAAGCCTGGTTTGTAAAGATGGTCATGATCGCAAAAAAACAAATCCTTGAGGACCATCCGGGAAATATAATCAATGACCTGGACATGAAATATTGTGACACTTTAGAAGAGGCAATCCAAAATTGATGAAACATTTCACCAAAGAAGCCCTGCTAGCAGCAGGCAAATCCTATAACCGAAATTTCGTAAATAGCTTAAGTGGGTATAAAAGCTTAAACCTAATAGGAAGTATTAACGAAGAAAGTGCAGAAACCAACCTGGCGCCATTTAGTCAGGTTTTTCATGTTGGTGCCAATCCTCCCACTGTTGGTATTTTATTCCGCCCTCATTCAGTTGAACGACACACTTTGGAAAACATTCTTCAAAATGGCCATTTCACTTTAAATCAAGTCTCGGAATCCTTCTATAAAGAAGCGCACCTTTGTAGCGCCCGATGGGATAAATCAGAGTTTGAAGCGACAGGACTTGAGGAAGAGTACCTAAATAATTTCAAAGCCCCTTTTGTAAAAGAAAGCCCGTTAAAAATCGCTTGCCTTCTGAAAGACAAAATCACATTGGCTGTCAATGAGACGGTTTTAATTATCGCAAGCATTGAAGAAGTGTGGGTAAAGCCACAGGCCGTAGAAGAAGATGGTTTCATCGACCTCGACCAACTGGGAACGATCACCGTATCAGGAATAGACAGCTACCATTCTGTAAATAAACTGGACAGGTTGCCTTATGCCAAGCCATTTAAACCAACAGAGAAAACATAAAAAATCCTTATCGGGTTTTAAATATTTTCCCGATAAGGATTTGAGTTACTTAGACCTCAAGTCCGGTAACAATCAATTACTGCCTTTTTTGACTACCTGACTGAATAAGATTGCGCAAAGGAGCGTCCTCCTGGCGTAAGTCCTTCCACTCTCAATTGACCACTAAAGTCTTCTAAAAACTTACCGACCACTTCGGGGTCTTTTGCAGGTTCGTCATTTAGACTGGTAAGGATAAAACCTTCTCCAAATCCTAAATCTCTTAGATATCCTCTGGTCATTGAGCTTAGTTTTATTCCATAAGGGATACCAAAACGATCCATTTCTATTGCATTAATGGTTTCTAGTTTAGCTCCTAATAGTGGGGAGGAATAAAAAGACCTTTTGATCACACCGGTTCCTCCAAGCAGGTTTTGGAGTGTAAGCTCAACACTGCTCTTTTTCCCTCCTCTTAGATAGCCAATACTAATCTTATCTCCAGGGTAATAATAGGACAATGCTTCTTCAAAGCTCCCTTTACCTGATATTGCATTCCCATCAACCTGAACAATAACATCATTCACTTTGATTCCTGATTTCTCTGCGGCACCATTTCTGATAATATGAGAAACGATGACACCATCTAAAGTTTCAATTTCCATTTCTTCTGCCCGCTCCGGAGTGATGACACTTACCTCAACTCCCGGTATTGCTTTTTGAACTTCGCCAAACCGGATGAGGTCATTGGCGATTTTTGTAGCGATGTCCACAGGAACGGCAAAACCATACCCCGTGTAGGACCCTGTTCTACTTAAAATTGCAGTATTGATCCCAACCAGTTCCCCTTTTGTATTTACCAAAGCACCTCCCGAATTCCCAGGATTTATAGGCGCATCAGTTTGAATGAAAGATTCCAGTGGAAATTCTCCACCCATAATATTGATCTGTCTCTCTTTGGCAGAAACTATCCCTGCTGTCACCGTGGAAGTGAGGTTAAAGGGGTTTCCAACTGCCAAAACCCACTCTCCTATCTTCAAAGAACGACTGCTACCTATTTCAATGGCTTTTAAGTTTTCCGCTTCAATTTTCAGCACGGCGATATCTGTATTGGCATCAGAGCCAATTAAACTCGCTTTATAGGTTCTCTTTTTATGGATCACTTCTATGGTTTCGGCTTTATCTATGACATGGTTATTGGTAATAATATAGCCATCGGCTGAAAAAATCACCCCCGACCCAGTACTAACGGTTTGTTGCCCGATTCCCTGACCGAAAAAGTAGTCAAAGACACTGTACCTTCGGGAATCTGTACCTGAGAAGTTTTTAATAAACACGACCGAACTGGTACTGTTTTCTGAAGCATCCACAAATGAATCAGGCACAGGATTAATTTGTGATTCCGAAGCCCCATTTGAATGCGTCAAATTAGTAAGCTGCGAAGTAGGGAGATCTTGAATCAAAGAATAATTATCAGTTTTCTGAACTGATAACTCATCACTTAAAAATTCCTGAAACACCCAGGCACCTATTAATCCACCAATAAACGCTACTAAAACTAATAGAACATTTTTTAACATAACTTAAAATATTGAGTTCAATATCAAATACGACTTTTCGCATTTTCCAGTCAATTAATTTAACATTTTTTAAACATTTTACCCTAAAAAAACCACAGCATATTCTTTCGCCAAATGGCACAAAAAAAACATCTTCTTTAAAAAGCGTAAAAAAAACGGGAATACTGGTTTTACCTTGTAAATTTGTCAATAGAAGATAACGTAAAGTGCCATGTTCAGCACTGTGCTTTTTTGAAAGTAAAAAATTTCCATGTCTACAAATAAACGTGTGGCCATCTTAGGCTCAACAGGCAGTATAGGTACCCAAGCTTTAGATGTAATTCAGCAACATTCTGATAAATTTCAAGTAGAAGTACTTACTGCTCATAATAACAAAGACCTCCTAATTAAGCAAGCGATTGCTTTTCAACCAAATGTTGTAGTTATTGGCAACGAAAGTCATTATCAAGAAGTAAAAGAAGCACTGGGTAACCATCCTATTAAAGTTTATGCTGGCGAAAAAGCCATAGCATCGGTAGTAGAAATGGAAACCATTGACATTGTGCTGACAGCTTTGGTAGGCTATGCAGGATTGATACCTACCATCAAAGCGATAGAAGCAGGCAAACCCATTGCCTTGGCCAATAAAGAAACCTTAGTGGTTGCGGGAGACCTTATCACCAAGCTAGCCAAAGAAAAAGCGGTAAACATCTACCCTGTAGATTCGGAACATTCTGCTATCTTTCAATGTTTGATTGGAGAATTTCATAACCCTATCGAAAAGATCATACTTACTGCCTCAGGTGGACCTTTTAGGGGAAAGGACCGTGATTTCTTGAAAAACGTCACCAAGGAGCAAGCACTCAAGCACCCCAATTGGGATATGGGAGCCAAAATCACAATAGATTCAGCTTCTTTGATGAACAAAGGACTGGAAGTAATAGAGGCAAAGTGGCTTTTTGGATTAGAAGCAAATCAGATTGACGTAGTCGTTCACCCACAATCTATCGTTCATTCCTTGGTTCAATTTGAGGACGGGTCAATAAAAGCACAACTTGGACTACCAGATATGCGTATTCCTATTCAATTTGCCTTATCTTACCCTGACAGAATCAAATCTAATTTTCAAAGGTTTGATTTCATGGATTATCCTAGCCTTCAATTTGAGAAGCCTGATAGGGAAACATTTAAAAACCTTGACTTGGCTTTTATCGCCTTAGAAAAAGGTGGAAATGCTGCTTGTTCTTTAAACGCTGCCAACGAAATTGCGGTGGCAGCATTTTTGCAAGACAAAATCAAATTCCTTGAAATGTCAGATCTTATTGAACAGAGCATGGATAAAATCAGTTTTATTAAAAAACCTAGTTTGGACGACTTAATTGCGACCGACAGAGAAACGAGAATAATTTCAGAAGAATTAATTAGCAGAAAATAAAGAATGGATACATTAATAATGGTAGCGCAATTGCTACTCGGCTTGTCGATTTTAGTCGGCCTACACGAATTGGGGCACCTTCTAGCAGCAAAAATGTTTGGAATGAGAGTTGAAAAATTCTCCATAGGATTCCCTCCAAAAATAATCGGTTTTCAATGGAAAGAAACTGAGTATTCTATAGGCGCAATTCCATTGGGAGGATTCGTCAAAATTTCCGGAATGGTAGACGAATCACTCGATGCCGAACAAATGTCTGCAGAGCCCCAACCTTGGGAGTTTCGTTCCAAGCCGGCATGGCAGCGGTTGATAGTAATGCTGGGTGGTGTTATTGTAAATGTTGTAACTGGAATTATCATTTTTGTTTTTCTGGTATACAGTAAAGGCGAAACCTATTTCTCTAGAGACCAGGTGATTGAAAATGGTATCGTAGCTTACGATATCGGTCAACAAATAGGCTTTGAAGACGGAGATAAAATACTGGACATCAATGGCATTCCTTACGAGTCATTGAACGACCTGAGTGGCGGAAATGCCTTACTTAGCTCTGATGGCTATTATACGATTGAAAGGGATGGAGAACAAATGAAAATTGATATCCCCCGAGGTTTTATAAATTCCTTCTCTAATGAGGAAAGCATGTCAAACTTCATTAGTATTCGTTTTCCTTTTACCATCCTGGAATTAAACCCGGAAGGAACAGCTATTAAAGCAGGAATTCAAAAAGGAGACAAAATAACTGCCATTAATGAGCAGCCTATTAACTATTTCAACGAACTACAAGCAGCGCTCGGGGAGCACAAAGGTGAGTCAGTAGAATTAACTTTGCTGAGAGACCAACAGGAGGTCATTACGAATTTAGATGTAATGGAAGATGGGACCATTGGAATTGCTGCAAACAACTTACTTGAACCAGTAAGCAAAAAATATTCATTTGCACAATCTATCCCAATTGGGACAGAAAGAGCATTTAGTGTGGTCATTATCAACGCCAGAGCCATGGGCAAAATGTTTACTGGCGAAGTCTCTACAAAAAATGTCAGTGGACCAATAGGGATGGCTAAAATTTATGGTTCTACTTGGGACTGGACAAAATTCTGGTCCATCACAGGCTTAATTTCCATGATACTGGCCTTTATGAACTTGCTTCCAATTCCTGCTTTAGATGGTGGTCATGTAATGTTTCTACTGTATGAAATGGTATCCGGTAGAAGCCCCTCTGATAGATTCCTTGAAAATGCACAAAAAATCGGCATGGTCCTTTTATTAGCCATCATGGTTTTCGCTATAGGGAATGATATTCTTAAGCTTTTCACAGGTAGCTAATAAGTGAATTTCTTTAAAATGGGGAATATTATATCCCCATTTTAAATTTACCCCTAATTTTTATTGCCTGCCAATTTGTAAAAGGAAATAAATTGGCATAGGCCTTGGACTATGCTTGTTTAACAGCCTGTTTAATAGGGGTTTTTCTTATTTCCATAAAATAACATGACACAACATCTGTCATAATGTCTGTATGAACAATAACGACAATCAATTATACCATTCACTTATGTTAGGAGATTTTTCAGGAGAAGGAGATCTTATTCAGTTAATTACTGATGACGAAGATGAAACTAGCATAAAAGAAGAAAACTACGCAAAAGAAATACCCATACTCTCAGTTAGAAACACTGTACTGTTTCCTGGTGTAGTTATTCCGATAACTGTGGGTAGACAGCGATCTATAAAGCTTATAAAAAAAGCCCAGAAAGGGGATAAACTTATCGGAGTCTGTGCCCAAAGAAATCCAAACATTGAAGATCCCTCCTGGGATGATATTTATCATGTTGGTACACTTGCTAAAATTGTGAAAATGATTGTTCTGCCAGACGGCAATACAACTATCATTATCCAAGGCAAAAAACGCTTTAAAATCGAGGAAGAATTAACAGAGGATCCATATTTCCAGGCGAGTGTCTCTTATTTGGATGAAACCTTCCCTAAGAATGACAAAAAAATAGAGGCCTTAGAGCAATCTCTCAAGGAATCGGCATTTAAAATTCTGCAGTTAAATCCAGAAATACCAAGAGAAGCCCAGGTAGCGCTTGACAATATTGACAGCACTTCCTTTCTCACACATTTTCTTTCATCAAACATCAATGCACCGGTAGATTCCAAACAAAAACTACTGGAAATTAATGATGGCATAGACAGAGCCACCTTATTGCTTGAGTTTATGATGAAAGACATTCAGATGCTCGAACTCAAAAATGAAATCCAAAAAAAGGTGCATACTGACATAGATCAGCAGCAGCGGGATTATTTTTTAAGACAGCAGATGAAAGTCCTTCAAACAGAATTAGGTGATGAGGGCCCAGACAAGGAAGTTGAAGAATTAAGGCTTAGAGGAAAAAGAAAAAGTGGCCGAAAGATGTTGCCACCCAGTTCAATAAGGAACTGGATAAAATCATGAGGATGAATCCTGCTACTGCAGAATATCCCATTGCCATTAATTACGCTGAAGTATTGGTAGATCTTCCATGGAATGATTTTACTACCGATAATTTTGACCTTAACAGAGCAAAGAAAATTCTGGACAGAGATCACTCTGGACTAGACAAGGTGAAGGACAGAATTATTGAATACCTCGCAGTGCTAAAATTAAAGCAAGACCTTAAAGGCCCTATTTTATGCCTATATGGCCCTCCAGGAGTTGGTAAAACATCTCTAGGGAAGTCCATTGCCAAAGCCTTAGGGAGAAAATACGTACGAATGTCCTTAGGTGGTCTTCATGACGAATCAGAAATAAGAGGGCATAGAAAAACCTATATAGGAGCCATGCCTGGCAAAATTATTCAAAACATGAAAAAGGGTAAATCATCAAATCCTGTTTTCGTTTTGGATGAAATAGATAAAATAAGCACAGACTTCAGAGGAGATCCATCTTCCGCATTTTTGGAGGTTTTGGATCCTGAACAAAACAGTGCATTTGTAGACAATTACGTTGAAGTAGACTACGATTTATCGAAAGTGCTCTTTATTGCCACTGCCAACACACTAGAAAACCTACAACCTGCCCTTAGAGACAGGATGGAGATCATTGAGGTTACTGGCTACACAATGGAAGAAAAGGTAGAGATTGCCAAAAAACATTTGGTTCCCAAACAAAGGAGGGAACATGGGCTTAAATCTAAAGACATCTCTTTTTCCAATGATTCCTTAGTTAAAATCATAGAAGATTACACTAGAGAGTCTGGCGTTAGAAGTTTGGAAAGACAAATCGGGAAAGTAATTAGAAACATCGCTAAATCTATAGCGATGGAGGAAACTTACCAGAAAAAGATAACCACTGCCTCCGTAAGGAAAATTCTTGGTGGAGAAATATTTGACAAGGAGATTTACCAGGACAACTCCATTCCAGGAGTGGTTACAGGATTGGCCTGGACTTCAGTGGGAGGAGAAATTCTTTTTATTGAAGCGAGCATTAGTAGAGGTAAAGGTAAACTGACGCTTTCAGGTCAGTTGGGTGATGTCATGAAGGAATCAGCCATGACCGCCATATCCTACTTGAAATCCCATGCAGACATGCTGGACATAGATTATCGTGTATTCGATCAATATGACCTGCACATACATGTACCTGCAGGTGCAGTACCGAAAGATGGTCCATCAGCAGGGATTACCATGCTAACTGCCATAGCCTCTATTTATACTCAAAGAAAGGTCAAAACCAAGTTGGCTATGACGGGAGAAATCACCTTAAGAGGTAAGGTGATGCCAGTAGGTGGTATTAAAGAAAAGATTCTAGCTGCTAAAAGAGCTGGAATTGAAGACATCATTCTTTGTAAAAGAAATCAAAGAGACATTGAAGAAATCGATGATTCTTACCTTAAAGGGGTACAGTTTCATTTTGTCGATCAGGTAAATGAAGTTTTAGCGTTAGCTCTTCTTGACGAAAAAGTTTCTAATCCTGTGAAGTTTACCTTCGATGAAGGGGAAAAGAAATCTGAAGCATAGTAAAGAATTGAAAAAATGAAGGATTTAACACCAAGGCAAATTGTTGCTGAACTGGATAAATATATCATTGGCCAGACGGAGGCCAAAAGGAATGTCGCCATTGCTTTAAGAAATCGGATTCGCCGGCTAATGGTGAAATCTGATCTCCAAAAGGACATTGTACCGAACAACATCCTTATGATTGGCTCTACTGGAGTCGGTAAAACGGAGATTGCCCGAAGACTTGCTAAAATTGCCAATGCGCCATTTACGAAAGTGGAAGCTTCCAAATTTACAGAAGTGGGCTATGTGGGGAGAGATGTAGAGTCTATGGTCAGGGATTTGGTAGAACACGCTGTCACCCTGGTAAAGGAATCTAAGAACGAAGAAGTAAAGGAAAAAGCGGCAATAATCGTAGAGGACATGCTCCTGGATATATTGATTCCCCCTGTAAGAGGGACAGGTTTCAGTACATCAAATCAAAAAGAGAATTTCAACCCTGACAATGCCAGTGAACAAGAACTCAATGAAAAGACGAGGGAAAGGTTCAAGGAGAAGTTGAAAAATGGAGAACTCGAAGAAAGGAAGATTGAAATCAATGTGAAACAATCTTCTCCTGCGGGTATTGGCATGGTGGGCAATGGCATGATGGATGAAGCCAGTATGGCAGGCATTCAGGACATGCTCAGCAATATGATGCCCAAGCGTACTAAAAAAGAAAAGTCACCATATCCGAAGCCAGAAAAATCTTAATGGAAGAAGAGGCTGCGAAGCTGATTGACTTTGATGAAGTAAAGGAACAGGCGATACATCTTACAGAAAACAACGGTATAATATTTATCGATGAAATTGATAAAATAGCCTCAAGCTCAGGTAAATCCGGTGGGCCAGATGTAAGTAGAGAAGGTGTTCAGCGGGATTTATTACCAATAGTAGAAGGAAGTGCTGTCAATACCAAATACGGTTTGGTACATACAGACCATGTATTGTTTATCGCAGCAGGTGCTTTCCACGTAAGCAAACCATCTGATCTAATTCCTGAATTACAAGGAAGATTCCCTATTAGAGTAGAGTTGACTAGCCTTACTCAGGAAGACTTTTATAAAATCTTGAAAGACCCGAAAAATGCACTAACAAAGCAATATCAAGCTTTGTTTGAGTCGGAAGAGGTCTACCTGGAATACACTGATGACGCCATTCAGGAGATTGCTTCTATAGCCTTTAGCATCAATGAAGAAGTTGAAAATATTGGGGCAAGAAGACTTCATACTGTTATGAGTCATTTATTAAACGACTATTTGTTTGATGTCCCTGACAGTATCGGTCCAAACAGCAAGATTATGATAACAAAAGAATTGGTCAATGAAAGGCTAAATTCTTTGGTTAAAAACAGGGATCTTTCCCAATACATACTGTAACATAAATGTTGTAAATCTCCATCAGGCATTGTCAGGCACAATGCCTGATGGCAACATCGGTAACTTGTAGAGCTTAATCCCTGAAGCATCATGAATAGCATTCCGTAAAGCGGGGGCTATACAAACAATAGGGGCTTCTCCGGCTCCTGAGGATGGCAAATCGGCTCTATTCAACAGGATAACTTTCATCTTAGGAACATCTTTAAACCTGGGGACACGGTAAGATGCGAGGCTGGCATTGGTGAGGTTTCCGTCTTTAAAATCAACTGCCTCAAAAAGAGCACCTCCTAAGCCTTGAAGGACACAGCCTATTACCTGGCTTTCCAAGTGTCTGGGATTTATGATCACACCACATTCAAATGCCGTCACCACCTCTCGAACAATTAATTTCCTGGAGTTCTTTTCTACTTCGACCTCAACAAAGGTAGCAACATAACCACCCTTAACGGTTCCGCAGGCCATACCATACCCAATATTGTCTTTGCTCTTCTGTCTTTCCCAACCAAAGGCTTGAGCGGCGGCCTTAACTACAGCTTTTAACCTGGAGTTTTCCAAATTCCTTAATCTAAATCGTAAAGGATCTTCACCTAAACTAATGGCCAGGTCATTCACAATGGACTCCATGGCAAAAACATTCGCAGTGGAAGACAAAGCCCTGTAGGAGCCTTGTCTTAGAGGAGAAGAAGAGCGGTGAAATTCAAGATGTTTTTTTCCTCCTTTATAGGGGAAATCGATACCTGCTGAACCCGAATTAAAATTATGAAACTCCCATGAAGAAATTTCCCCATCGCTTAAAGAGGCCCGCACCTGAATTACTCCTGCAGGTCTGAAGTAAGCCCACTT
Source organism: Cyclobacterium qasimii M12-11B (assembly GCF_000427295.1). GTDB lineage: Bacteria > Bacteroidota > Bacteroidia > Cytophagales > Cyclobacteriaceae > Cyclobacterium > Cyclobacterium qasimii. Next base: position 39,758 of record NZ_ATNM01000142.1, on the reverse strand, counting down.
AAACTCCTCCTCTCTGGTCCAGCATACTTTCACTGGCTTCCCAACATGTTTGGCCAACCTGGCAGCCTCCACCCCTACCTCACTCGTTTGTTTCCCTCCATAACCTGAACCCGTATCAGGTACGTAAACCCGAATGCTATCCACAGGCAAATCAAAGGTTTTCTGTAAATCTTCATGTAAGCCAAATGGTCGTTGCGTTCCCGCCCAAACTTCCAGGTATCCATTTTCCCAAGACGCTAAGCCTGCTCTGGTCTCTAAAGGCACATGGGCGATATAATCTACCTCAAAACTTTTATCCAGTTTTACATCCCCCTGATCATAGGCATCAACAAGCCCCTTGCTCACTACCTTCTTCTCTGCAGCAGTATTCACTAGATGTTCAAAGAGTTCTGATCTTTGCACAGGAGGACTACGGTCCCAGGAACTCTCAATAGAGGCCAGAGCAATGGCAGCCGTTAAGGTATCCGCTGCTGTAACACCAATAAAGTCCCCTTCCTTAACCACATTTACACCTGGGATTTTTTCTGCTTCACTGGTATCCGCAAATAGTAATTTCGCCCCGTAAGCAGGTGGCCGTAACACCTTTCCGAAAACCATACCCGGCAAAACCATATCGGAAACATACCGGTGATTTCCCGTAATAAAGTCTCTACCGTTAATCTTAGGAATTGAGTGGCCTGCAACCTTCCACTCTTCGGGAGCGATGGTCTTTACATTTTTATTGACTTTTCTCAAAAGTTGCTTGTCCTTCACCAGGTCACCATAAGCCAACCTCTTATTTGACGAGGGATCAATGACCATCCCATCGCTTAAGGTTAAACTGGAAGACTTAATTCCCCAGGTCTTTTGCGCTTCTTCCACCAATATTTCTCTGAGATTTGCAGCAGCCATCCTTAGTATGGGAGAAATCTGAAGTGTAGTAAGGCTTCCGTAGGTTCCGCGATCATATGGTGTCAGTGCGGTATCGCCCATTATCATATTTATCGCTTCAGGAGCTACGAAAAGTTCCTCCGCGACAACCTGACTGAGAGAAGTCCTTATATTTTGGCCAATTTCTACCTTACCTGTAAAAACCGTAATGTCACCAGTGGGAGAAATATGAATCCAAGATGAAATGAGCTCCTGGTCAGGGAATGTTGAATGCTTGTCATTGGCTTGAATGGCTGAAGCGACAAAAACATCTGACCAAGCAATATAGGTCGCTACCCCTGTTCCCATATATTTAAAGAAACTTCTTCTGGAGATGTTACCAATCGCCTTTACAGCTTTGTTCTTTATTGGGGATTGCTTTTTGTTTGCCTTTAATTTCATTGTTCCCCCTCTTTTTGAATTATCTTTTTGAGTGCATTGATTATAGCCGGGTAAGTACAGCAGCGACAGATATTTCCATTTAACCCATCTATTAAATCCTGAGTGCTCGCGTCTGGTTGTTTTTTCAGCAATGCAGCCGCTGTTATGACCATGCCGGGAGCGCAATAGCTACATTGAAAAACATCCTCTTCCAGAAAAACCTTTTGTACAGGATGAAGTTCACCATTCTCGGCCAAACCCTCTATGGTAATGACCTTTTTACCAGAAACTGATGTAACCGGCGTAATACATGAGGGGGTAGGTATACCATTCACTAAAACTTTGCATGCACCGCAAGCCCCTTCGCCACAGCCATATTTGGTCCCTGTCAGGTCCAATTTATCTCTTAGGACTTCTAGCAGACTTGGGTTATTGGCCACTTCTACCGAATATTCTTTATTGTTTACACGTAGTTTCATTATATAATCTGGAAGTATTGCACTGATTTATAATTTATGAATTTTTTCATGCTATACCAACATCCAGGTTAAATCCGTTAAAATATTGATTCTCATTGTGATTTATTTTTCACATATCCATGATTTCTTTGGTGGACAAGCACATTTTAAATAATTTTGGGATTCGAAATTTTAATACTGTACACATCTTCTAACAAAAACAGTATAAATTAACATGGGATTTGCCCTAAATTACTTTCAATAAAAAATCGCACGAAAGACAGGACAACCCGTTTCCAATGTGAGACTAGAACCAATCAGATGAAAAAAAGAGCTGTTATTACAGGAGTGCATGGCTGGGTACCCGAGTATGTACTTGACAACAAAGAACTGGAAACCATGGTAGATACCAATGACGAGTGGATCACCAGTCGTACAGGTATCAAGGAAAGAAGAATTTTAAAGGGTGAGAACCAAGGTACTTCAGTCATCGGTACAGCAGCAGTAAAAGGATTATTGGAAAAAACCAATACCAATCCGGAAGACATCGATTTGATAATCTGTGCTACAGTAACTCCAGATATGTTATTCCCTGCTACAGCCAACATCATCGCAGACAATGTAGGTGCCAAAAACAGTTACAGCTTTGATATTTCTGCCGCTTGTTCTGGATTTTTGTATGCCTTAACGATAGGAAGTAAGTTTATCGAAACTGGTGCACATAAAAAGGTGATCATCATAGGCGCGGATAAAATGTCTTCAATTGTCAACTATCAGGACAGGTCCACATGCATCATTTTCGGTGATGGGGGTGGTGCTGTATTGTTAGAGGCTACGGAGGAGGATCTTGGAATTATGGACTCTATGCTTCATACTGACGGATCAGGAGCCAATTACCTACGTATTGAAGCAGGTGGAAGCAAAAAGCCAGCAACAATTGATTCAGTTACTGCCAGGGAACATTATGTTTTCCAAGAGGGCTCTACTGTGTTTAAATTTGCGGTGACCAACATGGCAGACGTAAGCGCTCAGATCATGAAGAAAACAATTTGACTCCTGATGATATCGCTTGGTTGGTACCACATCAAGCAAACAAGAGAATAATTGATGCTACCGCAAAAAGAATGGGCGTTGGTCCTGAAAAGGTCATGCTAAATATTGAAAAATATGGCAATACTACCGCTGGGACGCTTCCATTGTGCTTATGGGATTATGAATCCAAATTAAAAAAAGGAGATAATCTTATTTTAGCTGCTTTTGGTGGTGGATTTACCTGGGGAGCAGTATATTTAAAGTGGGGATATGACCCTAAAAGCGTTTAATCAAAAACTAAGCAAATATGGCAAGTACTGCTGATTTTAAAAATGGCCTTTGTCTGGTGTTTAATCATGACATTATGACAATAGTTGATTTCCAACATGTGAAACCTGGAAAAGGCCCAGCATTCGTTAGGACAAAGCTAAAAAGTCTTACCAATGGAAAAGTCCTTGATAAAACTTTCAATTCTGGCGAGAAAGTAACAACCGCCCGTGTAGAAAAAAGACCCCATCAGTACATTTACAGTGATGATATGGGCTATCACTTCATGGACACGGAGACTTTCGAACAAATTCCAATTGAGGAAAAACTGATTGAAAGACCAGGACTATTGAAGGAAGGACAATTAGTAGACATCCTCATCCATGATGAGACAGAGACTCCTCTGGGTGTGGAACTTCCAGCATTTGTAGAATTAATGGTGACCTATACTGAACCTGGCATCAAAGGTGATACAGCCACTAATACACTTAAGCCTGCCACACTTGAAACTGGCGCGATAGTGATGGTACCTTTATTTGTAGACCAAGACATAATGATCAAGGTAGACACACGTGATGGTTCCTACTCAGAAAGAGTGAAATAATACACTTAACGTTAAAATTATTCATTAATTTACATAGTTTTACTTAAGTTAATAATCAAGTATATTTGAAACAGGGTGGCCAAAAATTGGGCTTACTCTCAAAGAAATAGATTTATGAAAGCAAAAGAGATACAAGAGTTAATTGACTTTATTTCCAATTCCGGACTAGCAGAGGTCAAAATTGAGACAGACGAATTCAAGCTTTCCATCAAAAAGAATTCGGACACTCCTGTAGTGAAACACTCAGAAAACCTTATTCCTCAATTCGCTCAGGCAGCCCCTGCTCCTGCCCCAGTCGAAACGGCTGCTGCACCAGCGACAAATTACCTAGAAGTAAAGTCTCCTATGATAGGCACCTTTTACAGGTCTCCTAATCCTGATGCTGAATTCTTTGTAAACGTGGGAGACACCATTCAAAAAGGACAACCTGTTTGTATCATTGAAGCAATGAAACTATTCAACGAGGTTGAATCAGAAGTTTCAGGTAAAATCGTGAAGATTTTGGTGGATGATGCATCCCCTGTCGAATATGACCAACCGCTGTTTTTGGTTGAACCTCAGAATTGATTGTTTTCTAACCAAATCGACTTTATATAGTGTTTAATAAAATATTAATAGCAAATAGAGGGGAAATAGCCTTAAGGATCATACGAACCTGTAAGGAAATGGGGGTAAAGACTGTCGCCGTCTATTCTACTGCCGATAAAGATAGCCTACATGTACGCTTTGCAGATGAAGCAGTTTGTATAGGTGCACCAGCCAGCAAAGACTCCTATTTAAATATCCCCAGAATAATAGCTGCTGCAGAAATAACAAATGCGGACGCCATTCATCCTGGCTATGGTTTTCTATCTGAGAACGCTGAATTTTCACGAATTTGTGAAGAATACAATATAAAATTTATTGGAGCCAGCCCTGACATGATCAATCAGATGGGGGATAAAGCAACCGCAAAAGCCACAATGGCTGCAGCTGGAGTACCAACTATCCCTGGTTCTGTAGGTTTATTAGAATCAATAGAGCAAGGACTTCCTTTAGCGGAAAAAATCGGCTACCCAGTTATCCTTAAGGCAACAGCCGGCGGGGGTGGTAGAGGTATGCGAATAGTAAAGGATCCCTCTGGATTCAAAAAAGCTTGGGATGATGCAAGGCAAGAATCTGCAGCTGCATTCGGCAATGACGGATTGTATCTTGAGAAATTTGTAGAAGAACCAAGACATATCGAAATTCAGATCATTGGAGACTCTTCAGGTAGGGCATGTCATTTATCAGAAAGAGATTGCTCCATTCAAAGACGCCACCAAAAATTAGTGGAAGAAACACCTTCTCCGTTTATCACAGATGAATTGAGAGAAAAAATGGGGACAGCAGCAATCAAAGGTGCTGAAGCCATCGCTTATGAAGGTGCTGGAACCATAGAGTTTTTAGTGGATAAAAACAGGGACTTCTACTTTATGGAAATGAATACCAGAATACAGGTAGAACATCCAATAACTGAAGAGGTAACTGATTTTGATCTAATTAAGGAACAAATAAAAGTAGCTGCAGGAGAGAAAATTAGCGGAAAAAATTATTTCCCTAAATTATTCGCCATGGAGTGTCGAATCAATGCTGAGGATCCTGCAAATGGGTTCAGGCCAAGCCCTGGGAAAATTGTAAACCTTCATCTACCAGGTGGCAAGGGAGTACGGATTGACAGCCATGTATATGCTGGATACGTCATCCCTCCAAACTACGATTCCATGATCGCCAAACTTATAGTAAGTGCTCAATCCAGGCAGGAAGTCATTGTAAGAATGAAACGTGCATTGGAAGAGTTTGTAATTGATGGCATCAAAACTACCATTCCATTCCATTTGGCTTTATTGGAAGATCCTGAATTTATCGCAGGAAATTTCACTACTAAATTTTTGGAAGATTTTGATTTCTCTAAGATTAAAAAATCCTAATTGATTTAAAATATCTAAATCATATAAATCACTTGAAAAGGAGAAGCGTAATGCTTCTCCTTTTTTATTGCTCCACTTCCTAATTTTAAGAAAATGCTATTCAATTGTCCTTTTTAGAGCAGTCATCCCATTTTGCTACAGGTCTAGTGAGACCAACTTCCCATGCATCTTAATAGGAAAAGATGCAATTGCTGAGAAATTAAACTTCTTGAAAACTAAAATACAGCGAGTTCATAGACAGTAACGATTGATTGATTTTGAAGCGATACCATCCCTTAAAAAATGGTCTATTACCTATTTAGTAATAGAAATCACCGAATTAATCCTTGGTGCACAATATTAAATATTGCTTGTATATTCAGCTTTAAATTAGGAAATTGTTCATTATTAACAATTTAAGCAAGGCAATAAATATATATGCTTAAGCACCTAACCCAAATACTACTAATACCAATTGTAATTTTCACTTCTTGTTCAGAAAAAGAATCAGAAGCGGATGTTTTGACATCAGGCAATCAAATCAGTTACAATTTTCATATCCGACCTATTTTATCAGACAATTGTTTTGCCTGCCATGGGCCAGATGAAAACAAAAGAGAGTCAGGTTTAAGGCTAGACACGGAAGAAAGTGCCTATGCAGCACTAAAAGAGAATCCTGAAGCACACGCAATAGTGCCTGGAAAACCTGGGAAATCAGAGGTTGTCCTCAGGATAGAAGCAACAGATGCGGCAGAACTGATGCCACCACCTGAATCAAATCTTAAACTCAGCGGCAGTGAAATTGAAACCATCAAAAAATGGATCAAACAAGGAGCTAAATACCAGCCCCATTGGGCATTTGTAACTCCATCTAAAACTAGTCTGCCTAAAAACTTCAAATGCTGAGTGGCCCAATAATGAAATTGACCATTTCATCCTGGCAAAGCTTGATCATTTAGGCCTTAAACCCAATGAATCGGCAGACAAAATGCTGCTTCTCAAGAGGCTGAGTTTGGACATCACAGGCCTACTCCCAACACTAGAAGTAGCAAAGTCTTATGAAGCTGACAATACAGAGGATGCAACTGAAAAGATCATAGATGAATTACTAGACAGCCCTTCCTTCGGTGAGCGAATGGCTGTATTGTGGATGGATATTGCACGTTATTCAGACTCCTATGGCTATCAGGATGACAATATCAGAACCCAATGGCCCTACAGGGATTGGGTTATTCATGCTTTTAACAAAAACCTTCCCTACGACACGTTCATCACCTGGCAAATAGCAGGTGATTTGCTACCCAATCCGAATAAAGAGCAAATACTGGCAACTGCCTTCAATAGGAATCACAAATACACTGAAGAAGGGGGCGTAATACCTGAAGAATACAGGGTTGAATACATTTTGGACAAGACCAACACCTTCAGCAAGGCGATAATAGGCATGACCGTTGAATGTGCTCAGTGCCATGATCATAAATTCGACCCAATTTCTCAGGCCAATTATTTTCAAATGTATGCTTTTTTCAATAACACGCCGGAACAGGGTTATGAAGGAGATGTAAGTGTTTCCAAACCGGCGAAGCATCCCATCATGTGGGTAGAAAAAGAAGACCTGAATGGCATCCTGGACTTTGTCAATCATCAAGACAGCAGCAAAATTATGGTCTCCGTTATGGATGATTATAAGGACACTTTAAGGCAGACATTTGTACTGGACAGGGGGATTTACGATCAACCAACTACTGAAGTCTTCCCCTCCACCCCAGAAGCTATTCTTAAATTTGACGAGAACAAATACGCCAAAAACCGACTAGGCTTGGCCGAGTGGACTTTTTCAGACGAAAATCCATTGACAGCCAGGGTATTTGTCAACCTTATGTGGCAGGAATTTTTTCGGTGCAGGAATTGTACGGTCAGCAGGAGATTTTGGCATGCAGGGTAAATTACCTTCTCATCCAGAATTGCTAGATTGGCTTGCTGTAGATTTCCGTGAAAGTGGTTGGGACGTAAAGAATTTAATTAAAAAATTGTGAGTTCAGCCACCTACCAGCAATCGGCAACAGTAGACAAAAAGAAAGTTGAGATGGATCCAGATAATTTTTACCTGGCCAGCTACCCAAGAATAAGGTTAAATGCTGAAAACATTCGTGACATGATTATCGCTAGCAGTGGCTTAATGTCTAAAGAAATTGGAGGGCCTAGCGTAAAACCTTATCAACCCGAGGGCTTATGGGAAGCTGCCACCTCTGGCAGAGGAGAACTGGCAGAATACCGACAGGATGAAGGGGCCGATCTTTACCGAAGAGGGCTGTATACCTTTATCAAACTAACTTCGCCACCTCCCAAGCCTATAATATTTGACGGTAGCAATAGAGATGTGTGCGAAGTAACCCGAAACAGAACCAACACCCCGCTGCAAGCATTGGCAATGCTAAATGATCCATTGGTACTTGAAGCATCACGTGTTTTGGCCAATAATTTGATAAAGGAAGGGAAAGAAAATGAAGCCGCGATTAAAGAAGCCTTTTTCAGGATTTTATGCCGTGCGCCTAAAGAGGAGGAAATGGCCCTCTTAATTGAATACCATCAGGAAGAATTAAAGAGATTCAAACAAAAGCCTGAAACCGTTTTAGAAACGGTGAAAGCGGGAGAGTTCCCCTTGGATCAATTTAGTGACACACCCGAAACAGCTGCCCTTATGCAAGTAGTGGTGGCCATTTATAATGTAGAAGAAGCGATTACCAAAACTTGATATGGAAAAAGAAATTGTAGAAAATGGATTAAATGAAAACAGGAGGAAGTTTCTATCCAAATTAAGTCTTGGGCTAGGTAGTGTTGCCCTTGGCTCTCTTTTAATCCCGGACCTCTTAACTGGAAATGCCCAGTTAGACACGGACAAATTAATGGCAGCCGTACCTCATTTTGCACCTAAGGCGAAAAGGGTTATTTACATGTTTCAAAACGGAGCTCCAAGCCAATTGGAATCTTTCGATTACAAACCAATGCTTAACAAAAGAATTGGGGAAGAACTTCCAGATTCGATTCGGCAAGGGCAGCGGCTAACCGGTATGACTGCAGGACAATCCTCTTTCCCTTTGGTTGGCTCAGCTTATGGATTCAATCAATATGGAAAATCAGGGGCTTGGGTGAGTGATCTTTTTCCTCACACCGCTAAAATTGTAGATGATATTTGTATCGTAAAGTCTATGCACACGGAGGCCATTAATCATGACCCTGCGCTTACTTTCTTTCAAACAGGAGCCCAAGTAGGAAACCGACCAAGTATGGGGGCATGGCTAAGTTATGGTCTTGGAAGTGAAAACAATAATTTACCGAGCTACTGTGTGCTTTTGTCAAGAGGAAAAGGAAATGGGCAGGGAGTTTACTCCAAGCTTTGGACCAATGGATTCCTGGAATCAGTACATCAGGGCGTACAATTTTCCAGCGGTGATGATCCTGTGCTTTATCTCAATGATCCTGAAGGCATGAACAAAATGGACAGGCGAAGGATGCTGGATAAAATTGCAGCACTTAACCAAATCAACTACAAATCATTTGGTGACCCTGAAATTAATGCCAAGATCCAACAATATGAAATGGCTTACAGGATGCAGACGGCGGTTCCTGAAGTGACAGATGTAAGCAAAGAACCAGACAGCATCGTCAAGCTATACGGACCTGAATGCCTTGTTTCCGGCACCTATGCAGCGAACTGCCTACTGGCAAGAAAACTCTCTGAAAATGGCGTCAGATTCATACAGCTATATCACCAGGGATGGGACCAGCATGGGAACCTACCAAATGAAATGGCCATGCAGGCCAAAGACACAGACCAGGCTTCTTCTGCTTTGATCACCGATTTAAAACAAAGGGGCTTATTGGATGAAACCCTAGTCATTTGGGGTGGAGAGTTCGGAAGGACCAATTATTGCCAAGGAAGGTTTTCTGCGGACAACTACGGAAGAGACCATCACCCCAGGGCTTTTTCCATGTGGATGGCTGGCGGAGGCGTAAAACCTGGAATCACTTATGGAGAAACCGATGAACTTGGCTATAACATCATCAAAGACCCGGTACATGTACATGATTTTCACGCAACCATGCTACATCTCCTGGGAGTAGAGCATGAAAAACTCACCTATAGACATCAGGGAAGAAGATACAGGCTTACAGATGTTGCCGGAAATTTAGTCAATGGCATCCTGGCCTAACAATTTAAACCCTTGGTAAAAAATCGATTTCCCCTTTTATGTTAACATCCAAATTGAAGGCCATACTGGGCCAGGTGCTTTTTACAGTGAATGTCTTCGTATTGTTCTTAGTGCTGGCAGAAAGCCAAGTATTAATCCCTGACTGGCTCCATGTATTCGGCAGGCTGCACCCTTTATTGCTTCACTTCCCTATAGTAATCATCCTTTTTGCTATATCATTGGTAGCTATTCCGGAATTACTAAAGAAAAAAGAAGACAGCCACACTTATGGCACAGACCTCTTACTTATAGGAGCGCTTACGGCGGGTTTCACAGTCATCGCAGGGCTCTTGCTGTCTCATGAGACTGGATATGTGAAAGAAGCGCTTTTCTGGCACAAGTGGACAGGTTTGGGCGTCTTCTGGGGATCCTCTTTATTGTACTATTTCATCGACAGTCAAAAACACCTGGTGATCAAAATAGCTGCCTCATTCCTGGCATTGATTGTCATCTTATCAGGTCATTTGGGTGCCTCCATTACCCATGGTGAAAATTTCATAACTGCTCCTATAGAAAACAAAGATGTGGTGGTCGTAAGTTTGGAAGAAGCAGAAGTTTTCCCACACCTGATCTATCCCATTATCGAAAACAAATGCCTCAGTTGTCATAAAGCCTCCAAACAAAAAGGAGAACTGAGAATGGACACCCCTGAAAACTTATTGAAAGGTGGGGAATCAGGACCGGCCGTTGAGCCTTTTGATCTGGAAAATAGCCTGATGTCCCATAGGATAAATCTTCCTGAAGACAATGAAGACCATATGCCTCCAGAAGGCAAACCACAGCTTACCGAAGAGGAAATATCAATTTTAGACGCTTGGATTAGCTCAGGAGCCATCACTGATAAAAAGGTTTTAGCGCTTTCTGATACTAGTAGCATTTACAAATTGGCTGTTGAGAAATTTGCAGCTGCTCCAAAAGTCTATGAATTTGATGCTGTTTCTAATGAAAAATTAGAAGGCCTCAATAATTTCTACAGAAAAATACAACCTCTGGGAATCGAATCCCCAGCCCTATCTGTCAGTTATTTTGGTCGTGCGAATTTTGATCCTGCCTCCCTGGCTGAGCTTTCCGAAGTCAACGTGCAGACGGTTTCAATTAATTTAAACAACATGCCTGTTAAGGATGAAGATTTGGCTTCACTCAGTTCATTCCCTAACCTTGAAAAACTTTATTTGAATTTTACTGATATCAAAGGACAAGGCTTACAGGCTTTAGTTGGTTTAGAGAATCTTTCTTTACTTTCACTCTCTGGTAGCAATTTAACAGATGAGGCGGTAGAACCCTTATCTAAACTTAAGAATGTTAAAAAGCTCTTTCTTTGGAATACGGGTCTCTCTAAAGAATCATTGGAAAAAATAATGACTGCCTTGCCTCAAACTACCATTGAAATAGGAACGGAGGAAAAGTCAACCTTACTGATGTTAAACCCACCAGTAATTCGTTTTGACAAGGCGTTTTTCAAAGACAAGCTTGAAGTTAAACTCACCCATCCAATTGGTACAACGAGCATCTACTACACCTTGGATGGGACAGAGCCCGACAGTAGTAATTTCAAGCTTTATGAAAAGCCTCTGCAAATAAAAGAGAATGTAACTATCAAAGCCAGGGCATTTGCGGAAGGCTGGATAGGCAGCAGTGTATCAGAAGCTGAATTTATCAGCGCTACCATCAGCCCTTCTTCTTATGAAATGATATTCCTTCCAGAGGACAGGTATAAGGGAGATGGTGAAAAAAGCCTCTTTGATAAAAAGAAAGCCATTCCCGATGTATGGAACCTTAATTGGCTAGGGTTTCTGAATAACCCACTTGAAATAGAGATGGAATTTGAAGCGCCCACAGATATTTCCTCCATGGCCATCTCACTTTGGCAGAATTTAGGGTCAAGGTTTTTCCCTCCTCAAGAGGTAGAGATCTGGACAAGGCCTAACACCGGCCAGGACTGGAAACTTTCAAAGTCCTTCCGTCCAAAGGCACTTCAAAAAGAGGATGATTCTTTCCTGCGTCAGGTCCAAATACCCTATGCTGAAAAAGGAGTACAATACCTCAAAATAATTGCAAAACCGCTAGAGAAACTCCCTTCCTGGCACAGTTCATCAGGAAAAAAAGCTTACCTGATGGTAGATGAAATCGTATTGAATTAAAAAAGGCCTGAAAATTCAGGCCTTTTATTTAATCTTTATCTTTTACTTCCTCTTCGCTTTGGGCCAAAAGGTAGGACTTAATAAATTCATTTAGTCCGCCATCCAGCACCGCCTGAACATCTGAAGTTTCATGAGCTGTTCGAGCATCTTTCACTAGTTTATAGGGATGCAGCACATAGTTTCTGATTTGTGAACCAAAATCTATCCTCATTTTACCAGATTCCACCTTGGCTCTTTCGGCATTCCTTTTCTCCATCTCCAGTTGATACAACCGAGATTTCAACATTTGCATTGCCTTTTCTCTATTCGCTAATTGTGAACGCTCTATTTGGCATACCACTACGATACCGGTAGGTTTGTGCGTTAGTTGAACTTTGGTTTCTACCTTGTTTACATTTTGCCCACCTGCTCCGCCAGAACGTGAGGTATGCAATTCTATATCCGCAGGGCTTATATCAATATTAATGGTATCATCTACTACAGGATAAGTATAAACAGAGGCAAAAGAAGTATGGCGTCTACCCCCACTATCAAAGGGGGAAATTCTTACCAATCGATGAACCCCACTTTCAGATTTCAAAAACCCGTAAGCAAGTGGTCCTTCAAACTCTAAAGTAGCAGACTTAATTCCTGCAACTTCACCTTCTTGAAGATCTACCTCTCTAACTTTATAGCCATTTTTCTCTCCCCACATGATATACATACGAAGAAGTATTGAGGCCCAGTCATTGCTTTCAGTACCTCCGGCACCTGGATTGATCTCCAACATGGCGCTGAGTTGATCCTCTTCACCACTTAGCATCTTTTTCAATTCCAAGTCCTCTACGAGCTTAAGGTACTTGTCAAATTCAACATCCAATTCTTCAGCCGAAACTTCTCCAGCATTGTAAAACTCCATCAGCACTTCCAAATCCTGAATACCTGTATCGATGGTTTCATATTGTGAAGTCCAAGCCTTACGGGATTGAATTTGCTTCATCATTTTTTCCGCCTCTTCAGTATCATTCCAGAAACCTGGCTGTGCTGAAATGGCTTCAAACTCTTCTATTTCTGATTTCTTACGATCGTAGTCAAAGATACCTCCTCAAGGCCGTTACTCGGGCCTTCAAATCTTTCAATTGATCTGATGTCATAATGTTTAATTTATTTATTTAAAATGCAAATTTGCTTAATTACTACTCAATAACCAATTTAAACGTGGATTATGCTATAGTAATAAATGTAGAAGGTACAATCCTTAGAGAATCAGCAAATTGAATAGGGGACCAACTTCACAAACTTTTTCTAACGAACAAATTGTAAAATTAATAGACTTTCTTAGGGCAAAAAAACCTAAACAAGTCTCCTGGGAGTCAATGTTTAAGCAACTATTCAATACCGTGAGCGGGTTATCTTTAAAAGCAAAAACACACCATTACCCTTTTCTTTACTCTAACTTCACATCAGTGATTACCATTAGTTTTCTCTTCCCTCCTACTTTGAATTTCTTGTACCTTAAGGATTTAATTAAAATCCCGGCGCCTATCAATGCTGCGGAAGTTACCCAAACACCAGTACTGTAATGGATAGCCCCATCCTCAGCCAGGCTATTTATTCCGCCTGCAAGCAGCAATAAAGTACCCCCTGCAATAGGAAGCAGCGTTAAATTATTTAAGGTTTGATTTCTCTCATCTTTATATCTAATGTCTATGGCCTGGATTTGCTTCAAGCTCAGGACATTTTCCTTCAATGCGATGTAATCTTTTTCAATTTCAACAATTACGTCCTGAATGTAGTAATCATTGCCTTCTTGCAAATAGATAAAAGCATCCCCCACTTCATAGGTGATGCGTGATTTTTGATTGGCGCCTTTTTGCAGGGCCAAATAATTCTGGGCGTATAAATTACCCTGAACCAGACAAAACAACCCAATTAGGACAAAAACCCTGGTAAGTACGCGCATAAGCTAATTGAAAATCAAAAACCGATTAAAGGTTGAAATTTCTTAATACTTCATTATCCAGTTGTATTTGTCTGGAACTTTTCCATATTTGATATTGTCCAGGGCTTCCAAAATCTGGACAGAAAACGCATTGGGTGAAACATCTGGTAAATCATAGTCCTTGCCATGTATATTTATCAACCTGATAAAGGCTACAGTAGCTGCAGTACCAGTACCGAAAGCTTCTTCCAATTTCCCGGAATTAAGTGCTTCTTCGAGTTCTATTACCGTTAAAAACCGTTCTTCTACAGGCATTCCCATCTCTTTGGCCAGGGTCAGAATACTGTCTCTGGTTATTCCTTTGAGGATAGTTCCTGTGGTAGTAGGCGCCGTTATCAAAACTCCATCTATAACGAACATCACGTTCATGGTACCACTCTCTTCGATATACTGATGAGACTTACCGTCCGTCCACAACAATTGATCGTAACCGTCTTTTTGAGCTTTAAGTGCAGGATAGAGCGAGCCAGCATAATTCCCAGCAGCTTTGGCAGCACCAGTACCTCCTTCTATAGCTCTTGCAAACCTGGTCTCCACTTTTACCGCTACAGGTTTAGCGTAATACTTCCCTACTGGAGAAGCCAAAATCATAAACTTGTATTTTTTTGAAGGTCTAATCCCTAGGTAATCATCCGCTGCAAACACAAATGGTCTTAGATAGAGAGAGCATCCTGCCTGCTCGGGGACCCATTCTCGATCTACCTTTAACAATTCTCGCATTCCCTCCATGAAAAATTCCTTTGGAACTTCGGGAATACACATTCTTTTAGCAGATTCATTAAGTCTTTGCTGATTTGCATCACCTCTGAAAACCAAAATCTCGCCATCTTCATTCCTATAGGCTTTCAATCCTTCAAAAACCGATTGCCCATAATGCAAGGTTGCATTCGCAGGGTTAAGCTGAAGCGGTGCATAGGGCACTACCATCGGGTTTTGCCATTCTCCATCTATGTAATCTGCCACAAACATGTGGTCACTAATAGTCTGTCCAAAAGCAAGTTCATCGAAATTAGTAGTTGCCAGTTTTGATGTTGAAGCCTTAGTTACAGTTATATTTAATGTCTTATCCATATCTACTTACTCACCTGGATGCCAGGTGATTTCATTTACATTTAATTCCTTTGCCAATTGTCTTCCTAAAACGAACAGAAAATCTGAAAGCCGATTAATATATTCCAACAATATTTCATCCACCGGAGAACTATCTGATAACAAAACCATTGATCTTTCGGCCCTTCTACATACTGTACGCGCAATGTGTGCCGAAGAAACCACTGGATGTCCCCCAGGGATAATAAAATTTTTTAAGGCAGAAAGGTTTCCTTCCATTTCATCAATCTTCGATTCTAGAAAAAAAACATCCTCCCCTTTTATATCAGGAAGCTTTACCGCCTTCTTTTCAGGATCACAGGCCAAAATAGCACCAATAACAAAAAGTCTATCCTGAACTTTATAAAGTATCTCTGAAATGGTTTTGCTAGAAACCTGATCTCTCAATAATCCAATATTTGCATTCAATTCATCGATGGTGCCATAGGCATCAATCCTTAAATGCGATTTTTTAACTCTTGTCCCTCCAAAAAGAGATGTATTGCCTTTATCTCCCGTTTTGGTATAAATTTTCATTTAATCTAATTTGGTTCACACAGTTGCTCTATCCACTACGGTAGGATTCGGATTTCTTTCATCAGACTCTACAAGTCCATCCCTAAGCCGAATCACCCGATGCGCATAATGGGCAATGTCATCCTCATGGGTAACCATAATGATGGTATTCCCTTTTTGATGCAATACATGAAAAAGGTCCATTATTTCATAGGAAGTTTTACTATCCAAATTTCCCGTAGGCTCATCCGCCAAAATGATACTGGGATCATTTACCAAAGCACGGGCTATGGCTACCCTTTGCCTTTGTCCACCAGACAATTCATTGGGTTTGTGATGAATACGATCATCCAAGCCAACACTTTTTATCGCAAGAAAAGCCTTTTCCTCCCTATCTGCCTTGTTATATCCTGCGTAGATCAATGGCAATGCCACATTTTCTAAACAAGTAGCACGAGGGAGTAAGTTGAAAGTTTGGAAAACAAAACCGATCTCCTTGTTTCTTATTTCTGCCAACTCATCTTCAGTCATGTCACTTACATCCTTACTATTCAAGATGTATTGCCCGGCACTTGGAGTATCCAGACAGCCGATAATATTCATCAAAGTTGACTTCCCTGACCCAGAAGGCCCCATAAAAGCCACATACTCACCTCTATCCACCTTAATGCTAACCGATTTCAGTGCTTGCACTTCCTCAGTCCCCATTCTGTAAACTTTACGTATTTCCTTGGTTCTGATTATTTCTGGCATAGATTGGGATTTAAAATGTGAAGATAGGGTATATTGCTCAAAAACAGGAATTCAGCTTGTTAAATTATACCAAAGGGTTTATAGGAATTTCAGCTGTAATTCAGTCAAGTCATCTTGACTAATCCATTCACCCATAAGCCTTAGATTAGCACTTGCATATTGATCTAATCCAATTATACGACAATATCTCACTAACGTTACCCACAATATTGGATCCTTATTAAATTGACAGGCTCCTTGTAGCATTTCGTACCGCTTCTCATCATCCTTCAATTGATTAACCTTTGCCAAAACCAAAGGAGTTAAGTAAGGGTTAAGGCCTTCTCCTTCATTCTTTTCAGTAGCTTCATCACTTCCCAATTTCACAGCTTGGAGAAAATTTTCCAAATAAAAATTCTGTCCAGTGGCTTTTTCGTAATTTTCAACCAGCATAAGCATGCTTTTAATCTCCTCTTCACTTAGCCAATGTGATTTTTTCTGTAAAATTTCTTTGGCAAGAATGCCTTTATTTACATTGTTTTCTAGGGAATCCAAGGAAGGGAGTAGTTCTTTCCCAAGCATGCCAGGCAAAGTCGCCAAGGTTTTATAGAGCTGTACAGTATCATTGGACAATAACTCCCCTGAACTATCAAATTTCATCCAATCTGGAAAATTCACTTTTTGGGTCCCAGAAATAAATACTGCTTCCTCTTCCATTTTCCCGAAATACAAATACGGTAAATGAGATGGAGTAAACATAGAATAGTCCTTAAAGCTTGCCTGCTTCCATTCAATCGCTGCTTTTTCAAAATCTCCCTGTTCAGAAAGCACCCAACCAGCAAAAGCATGGTAAAAACCTGCATCCTGACTAAACCTAAAAGCCATTCCGTTTAAGTGTTCTAGTAATAGCTTAATGTCTCCTGTTTTATATTTAAAAATCAGGCCAGATTCTTTTAAATTTTGTTCTATAGAAAGTGGGAGATCTTCATTCATTAACATTGAATCGATTTGAGCTCCAAAGTCAAATCCAGAAGTGCCTTCACGACTATTCGTTAGGTAATTTCTTATCAATGATCTTCCTATCACATCATTTTCAAGATCCTCACTATTTGGATCAATATCGAAATGCGTGGTAGCTAACCCCTTATTATCCGCTGCCAAAAGATTGATTTTATTCTTCAGCCCTTGTGCCAGGTTATTTTCATCCTTCAAAGGCACCTCATGGGCGATCATTACTCCTGTGGCATTAAGAATTCTCACCTCCTTAAACCCATCCATTTTATCCAACGTAGTTAAGGCCTCTTTCGGAAGATTCATTCTATGGTAGATCAGGGCCAGGTTATTGGCTAAGTAGGGATTCTCAGGATAATATTTCAACCCTTCTTCCAGGTAAAAAACTGATTCATTGGACCTGGACCACTTTTCTAACAACCAACTCAATAGCAAAATATCAGTTACCTGTGGGTTTTGTTCAAAACTTCGCTCCAATGTTTTCAGGGCCAAAGTGGGTTGATTCTGCTCCAGGTAGATATTGCTCACTGCGTAAAGTGCTTTGTCATTTGCCCGGTACCTATCGAAAGCATTTTCGTAAAGAACGGATGCCTCTACAGGCCTTTTGGTTGTATAATAATAATCCGCCGACAGTTGTGTAGACGAGGTACTGAACTGTATAGCTATTATCCCTTGCGCATAAACCATAAGAATCAACACGGCAATAGTCCCTCCTAGCCTCATGTGGAAATAAGGGAAAAAGGGAGGATTGTACATTATCTTTTCAATGGCATTTCCACTATTTATGATGGCCGAGAAATTTACCCAGATGTACAGTGCAAACAGCAGACCAAATCCCAACTGGCTATAAGCAAACACATGGTGCAAAAAATCCACCATGGGCGTATTACCAGATAGTTCAGCTTTAAAAAGAACCAGTAAACTGATAGCAAAGCCACCTAAATAAAAGGCTTTACCTATCCAGGCTTCGCTAAAAGTCTGGTGATAATATTTTATTTTAAAGTGTATATCCAAAAAGCCAATTACACCAATCAAAACGAGTAAAATCTGGAAAGGTGGCAATGGCCACATGATCCAATCACCGGTAGCTTCCAGAAAAACCAAGGCCATCAATCCCAAAAACAAAGTTGAAATAATGGCAAAGTGCCAGCCGATTTTGATGCCAATATCCCGGTTCAGCTTGGACAAAACCAAATAAGTACCTGAAACGAAAGCGTGCCCCGTATAAAGGATAAAACCGCTGGCCATAACCAGGGCCATCAAAAATATATTTTCAGAAAACAAATAAGTTGGAGAAGGTGCTTGAGCAAAGTAAATCAATACGGCTAAGCCCAGAATACCCATTCCTATAATCAAAGTCATCCTGAATCTTAATGACAGGTAATTAAAGAAGAGGCGAACAATAGCTGCAGGAGCCAAAAGAAAAAGCAAACAAATGGCCATGGCATAATTGGTACCTACTCCACCAATATTCAAGCTATTCACCCCACTAATGCTTAACAACAGTATCAACAAGCCTGCTCCAATCAAAAAAGCCTGTCGTTTCAGCAATGTTATTAATACAATAAAAAATAACAAAAGTGCCCATACACTAATCCCCATCACTTGGGTTAGGGCCGGATAAGTGATTGGTGGCACAGCAAGGAATTGATCAAAGAGAAGGAAATTTTGCACTTCCAAATCAAGAAACCCAGAGGCCGACAAGAATTTACCCAATGGAACATTCACCCCTTCAGAGAGGGTTAAAAGTTCAATCGACTGAAAAGAACTCCCCGATATGACTATCCAAAGCAGTCCAGCCCCGGAACAAATAAGTACAACCAGAAAGATAAAAAAAAATGAGCGCTGCCAAATTGACCAGCGCATTACTCCATAACTTTTGGAACGCGGAAATAATCAGAATCTCTTTGAGGAGCATTCTTCAAGCCTTTTTCGTGATCTAGATGCGCCCCAACTTCGTCTTGTCTCATGATGTTTTCTTCAGAAGACATGGTAATCAAGGGCTCCACATTGCTGGTATCCACCTCATTTAGTTTTTCTACCCAGTCCAAGATTTGAGTCATATCAGCCGTCATTTTTTTCGCGCCGTTTTCGTCAAACTCAAGCCTGGCCAGGTGAGCAATTTTTTTAAGGGAATTGATATCTAGTTTCATGAAATGTCTTTTTTATTCACTAATGAATTATTGTCTTTGTCAAGTTGCCCTTGTATAACACTGAAACATTGGCACTTAATCTATTTTAGTACTTTAGGCCTACATCCTTCTACGAGAATCGGCGCATGTAGGATTACTTTTATTGGCTTGTAGCGCAACAAAAACGCCCCATTCTCTGACAAAATTAAGGGATTGTAAGATAAAGTGACAGGAATTCTTGGAATTTGTTTATCCAAAGCCAATTTAATAGTCCACACTTAATCTTAAACATTCTTGGAGGGCAGTACAAATAGCAGTTTTGACCAAATTCAATTTAGTTTTTATTTTCTCCCTGTACCCCCTAGGTTAGGTATAATATTGAAACCAATATTACAGGAAAGCATAGAACTATTAAACCCTTAAAATGAAAACCAATCTGTAAAAGTTGCTTTTGACTCTCGAATTAAGTGAAATCAAAACGCATCCCTGAAGATGCAGGTTTTTCCTTTCTAAGTAAAAATAAGGCTAGGCCTCTATTTTTTTTATTCTCAATGAGGTACCCTCAGTACTTATGACCTTTATTTTCTCTCCCCTGTCAATGAATTCACCTCTGGAGTAGGCATCATACATCTCATCATCAATGATCACTTTTCCACTTGGCATCAAACGGGTATGAGAAACGCCAACTTTCCCAAGTAAATCCTGAGAATAGGAAGTAGATGTATAGCCATCAGATTTCTGCTGGGTATCTGCTAATGAGATTCTACTAAAGCTTTCCCATTGATTGATTTTTGGTGTAAGGGTAAAAATCAAAACAGTGGCAATTGTAGCCGCTAAAATTACCGTTAGTAAAGCAGCAAAAAGTTTTCCAGAACTTACGAAAGTGAAATCAAACTGCTCATTTGGCAGCATCCCCATCGTTAATCCGGAAAGGATACAGATAATCCCCAGGATTCCAAACACGCCAAATCCTGGCACCACAAATATCTCCAAAGCCAATAACACTATCCCAACTATAAAGACCACCAACTCCCAATTACTGGCAAGTCCTGTCAGGTAATAAGGTATAAAATAAAGTATTATGGCTATTGCACTTGCAGCAAGCGGAAAACCTATACCGGGTGTTTGAATTTCAAAATAAATTCCAGCAAATATGATTAAAATTAAAAAGCCACTTACCGCCGGATTAAGAAACAAAGAGATAATGTCTTCGGTAGCGGAGGGGGAATAATTGTAAATTTCATAGTTATCAAACCCAAACCGTTCTACAATTTGCTCAATGGAAGAGACTTCAGCCTCACAAAAGCCATTTTCTAAAGCTTCTGAAACTGAAAAGGTAATGACTTCACCTTCTTTAGACACACCTTCCACTTCAATGTTTTCATCTACCATGGCTTCCGCAATTTTAGGATCTCTTCCCCTTGCCTCTGCAGTGCTCCTCATCATGGAGCGCATATAAGATTGGTATTTGTCAGGCGCAGCTTCACCTGACCCTCCCATCACCACGGTGGCTGCTCCTATGCTCCCACCCTTTGCCATATAAATACTATCACATGCAATAGAGATCAAAGCACCTGCGGATGCAGCATCCTTATCTATAAAAGAAACGATGGGAATTTCAGATTCCAAAAAGAGCGTTCGAATATCATCAGCATCGTTTACTGCCCCTCCATAAGTATCCATGTGAACGATAATTAATGCCGCTTTTTTCTCCACGGCATCGTCCATAGCCATTCTTACTTTCCTATTCATTCTAGGATCTATATCATCCTTCATTTCAAACACATAAACTGTTTGAAGAGAGTCTTCAGATGCTTCAGATTGTGCTTGCGCAATTGGAGCCCCTATTAAATACAATAATATATAGAGCGTTAAACCAAACGAGAATTTCATTTTAAATACCTGTTTAATATTTATGATTGAATATACCAATAAAAATGATCATCCCCCCTATTGGTGTAAAATGGAGTTGCAATTGATAAAATAAATATCAAATTTGCATGATTATTAGAAATTTATTGTTAAAAACCGTTAGTAAAATGAAGTGCTGGATATTGATTATAGGGATAATTGGCTTTGCTGTCCCATCTAAAGGAGCATTACTTGTGGGATCAGATTCTGTGGGGATAGAGAAAATTGGAGGTAAATCCTACATTATTCACCAGGTAGATCCACAAGAAACTTTGTTTGGGATTTCAAGAAGGTACAACACTCCTGTAAATGAACTTGTCCAAAACAATGACTCTTTAAAAGATGGTCTAAAAATAGGCCAACGCATAAGGGTTCCCTATATAGAGCCAAAGATGATCCCGGAAGGTGCACAAGTTCACCATGTTACTCCTGGGGAGACACTCTTTTCCATTGCCAAATCCTATAATATCAGCATGGACAAACTAATGGAAGCCAATGCACTAAAAGGAACCGACCTAAGCGTAGGACAAGCCCTTATAATAGAAGGTGTTAAGGAACCAGTAAAACCTGTTGTTGCAAAAAAGTGGAAGAAACAGTCGCTGTAGCAGATCAAAAAGTAGCCGTTACCACACAAAAATAAATACGCCTAAAAAACAACCCAAGGAAAAAATAGTAAAAGAGAGTGTACCTGTGGTCACAAGCCCGACAGTAGTAGCCTCTCCTACAGTTTCTACTACAGGCAACTGGATATCTCATCAAGTGGTACAGGGTGAAACTTTGTTTGCCATAGCAAGAAAATATGAAGCCAATGTTGGCGATATCATCAAGTGGAATGGACTTTCTTCTAACAACCTGTCCGTTGGACAAACCTTGAAAGTTAGCAGGGAGACCAATGCGAATATCCCCGTAACTCAGTTACCAGGAAACAGTACATCCACACCTGAACAGACCAACTCTGAAAGCGCATCAACCACACCAACAAACAACATCAGCACATCCACTGCTTTCAAAAATGTAAACGAGAGTGGTCAGGCGGAAGTGATCGAAGGGACAGGAAACCACAAAAAATTCCTGGTTTTGCATAGAAATGCTCCAGTAGGAACGATCATGAGGGTCAGAAATGAAGAAAATGACGTGACTGTTTTCGCTCGTGTTGTTGGCGTATTGCCTGAAACAGGTGACAACAATAAACTATTGATCAAATTGTCTAAAGCAGCTTTTGATCAGTTAAAAGCAGTCAACAATCGCTTCAGAGTTGAAGTCTCCTATTAATTTATTTTTTATGTCAGAAAAGGCATGACATATCAATGCCCATCCTGACATAAAAAAACAAGGGGTAATCTATAAAAGACCACCAGCTAACTTTAAAATTGACACTGGATCCAAACTGGTAAAACCCATTAAATTAGAATAAGGATTAAATTATTTTATAATTTTGTCATTTATTAGCCAAAGATAAAAGTCCATGAGCATAAAAAAGAATAAACCCGTAATCGGAATTAGCATAGGTGATATCAACGGTATTGGTGCAGAGGTTACAATGAAGGCTTTGCTGGACAACAGGCTTCAAAAAATGATTACCCCTGTCATCTATGGCCATGGCAAGGCGCTTACCTTTTACAGGAAAGCATTAGACATGAATGAATTTAATTTTATTCAGATCAAAAGTATTGAAGAGGTTCATCATAGAAAGATCAACGTGATCAATGTCGTACAGGAATCACCTGAGGTGATGCCAGGCGTTGAAACCCGAGACGCTGGCAGTATGGCCCTCGCAGCCATAGATCAAGCCATAGTGGACTTAAAAAGCGGCCAATTGGACGCATTAGTAACTGCTCCTCTAAACAAAAACAATATCAACAGTACTGAAACGCCATTTGTAGGGCATACTGAGTACTTGACCAATGCATTTGACACCACCGAAAGCATGATGTTCATGGTATCAGAGGACATGCGCGTAGGATTGGTTACTGGACATATTCCTCTTAAGGACATTGCTGCTGGGGTTACCGAAGCAAGCATCAGGGCCAAATTAAAAATAATGATCCGTTCACTCAAGAATGATTTTGGGATTTCAAAACCTAAGATTGCGGTATTGGGTCTTAACCCACATGCCGGAGAAGATGGACTATTGGGAAATGAAGAGCTGGAAATCATACAACCTGTTGTGAAAAGTTTTAAAGAAGAAGGCGCCTTGGTTTTTGGTCCTTATCCATCGGATGGTTTCTTTGGAATGATGCATCAGAAAAGGTTTGATGGTGTTTTGGCCATGTACCATGACCAAGGACTAATTCCTTTTAAGGCCTTATGTTTCGAATCAGGAGTGAATTTCACTGCCGGGCTACCAATAATAAGAACAAGTCCTGATCATGGGACAGCCTACAATATTGCTGGAAAAAACGACGCAAACCCCGGTTCTATGCGATCTGCGATTTTTCTTGCGCATGATATGATTAAACGAAAAGAAAACTTAATGGCTACTTAATGAAATTATTGAAGGGTAGATTTTATTAATCAGAAATATTTATCTAAATTTGCGGTCTTAATTCAGAAAATGAAATTCATAAGGAAATTCGATATTGACATTATCCCACTGAAAGAAGGGAAGCACAATTTCACTTTTGAAATTGACTCCGAGTTTCTTGAACATTTTGAAAACAGTGGTGATATCGTAAATGACGTAGACATTAAGGTAGAGCTAGAACTTGATAAAAGAATTAACTTAATTGAAGCTAATTTTAATTTGAAGGGGAAGGTAAATCTTACTTGCGACAGAAGTCTTGAGGATTTTGATCAACCTACTGACCTTTCTCATAAGATCCTGTACAAGTATGGACAGGAAGAGGCGGAAATAGATGACGAGATCTTTTTTCATAACCCAAGACACACAAAGCATCAATGTGATGCAATTGATCTATGAATTTATTTTGCTCGGAATCCCTGCAAAAAAAATTCATCCTGATCACCTGACAGAAGAGGACGAAGATGATGAGGACGAGGGTTGGATTGTGTATGAAGCAAGAGAAAGTGACTTAACAGAAGAACAAATGAAAGACGACCAAAATCCGTTTTGGAAAGCTTTAAAGAATTTAAAAAATAACGAATAATCTAAAAATTACATAGATATGGCGCATCCTAAAAGGAAAATTTCCAAAACCAGAAGAGATAAAAGAAGAACACATTATAAATTAAACGCACCTGGTTTGGCTCAATGTCCTACCACTGGAGAGTTTCATTTACCTCACAGAGCTTTCTGGCTTGAGGACAAATTGTATTACAAAGGTCAGGTAATCATGGAAAAAAAGGTTTTAGCCTAATTTCCTAAATATTCCTGTAGAGCTGCCTGATCTGCTAAAGACCAGGCAGCTTTTTCATAAGCTATTGTTAGATATTCTGTACTTTTCCCGCTTAATTTTCTCTGAAAATTTTTGTCGGATTATTTCCTGTACAAGTCTGTTTTCTATTTTACTCTCTAGCCAGGAAATAATATCTAAATATAAAAAAGCCCTTTTTTCAAAGGGATGGTTTTCGTAGACAAGCAACTTTTCTCTTAGCTCTATGAACGCCCCTTTAAGTTCATGGTCATAAATCCGACTTAAATTTCGAACAAAGCGCATCATCTCTTTTTGTACTTGGTGTAAATCATCCATCTTAATTAAAAAACGGTAGACATTTCTGATCTGCCCATCCAATTTCTCATCAATCCCAGCCTCATAGCTCGCAATTAATTTTAGGATATGGGCAAAACATTGCAAATCTTCCCGTAGACCAATCTGGCTATTCTGGATCACCTGGTCCAGGTATACTATTGCTCTTTCATTGTCCCCGCTTCCAAAATAAAGGCAGGCTATCTTATAATGCAAAACCATAAGGTGATGCACATCAAGTTTCCGTTTGAGCGGCGCTATATCCCTTAATAAATCAGGCACGATTTCTTTAACCCCTTTAGTAAAGTCCCCTTTAAGAAAATAAAAATTAATCATGTTGGAGTAGAGGTAGAGAAAGGAAAGAATCCTACTGTTCCCATCCAAAACAAAGTCTTTTTGCTGTACACTTACCTTGAACTCCTTCAATACCATGGCAAAACGCTCATAATACCCCAAATAGAATAGGGTATCCAACAAATAATGATAAGCCTTTAGGTAACTTCCCGTAGCGACCTTTATCATCTGGGGCTCAGCATGAAATAAATCTACCCAGTGCTGGGCTGCTCTATAGCATACCGGAAAATCTTGTATAATATGGAAATACCAAACCTGGGCTTGAAACAGGTACATTTTCTCATAAAACCCAAGTGTCATAAAATCATATACAGGCATGTTCTGCTTGTAAAAATTCTCCAGCATTTCCCTTCCCTCTCTATCCTTGATATAACCCGTCTTTAAATAGATACCGTACAATTGCAATGAAAGGCTTGAAAACCGATTCTTTAAGTCCACCCTTTTTGACAAGACTGAAGATTCCTCACTGAGAATATCTGCCCTGTTTTTAATGCTTCGGGTAATGTGTTGTGACTCGATAACTTTTTCCATCTCCACAACTCTGAGCATAATCGTATCGAGACTGTACAAACTTGCTACCTGTTTGGCTTTGTCCAGTGTTTTCAGGCTTTGCATGTACAAACCCTTATTGAACAGAATTCTCCCAAAGTCTATTTGCTCATTTAGCTGCAACTCTATATTCCTATCGGCATACAATAGCCGAAGAGAAGTTAAAACCTGCTTGTACAAATGCGCTTTCATGTTTGACAATTGCTTTTTAGTAACGGGTGCTTTTTCCAGCAATTGCTGCTCATTGTAAGCACTCATCTTATCTAAAGCATCAAAAAGCAAAAGAAATTTAGCCCCTTCATTTGCGGCGAGACGCTTGGCAAACAATTTGAAATTTCTTTTTTCAGAAGGTGACAAGCTATTTATCAGGTCAAACAAAAAATCTTTTTTACTATTGGGTATCATAATATAATCACTATTAAATATCTCATTTACAATTAATTACACCATTTAAACAACCGTTAGGTGTCGGACATATAAAGTTAATCGAATTTATTGGCTAATTGGAAGGTTCTAATTTAGATTTTATTAAAATATTAAAATTATGGATAAGAATCACGTATTGATCTTTGACACCACCCTACGAGATGGGGAACAAGTGCCCGGATGTAAATTAAACACCCCTCAAAAAATAGAAATAGCACAACAACTAGAGGCTTTAGGTGTAGATGTGATCGAAGCAGGTTTTCCTATTTCAAGTCCCGGAGATTTTAATTCTGTGATTGAAATATCAAAAAATATCACAGAGCCTATTATTTGCGGGCTATCCAGAGGCGTAAAAAAAGACATAGAAGTGGCTGCCGAAGCGCTTAGATTTGCACGGCGCCCAAGAATACATACTGGTATTGGTACATCTGATTATCATATCAAACATAAGTTCAATAGCAACAGAGACAACATTCTTGAATGGGCTTCTGGAGCCGTTGCACATGCAAAAAGTTTTGTGGAGGATGTAGAGTTTTATGCTGAAGATGCTGGAAGAACAGACAATGAATACCTAGCAAGGGTTTGTGAAGCAGTTATCAAGGCTGGAGCCACTGTTCTAAACATCCCTGACACCACGGGTTATTGTTTACCAGATGAATATGGCGCCAAAATAAAATACCTGGCCGACAATGTAAGGGGAATTGAGAATGTAATCATTTCCGCTCATTGCCACAATGACCTTGGACTTGCCACAGCCAACTCTATAGCCGCTATAATGAATGGTGCCCGTCAAATTGAGTGCACGATCAATGGAATAGGTGAAAGAGCCGGAAACACTTCTTTGGAAGAGGTCACCATGATAATGAAGCAGCACCCAAGGCTTAACGTCACCAATAATATTAACTCCCGATTACTTAATCCAATTAGTCGTCTTGTAGCGGATAGAATGGGAATGATGGTCCAGCCAAATAAAGCCATCGTTGGTTCCAATGCTTTTGCCCATTCTTCTGGCATCCACCAAGATGGCGTTATTAAGAATAGAGAAACGTATGAGATCATTGATCCACTAGAAGTAGGAGTGGATGAATCCATGATCGTACTTACGGCAAGATCAGGAAGAGCAGCACTAGCCTATCGGGCGCACAAGGTAGGTCACTCCCTTTCTAAAGTGGAGTTAGACAAAGTCTATAATGTTTTCCTAAAACATGCTGATATGAAAAAGGAAATATTGGATGAAGACATTCATCAAATTATTCTAGAAGCTGTATAAAATTAAAAAACTTTTAAAAAAACGGAGGACTAATATCCTCCGTTTTTTTTTTAATCTTCCCAAAAAGCCGATTAGCAAAATTCGCTTGCTACTACGAAGCTTATGCGCTAAATTATCCCAAGAAATTAAAAAACAACACTAACCGCATGAACAGCATTAAAAAAATCGCCTTCAATTGGCTTAAATTAGCCTTCACATTCGCATTACTTGGGATAGGCTCCATTCAAGGTATCGCTCAACAATATGATCTTTTGATCAAAGGTGGCCATTTAATGGATGCTAAAAACAATATTGATGAGCCTATGGATATTGCCATAATAGGCGATAAAATAGCACTTGTTCAAAAAACAATTGCAGCAGATCTGGCCGCAGAAGTAATAGATGTCACAGGATTATATGTAAGCCCTGGCCTGGTAGATATTCATACGCATAATTTCTATGGTCTTGACCCAAAAGGGCAATACAGTAGTGGTTACAGTGCCATTCATCCTGACGGCTACACCTTACCTTTTGGAGTTACTACTGTCGTAGATACAGGTGGTTCAGGATGGAGAAATTTTGTCCAGTTTAAGGAACAAGTTATCGATAGGGTAAGGACAAGAGTTCTGGTAATGCTCAATATAGTCGGTCATGGAATGAAGGGTTCTCTTTATGAACAAAACATGGATGACATGGATCCTAAAATGACTGCATTGATTGCCAAACAATTTCCTGAGTACATTGTAGGCGTCAAAGTAGCGCATTTTTCAGGTCATGAATGGGGGCCTGTAGATCGACTGGTAAAAGCTGGTGAAATGGCAGACATCCCAGTGATGGTAGATTTCGGTGGATCCAATCCTCCGCTTCCTTTAGAGACCTTATTTATGGAAAAACTTAGGCCTGGTGATATCTACACGCACATTTTTGGTGGCGGTGGCCCAGGTAGGGAAGCCTTGGTAGATGCATCAGGGGAATTACGTCCCTTTATAAAAGCGGCTCAGGAAAGAGGTATTATCTATGATGTGGGACATGGTGGTTCAAGCTTTCAATTCAAACATGCAATTCCTTCAATTGAACAAGGTATCAAACCAAATACAATCAGTACAGATAGTCACTTGAGTAGTATCATGAGTGGAATGAAAAACATGAACAATGTAATGTCTAAGTTCCTTAATATAGGCATGAACTTACAAGAGGTAGTAACCGCTTCAACGTGGACACCAGCTCAAGTAATCAAGCGAACAGAATTAGGTCATTTAAGTAAAGGGGCTATTGCAGACATTGCTATTTTCAATGTACTCGAAGGGGAATTCGGCTTTACCGAAAAAACCGGTATTGGTAAAATGACTGGTAAATACAAAATAGAAAATGAATTGACCGTTCGTTCAGGTAAAGTAGTGTGGGACTTAAATGGCCTTACTGCTCCTATGTGGGATGAATAAAAATTAATCTATTTATGAAAAGACGACATTTCTTCCAAAATGCCGGAGCATTGTCTGCTGGACTAGCCCTGGGTGTGAGCGATGGCCTATTGGCTGCACAACCAAAAGCAGACTACAAAAAACATCCTTTTATTATAGGTGTAAATGGGCATAAAATCACCTATAATGTACCCAATCTAAGCCAAAAAGTAAAAATCATGCATGTCACTGACACGCATTTATGGCGGGATGATGAAAGGGGTGTTAAGTTCCAGGAGTATAGCGGAAGAATGGCTAAAGCTTACAATGAGACCAAACATTTTCTCAGTGGTGAGCCTACTCATCCAGAGGAGGCTTTTGAAGCTACACTAGAAATTGCCAGGCAGGAAAAAGCAGATGCGATCACCCTGACTGGCGATTTATTTAGTTTTCCTTCGGAAGCAGCCATAGAATGGGCTTTTGATAAATTGGAAAAAACGGGTATCCCCTACTTCTATTCAAGTGGCAATCACGATTGGCATTATGAAGGAATGAAAGGAAGCCTGCACGAATTGAGGGAAACCTGGATTAACGAACGGCTACTCCCTCTGTACAAGGGCCAAAATCCACTGATGTATGCTGTGGATGTGAAGGGTATTAATGTGGTCAATATAGACAACAGTTATTATGAGATACTTCCTGAGCAACTCGCGTTTTATAAAGCAGAAGCAAAAAAGGGAAACCCATGCTCTTAATGATGCATATTCCACTTTATGCACCAGGAAGAACTTTGGGTTATGGCTGTGGTCATCCTGAATACAATGCTCAAAATGACAGAAATTTTGAAATTGAACGAAGGGAACGTTGGCCTGAAAACGGTCATAGTAGCACAACCATGGAATTTCACAAAGCGGTTTTCAACACCAGCAACCTTCTGGGTGTATTTGCAGGACATATCCATCGGCAAACCATTGACTGGGCAATGGGCATCCCTCAGTTTCTAACCAGTCCAAATGCCTCTGGCGGATACCTGGACGTTGACTTTTTACCAATGGAGAAATCTGACAAAACGAAGTTCTCTTAAGACAAAAACAGACAATCTTATTTCGACCTACTGAATAGTGTCTGAAATAAGATTGTTTTTATCCTCATAAATCATCAAGGCAAACACGCTTCAGGAGTTAATGAGGCACAAATGGACTTTCAGTTCTCCCTTGTTGTTCCCCCCACAGATAACTCCACTCAATTCTTCGCCAAAATCTCAGAAGGGATTAATTTAATGCGTGTTGTTCTAAATCGGTTTATCAGTCTTTGGAACGAATCAAATCTTCGTCCAATCCAGCCTGCATGCTTCCATCATCAAACACCAAAATTGGACGTTTTATCATGCTGCTTTTTTCCTGTAAGATGGGGATTGCTGTTTCTTTACTTTCCAGGTCTGCCTTGGTATTTTCCTCCAGCTTCCTGAAAGTGGTGCCTTTCCGATTAATAACCGTATCTAAGCCAAGTGCTTCAATAAAGCTTTCTAAAAGTTTCGTGTCTGGTTGTTGCTTTTTATAATCGATAAATTCATAATCTTTGCCCAAGCTGTCAAACAAGGTAAAGGTCTTCTTCATCGTATTGCAATTTTTTATGCCGTAAATCTTTACACTCATGCTCTTTTTCTATTGGTTCAATTAATTATTTTTTCGCCATATTCGTTACAAAACCTAAAGTAGTAGGATTGTAAAAACTCAAATAAAGGTAGCAATAAAGGTTTAATTAGCGCTGGGAATAACGTGGAATATTTACTTTTTAGACCCAATGAAAAATGAGAAAATGGCTAAAATTAACGTGTCAACTTCAGCCATCCTTTAAAAGTTGTACCCAAAACGAATTAACAGCTAAGGTCTGTTGTTAAACTATTTAGAGCGGTTTTCACTTCCCCTTTTACCGAGGGAGAAACCCTTTATCAAAAAAGCATTGGTTATTAAATTGTATTAAAGAAATTTTACTAAGTAATAAGCAAAAGAACTACGTATAATTAAATATAAACTATTGAAAAGCAATTGGTTTTAACACTAACTCCTATTGTTTCGATAATTTCAACACCCCAATAACTTGAAATAACCATTGCTTATCCGCATATTCAAACAAGATAATCTTCTAAAAAAGACCTACCTAATATGAAATTAAAGATAGTAGTCCTCCTCGCTTCGATGTTGGCCTTAGTAAAAATTGGAAACGCTCAGGAAGCAAAAATTTCCCAACAGCAAACCGTTTTTCAGACGTATCCTTTCTCAGATCCCAATCCAATTCCTTCACTTGCTCACAAGCCGGGCATTTATCCCTATTTTAATTTTGACGGTTTTAGTGTAAAGCCAGAAAAGAAGGAATGGAATGTTATCACCCTTGAAAATGAATTCCTAAAAGTCACTGTAATGCCTGAAATCGGTGGAAGGATTTGGGGAGCCATAGAAAAATCAACTGGTGAGGATTTCATTTATGAAAATGAAGTGGTGAAATTTAGAAACATTGCCATGAGGGGGCCATGGACATCCGGTGGCATTGAGTTTAACTTTGGTATTATTGGCCACTCTCCTGCTACAGCCAGCCCAGTGGACTACATGTATTATGAGAATGAAGACGGTAGTATTACCTGTGTGGTGGGTACTATTGATCTTCCTTCAAGAACACAATGGAGAGTCAAAATCAACTTACCAAAAGACAAAGCTTACTTTGAAACAGAGGCCGTTTGGTACAATCCTGAACCTTTAAGACAGCCCTACTACAACTGGATGACCGCGGCTGCCCATGTTGCCAACGATCAGGAATTCTTTTACCCTGGCCACATTGCCTTGCAACATAGTGGAGAAGTAAAAGACTGGCCAATCCAGGATGGCATTGAAATCAATCATTATAAGAACAATAATTTTGGAGGTGCCAAATCACAACATATCGCTGGCTCATTTTTAAATCACTTTGGCGGCTATTTTCACGATCAAGAGATAGGCTTTGGACATTTCTCAACCTACGATGACAGCCCTGGTAAAAAACTTTGGTTATGGGCACTGTCTAGAAACGGTGGGATTTGGGAAGATCTATTGACCGATAAAAATGGCCAATACATGGAATTCCAGGCTGGAAGGATGTTGAACCAATTTTCTCCCTCCAAAAATGTGGATACTCCACTCACAAAGGCAGGTTTCGACCCTTACACAATCGATCAATGGTCGAACTATTGGTTTCCAGCCAAACAGATAGGTGGTATAAGCGACGTTTCCAAAATTGGAGTCATCCACATGGAGCGAACCAACAACCTGGTGAAATTGGGTTTCAATCCTTTCCAGAAGGTGGACGGTGCATTGGAAGTAAGTGTTAATGGGGAACTTGCTAAAACCTTGCCCATTCATGCAAATCCAATGGAAGTAATCACACATGAGTTTCAAGTGGGAGTGCCCTTAAAAGAAATGGTGGTTTCCTATAAAGGAGAGCAACTTTACAAATGGTCCGATACGGACGACATGAAACTTACCCGCCCTTTTGATAAAGTGAATGCGCCAGAACTTTCGGAGAATCAAAAGTTATATTTGGAGGCCAGGCAACAATACTACAGTAGAGAATATAAAAAGGCAAAAGCCAGTTATGAAACATTGCTTGAAAATGACCCGGGAAATCAAAAGGGTAGGATAGATTATGCTGAACTGCTTTTGCGTTTTACGCAATACGACGAGGCTTTAGCGCAAATTTATAAAGCGCTGGCAACCGATTATTTTGACCACCAGGCTAATTTCGTGGCAGGCAGCATTTACCTGGCCAAAGGACAGACAACACAGGCGCTTGAAGCCTTCGGTTGGGCTGCCAGATCTATGGAGTTCAGATCCTCAGCCTATGCCGTCATGTCCGAAATATACCTGTCTGAGGGGCAACTTAGCCAAGGGGAAGATTTTGCAAAAAAAGCACTTCGCAATAACACCAGTAATGTAATGGCACTTCAACCTTTGGCAGTAATCCAAAGGCTTAAAGGAGAAAAAGAATTGGCTGATGCTACCTTGGATAAACTTTGGGAGATTGATCCACTCAATCACTTCATTCGATTTGAAAGGTACCTTACTGACAAATCTCCGGCTTCATTGGCTAAATTTAAGGAAATGATAAACAATGAATTCCCTTATCAAACCTATATAGAATTAGCTTCTGTGTATAAAAAATACAATCAGAAAGAAGCTGCCATTGAGGTTTTGGAAAATAGCCCGTCCCATGCTTTGGTGAATTTATGGCTGGCCTACCTGGATCCTTCACAAAAGGATGCACAACTGAAAGAAATGATGGATCATTCCACAGCCTTTGTATTGCCTTTCCGAAAAGAAACCCTTCCGATGCTAAAATGGGCCCAATCAGAAGTATCTTCCTGGAAGGTCGATTATTATCTTGCCCTCAACCTTTTGGCCATGCAGCAGGAAGCTGAAGCCTACCAATTATTAGAAACAATTGGGCAATCTGCTGATGAGGCCACTTTTTACCTAAGTAGAGCAATGCTTCTGGACACAGAGAAAGGTAGAAATCCTCTGGAAGATCTGGAAAAGTCGCTAGCATTAGACAAAACAGAATGGAGAACCTATTTTCAGCTCATTCAACAGCATGTTGCAGCTGGTGATGATCAAAAGGCCATGAGCATTGCAAGAGAGGCTATAAAAGCTTTTTCTGGGAATTATGTCCTAGAAATGGAATTCATCAAACTACTCAATAAAAATGGTGATTATAAAATGGCCATGAACCTATTGGATAAAATTGAGGTGCTACCACATGAAGGCGCCGGAGGGGGAAGGACACTTTATGAAAGTGTCTACCTAAATGCTGCACTCAAGGACATTCAGAATAAAAAATGGACTGCTGCAACTAGTAAAATTGAAAAATCAAGAATTTGGCCTGAAAACCTGGGTGTAGGCAAGCCTTATAGCCCAAGAGAAATTCTTCAAGATTATTTGGCTGCTATGGTGAACAAAGCGAGAAATAATCAACAGCAATTTTCAAAATACATGGAAGCTGTCATTTCTCAATCAGACATTTTAAGCTTAAATAGCCAGGAGCAAGCACTTGTAATACTGGCCTTGAAGAACACTGGTCAAGAAGATGCTTCCAGTGCCTTGATAGAAAAAATCAAGAAGGAAGGATCTCCTTCTGCAGTAACGAAACTTGAAAATCTTCTGGATTACGCTTCAAACAATGGAGAAGCCGGTTCGGATACCGAGAAAGACAATGGAATCGTAAATAAAATTATTGGAGCTACCCAATCAGTCTATTAACAAAAAAAAGGGAGCCTTTCGATATTCGAAAGGCTCCCTTTTTTTTCTTTACTTAATCTATAAACTTTTTAAAGTTTGCTCATTCGCATCTAAGATTTGATCAAGATGTGTTTGCTCCAAGGCTGTTGAGAGAAACAAACTTTCATACTGAGAAGGAGCAAGGTAAATGCCTTTATCTAACATTCCCCTAAAGTATTTCCCAAATAAACCTGTATCACAGGTTTGGGCATCTGCAAAATTCTTTACTTTTTGATCGGTAAAGAAAAGCGTATACATGCTTCCCAAATTGTTTATGGTATAAGGAAGTCCCAATCGGTTGAGGATCTCCTTTAAGCCATTTACCAGCGTATCACCTGTCTTGCTCAACTGGGTGTAAACCGATGGATTTTCATTTAGGTATTTTAGCATCGTTAGGCCAGCGGCCATGGCAATGGGGTTTCCAGAAAGCGTTCCCGCTTGGTAAACAGGTCCTGATGGGGAAACAAAATCCATTATTTCAGCCTTACCTCCATAAGCACCTACCGGCATGCCTCCACCGATAATCTTGCCCATAGTGGTAAGGTCAGGAATGACATCCATAAGCTGCTGTGCTCCTCCAGGAGAAAGCCTGAAGCCAGTCATCACCTCATCAAATATTAATACGATGCTTTCTTCATCACAAATTTTTCGCAGCCCCTGTAAAAAGCCAGGTTCAGGCAGCACACATCCCATATTCCCAGCTACTGGCTCTAGAATAATGGCTGCAATTTCTCCTTTATTTGCGGCCACCACTTCTTTGACTTTCTCAAGATCATTAAAAGGAGCAAGTAAAGTATCTTTAGCTGTTCCTTTGGTAACTCCAGGAGAATTCGGATTTCCCATAGTAATGGCACCTGATCCTGCAGCTATTAAAAACTATCACCATGACCATGGTAATTCCCTTCAAATTTTAAAAACTTTTCTCTTCCTGTATATCCTCTGGCTAACCGAACTGCCGACATGGTAGCTTCTGTACCACTGTTGACCATTCTAACTTTTTCTACAGAAGGAACCATTTTTGTGATCAATTCCGCAATTTCTACCTCCAGGCCTGTCGGCGCTCCGAAAGAAGTGCCATTTTCCATGGCTTTAATTACCGCTTCACGCACCAATGGATGGTTATGTCCAAGCAACATTGGCCCCCAACTGTTTATCGCTTCTATGTATTGGTTCCCATCTACATCATAGATATAAGCACCCTCTGCTTTCTCGATAAAGATAGGATCACCCCCTACAGCCTTAAATGCCCTAACAGGTGAATTTACTCCACCAGGAATAAATTTCTTGGCTTTTTCAAAAAGTTGCTTGCTTTTATTTGTCGTCATTTAATTATTCTTCAATAGTCAATACACCTTCTTCCAAACTTAATATTGGAACGTAATTATTAGATTTCACACGTGAGAAATTATACCCAAAGGTCAAATTCCCTTTGATAAAACTTCTTCTGTCAAGATTTTTTTGAAAGTCAAACCCATTTTCTTCATTGATAACCTTTGTTACAAAATCTGCCAATTCATAACCCATGTAGGCGAAAGATGAAGGATATGCTTTATAAATGTTCAGGTAATTAACTCTGAATTCATCTAGGACTTCGCTATTAAAGTCTACGGTATTATTCCCAACAAAATGGAAATTCTGAGCCTCCATCATGTCGTAATTGGCAAAATCGAAATACAACCAGCTTTCCATCACCACTACAGGCATGCCTGCTCCTAATGACTCTACAAGGCCAAAGGTAGGTGAAGCAATATTTGGATCATCAGAGAAAATAACCATAATATCCGCTGTCGGTCTGCCACCTCCACTTAATTCAAGGCTCTCAAAAAAGCCATGCATGTCTCTGGTAGTCACTTTCTGATTCTTAACTATTTGAAGCCCGCTATTTCTAGCCATTTCTACAAAGGTAGCTGCCAATAATTCATCTCTGCTTGTCCCTGAATAAGCCAATGCTACTCTTCTTCCTTCAAACTTGCGACAATAGTCCATTACTTTTTGGCTTATTGCCTGAATGGAAGGTCTGAACAAGTAGGAATATTGATACTCCTTAACGTTGTCATCTATATTTGACAGTGGATTAATCTGAGGAATATGCTTTTGTTGTGCGAAATTTGCAACTAGTGCTGTCTCTTCGGGGTAAAGCGGACCAATAATTACATCTGCTTTTTGCAAGAAGGGATCTTCAAGAATCCCCCGAACTTTGGCATCATTTCTCTCTGTGTCAAAAGTCTTAAAATTCAATTTTAAACCCTTAGCTTTAGCTTGTTCCAGTGCAAGAATTATTCCTTGGTGCAGTTGCAAAACGAAGTTATTTGAAGTAAGTGACTGCACACCGGATCTCCCTTCATAATTGAAAGGCAGTACTACAGCTATATCCAAAACCTTGTCCTTAACTTCATAAACGGTATCTCCATCGCCTTCGCCCATTGAAAAGGTCCTGCTTTTTATCGTCTCATACAGTTGCTTTTCGGTTGAGGACATTGCGCTTTGGGTCTCCAATCTTTCCTTTAGCGCCATGGCCAGACCATCGTTATCCGGAAAAAGCCCATATTGAACAGCCAGAGAACTTGATGCACTTACCTTCAAAAAATCATAACTTGCCCTATAGCCCTCTTTTTTCAAGGAATCGTCAGTAATTTCATCAATTAACCGAAGGCCATCATTTGGGGCAGACTGTTGAAAATGACACAGCGCCAGTAAATAACGCACATCATCTTTTTTATCAAAACCTCTTGTTTCTAAAAGAACGTTGAGTGCTTCCTTTGCCAGTTCAAATTGTC
Source organism: Cyclobacterium qasimii M12-11B (assembly GCF_000427295.1). Classification (GTDB taxonomy): domain Bacteria; phylum Bacteroidota; class Bacteroidia; order Cytophagales; family Cyclobacteriaceae; genus Cyclobacterium; species Cyclobacterium qasimii. The sequence continues at coordinate 2,708 of NZ_ATNM01000142.1, read as the reverse complement.
TGTTGCCATAAGCTGCTCTGGCAAAATGAAACCTCGCATAATCAGACAATGAACTGTATTTCTCTTTGTCAAGATAGGGTCTAAGCAATTCCATTGCTTCTGTTTGATTCCCCTGCTCTATTTGCTTTTTAGCTTGCTCAAATTGATCAAAACCCTCCTGCGAAAACACAGAGGATAAGGGAACAATAAGAAATAGAAAGTATAGTATTATTTTCATGTGGTGAAGAATTCTTTAATGGTGTAGTTTCAAACTTCGTACCTTTTTTCACAAAAAACCGTCATCATACCAAAATTACGAAATTAAATTTTCCTTAAGCATATTTACATAAAAAAGCCTGATAGCTACATCAGGCTTTTCTGTTATTTTTTTATTCCCACTCTATGGTTGCCGGTGGTTTAGAACTGATATCATACACCACCCGGTTGACACCTTTCACTTTATTGATAATGTCATTGGATACCTTTCCTAGAAAATCATAGGGCAAATGAACCCAATCCGCAGTCATTCCATCTACAGAAGATACCGCTCTAAGCGCTACTACTCTTTCGTAAGTTCTTTCATCACCCATTACCCCTACAGACTGTACGGGCAATAACATGGAACCCGCCTGCCAAACTTCATCGTATAAGCCTGCATCTTTTAATCCCTGAATGAATATATAATCTACTTCCTGAAGCGTTTGCACCTTTTCTGGAGTAACATCTCCCAAAATCCTAATCCCAAGTCCCGGACCAGGGAAAGGGTGTCTGCCAATGATGGCATCTGAGATGCCTAAAGCTTTACCAACTTCCCTTACACCATCTTTAAAAAGCGTATTTAGTGGCTCCACTACTTTAAGTTTCATGAAATCTGGAAGCCCTCCCACATTGTGGTGGGATTTTATGGTTGCGGATGGCCCGTTTACAGACACCGATTCTATCACATCAGGATAAATGGTGCCTTGTCCCAGCCATTTGACATCTTTGATTTTATGTGCTTCCTCATCAAAGACCTCAATAAATGTTTTACCAATGGCTTTTCTTTTCCTTCAGGATCAGAGATTCCTGCCAAGGCATCGTAAAACTTCTGCTTGGAATCAACACCAATGACGTTGAGTCCCATCCCTTTGTAAGACTCCAGCACCTCTTCATACTCGTTCTTCCGCAAGAGACCGTTGTCCACAAAGACACAAGTCAATTGATCGCCAATAGCTCTGTGTATTAAAGTAGCTGCTACTGATGAATCCACACCACCAGACAAGCCCATTACTACACGATCTTTGCCTATACTTTCTTTAAGTGAATCGATGGTTGCATCTATGAATACATCTGAAGTCCAATCCTGAGCACAGTCACAAATCTGAACCACGAAATTTCTCAAGAGATTCTTACCCTCTGTAGAATGGGTTACTTCAGGATGAAATTGAATACCATAGGTTTCTTCACCTTGTACTTTATAGGCGGCTATTTTGACCGAGTGCGTACTGGCGATGACATCAAACCCTTCAGGTAATTCCTTGATGGTATCTCCATGAGACATCCAAACCTGAGAATCATGGGTCAATTCCCTAAAAAGCTTGGAATGGGTGTCCAAATGGGAAATTTTAGCCCTACCGTATTCCCTGATTTCTGAAGGAGTTACATTTCCTCCGTACTTCTGTGCCATAAGCTGTGCGCCATAGCATACGCCTAAAATTGGTAATTTACCGCGAAGTGCATCTAAATCCAGATCAGGAGAATCACTGTCTCTAACAGAGCAAGGACTGCCCGAAAGTATGATTCCTTTTATGTCTGGGGTGATTGGGGGGATTTTATTGAAGGGGTGAATTTCACAATATACATCCAGTTCCCTAACACGTCTGGCTATTAGCTGCGTGTACTGAGAACCAAAGTCTAGGATTAAAATCTGTTCTGCCATGCGCAAAGTTAATCAGCCCTTGCCAATTCCCGAAATAAAAAGGTGAATTTTCAAAAGAATATTTGGAGTTAATGGTTTACGAATGACTCATGAAACCAAGAAAAAATAGCAAACCCTAAAATTTAGGCGAACTACTCAGGGCAAATAAATACTAAAAGCGCTATTAGACAACACCTGCGTTTCATCTTCAAACGGACCAAACAAGACCCACCGGACCCTGAGCGGAGCCGAAGGGGTAGGCGTTTCGGGATACGTCACCGTATTACTTCAACTTCGCTCTGCCGCCTGGAGGTTTGTAACCTTTTTGACCGAATGGGTTCATGACGATCCGATTGGAATGGTTATAGTAATTAAACGATCGCCATTCTAAAAAAACAGACCTGAAGGGTCTGAACAATAATAACCGTGAGTGGCACAACCCACGGGAAAGACAAACACGCCTACACTCAACACTGAAGGTGTTGAACAGCGACATGTGATTCTAAAGCCGAATGAACTACAGGGCCAAAGTGGCAGGTGTTTCGGATTCGTCACCCTAAGGCTTCGGCTCCGCTCAGCCGCCGGGAAAGGGGTAGGTTTTTCCATTTATTATTTACGATTGAATTACAGTTTGCGGTGTCACGTCCTAAATTAGGTTTACTCTTTCTTTTCATTTTACACATTTATTTGTGTTTTTTTTTCTAGGATAGGTCAAAGTAAAAACTGAGATTGCCACCCTTCCAGGGCTCAGGATTTAAAATTTACCTATTGTCACAGGGCTGACACCCTGTGCTAAGTTACTACCCCCTTTCAGGGCTAAAATGAAAAAATA
>NZ_ATNM01000141.1 GCF_000427295.1 Cyclobacterium qasimii M12-11B | reverse complement strand
GTTGTCTCTTTAGTTTTTTAGTTATCAAGCTTATGTGAAATAGGTGCAAATACCTTGTTACGTGTTGCAATCCCTTATTTATAATATTCAATAAACCTTATTGAATACTCCCACTTTAATTTACCATGTTCTTGGTAGGTCCTTATTGTCATCCTCCGTACCTGAAGAAGTAGTACCAGTATAGGTTCTTACCTGCGGTTTTGAAATAGGCTTAACAGGCACTTCTTTTTTCTCTACCGTTTTTTCATCCAGCATTGAGTAGAGTTCCTCTCTGCTCACTGAATTGATTTTGCTAGATTCAGAAGCTTCCTCTACGGCTTTAGGTGTAACTACCTGTACACTGCTATTGATTTGAGCTCCTTTATGTATGTGCACAGCACTGGTAATGATACTACCGGACACCCTTGCATTGGCATAAACGGTAGTATCCCCTTTGATGTATAGATCACCGACCACTTCGCCGTTGATGCTTATTTCTTCGGCAATAATATCTCCAGTTATGGAAGCTTTTTCTCCAACTACCACTTTTTTGTCTGTCCGAATACTGCCCACTAGTATACCATCTGCTCTGATATCACTTTTAGAAATAATATCTCCCGTAAGTTCAAACCCCAATGACAAAACGGTTACTTTTCCTACATTGGGTTCTTTATTCTGTTGTTTGTTGGATCCAAATTTCATATTATCAATCTCCTTTGTCTTGTTTAAAAGTAGTCAATATTGTAGAACTATTTCCTAAGTCAAGTCCTACTGCTTTATCCTTAGCGCCTCCATTAATGGCAAGGCTGTTGAAGCAATAACCAATAGATGCCATTTGCTCAGGTGATTCAGGAACGTGAACATTTAATAAGCCATCAAATTCATCCTTAAACAAATTCACGAGCTCACTGTAATTTGCTCCTCCTCCTGCTAAATAAATATCTGCTGATTTCGTGAAATCACTATCTGAAAACGCTTTTCTCAAAGATGGAGAAATAACATCATTGTAGTATTGAGTTATTACCTGCTTTCTAAGCTCTTTCAGGTCTAAACGTTTTCTGTTTAGAATAATTGTTCCTTCACTAAAATACTGATCAATCTGATGCTCTGTTTTCAGATCTAAATAGTTGTCTTTTTGAAGCTCACGGGTAATCAGGTTTATCGCATATCTTAAACCAAAGGTAGAGACACTTGATCTCTGAACCAAACCACCTTCTGTACTTAAAATGGCCTCCATAGTACCGTAGCCCAAACTGATCATGAAAAAGTTTTTGGGAGCGTCACTGTAAAGTTGTCTAACAGCCATACTACAACCCACAACCTCAGGAATAACAGCCACTCTATCCACTTCAACAGCCATTTTTTTCTTACCGCCACCACCAAAGGTCTGGGTATCGTACTCTATAATATGCTCATTCTCAAGAAGTCTGTAGGCATTTTCTTTAAACACCTGAAAGGTAGAAAATGGAAAACCTGTGGTAACTGTAATCGGGCTACCTAACTTTTGTGAGGCCAATAAAAGACCTGCTTTTAAAAAGATTCTATAATCATTCTCCTCTGGAGAACTGTTAATATTTCTATGAGGAGATGTTCCTTCGGATAAAGCCAAATCCCCAACCAAATATCCTATGTTGTCGTGATATATCTTAAGCCCTGAAACTAAATCTCTTGCCACATTCCTGAGTTCGAGATTACTACTTTCCAATACACTTGGGTACTTTATTACTTCTATCATGGAAATTAATTTTATCCTTTTTTAAAACAGTTATCCTTTTTTTCTTATAAAACAATCTCAAAAACTAACGGCTTACTGAATGACCTTTCAAATTTACACTATAAAACGTAACGTTCAATATCAGATGTTAGGACACAAGTAATGAACCTTATGTTTAAAGACAAATTAAAGGAACCTTAGCGAAATAACAAGCTTGATCCTCAAGTTTATGTTCATTTTTTTGTAAAAGGTAAAAATAAAAGAATTTCTTACAAAGTTTGATTTTTTTTACTTGGCGAAAGCCAAAATTCACATTTACCATTTGAATTTTATTAGTTTTGTTATTCAACCAAATCATAAATATTATGAGACGGATGCCAATTATAATCTTGTTGCTCTCCCAAATCCTCACCTACACACCACTATTGGCCCAAGAATTTTCCATAGGTCCGAAAATTGGTGTTTCGCAAGGGGGTATTTCAGTAAATGGAAGTTCTTTCAGTAGTGGCAACGATAAAATAGGCTACCATGCAGGACTTTTTGCCAGACTTGGGGGCAACCATATCTTTATACAGCCTGAAGTATTGTACACCAATACAGGTGGGGAATTTACCAGTATACAAGGGAACAGCACGGTTAGCTATACCGCACAGTTTGACAAAATAGACGTCCCTATTATGGCAGGGTTTAAAATCGCAGAAGTCTTCAGACTACAAGCAGGACCTACCCTGGCATTTATATTAGACAGTGACCTATCTTCAAACTCCGCCTTACCCATAGAACCAGACTATAAAAAGGCAACGATTGCCTATCAGGCAGGCATTGGTTTGGACATTGCTAATCTAATATTGGATTTAAAATATGAAGGTGCATTGGGGAAACTTGCAGAATCCTACGCCGGTCTACCTACCGATCAAAGACAAAATCAGTTAATTTTATCCCTCGGTATCCGGCTTTTTTAATAAGGCCTTAGCACTATCCTTTACCAGCGATACTATCCAGGTATTTACGTGGTTTTTCAGAAGATTTTTTAAATTCACTCGGTGTGAGGCCTGTGATTTTCTTGAACTGGGAAGAAAAATATTGAACACTCCCATAGCCGAGTTTCCAGGCCGTCTGACTAATATTGATTTCTTCAATACTTAGCCATTCTTTCGCCTTTTCTATCTTTAACTCAATGAAATATTGCTCTATAGTTTTCCCTTGGGAATTACTAAACAATTGGCTAAGTCTACTATAATCAACCCCCACTTTTTCTGTCAACAATGGAGAAATTGGAGCGTTAAGCGCAGAGGGCTCTTTCTCGAAAAGCTGTATTAAGGTGAACTTCACCGTTTCTACCCAAACCATCTCTCTACTTTTAGCAATGGAAAAACCCAATAAGCCCAATTCTTTTTCAAATTGTTGAAGCTGCAGTGGCTGTAGTTCATGTAGAAAAAGGGCTGAGCCGAGTTTCACTTCGGCATAAGAAAGCCCCATATCATTTAACACATCCTTCACCGCCATTACACACCTGGGGCAAACCATATTGGTAATAGGTATTGTATGCATTTCCAAACAACAATCCTTTTAGCAAAAAAATTTCAAAAGCTAAATGACCTTTTCATAATAGGCCCACACTTTCCGGTACAGTATTTTATTTCCCTAAAAGTCAATAAAATTTGACAAAAAAAAGAGGCTGATTTATCAGCCTCTTTTCGGTAGTTAGTGGTAAGCGATTAATACTTTTTATTAGTTGACAAATATAAATTTGCCCTCTCCATTTTCTTCTACTATTTTCACGTCTATGTTTTTCAAAGACTCAAGGTTTGTAAACTTGAATTTCTTCCCGAAAGTCAAGCCTGTTATCGCCTCTTCATAAATCAAATTTCCATTGTCATAAATTTCGATTGATTTTTTTGCGCCGTTCAAGTTGCTCATTGTAAGAGCAAGCGTCTTGTCATTCAATTCAATCATTCTGGCAAAAAATGTTTTTTCCATTTCTTGAGAATCTAGAACAATGTCAAAATCAGAAAGCTTGCCGTCTTTACCATTGAAGACTTCTAATTGATAACTTCCAATATCCAATTTGTTCAAGTTGTAATTTTTGTAAAATACTTTCTCAGCATCAATTACATCTCTAAAAATAATTCTATTCGTTTTGTCCTTGATAGCAACAGTTACCTTACCCTCAGGTATTTCTAAGTATTTCAATTGAAACTTGTTATCACCTACTTTTTCTAAAGTGACGATAGGATTCTCAACAGGCGCAGTGGCGAAAACTGTTGATGTTAATGTAAATGCGAGAATTGTAGCAATAATTAATCTCATGATCGTAAATTTTTAAAGGTATGTTAACTTTAAAAACCTCTGCCAGGAACTTCCTAACATTTCTTTTTTGAGGCTAATTACTTTGGGCAGGTAATTGAGCTAGAACTAGCAATCGGTGGTCTGTGATGTATTTTCATCTTCCTTCAATCAGTTTCCGGGATACTGCTTCAACCCTGGGCTGACAGTATTTCGCTTTTAGCGTGTATATGAACTGATGGTTCGGGAATTTCAATATTTCAAAGAACCCTTTTGGCTCCTTCTATTTTTATGACTTACGTAAGTATGACACAAATGTAATTGAGCAATAAATGAATTGCAAATAATTCAATAAAAATATACTATAATTAATTTATACATAACAATTTAGCGAAATATTATGTATTCCTAAATTTCATTTCAGATCAAAACAGAATCATAGTATTAATCCACAGGCACATTTTAAACCATGTTATTGCTAAAAATCAAAATTTAATTTTTTTTGTTATTTTTAACACCATAAAAATCTATTTACACATATTTTTTAACTGAAGAGGGCATTATAGAAACCTATTTCTCCAGTTTTAACCGATAAAAAACATTATATTCCCTTTCAACCAATGGTCCAAGGTTATCATTAATGAAAATTTCACCCCTTTCGTTGGCAAAATCCAGCACACCATGAACAGGAAGTTCTTCCACTACCCCTATTTGTTTGCCATCCTCAATTACCAGGTAAAAGGTCTTCACAAAGTTCTTTTTGGCTTCCTGGTACTCTGGTAAATCATCAACTCTTGAAGATTGTACCATTAAACGTTCCAAAATATCTTCAGGAATCCTGGTTTTAAACTCCGCAATAATCCTATCCCCAACAAAGCTAAGCGCTGTAAACCGAGGGTAAGAAGAAGTATACTCTGCTTCTTCAGCGATTTCAGGAATTATCTGAGGCCTATACTTATGCGTAAGGGTTACCTCATGTAAAAGAACAGGTTCATTTCCAGAAAAATCATAAATAAACAATTGATTACTCACTTTAGGGAGTACGGCCATCAGATGCTTGCTTCTATGATAAGCAATAAATGGGGCTGAATTCCCTACATACTTCCTCTCTTTCCTTGGACCCCATGATTCAGGGTAGGCATTAAACTGCTTAAGAAATTGATCTTTTACCCTATAGGTAAAAATCGTTTTTACGGAATCATAATACATAGGTTGGTCCCTGTTCTCTTTGGACAAAGAATTTGGATCAAATAAATTGTCCTCAATCCCAAAAAGCACTTCTTCTCCATCTTTTATAAATCCCCAAAAAAAGGATTGATAAAAACTAAACGTCAGTTTAAAAACACCTAAATCAATCGTATCCAACACCTTACTCTTTTCGCCTTCAAGGTTATAAATATGGTATTGCTTATAAAAAGCGTGTGACAGTCCCACCCACTTTTCTTCTCCTAAAAAATTGTAACCAAAAGCACCATTGAACCCAATTCCATTTGGACTTTCATTTAGTAAATCGTAAGCTTTAATGACTTTACCATTCTTACTCACCAGATAAGGGTTTCTACTTTTTGTCCCTCTCATTAAAAAGGCCTCACCCGACAACTGCTGGTCATCTATAACCAGGGGCTCCAGAACGTCCACTACAACACTGTCCACTAAGACAAACTTCATTTTGCGCTCTGGCCCTTGCTCATCTTCTGTATTCTTGGAGGAACAAGCACAAACAATCAATAGGATAACAAAGGAATTTCGAAGGAATAACATTTGGTAAATTTAAGTTTAAGCCTTTATCTGGAACACTAAAAAACCGTTCATTAAAAACTATTTAAAACAAGACACTAAAAGGAGGCATTTCTTTAATTCAGGCTATAATCAGCCCATAATTAAATAACGACAAACTGACTACGCCATAACAGCAAAAAGTGAATTATTTTAAATCTCTGGGACCTATTAGAAATTAAGAGGAGCTAATTCAATTCACAGGAATTAACCATTTCTCTTCCATAGGAATACTGGAAGAGCCAAAAACACCCCCACCATACTAAACACCAGGCCACCAATGGTGCCTATAGCCAATGAAAACCAAAAAATCTCACCTTGACCCTCCATTACAAATGGTATCAATCCAAAACAAGTTGAGAGGATTGTCAATAATATAGGCGTGGCCTTACCTCCTACCGCTTTTAGTACGTTTCGGTTATAGTTTCCTTTTGTACGGTTATTCAGGTCATTGACAATGAATATGGCTGCATTCACTGCTAAGCCACCTAGCATTACAAAAGCTGCATACCCTCCCTGGTCAAAATAAAAGTCGAACAGTGAAAATATCAGGAACAAGCCAATAAAAGAAATGGGAATAATGAAAATTATATACAAGGGTTGTTTAAAATTCTCAAAGAGAATCGAACAAATAAAAAATATCCCGACGATTAGCACCAATAACAAACCATATTGTCTTTTGGCTTTGTCATAACTCCAATTATTGGTTTGTTTGCTTATTGAATAACCTATTGGCATACCTGCTTTCATTTCTTCCATGACTTCATCCAGGTATTCCCCACCAAATTTTGCAGAGCCCATATAATCAAAGGACACCAGGCGAATATACTGCCGGTCCTCCTTATGAAGCGCATTGGTGGTTGTTTCCTTGTTCAGAGAGCCAAAACCTGACACCTTGAAAATCTTGTCTTCACTCGATATCAAACTACTATTTTCAATGTCAAACTTTGAAAAACGATCAGATTTTTTTCTTTTACTACCACTCCATACATATCATTGTCAACCTCCAAAAACAAAGAAGGTTGTTCATGCTGAGACAAATCATTGAGTGCATTCACCACCTCATACTGATTGGCCCCTGCCATCGCCAATAGCTTCTGGTCAAAGCGCAAGACATATTCCTCTGTCTTTTTCTCGTTCCAACCCCGCCGTTCGTTGGTATTTACTTCCTGAATTCTTCTATGGGACAATAACTTTTCGGCCAAAATTTCCGACTGTTTTTCAAGTTCAGAATAATTATACCCTCTCAGTTCGGCCCGAAACGAAGGAATCCCTTCGCCACCTGGACCTGTGGAGAAGCCTTGTCCAACGCCATATATCCCCCATCGAACACCACTCCAATCGGTTGACTTCATTGCAAGCTTCCCCTTAAGCCTGTAAGGCAAAGCGGAAGTTTCATAGGCTTCTTTAAAAGTAATTTCAATGCGCGCATTCTGTCCAGATCTAACGGTGGTTACAAATTTATCCACCCCTTCTACTCCTTTGAGGAAAACTTCGAACTCAGTCATAATAAAGTTCATTTGCTCCAAGGTATTCCCAAATGGCAAGGTCGCATTGACATAAAGCCGGGTTCTTTCCGCCTCTCTATAGGAAGACTTTTCAAATACACCACGAACAAACATTCTGAAGGATCCGCCAAGAGACTTGTCTACATAGGGTCTAATCTCTTCCTGATAATAACTATTCCCCACCGTTTTATTGTACCATTCATGCCCTTCCCAACTTGATGGCAAATAAAACACCGGCAGCCCAAACAATAAAATCAGCAGGGCTACAAAAGTTTTTCTAAACTTTGCCGTAAACCCTATAAATCGACTAAAGCGAGAAAAAGCTACCACACGTTTTCTTAGTTGAGGCAGGGTAAGCCTTTTCACTGCCTTTTGCTTCGCTCCGAAAAGCAAATCGTACATCGCTGGTGTAAACAATAAGGCGACCAATAAAGAAACACCGAGCATTACGGCTACCACCACAGAAAACTCACCAAGGTTTCGCCTATCGTCTTCAGGCAGTAAAAAGACCATTAACAATGCCACAATGGTAGTAAGTGAGGCTGCCAGAAGCGCTAAAAAAACTTTTCGGTTTTTATGCTTGTGCAAATGATCAATCATAATTATGGCATTGTCGACAATCAAACCAAATGAAATGGTCAATCCTGCCAATGAATACATGTGAATGTTCACTTTTAACAAGTAGAGTATAATCACTGTTAGGCTAACATTGACGATTATACCTAAAAACAAGGTCAGTAAATATTTGAGGTTACGGTTAATTAAAAAGATAAATACCACCAGAATCAATATGGACAATCCAGATCGTTTGTATATTTTCTTTAGCTCTTTATCTAGAAAGGAAGTGTCATCAAATTCCAGTCTTACATCAAACCCCTCTGGAAGGCTCCCTTCTGAGGCAATCATTAATTCCTTTATCTTTTGTGCCAGCAGCACCTTGTTTACGCCATCCCTATTGGTAATGGTAAGGTTTACCGAATTGTTTCCATTGATCCTATAGAAACTCTGGGGAGCTGATTCCTGAAGGGTAAGGGTCGCCACATCTTTGAGGTAAATGGCTTTGCCCTCTACTCTTCCTAATAAAAGATTCTCTAAAGCGCTCTTATCTGCAATTGACCGATCAATTTCCAAAAACATGGATTCACCGGAATTGTTCATCGCCAGCCCAGGGTAGTTTCGACCAAAGGAATTCCGTATTCTATTCTCTAAACTAGACCTGGAAAACTTTAAAGACTGTAGTTTTTGTATGTCATAAATAACATACAAGTAAAGCTCATTTGCTCCTCGAATCTCTATGGTTTCAATTTCTTCTAAGCTATTCAATCCAGTTACAAGAATATCCTCGGCAATTTTCTTGATTTCAAAAGAGGCAAATGGTCCATTGATGCTATAGGTTAGAATAGGTTTTTTTTCCTGAATGCTTTTTTGTGACGATTGGGTAACATTTGGATAGCTGACCTTGCTATCCAGTGAAGGAAAAACCTGACGAATCAAAGCTGCGACTTCAAATTTCTTGTAGTCCATGTCCGTACTTTTGTCAAAGCGCAATTGAATATTTCCAGCGTTGTAATTCGATTCTGAGGTGGTTTTTTTCAGCTCCGACAGTTGGGTAAAAGCGCCCTCTAAAGGAGAAGTGCCCAATTTCTCCACCAGTTCAGGCGATGCATTACGAACACCATAACTGATATTTAATATGGGCTCCTTTTCTGGAGGATTGAGATCCACAGACAGTTTGGGTATCAATGCGATCCCTATGATTGAGGCCACAAAAAAGAGGATAACTAATCGAAAAGGTGTCATTTAAATCCTTTATGTAAAGTACCTATTAAATAAATATGCGCCATTTGGTCATGAATACTATTACCCAATTTCATAAAAATAATATACCACATGATCCTTTTCTACTTCAACTAGAGGTTGGTTAATGTCTCTATTAGCAAAAAGATAACCTCCTTTAAATCTAAAGCGGATGTTATTTTGCCCTTCCCATAATATTTTATTCCCTTTTAAAATTTGATAATAAGGGACCTTGTATTCTTTTACCAAGGCCATAAAATCCTCTCCACCCAATAAATTTTGCGGCAATGCATCTACTTTGTCCTGCGGTGCCGCCCCCAAATACCCAGTAAGCAAATAGCCGTTGGATGCTGAAAAGTGAAAATATTCAGATCCCGCCAAATCGTTGAAAACACCATTCCCTAAACCTTCCACTGGAAATGGCTTAACCTGAACATATTTATCAGAGGGTTTTAAAGCCACCTGACCAAGCAATTTTAACTCGGGAAAAGAATATTTGTAAATTTCAGGAGAATTGGAAAATAACAAATACAATTCATCTCCCATCACAATTGAATGAGGTGCCGGTTCCTTGTATTTGCCCGGATGCTGAATAATTTGTGATTCCTTAGGAATGTATTGTTCTGCTATTACTTCTTTCTTGTCGAGGTCATACACTGTAAGGAAAGGATGGCGAGCAAGGTAATCTTCATGTGCATAAAGATCTTCAGAAGCTTTTTCAGGGTACTTATTAGAAAATAATTTATCACCTACAAGATGTGTTGCCTGTCCACTTCCTAAAGAGTTGGTGAAAATATTAAATAGATCTTCTTTCCTTAATAGATTAAATTGTAAATCATAAGTATAAATACCACCAGAGTAGGGGAAAATCAAGAGTTTATCTTTACCATAGTAATTTGCGGCATAAAAATAATTGCCAAAACTATCTTTACCATCCGATGATAGATTTTTGCTTAGAATTATGTCACCATCTTTATTAATACGTAAGAATTCTTTTCTTTGGGGATCATACATCAAGTATTCAGACCTGTCCGGCTTGATATCCACAATGTTTAAGTTTCCGAGATAATCTACGACCAGACTATCTGTTACTATAAATGGCGGTACATCATTTTGTTCTACACTCTTCTCGTTACCTGAGGAGCAAGCCAACTGGGTACAGATCAGTAAAAGCAGCGTAAAATATAGAAGTATGAAATGTCTCATGATTATTGATCCTGAAGGGTTCATAAACTCCTAGACAATAGAATCAGGTCAAAAATGCTGACTGATCAAAGATTCCTTGCCTAGACAACCAAGTCTTGGCCCCCAAACTGTTGATTGGATAAGACTTTTGTCCAACAATATCATCCTAAGCCAAAATAGGTTAGGGTAATTCTATTAAAACTAAAAAATAATTTCAAAATCAAAAATAATAGCCTACTTATAAATATGAAATCTATTATAGGCGAAAAGCAACTTATAAAACTCCCCCTTCAAGCCGAAAGAGGCTGTTATGCTATTGGAACAATGAGGTCAAAAAAAAGGGCAATTATCCTAAACGAATAATTGCCCTTTAAACAATCTTAATTTTATTAATTATCAGCTATTACTTGGCGTAATTCACTGACCTCATTTCTCTAATTACAGTAATCTTTATTTGTCCAGGATACTGCATTTCTTTTTCGATTTTTTGAGATATCTCAAAAGACAAATTACCTGCAGTAGTGTCGCTTACATTGTCAGCATCTACCATTACGCGCAATTCTCTACCAGCCTGCATCGCAAAACACTTATTTACTCCTTCAAAACTTAAAGCAAGTTCTTCAAGGTCTTTAAGCCTTTTGATATAGCTATCCATAATTTCCCTACGTGCTCCAGGACGTGAACCAGATATAGCATCACAAGCCTGAACAATAGGCGATAACATAGACGTCATTTCTATCTCATCATGGTGAGCACCTATAGCATTGATAACTTCAGGATGCTCTTTGTATTTTTTCGCAAGCTCCATACCTAAAATTGCATGAGGCAATTCTGCTTCTTCAGGGTATACCTTGCCAATATCGTGAAGCAAACCTGCCCTTTTCGCCATCTTGGCATTAAAGCCCATTTCAGCAGCCATGGTAGCACACAACTTGGCCACTTCTCTGGAGTGTTGCAAAAGGTTCTGACCATAGGAAGACCTGAAACGCATCCTTCCAACCATCTTGATTAGTTCTGGGTGCAATCCATGGATACCAAGGTCAATACATGTTCTTTCTCCAATTTCGATGATTTCCTCATCAATATTCTTTTCGGTTTTTGCGACCACTTCTTCAATTCGTGCTGGATGGATCCTTCCATCTTGAACCAAACGATGTAGTGACAGTCTTGCGATTTCTCTTCTTACAGGGTCAAAACCAGAAATTATAATCGCTTCAGGTGTGTCATCAACGACAATTTCTACTCCTGTAGCAGCTTCTAGTGCTCTGATATTTCTTCCTTCTCTACCGATGATCTTACCTTTGACATCATCACTTTCAATATTAAACACAGACACACAGTTCTCTATTGCATGCTCAGTTGCTGTTCTCTGTATGGTATCCAAAACAATTTTCTTGGCTTGTTTGGTAGCACTTAGCTTGGCTTGATCCAGGATATCCTTGATATGTGATGAAGCCTTGGTTGCTGCTTCATCTTTAAGCATTTCTACCAACTGCTCTCTGGCTTCTTCTCTAGTGAGTAGCGCTACCTTCTCAAGGTCAGTTATGCGTTGGTGGGTTACCTTATCAAGCTCATCTTTACGCACTTGAACGGCATGCAATTGGGCATTGAGATTTTCTTTTTTACTGTCCAACTCAGCTTCTTTACGCTTGATTTGCTCCATTTCCTTGGAAAGGATCTGCTCACGTTGCTTAAGTTTATTCTCATTGGTAATAAGAATGTTTTCTTTTTCCCTACTTCCTCTTCAAAATCTGTTTTCAGCTTAAGGTATTTTTCTTTGGCCTCAAGTATCTTGTCTTTCTTTACGCCCTCTGCTGTTATCTCCGCTTCACGGACTAGGCTTCTGGCTTTTTCGCGAGCCTCATCCTCAATTTTCTTACTATTATTTTTAATAATTAATCCTGCCAGGACCGCCCCGATCAAAACGCCTAAAGCGCCGGATAATATAATGTATATTGAAATTCCCATAGATATATTTGAGTTTATCTACCGGATAGAATGGGTAACTGCGTTGTTGGGACGAAATAAACTACAATACATCAAAGCAATGACTCAAGATTTTGGTTGACATGTTGAAGCACTTGCTTTACATGTTCACTGCCTTCGGTATGGTCATCCTTTATTTCAAGGAATTCCACCATGCAATCGAAAGCCACCATTGCCAGTAAATCCTGGCGATCTTCCAGACCAAACTCCTCTCTGTACTTTTTTATCTTATCGTTAATTAACTTGCCTACCCGTCTGATTCGGGCTTCCTCATCGGTTTTCACTTTCATGGGATATTCTCTATCCCCAATCTTAATTCTTATAGAAAGTGTATCCATATTATTCAGACAGGTAAGTAATAATTTTATCGATTTCTTTTATATAGTCATCAATTCTCCCCTTCAATTCAGCAGACGCTTTATTTTCTACCGGTATGTTTCTTACAATTTTACTAATTTTAATTTGATTTTTAAAATCTTCGAGAGCTTCTTCCTGGTCGAATAGTTTCTTTTGATAGACTAATAGTTGATTTTTGAGGGCAGTATTTTCCTGTTCAAGTAATTTTACTTTTTTTCTACCTGTTCAGATAGGGTTTCTAATTTTTGAAGCTCCTCGTAAACCTTCATATTATTTCCTGATCAAAGCACCGGCATTTTTCTCAAAGGTGTGCATTAATTTCCCCATGGTTTTGTCTATAACCTTGTCTGTTAGCGTTTGTTGGTTGTCTTGAAGGTAAAAACTCAAAGCATACGCTTTCTTTCCTTCCTCCAATTTATCCCCTTTGTACATGTCAAAGACATTTATTCTTTTCAACAATTTACCACCAGCTTTTGTGGCCATTTGTCGGATCTGATCAAAAGTGATCTCCTGATCAATAACTAGAGACAAATCCCTTCTAACCTCAGGAAATTTTGATATTTCTTGAAATTTCCCCTGAGATTTGGCCAGTTTGCTGAGTCTTTCCCAATCAAGTTCCGCAAAATACACTTCTTGCTTCACATCAGCTAACTTACAAACGTCAGGAGCAAGAAGGCCTATGCTCCCTAAAGGCTTGTTATTTACCATTAATTCTAAGCCGAATGAATAAGGACTAGATTCCACAACGTTAACATCGGGCTGTGGAATATTTAGCTTCGTCAACAAACCCTCTACTATGGCATAAATATCTGTAAAGGTTACTGGCTTCACGGTACCCATCCAATTTTCACGGGTAGCATTTCCTGTTAGGAAGAAGGATAATCTTTTCCCTTCATCATAACCTTCGGAAGCTTTAGCATATACCGATCCAAACTCATACAATTTCAAATCCTTCTGCCTCCTATTGATATTGTGAGCCAAAACCTCCAGCCCCGTAAACAGTAAGCTTTGACGAAGTACTCCTAGATCCTCACTTAGCTTATTTAAAATAATGACATCCTTTTCTTTATCCAAAAACGATGCTTTTTCCGCATATTCTGATTTTGTTAGAGAGTTGGTCAATATTTCACTATAGCCTATGCCAGCAAGCATTTCTGAGACCCTGTATTGTAACTTATTGGTGTCTTTGTCAGGATGCTCAGCAAGGAAATCTGCCTGATAATTGTCTTTTAGAGGGATGGATTCAAACCCATAAATTCGCAGAATCTCCTCTATGATGTCTGCCTCTCTGGTCACATCTACCCTATAAGGCTTTACAATGGCGACAAAGCCAGAATCAGTCTCATTGGTTACCTTAATTTCTAAGGATTCGAGTATTTGTTTAATTCGCTCCTTACCAATTTCTTGTCCGATCAATCGATCGACATGTCGATAACTGACAGGGATTTCGAAATCTGCAACAGGCTCCGGATAGAGGTCAACAATCGGCGAACTAACAATAGCTCCTGTTAGCTCCTTGATGAGTAACGCAGCCATTTTCAATGCGAAAACAGGCATGTTTGGATCTGTTCCTCTTTCAAAGCGAAAGGAGGCATCTGTTTTAATCCCATGAAATTGAGCTCCCTTCCTGACTACATCAGTACCGAAACAAGCACTTTCCAGGAATATTGTAGTTGTTTGGTCACTTACCCCGGAATCAAGTCCTCCAAGTGTTCCAGCAATACAAAGCCCTTCCGAATTGTCGCAAATCATCAATTCTTCTCCAGACAGTGTTCTTTCTTTACCATCCAAAGTGACGAATTTCGTCCCCGCAGGCAATCTTTTAACCTGGATCTCATCTCCTTGAATCTTTGCGGCATCAAAGGCATGAAGTGGTTGACCAAGGTCATGTAGAATAAAATTCGTAATGTCTACCACATTATTGATGGGTTCCAATCCGATAGCTTTTATGTAATCCTGAAGCCATTTTGGTGATGGAGCTACTTTTACATTACTGAGAGTCAGCCCAGAGTACCTGGGACAATCTTGACTATCTGCTACGCTAACTTTAATTGTCCTGTCTGAGTTATCTACTTTAAAAGCCTCTACATCTGTCAGAACAAGGTCCTTGTTTAAAAGTGCCTTTAAATCTCTGGCTACTCCCAAATGCGATGCTGCGTCGGCACGGTTTGGAGTTAAACCAATCTCTAGTACTTCTATTTCTTTAATATCAAACAATTGAGCTACTCCACTTCCATTGGGAAGCTCGGTATCTAAAACCAAAATACCTTCATGACCTGTTCCAAGACCGAGTTCATCTTCGGCACAGATCATTCCTAGAGAAACCTCTCCTCTAATTTTGGCTTTTTTAATTTCAAATGATTCTCCAGATGAAGGATATAAAGTGGCACCTACTGTTGCCACGGGTACCTTTTGACCTTTAGCCACATTTGATGCCCCGCAAACAATAGGGACTATTTCAGTCCCTATATCCACTGTGGTAAGGCTAAGTTTATCTGCATTGGGATGAGGCTCACAGCTCAACACTTCCCCAACTACTATGCCCTTAAGGCTTCCTTTTACTGATTCGTATATCGATATTCCTTCTACTTCTAAGCCTCCTGCAGTAAGCAGGTCGCCAATTTCTTTAGTGGACTGATCGAATGGTATATAATCTTTGAGTCGATTGATCGAAATTTTCATTATTACGGTTTTGACTAAGATACAAATTTACAATAAATGACCTCTACTGAAAGATTATTTTTCGTAATTTTTCTCCCCTGCTCTAATGGGGATATCCAAAATATTTTCTCTAGGCGGGATGGGGCAGGCAAAATCGGGATTATAAGCACAATAAGGGTTATATGCGAGGTTAAAATCAATTGTAATAGAGGAAGACCCATCTTGGCGCAGATTGATATATCTACCACCACCATACGTTTCCTCAGTACTAGTCCCATCAGCAAATGCTAAAAAAAAGTTTCTCAAATCAACTTCATCCTCAGCTTGCAACAATAAAAGTTTGATCGTTTCACCATTGAATTCAAATTCTACAAAAGAATGTCTGATGTATCTTTCCAAGGTGCCGTCTGACATTGGAATTTCCACCATTCTTTTTCTAGGAACCGGCACAAGTCTCCCCCTCACTTTAAAAGAAGGATCGATCGGAAAAAAATCCAGTGAATCAAGTGCTTTCTTTTGCTCTTCCTCTAAAGGAGAATCAATATTAAACTTCAAAAACTTAAACTGACGCTCTCTTTCTGCAGCAATATTTTCAATATATAGTTCAGGATCGGTTGTACCAGTAAAGGTATACATCAGAGAACCAAGGACTACCGCCCCTACTAAGGCCAGCAATAGGTATTTTTTATTCATAGTAATTTAGATCATGCTTTCATCCGCAAAGCTAAAATAGCCAACATCTGTGAAAATCACATGATCTAATACCGGAAGCTCTAAATTTTTACCAACCAGGCAAAGTCTTTTAGTAAGACTTATATCAGCAGAAGAAGGCTTTAAATTCCCTGAAGGGTGATTATGCACCAAAATAATAGCGCTTGCTAAATATTCCATCCCAAATTTAAAAATCAATTTAGGATCTGCTATTGTGGCAGAGGTTCCACCTTGGCTAATCAATTGCTTTTTGATGACCACATTGCTACGGTTTAAAAATAAAACGTAGAAATACTCCACTGCCTCATCGAGCAATTCTGGTCGCATAAGCGCATATACATCTGCCGAAGAGGTGATTTTTGCTTTCTTCTGAGGTTCAGCTCCCTTCCTTCTTCTGCCAAGCTCTAAAGCACTTACTATGCTTATGGCCTTGGCTTCTCCTATGCCCTTAAATTTCTTTAAATCATTTACAGACAACCTGGCCAATTGAGCCAAATCATTGTTTACACTTTGTAAAATGTACTTAGAAAGGTCTACCGCACTGAGATTTCGGGAACCGGAACCTATCAAGATGGCGATTAATTCCGCATCTGTAAGCTGGGCTTTACCTCGTAACAATAATTTCTCTCGGGGTCGATCTTCCTCAGCTAGGGCAGATATCCTGATTGATCTGTAATCATCCATAGGCAAAAAACGAATAGATTCAGTTGACAAAAAAACTTCGAAATCGGAAATATTGGCAATCGTCAAACCCTAAACACTTGATTAAGTAGGGAGTACCACTAAAAATAAGAAAAAAATGGGCATAAAAAAAACCCTGCTAAAAAGCAGGGTTTAAATGTTTTATACAAACAGACTCTTATAGAGCGTTAACAAACTTGGTCAATTTAGACTTTTTGTTCGCAGCGTTGTTCTTGTGAAGAACGTTTTTCTTTGCCAGTCTGTCCAACATGGATGTAACCTGGTTTAAAAGTTCCTGAGCTTCCGCCTTGTCTTCAGTGTTTTTCAATCTTTTGATGAAAGTCCTGGTGGTTTTGGCCTGGTACCTGTTTCTTAACCTTTTGGCTTCATTTGCACGAATTCTCTTTAAAGCCGACTTGTGATTTGCCATATTATATATAATTAACTTTTCCTTTTTTGCTTCTATTGGATCGCAAATTTAGCTGATTTATTTTTAATTGCAAAACAATTAATCAAATATGCCCAAATAGAAGGTTTCGAAATCTACATTTTTTTCACTATTTTAAGTTTGTGTTAGTGCATTATTCATTGAAGATGAGACCAATACTATTTTTATTCCTTTTTCTAAGCAGTAGCTCCCATGAGCTTTCAGCCTGGGGTTTTTATGCCCACCGGTTGATCAACAAGCAGGCGGTCTACTCACTTCCTCCTGAATTAATGGTTTTTTTCAAACCACACCTGGGCTACCTTTCTGATAAGGCCGTCAACCCCGACAGGAGAAGGTATGCCGTCAAAGGCGAAGCTGAGAAACATTATATAGACTTAGACATCTATGGTGACAGTGCTGTCTACAAACTTCCCCGATTCTGGTCAGAAGCCAAAGCACTACATGGGGAAGACAGCTTGAGAAAACACGGAATTTCGCCTTGGAGCACTTACCAAACATTTCAAAACCTTATTTACGCCTTTGAAAGAAAAGATGCACAAGCAATTCTTAGATTAGCCGCGGACCTTGGCCATTATTTGGGAGACATCAATGTACCCCTTCACAGTACAAAAAATTACAATGGTCAATTTTCAGGTCAATATGGAATTCATGGTTTTTGGGAAAGCAGGCTTCCTGAATTGTATGCAAGCGAATATGATTTCTTTGTGGGCAAGGCGAATTACCTTGATTTCCCACAGAACGAAATTTGGAAGGCGATAGAAACTGCCCATTATGCGTTGGACTCGGTCTTTGGCTTCGAGGAGTCCCTGACAAGGGCGTTTCCTGAAGATAAAAAATACAGTTATGAAGACAGGGGAGGCATTACCACCAGGGTTTATTCCAGAGAATTCAGCAATGCTTATCACCAAAAGCTAGGCGGACAGGTAGAGCGTCAAATGAGAAATACAATAAAGCTGATTGCCGATTTTTGGTACAGTGCCTGGATTTTGGCAGGTCAACCAGCACTTGAAAACCTGGATCCCGACAGGATCCAGGTACCCAATGAAAAGGACAGTATCTACATCCCAAATGATTCTTTACAGCACATCAGGGAACACCGAACTTATTTTATTTTTCCAGAATCACTTTTTTGGAGGAATTCAGGTAAGCCTTTATACTTCTTGCAAGCCTTTCGAAAGTATTGCGAAAGACGTCCTCGTTTTCTTCCAGTAGGGTAACTCTAAACCCTCTCAAATCAGAGCAAAACGAACTTACAGGAACAACACAAATCTTCTCAGAGGCTAGCAAATTATAAACAAACCTTTTATCATTAGGCATATCCTTTTCTTCAAGCCACTTGGCAAGATGCACTTTTATCGCCTTGTCCTCCACAGGAAGGAATTGATCTTCGTCTAGTACACCCTCATCAAAAATGACGGTGTTGTAAAATGCACCTTTCGTTTTGTTGAATTTAATACCTTCAACATTTCCCAAAACCTCTTCCATAATCCTACTTCTGGTACCTATGGCGGCATTGGCTGTAACCCTGTATTCTTTATAGGCAGGGTGACTCATAATCTTAGGTATGGCCAGCTGAGGCAAAGTGGTGGAACACACCTCTATCATTTTGGCATTTTCCAGCGTGGTACATAACTTCGTAAATTCTTCGGAAGTATGTTTATTATAAAACTCCATCCAACCGCACCTCGAACCAGGCCATGGGAATTCTTTAGAAATCCCTTTCAATGAAATGCCTGGCAGGTCATCTCCGAGAATTTCAGCAAGACTAATGGCTTCATAGCCATTGTAAGTGATGTTTTGATAAATTTCGTCTGCAATCAGAAGTAGATTAAACTCTCTGGCAATCTCAACAAAACGATCCAATACTTCCCTAGGGTAAACCATCCCGGTAGGATTGTCCGGATTAATGATCAGGATACCCACTACGGAGGTATTGTATTTCACCTTGTTGTATAAATCTTCCATATCAGGATACCAGTTATTGTCTGGATCCAATTTATAGGTAAGTGGTGCAGAGTTGGCATGTGCCGCCTCAGCTGAACTGTGGGTAGAGTAAGCTGGTGAAGGACCAATGATCCTGGCTGTGGGGGTAAGAAACTGGTACAGCTTGGCAATACCATCTCCTAAGCCATTAAAGAACAAGATGTCTTCAGCACCAATCTTAACGCCGCCTTTCTCATTGTTTAAATCAGCAAGAAATCTCCGGGTGGCCGGCATGCCTTTGCTGTCGGCATAGCCATAGCTGTGGTCGTCCTGTACGAGTTCGGAAACGATTTCCTTCATCCAGGCTGGAATGGTATTGTTCTTCTGTATAGGATCCCCTATATTCTCCCAGGTAATGTCATACCCGAGTTCTTCGATCAGTCTTGCCTTTTTGACAATTCCTCTGATCTCGTAATTCAATTCTTCGGCGCCTGGGCGCAATAGCAATTGTCTCATCATATTCAAACGCGATGCTGGCTTTAAAACACAAATAAACAAAAAAGGGAAATAAACTGAACGATATTTCGAAAAAAGGAGGCCTTATAAGTTTAATCTTTTATTTGTAACTGAACATTGACTCCAAAACCCACCATTCAGCCAGTTGGTATTAAGCCATATCTACCCCTTAACTGCTTTCATACCCCTACTGACTAAAATCAAATTATAAAACCTCCCTACTCTTCTTTGTCGAAAATTAGGCATTCTACTTCTTAATAAAACAAATTCCTACCCTACATCTGATCCAATACCAACTGGGTGTAAACAAAAAAATCCCTTTGCCACGTTAAAACGCAACAAAGGGAAAAGACTAGTTAATGGTACTTATTTAAGTTTTTTGTATTTAATCCTTTTGGGCATTACATCACCTAAACGCTTTTTCTTGTTTTCTTCGTAATCCGAGAAATTCCCTTCAAACCAATAAACATTACTATCACCTTCAAATGCGAGGATATGCGTACAAATCCTATCCAGGAACCATCTGTCGTGAGAAATAACAACAGCACAACCCCCAAAATTCTCCAAGGCTTCTTCCAAGGCCCTAAGGGTATTGACATCCAAGTCATTGGTAGGTTCATCCAATAACAAAAGGTTTCCACCTTTTTCAAGGTCATGGCCAGGTGAACACGATTTCTTTCACCACCTGATAGTACACCAACTTTTTTCCCTTGGTCAGATCCTCCAAAATTAAAACGACTTACATAAGCCCTTGAATTCACTTCTTTGTTACCAAGTTGTACATATTCATTGCCTTCGGAAATGGTTTCATATACCGTTTTATCTGGCAACAGGGTATCATGCTCCTGATCCACGTAAGCGATCTCTACCGTTTCTCCAATTTCAAAATGACCAGCATCTGGTTTTTCCTCTCCAGTGATAAGATTGAAAAGTGTAGATTTACCTGCACCATTTGGCCCAATCACACCTACTATACCTCCTTGAGGCAGAGAAAAGGTAAGGTCGTCAAATAACAATTTGTCTCCAAAAGCTTTTGAAACACCTTTTACCTCAATCACTTTACTGCCCAATCTTGGACCTGGCGGAATGTACAATTCAAGTTTGGATTCCTTTTCTACGGCGTCTTGACCCACGAGTTTGTCATAGGCATTTAACCTTGCCTTGCCTTTAGATTGCTTGGCTTTAGGAGACATCCGGATCCATTCCAACTCTCTTTCAAGTGTCTTCTGTCTTTTAGATTCTGTCTTCTCTTCCTTCTTTAACCGGTCTTGTTTTTGTTCCAACCAGCTGGAATAATTCCCTTTCCAGGGAATTCCTTCTCCTCTATCCAATTCAAGGATCCATCCTGCAACATTATCCAAGAAATAACGATCGTGAGTTACTGCTATCACAGTACCTTTATAATTCTTAAGGTGTTCTTCCAGCCATAGTACTGATTCCGCATCCAGGTGATTGGTAGGCTCATCAAGCAACAATACATCTGGTTCCTGTAAGAGCAAACGGCAAAGTGCCACCCTTCTTTTTTCACCACCTGACAAGTTTTCTACCATTGCTTCAGCAGGAGGAAGACGTAAGGCATCCATGGCTTTTTCCAGCATGGTTTCCAATTCCCAAGCATTCGCGGCATCTAGTTTTTCCTGAACATCACCCTGCTTATCGATCAATTTTTGCATGGCATCTGGGTCATCCATTAGACCCGGGTCCATGAATTTCTCATTGATTTCCTCGAATTCTTTAAGCAAATTAACTGTTTCACTTACAGCCTCTTCGACAACTTCTTTCACTGTTTTGGTAGGATCCAATACTGGTTCTTGCTCCAACATCCCTACTGAATAGCCAGCGGACCATACTACCTCTCCCTGAAATTCAGTTTCCATTCCCGCAATAATTTTAAGCAAGGAACTTTTTCCTGAACCATTGAGTCCAAGCACACCGATTTTAGCACCATAAAAAAACGAAAGATAGATATCTTTAAGTACTCTTTTCTGCGGAGGGTACACTTTTGAAACTCCCGCCATAGAAAAAATTATTTTTTCATTACTCATGGTTTATTTCCGTTTAATTTAAGCGGTAAAGATGGTAAAAAATCAGCTTTCTTAGGATAAATGGAGCATATTTAATTAATTTGCAGAAATCCATACCACCACTAAATATTTACAACCAATCTTTTAATCATGACTGAGCATCCATTTGGATATATAATAGAAGGAAAAATTTATCTGAAAGGCTTTTTAGGCCAGGAAGACCGTGTGATAGGAGAGGTAAAAGAAGATGAAGCTTCCACCTTCCGTTATTTCGAAGATAGATTTGAGGCGGTAAAGCAAAAGGTAGAAAAACTTAAAAGCGACATTGAGGAAAACCAGAATAAAGGTTCTTTTCTAATGAAGCTTATTCACCTTAAGTCCTCCTTATTGACTTTTGATGGTTTAGGGGATTTTCCTGCCTTAATAAAAGAACTTGAAGGCCAGGAAGCAATTTTAGAAGAAATCATTCAATCCAACAGGCATAAAAACCTGGAGATAAAAAAAGAGCTCCTCGAAGAAGCGGAGACTTATAAAGAAAGTACCGACTGGAAAGAAACATCGGAGATTTTCAAGGAGCTAAAGCTTAAATGGTTAAAAACCGGGCCAGTAGAAAAAGAATTGGAAGAAGAGATTAACGAAAAATTCCAAGACATTCTAGACGTTTTCTACGGCAATCGTAAGAATTATTTTGATGGTTTGGCTTTGCAGGCAGAACAAAACATTAAAGTTTACGAAAACCTTTTAGAGCAAGCGAGAGAAGCGCACGACATGGCTGATGTAAAGACAGCCTTTGAAATCAGTAAGAAGATTCAAAAAGAATGGAAAGTTTCAGGCAGGGTTCCTGCTTCAAAACGCCAGCCCATTTGGGATGAATTCTCCAAACTAAATAATCGTATTTTTAGCAAATTCAAAAGAATGAGCCAAAGTATCCCGACCATTAGCCCGGGACTTATGATTAAAAAAATAGATAAATGGTCTGAAGAAATGAGGCAGATGTCAAAAGGTGAGGTTGATGAGTACAAAGTCAATCACGCTAAAAAGCTGCAAGCCGAATGGAAAAAACTTCCTCCAAAAAAACCGAGGAATGCACAACAAAGTATTGGCACTTTCGTATTCTTTTCAGAAATCATTTTCGAAAAATCATTTCTTGACAATCTCTGCCACTCTAAATATGAGGGATTCGCTGAAAAAACTGATTCTGAGCAGAATACTTTAAAAGTAAATTTATTAAAAGACCTTATCGCCAGGGATCAGCGAGAGCTTATTACTGTTACGGAAAATGCTGAAAACTTCAGAAGTCAGGAAGGGGAATTTGATCATATTATGCGAAAAAAGATCGGTGCCCACAAGAGAAAAGTTGATGTGAAAAACAGCATTTTAAAAGAACTTACAAACAATTAATCCGTAAATGTTTTAGTTTAAGAAAGTATTTCTATTTTTGCACCCCTTTAAGGGGATCTTTAAATTTGTGTAGATTATGTATTGGACTTTAGAACTTGCCTCCTATTTGGAAGACGCTCCGTGGCCAGCCACCAAGGATGAGTTAATTGATTTTGCTATTCGCTCTGGAGCACCTTTAGAGGTTGTCGAAAACCTCCAAGAGCTTGAAGATGATGGTGAACCTTACGAAAATATTGAGGAAATATGGCCTGACTACCCAACAAAAGACGATTTCTTCTTTAATGAAGACGAATATTAAGCACTAAGCCTTCTCTTTTAAAAGTGAAGGCTTTTTTCGCTACTTATATCCGTAAAGCCTTTTTTAGCTTCACCATTCCTTTTTTACTGACAGGTAATTGGGCACCATCTTTAAGAAAAATCAGATAGTTTTCTTTTTGATAGGGCTCTATTTTACTTATCGTTGAGATATTTACCAAATGAGACCGGTGAATGCGTATGAAAGCTTGCGGATCAAGCATTTTTTCGTAGTAAGCCATCGTTCCTAGTTTCAGGTAAGACTTCCCATCCGAATTGATCTTAACATAATCACCATCGGCGCTAAAGGAAGCTATATTAGAGGCATTTAACACTTCTATTTTATTCCCAGTCTTTACAACGACTCTTTTTAAAAACCCTTCCTTAGGAATGTCTTCTCTTACTTTCGACATTTTAGATTGGGTAACTGATCCATTATCCTCATCAATGCTCACCCGCTGAATGGCCTGAGCCAGCCTGTCTTTGGAAAATGGTTTTAACAAGTAGTCTATAGCCTGCAGCTCAAAAGCCTTTATGGCATAGGTATCATAGGCGGTGGTAAAGATTACTTTGGGAGGATTTTCCAATAGCTCCAATAACTCAAAGCCTGTGATTTTAGGCATTTCTATATCCAAAAATATCAGGTCAGGTTTAAGCTCCCCTATCCCCTTGAAGGCCTCAAACCCATCATTGAACTTACCCAATACCTCGATATCAGGAAAATCATTTAAATAATCCTGAAGTAAATCCTGGGCCAAAGGCTCATCATCAATAATCAAACAACGTATCATTGTGGTTGTGGTATCTTTAAAGTGGCTGTAAACTGCCCGTTAGTTTCCTGGTGTGTGAGTAAATCTTTCCTGCCAAAAATAAGAAATAACCTTCGCTGAAGACTTTCCAGACCAAAGCCAGTTCCAGATGCATTGCCTGAATTGTCATCACAAGGATTTAGCACGGTTATTAAAAGGTCATTGCCTTCCTGGCTGACATCAATTCGTATCAAGATATCTCCCGTCACCCCATAAAGCCCATGTTTTACCGCATTTTCCACCAGTGCTTGCACCATTAATGACGGTAATTTCAAGGTGGAAGCTTTCTCTGGTAAATTGATCTCATAATTTAAGCGGTGCCCAAACCTGATTTTCTCCAATTTCAGGTATTGACCAATAATCTTCATTTCTTTTTCAACGGGTTCCCATTTTTTAGGATCCATTTTGAGGTTATCTCTATAAAAATCCGCTAAGCCCTGAACCATCTCACGGGCTTTCTCTGGGTTTCTTACCAATAAGGCATTGATAGAGTTAAGGCTGTTGAAAAGAAAATGAGGCTGCATTTGTTGACGCAAGTAATGAAGTTCGGCATCAGTAGACAATTTCTGACGAGACTCCTCTTGCTGAAGCCTATTGAAATCTTTTGTACTGGACTTATTTGATAAAACAGTAAACCCTATCAAGTGAAACAACAAGGTAGCTACGGTCACCCTTATAAGCATAGAGGCCTTGAATAAGGCAAGCGCCTCAGGATAGTCCAACCAATTAGCTTCCCATAGCAGTTGATTGAGAAAGGTAAGTAGGCAAGCTATAATAAGTGCAAATAAAATCGTCGGCCAGCTTTTAATCTTTCCAACAGGATAATAATTCAACATTAGCTTGATTAGAATGGCCCCTATTCCAAAGGTAATCGTGCTCAAAATCGCATCAGCAATGCTCCATTCCATATTACCTTGCCAATAGAAAGTGCTTCCAAAGGCTCCTGCAAAAACCATGAAAAGAAAAATCACATGATCCCCCAAATTATCATTGATCATAAAGGATTCATGTGACTTTTCCATAGGGTCCTAAATTTTAGTAAGTAGAGATCTCTATCCCTCCAAATATTACTGATCCTGTAAGAATCAATCTCTTTTCGATATTTTGAACGCTTCCATGCTGGGTATATCTTTTGTCATCTATACCTGCTGCCAAATTACTCACTCCGATCTGAACATCCCAATGCGGGGGCACGATCAATTTCAACCCGCCAAAAGCTACAGACACCTTCAATACCGCCTGCCCTTGAATGTCGGCATGCATTAAATCTATATTTGAGCCGCCAAAAACAGTGGTTATTTCTCCACCTTTAAAGTCTTTTGACATCACCTTACGCTTTACTCCTGTAAGAAAAGCATCTACTTTGATATAATTGATACTGTCCTGACCAAAAACACCTGCACCATCTGCCATGCTTTTGTCAAAACCCTTTTCCCACCCTTCCATATTGAAGGCTTTGTTCCTGTTTTTCTTGACAATAATGTACAAACCTAATATAATTAAGCCTATGGGAAGCAACAAAGGTCCCATGTGAAAGGGTAGAAACATCATGTCTCTTAACAGAAAAAAACCTCCTATTAAAATCAAAACCACGGAACCTGTGTTCTGAAACCTGTTCTTATAACCTGTAAAAATCCCAATAGCAATTAAAATCATCGGCCAGGAGAAAATCCAGTACGGGATAAAAAAGCCCAATTGCTTTAACAATAGTAATGACCCAATGACTAAAATTATTACACCTAGTGCAAAATTTCCGTTTCTTTTTCCATTCATGGTATATGTATTTATTTGATGGATTAAAGGTAGGGTTACAGCTATTCAATAAATAGACCCGTTCGACTAATGAAAAAACTTTGCCGATAAACGACCTGATTTTCCTGTTAATCAGCTTTTCATTTACGATTTAATAGATAGTTGGCATAATCCAAGTCTTCCGGAGTTGTTAACTTGATGTTTTCCTGGTTTCCAGCAATCAAATGTACTTCCCAGCCCATGTTTTCATAAACTGTAGCATCATCAGTAAAAAAGGGTTCTTCATCAGATAGGAAAGCAGCTTTTATTTTTTTTAACTGAAAAGTCTGTGGCGTTTGTACAAGTCTGAATGCATCCCTGTTTTTAAACTGGGAGATTCCATTGGTATCCACCTTTCTAATGGAGTCTTTTAGTGGTACTACGGCAATGGCACTTCCGTAAAGGTCAGCTTCTGCAAAACTTTCCTGGATCACCTCCTCAGAAACAAAGGGGCGCACACCATCATGAATGGCCACCAAACCATTTTCTTCAGCAATGCTGTTGAGTCCATTTTTAACAGAGTTAAACCTACTAGAACCACCTTCTACCAACCTATGCGACACATTAAAAGCATGTTTTTCGCACAAGTCCTCCCAATACTTAAACTGGCTTTCTGGCAATACTAAAATCAGGTGTATTGCAGCGTCATGCGCTTTAAATTTATTCAAAGTATGCATCAATACGGGCAATCCACCGATGGGTAAAAATTGTTTGGGTATCTCTCCCCCCATCCTCACTCCTGCTCCTCCGGCTACTATAATGGCATATTTTTCATTTCGCTTTACCATAGTTGCTATCAACTTACCAAAAGTTTAGAACATACCAATGCAGACAGCACTTCCGTCTTGCCTCCATAGGCGACCTTCATGTTCTTGTCATACGCTTCAACTTTCAGAATTTCCACTTCCACCCCCAGCGCCAATCCTTTGCTGTTGAGGTACTTTAAAAATTCATCCGTCGTTTTGCTTAAAGCCTTTAAAGTCACCAATTCGTTTGGTTGGCAATCTGATAGCAACCTGAACTTCTGCGTAGCAAACTCCCCGCTACTATTTGGAATCGGTGAACCGTGAGGATCCCTCTCAGGAAAACCTAAAATCTCATCCATCCTATCAAAAAATGCAACAGATTGAATATGCTCCAATTGCTCCGCTATTTCATGTACCTCTTCCCATCCAAACCCCATCTTCTCAACCAAATACATTTCTGTAAGCCTGTGCTTTCTGATGATCATTGCCGCCATCTTCCTGCCTTTTGCTGTGATTTTAAGCGGTTTGTATTTTTCATACTCCAGTAAACCCATTCCGGCTAACTTCTTAACCATACTGTTTACCGACGGAAGGCTGACTTCTAGCGCCTGGGCTATACTTGTTGTATTAACGTCATCAGTCGCTATGGCTTGATTAAAAATCACTTTCAGGTAATTCTCTATAGATTGGCTATTGGTCATTGCTGTAGTATTTCATAACAAAGATAAAAAAATATTGAAATAAATTTGTTAGTCAAATCTAACTATTTAAATTTGCCATGGCTAAACAAAAACTGAACTAAACGAAACAAAATTAGTTATTAGTGATACCCATAAGGTTAAGGTATGATCAAGGACACAGTTAACCTGTTGCAGCCAAAAATCTTTTTAAAATAAAAAATATAATGTTTGATACCATTGTTGACTACTTAAGTAGTATTTCTCCAGCTTACGCTGCATTACTAGCAACCACATTTACCTGGTTTGTCACGGCTGTTGGTGCCGGATTCGTGTTTTTCTTCAAGAAAATAAACCGAACGGTAATGGATGTCATGATGGGTTTTACAGGTGGTGTGATGGTTGCCGCAAGCTTTTGGAGTCTTTTAGCTCCGGCCATCAATATGAGTGAGGGAGAGAATTTTGTCAAAGTAATGCCTGCAGCCCTTGGTTTTCTTGGCGGTGCAGTATTTATTTTTATTCTTGACAAGATTTTACCTCACCTCCATGTAAATTTCAAGAAAGTAGAGGGTATAAAAACGCCTTGGCAAAAAACAACGCTCCTGGTCCTTGCCATAACGATGCACAATATTCCCGAAGGACTGGCCATAGGCGTATTGTTTGGCGGTGCCGCCGCAGGCATGCCCGAAGCCTCCATCGCAGGAGCAGTGATCCTGGCGATAGGTATAGGCTTACAAAATCTTCCTGAAGGAGTTGCAGTGGCTGTACCACTCAGGAGAATGGGGATGAGCAGGAGAAAGAGCTTTATGTTGGGACAATCTTCTGCCTTGGTGGAGCCAATTGCAGGTGTCCTCGGTGCTGTAGCCGTCACTATTTTCACCCCTATTTTGCCCTACGCTTTGGCCTTCGCTGCCGGGGCCATGATCTTCGTAGTAATAGAAGAAGTGGTGCCTGAATCTCAGCAAGGAGGCAACACCGATTTGGCCACTATGGGCTTCATCGGTGGCTTTATCATCATGATGGTTTTGGACGTAGCCCTCGGTTAAACCTGACTATTTGCCTTGCCGCACCTCTGGGTTAACTGGATATGGCAAAGGATCTCCTTTCAGTCCTGCAATGATATTTTCAACTGCACAGGTAGACATCTTGTCCCTTGTTTCCTTTGTTGCAGAGCCAATATGTGGAAAGACAACTGCATTCTCCATTTCCAACAAGGGGTTATCTTTGGACATCGGCTCAGGATTTGTCACATCCAATCCTGCTCCCCAAATGATTTGTTGTTGTAAGGCTTCGATAAGTTCATCTTCCTTGTGTACGCCTCCACGGGCAGTATTGATAAATATAGCTGAAGGTTTCATTTTTTTAAACTGCTCCATTCCAAACATGCCTTTTGTTTCGGAAGTAAGGGCTGTATGGACAGAGACCACATCACTCCCGGCCAAAAGCTCATCCATGCTTACCTTCTTTGCTCCAAGTTCCTTCTCCGCTTCAGCATTGGTGGTTCTGTTGTGGTAGAGAATTTTCATGCCCCAAGACTGGGTTACTATTTTTGCAAGCTCTGTCCCTATCCTTCCCAATCCAACAATTCCGAGGGTTTTCCCTGCCAAATCAATTCCCAAGTCTTGGGTAGGTTGTTGGGAAGCACCCCATTCCCCTTGTTTTATTTTATTATGAAGATAAAGTGCTTTTCTGGCTACAGTTAACATCAATAACAAAGCCGTTTCAGCGGTAGCCTTATTTAAAACATTTGGCGTATTCCCCACAGGAACGCCATTCTCTGTGGCAGCTTTTATATCGATACCATCAAAGCCTACAGAATGAAGTGCTACTACTTTAAGGTGTTTACATTCTCTAAAAAAATCAGCATCCAGACCTGCCTGACCTACACTTAAAAAAGCATCATGTCCTTTGCAAAACTGAATGGCTTGGCCCCTATCCAGTATCGGTTTTTCCTTCCACACAGTATAGGCAATACCTGCCTCATCAAGCAATTTAAAACCTATTTCTGGGATAACTTTATTTATAAAAACTTTCATAAATTTTATTTTTGGCACCTTAATAAGGTGTACGTAAAATTAATAATGGCAGGACAATGCCCGCCATTATTGGTCATTATTTAATATACCTAAAGTCAAATTTCTGGTCAAAATCCTTTAAAAAGGCAAGCATTAAGCCAATCACATTTTCGATATCTTCCTTACTAGCCGTTTCTACAGTAGTATGCATGTATTTTAGCGGTAAAGAGATCAAGGCCGCTGGTACACCACCATTAGAGTATGCAAAGGCATCTGTATCAGTACCAGTACTTCTTGAAGAAGCTGATCTTTGAAAAGGTATTTCTTCTTTTCTGGCACTGGCAATGATTAAATCCAATAATTTTTTATGTACCGCAGCACCACACGTTAAAACAGGACCTTTTCCAGCAGTGTAATCACCACTGGCGATTTTACTGTACATGGGAGCAGTAGTATCATGGCAAACGTCTGTAATAATGGCTACGTCAGGTTTGATTCGGGCAGCTATCATTTCTGCACCCCTTAAGCCTATTTCTTCCTGCACAGCATTGACGATATAAAGGCCAAATGGCAATTTGACATTCTCTTCCTTCAACATCCTGGCAACTTCTGCAATCATATAACCCCCAATGCGGTTATCAAGGGCACGACCAGAATAAAACTTTTTATTCAATTCGGTCAACTCATCCTGAAACGTAATGACACAACCTACATGAACACCCATTTCGAGTACTTCATCCTTTGATCTAGCCCCTATATCAATGAATATATTATCCATTTTAGGCGTTTCTTCCTTTGCCTTGTCCCTAACATGAATGGCTGGCCAGCCAAAAACGCCTGGCACTACTCCTTTGTCTGTATGGATATTGACACGCATAGAGGGGGCGATCATATGATCTGACCCACCATTCCTAATCACATAAATGTATCCTTCGGGGGTAATGTAGTTGACAAACCAACTGATTTCATCCGCATGTGCTTCTATAACAACCTTGAATTCTGCTTCCGGATTGATGACACCAACAGCTGATCCATAAGGATCCGTGAAATAATCATCGACAAAAGGCTTGATGTAATCCAACCAAATCTGCTGACCTGATGCTTCAAAGCCTGTTGGTGATGCATTGTTAAGGTATTTGTAAAGAAATTTCTCGTTAGTATCCATATCTAGATTAAATTGTATTGCATTCTTAGTCACAAAATGGCTGCCAATAAAGCCTTTACTGAACATAATTCAGACAAAGCCATTTAGCAGCTTGCATTGGGATAAAGTTACAAACAAGATTGTTAGGGTAAAAATGGTACTCGCATCAATCTTAAGTAGAAGGTCAATATTTCTTTCATAATGTCCGATATGCTATTCACAAACTATTTGACAATAGATTGTTGTGATCAGTTGCCGCTCAATTCCTTTACACGTAAATATTCTGTTTCCATTTGATTTATTTCATTGAACCTATCCTCTTTCCTTTTTAGAAGTGCTATTGCCTGGCTAATTTCTTCTAATGCAAGGTCATAAAGTTTAAGGCTTTCGTAAACACCTATCTTTATACTACTAAACCATTCACTTTCTTTATCAAGATCCTTGGCTTTTTCTGCCAGTTTCAAGGCATCGCCTAAATCTATTCCCCGATAAGCCAAATAAGCAGCAGCACCAGCGTAATTGTCAGCCACTTTATTTTTCCCCGTCAGTAACTCCTCCTGGATCAATTTATAAATAATGGCATTGGTAGTTGTTTCAATAGTGAAGCTGATTTGTGTATTAGCCCATGAAAGGTACAGCGCTGCATCATGTTGGTTCAATTCCATATCGAAATTTAAAGTCTCATAAAAACGACTCGTTTCATTGGGGATTACCACAAATCTGGCAACATCCTGATTGTAGTCATAGTCAAAACTCCCATAAAGCGTGGTGTCTGAATTGATTATCACTACCCATTCATCTGGGTTGGGAATGGTTAAAATAGCGTAATGCCCTGGAGCTACTTTTTGACCTCCAATTTTAACCTCTTTGTCAAACCTGATTTTCGTGGCATTCCCTGCTCCGGTTCGCCAGACCTGATCCCAAGGAACCAAGCCTCCAAAAATTTCTCGTTTTCTGACTGAAGGTCTTTCGTATTCAATTGCTATCCGTGTGTTTCCCACCACTTGAGAAATGCTTCCTTTGGGGCTAAAGGATGGGAAATTAAAATCTACACCTTGCCCTCTTACTTGAAAGCCAGCAAAAATCAGTAATGTCGCAACAATAATATTTCGCATCATTTTGGGGATTGATTGTAAATAAAAGTGAAGGCTATTGGCTGTACTGATTTTGAATTGATTCCATCACAAATTGCATCCAATGGGTTTAAGCAAGTTTTCCTTCAGCAAAAAGCCTTCTGATTTCTTTCTTGTCAAACTTCCCTGTGCTGGTTTTTGGCACTTCATTGATAAAAACAAATGCTTTAGGAATCTGGTACTTCACAAAGTCCCTTGATAAAAACGCAATTAATTCTTCCTCCAAAACCTTATCATTCTCGTCCATCAAAACGATAGCAGCCAATGGTACTTCAACCCATTTATCGTCTGGAATCCCTATAACCGCGGCTTCCCTAATTTTAGGATGTGCCATTATTGCTGATTCTAGTGCCACGCTGGAGATCCATTCTCCTCCACTTTTTATCAGGTCTTTGATTCTATCCTTAATTTCCATGTACCCACCTTCATTAATAGTGCTCACATCGCCTGTTTTAAACCAGCCATCTCTTGTGAAGTTTTCATGGTTATTTGTTTTAAAATAAGCGCTAACGATCCAAGCGCCTCTTGTTTGTAGCTCCCCAATGGAATTACCATCATTTGGAGCAACTTCCCCATCCTCTGCAACCACCCTTAACTCAACACCAGGAAGTGGGATTCCCTGATTGGCTCGAACGGCAACTTTTTCTTCGTAAGATAAAAAGTCATGTTTTGGCTGAAGCCGACTGACTGTTGCCAATGGAGAGGTCTCGGTCATTCCCCAGACTTGAACGCCTTTTATTCCGAAATCTTTATCAAATGCCTTAATAAGACTTTTTGTTAGTGCAGATCCACCAACAAGGTATTCCTCGAGTGCTAATTTTTCTTTCGGCGGATTCATTTTCAAAGCATGATAAACCCCTAACCAAATGGTAGGAACCCCATTGGCCTTATTTACTTTTTCCTCCAAAAGGATAGCAATGATTTCTTCAGGTTTTAGATTAGATGAAGGCATCACCATATCTGAGCCAGACAACAAACAGCTGTAAGGCAAACCCCAGGCCATCACATGAAATTGAGGTATAATTAGTAAGACAATGTCTCTACTGCTGAAATTAAAAGCATTAGGTGCCGTAATAGCAGATGCGTGGAGATAGGTGGACCTATGCGAATACAAAACCCCTTTTGGCAAACCTGTGGTGCCACTTGTATAACAAATGCAGCAAGCGTCATTTTCATTGATTTCAGGCCATTCAATATCCTGGGATTGCTCTGCTAACAAATCCTCGTAATGCAAGGTATTTGGCAAGGTTGTCTTAAAATCTTCAGGTGCATTTAATAGGACATAGCATTCTACTGTTTCGAGTAATGGTGCTATTGTCTCTAGTAAATGGGCCAGTGTTGCATCCACAAAAATCACCTTGTCTTCAGAGTTATTGATAATGTACTCCGTTTGGTTGTCAGACAATCGAATGTTTATTGGATGGCAAATCGCTCCTATTCCAGATATCCCATAATACAACTCTACATGTGCGCCATGATTCCATGCAAAGGTACCTACCATATCCCCTTTTGTGATTCCTAATTTATGAATCAAGGCATTGGCTAACTGTTTACTCCTATCGTACATGTCACCGAAAAGGTATTCATGACGTGCTCCATCTGGTAAATAAGAGATTATTTTTTTATGTCTATAGACACTGTTTCCGTACTCAAGAATAGTATTTGTCGTGAGTGGATAATTCATCATTAAGCCTTCCATTCTTAAATATTTTGGGTTTTATGTTATTAACTATTCTACTTTTTAACGAATATTCCCATAGCTTCCCGCTGAAACCTACTCAAAAGAAGCGAACCGAATCTCCACCACTATGCATTGGTAATAATGGGCTTTGGATGGATCGAGTTGTATCTGCCTCACTTTTGAAAAAATACGCAATCCAATAAATGGCATATATGAGTGAAATACCATAGGAGCTTTGGTACGGGAACGCAATAAATTCACTACGTTTCAAAATTATTTGGGTTAAAGTTAAAATCTATTTTAGGCATCTTGCATCAAACACTTAATCCTAAGGATCAATATAGTTGTACTTTCAGCCTAACATCTTCAATACTAATCTACTGATTTTTTGAAGGGCACAAAATCATTTGAGGATACATGGCATTAAAAACACCTAATATGGCAAGTTGGTTATCCAAATAGCATCACTGCCCTTAGGGCAAAACTACGCCGGAATGGTTTACAACTTAACTACTTTTGAATTAACCCGATAAAGGCATTTGGTTTTCACTTATAAAAACACTTCTTCAACATCGAAAATTTGAGGTGAAAAATATTAGCGAGTCATCCATTGTAGGAAAACTCCCACAGCTCCAATAAACAAACATAGGGGAGAGAAAAAGTTGAGGTCCAATTTTCCAAATGCGGTGTTTTTAATTTTTTTGAAAAACCCCACATATTTGAAATCGCCTATTGCTCTTAAAATAAATATCCCCGGAATGATCCATCCCCCGTAGGTCAATACCCAATTAGGAACTGAAGTTGTACGAATCCAGATTTCAATAAATAAAAAAATCCAAAAAAGCTTAAGCCAAGCCCAACAATTGCACTGTCAATTGTTTTCGGATTCAATACCTTTTCTCCACTTTCAGTGGTTGGCAAGGTTTTCTCAAAACCCCATGTCCCACCAAAAGCCCAGGAAAAATGAATAATCCCAAGAACTGTAAGAATAGCAAATAGTACTATTGAGCCTATTGAATACATGCATTTAC
Organism: Cyclobacterium qasimii M12-11B; assembly: GCF_000427295.1. GTDB lineage: Bacteria > Bacteroidota > Bacteroidia > Cytophagales > Cyclobacteriaceae > Cyclobacterium > Cyclobacterium qasimii. The sequence goes on along the minus strand of NZ_ATNM01000141.1, from coordinate 32,268 downwards.
AAATTAAATCTACTTACAAAGTTTCGGTATTAGCTTTTACTTGTCTTTCTGCTCTAATATCTCATTATAAAGCTTTGTAATGCTTTCGGTGGAAGGTTCTTTTCTCATATTTCCCACCTGTTCTTCGTGCGTAGCCTGCCACCGGTACAACCAGGAGGCACCCCATTTTTTATAATAATTTTCCTTTTGCTGGTAAACCTTATCCGTCATTGCTTCTTCCAGACTTATGAATTCATACCCTCTCTTTTTTAACTCATTTATTAATTGAGGAAGGTAATCTGCATTCAGTTTAGTGTCGTGGCATAAATAGATTTGATTGACAGTACGCTGATAGTCCTTAAAAGCCAGGTCCTCAAAAAATTCAAAATAAGCCAAGGTTGTCCTCAAATACTCCTCTCCGATCTCTTTTGCTTTTTCAACCTCACCTTTGTTTAGGAAATCTTCATAAACAAAATTGAACATCCAGTCCACGCTCTCAACTGTATAGGGAGTAATGGTGTACCCATTACCTTTTAAGAAGTTTCTTACTTGCACATGTTGGACGGAATCTTCGCCTAAATCATTGAATGGAAACCTAAAGTATTGAAGGCTCTTATTGTGTTTTTTAACAAGTTGTCGTGTGATGGCTTCCCCATTCATAATTTCACTAGCGTAGGCATCTACCCCCGTGGTGGAATACCGGGAATGACTAAATGAATGATTGCCTAAGGTTATGTATTCCTTTTGGGCCCAATCGTTTAGCAGTCCAAAATTCCTGGTTATGGAATCTGTTGAATATACACGTGCCTCGTTAATAAAAATGGCAATGGGTATTTCTAGGGAATCCAATTTTTGCATGAGAACAGATTGGAAGCCATCTTTTTCGAACCTGCGGGTGTTTGGTACATCATCAATGGTGATAGAAACCTTTTTTTGACAATTCGCCAACTGGCAAATCATCAAAAAACCCGTTAACAATAAGTATCTCAAATTCAATTTATCCATCCATTTTAGTTACATGCTAAGTTCTTATTAATTTATTAGAATTAGGCCATTTCAATAAGGCTTTGATTTATTTTTTTTAATGAATGTTCTCATGGTCACTTTCCTTTCCATAAGTAGTTCTCTATAAATCACGTTCAACGGACTAAATACCATTCTCTGAATTTATGAACTTTAAGACTTCATTGGCGACTGTCTCCGGCACTTCAAGTTGAGGAGAATGGGAAGCATTTTCTATTAATTTCAGTTCTGATTTTGGAATGCTGTCCCTGTAGTATTCGGCAACGTTAAATTTGACCACCCCATCATGTTTTCCCCATAAAACCAATGTATTGGCTTTTATAGTCTGAACCTCATTTTTCAAATCAAAATACTTCCCACTCTTAATTGAAGGAATTAAAGTACCATCCACAAAATCCTTACTGTTGTTTATCTGTTCTATCATGTAATTTGCTATTGGTCCAGGAATTTCAGGAACCTGATAAAACACACGGCTAAGGACGGCATTTAATTCATCTATACTCTCAATTTCTTTTCCAAAGCCTCCATAAACGATGTGTTCATCTAAGGTAATACCTGCAGCATTCAACAAAATCAAGTTGCTCACATCCTCCGGATACTTAACAGCATAAGCAGCTGCCGTATGTCCGCCCATAGAGTTACCTATAAGATTGAAGTTAGAAACGCCTATTTCTTCTAAAAACGATCTTAAGAAGGTAGCTTGACCGTCTATTGAATAGTCAAGCCCTTGTTGTCTTTCATTTTCGCCATGCCCCGCTAAGTCGGGCAAAATCAAATGATAGTCATCGGTCAAGAACTTTGCAGTTTGCAAGAAACTGCTTTTGTCATCTCCCATCCCATGAAGCAAAACCAAATCTGGTTTATTGCCGGCCTCGTTCTCGTAATAGTATACCGTATAGCCATTTACCTCTACCGTTTTCTTTTCCAGGTTGGCTGAATTGGCATAACTTGCGTTCGTTTGATCCACCAGAATTTCTGGAAAAAAGAAAAATACTATTGCCCCAGATGCAAATATCAAAAGCACTACTACAGCGATTATTTTAAAGATCTTTTTCATGATTAGTCCTTGTTTAAGTTCCTTTTGTTATAAAAAGTATTCTTTTACCTGTTTCACCAATTTACCCCCATCAGGGTCTGCTTGCGTTTTTAATTGGCACAAATTTTCAGCCCATTCAGAAGTCCGTATGCGCAATGGCGGATTGTCAGAAGTAGCTACCTGCAATATTATCCTCGCAACTTCCACACTTTCCTGGAAAAGAGGTAAACTTTCACTTTTTGATCGATTTTGTGAACCCTCTATGTATTTTTTAAAAATAGGAGCATATTCGCCAGAAGCCATTTCTCCCTTTTCATTGGTTGTTTTAACAATGGCATTATTCATAAATTCAGTCGAGATTCCACCCGGCTCAACTAGCGAAAACTTTATATTAAAAGGGTCTGAAAGATAGGAAGCTAGCGCTTCGGTAAAACCTTCAACTGCAAACTTGGCACCACAATACAGTTCGTTGAATGGCTGACCAACAAGTCCTCCCACGGAGGTTATGTTTATTATATGGCCTGACCTTTTCTCTCTCATTATGGGCAATACAGCTTTGGTCACTCTGATCACTCCTGTATAATTAACATCTGTTACCCAATCAATTTCCTCTTGAGAAGTCGCTTCCAAAGTTTTGGCAAATCCTGCCCCTGCATTGTTTATTAACACATCTATTTGCCCGTCTTTTTTTACGATATACTTTATAGCTTGGTCTATAGAATCCATATCTGAAACATCAAGCTGCAGTAACTCTACATCTAAATTGCCTTTTTCCACTCTTTCCTTTAACGCATCTGCTTTCGCCAGATTTCTCATTGTAGCATATACCTTAAAACCTTGTTCTGCAAATAAGATAGCAGTATCTAAACCTACTCCTGTTGAAGTTCCTGTAATTAATACGTCCTTTTTCATTGTTATAATTATTTAACTGGAATGAATATTCATTCCAAATCTTTGATAAAAAAATTTTATTCTTTTATGGCGTCCCAAACCATGCGCATTTGATTGCTAAGGGAAGCGTTTATTTTTCCAGATTGAGCAAAATACCATCTTAGATAAGACATTATCGCTCCACCTATGAAAATAAAGATTTCATCTATTTCAATTTGTTTAATGATTCGCTCTTTTTGCCCTTTAACCACCAATTCATAGACCGCTTTATAGGAATTCTCCCCTGTGATCTTACTTTCGTTAGTAATGATAGGAGAGGCTTGCAATTGTTCCATAAACCTAAAGTAGATGGGCTTTTCTAAGAAAAATTGGATAATTGCTGAAAAGTAATTTTCAAATTGTGTCTTAATTGGCTGATCATTGTCAAAAGGTGCAAACACCGACTTTTCCTCCCCCTTGATCTTCACATATATCTCATTTATTAAAATTTCTTTGTTAGGGAAATAGTTATAAATTGTGCCCATCCCTGTCCCTGCCGCTTTGGCAATTGCTGACATAGGTGTATTGTGAACTCCTTTTTCTGTAAGTAGCTTTAACGCTGATGACAATATGGCCTCTTTTTTATTCACTGTACAAATGTAAGCAATTTGGAATGAATATTCCAAATTGCTTACCTGTTTTTATTAATCCCCCAGATTATTTTTTTAAAATTAAGGTAAAAACTATATATTTAGGCATGAACAGAATTATTCTATTCCCATTTCTATTGGTATTAAGTTCTTGTGAGACAGAAACAAAGAACCTTTCCTACAGAATTATCCAAGAGAAGGATTTCAAAGTAATTCCCATTACTTCAGAAAAATATTATTTCGAAGAAATCATCAATCCTTCTAATATTGGCTTAGTTGACAACAAGATTCTGATCTCTGAAGCATGGAGAGTTCCTGAGGAACATCCCCGAATCCATATTATCAATTCCAAAGATTGGACTTATGATAAACCAAAGGGGAAACATGGTGAAGGTCCTTTAGAATTGATTGATGCTAGCTTGTTTTATAAAGGAGAAAATGCTGATACTTTTTGGACCTATTCGATGAATAGAAGGAAATTGGTCGAATATTCGATGTCAGACCCTACACTTCTTGGGAAAAGTGAATGGAAAATGACTGAGCCAATGATGGATCTTATGTTTTTTACACAGGCTTCTGACAGCAGTTTTCTAGGAATATCGGAAGCGAATAAAAACAGAATTCTGGAATTTGATAAAGATGGAAATAAAATCGGAGGATATGGAGATTGGGAGAAGGTAAAGGATAGACCTGATCTGAATGATCATCAATTGGCAGAATTAAACGGTAGTTTTTTTAAAGGAAATGCTGATGAAGGACTTTTTATTAGAGTGGGAATATACAGGGATAGGCTTATAATTTTTGACAACCGGGACAAATCCTTTATCATCATAGATGGGCCAGATCTAGAGTTTCCACCGTTTGAACTAGTTGACGCAGGTGGCTTTGAGCGGTTGTACCTAGGCTGGGATCGCCTTTATCGCTATAGAGATGCTGTTGTCACTAAAAGCTACATTTTTGCATTGTACGGCGGAGTAAGCCAATCTGAATACAACAAAACGTCGGTTATGGCTGAGCAAATATGGGTTTTTGATCACAGGGGACAGCCACTCTGGAATTTAAAGCTGGATAGATCACTCATCAATTTTGTTATTAATGAAGATACGAATGAAATTTATGGATTGACTACTGATGAAGATCCTGGTATTGCGGTTTTTAATATCCCTAATGATTTGTTGTAACACAAAAAACAGCTAAAAGGGCTGTCCAACCTATTTCCTATTACTTACTGGAGCAGACTCATCTACTCCAATGGTATTCATTAAACCTGGGGCCAAGCTTATGACATTGTTGATGAATTCGCCCAAGGCAGAAATATTAGAAAGAATGACTACCCCATTTTTAGCTTTCACATCTATAATCATGGAAGAAGTATAGCCACCCGTTCCTCCATTGTGTCGATTCCATACATCTCCCGACTCCATCTGAAAGACACTCCAACCTAAAGCCATAGAATAATTCTCATTTACCTCAAAAAAAGCAGTTCTTGAAAGGGCCAATTCTTGGTTTACACTGTCAAATTGTGCTAGTGCAAATTTTGATAAATCATTGGCGGTGGATAAAACGCCACCGGCCCCCATAAGCACAGACATGTCCCAATTGGACACCTCTTCCCCTTTATCATTAAGTCCTTTCACCAACTTATCCTCCACCTTGCTCCTGATTGTAGTTGAAGCATTCATCCCGTATTTAGAAAAAATTTCCTTTTGTAGCATCTCCTCGTAAGTCATTTGTGCTTTATTGCTGAGCACATAGCCGAGCAAACCAACGCCAAGATTTGAGTAGTCAGAAACCTCACCAGGTTTATGCTTCATTATTAATTCCTGGGTCAGGTAGTTTTTAAGTTCCTTTTCCCCAAAATCCTTGTACGGGTTTTCTAAACTCAGCGCCTCTAAACTCGCGGGCACCCTGGGAAGCCCGGAAGTATGGGTTGCCAATTGTTTAAGCGTTATTTTAACATCGCCTTTCAATGAATAATTTAAATAGTCATCAATTTGATCCTCCAAATTTACTTTTTTATCAACCACATATTTCGCAAGCAAAGTACTCGTAAAAACCTTTGTGATGGACCCAATTTCGAAAACCCGTTCCTGATTTTGAATTAGCACTGTAGAATCCTGTTCGCGTTTGACCCCGACAAAATTAACCTTCCCGTTTTCAATAATGGCAATAGCAAGCTCAGCTTGATTTGGCAATGCCTTCACCTTGTCAAAAATCAATTCATATTGCGCTTCAGTCACTGTTCCTACTTCTTCAACCAGAGCTTTGGATTCCTTGGTTGGAGGATTTCCACAGGCATATACAATTAATATTAGAGATAGAATTAAAAGATACTTATTCATTTATTTTTGAGTTAATCACCAGCAATATTAGGTGTCGATAGGGGATTGAAAGCAATGGGGTATTCAGAACAAGTGATTCTAGCACTCAATTTACATAGCCATTTCGCTATCCTTTTTTAACAATGATAATACATAGAATTGTTGAAACCAAAGTCAAAAGCGTTCCAAGAATTAACTCTAATAAGCTTTCCGAAAAAAGATTACCAATGGTATTTAATCCAAAAAAAGCTGCAAAAACCCAAATGAGTGCATTTATAACTTTATTCTCTTTTTTCCTTATTAACAATTTGCGTTTTATCTGCAGTATGGTCAAAAGGAATACATTTAAAAAGATTGAGACCGTTTCAAACTTTCTCATTTCCTCCACAGACTTGAGCCTACCTGCCCAAACTTTATCGTAGGGAATAAATTCAAAAAAAACAGAAAAGTGAAATACTAAAACTACTCCAAGTAACCAAAACATGATCACTAACGCTTTCCTCTTACCCATTAACCAATATTTTCAATTTATTAAAAACGTTTACCAAACTATAAACCTTATTACTATTATTCATAAATGAGCCATACTGGAAAAATCTAATATTAAATCTTAAGCAAACAAAAACCCAAAAAGAACGAATTTTCAAGGATCACCTCTTCTCGCCTAGCCCAAAGCATAATCTGTTATATTTTGGCGGCATAGATGCACAAAAACAACAATGCCGCCAAAACATAAGATAACTCGCATATTTCCTCCCCTTTCACTTTGGAAGGATTTATACCTTATGGTTTTTACTAATTCATGAATTTATTTCCGATTAGCTTTGAACCTCTCCAATCATAACATCAACGCCACCGCTTGCGAAGTGGGGGATGTCATTGACTGCCGCTTGGCCTTCAGGCGAACCCATTTGTTTTTGTAATTCTTCAATGGTCTCAAAATACAATTCTGCCATCCTATATTGTGAAGGTTTTCCACCATCTGGTGTCCCAACGAATTTCGTAAACTCAACACGGCTTAAACCTTTAATTTTAGAGGCGATTGGAAGGTGCGTTTCAGAATAGTAAGCCTCAAAGGCTGCAGGATCTACTGGATGGCCATACATTACAACTAATTTTACCATGATTTTTATTTTTATTATTGTGGTTATTTTTTTATAATTATACTTCTTAATATTTCATCAGAAAAAACATTCCAAGAACATGTCATGCGAAAATATTCTTTTCAAGATAAGAATATTTCACTTAGTGAATGTCTGAACACTAATAAAACGCTCACCGTTCACAATTCTTCTTCCTTGACCAATTGAACCTATATTGACACACACCAGGACTCCCCCTCTTATTGATTTCATTTATTTCAATCAATCAGTTACTATTTCAATTTCCATTTGGTTCCATTTGTAATAGGTACTGTGGTTGTTTCCCGCATCAGACCAGATCAAAACCATCTTTTTACCATCTTTACTGATCCATTTTGGACTTAACTTCATGCCATAAGTACGGTTTTCCTCGTCGTCGGGATAAAAAGTATCTTTATAGTAAAACTGATCCCATGGTCCCCAAGGATTTTCTGAATACCAAAAACCAATGCTTCCTGGAAGCGGGCAGTCCCTACACCAGCCGTCCCAATATTCCTTCGTTGGATCCTTAATTCCATAACTGGTCATAATATATAAATCCAGGCCAGCATTGTAAACAACGCTAGGAAACCAGCTAGACCACATCCATTGTTCACCTTCACCCGCTTCAGGATACTGAATCGTAGCCCCTCTCTGACTCATGTCTGAAGTCCAAATAGGTTGATTGTTATTGATTCCCTGAAAATATTCATAAGCTGCTTTTTCCAATATCTTGTCCTTATGCACCCTTGCCAAAGCCAGGTTCCTCGGATCATGCTGTTCGGGAGAATACATGTAAATAAACTCATCCTTAGCCGCTGAATTGGCTTTCCCATTTTGCAAAAATGCAATCCAATTGAAAGCATAAGCCTCTTTCCCCTCTTTAGGCCTCGGATCTTCCTTATGGAAGAAAAAAGCTGTTGAATCCAACTCTTGATAAGACTTATAGTTTTCCAAGGTCCCATCCCAACGGTAAACTGTTTTTCCAAAATCTTTTGTATACAAAAGCCTGTTAGCGGTGGCCCTTCTATACCAGGTATCGGTTTCACTTCTCCAAAGCCACATGTAAATAGTACTATCTACGGCCAAAGTTCCGTAACCATACAATGGAGAGTCTACTAAACTAACGGGCCATCCCGGCATTTTTTTCACTTCAGTGTCAGAAAAGTTTTGATCCCCTGAAATTTGTAAGAACATAGACCCTTCCCAATCTGCCAAACTATTTAATTTCTCTGAGCTTCCCCACCACCCATTTCCATCGTCCAAAATGGTATAAACATTGTCATCAATGGCCCAGGTCTGACACCAGTTGTCACCAAAATTACCTTTTCGTTGCAGAGTTGAAGAATCAAACCTTACACCTATTGGCTTTGTCTGAGAAAAGACTGTAATAGTGGCGGTTAAGAGCAAAATAAGTGTTAAAAATTTTCTTGGTTTCATAGTGCAATAATCAGTAGTGAAACATGTGCAATTGATGGTGAAAGGTTATTGGTACTGCGCCATCCTTTCTGTAGCCACAGGTCGACAATTGTAAAACTATTCTTCAGCAAAATTACTATTTACGGCAAAATACATAAAAATTACTAACGGCTCAAAACAGCACGAAATCAACTAATTCCTTAAATTGGAATTGGTAAATGTATAAGGCTTGGATTTGTCATATTTGCTTTAGGTTGTAAAGCCTTATTAATTGTTAACGAAATAATTCTTTTATGAAAAAACTCGCCATTTGAGCATAAAAATCAATAAAATATTAACTTTCTAAAAAATAATAAAACTTTATGGGGTCATTCTACTCATTGACTTCCTCTTTATATTATACAGCCTCAAAACCACTAATATCAACAATGCAGAATCCACTACTTACCAAAGATGCCTCAATATCCCCCTTAAAGCATTCTAAGTCTGTCAAGCAGTACGAAAGCAGGACAGATATGGATATTTGGAGTGCTTTTAACAAAGGAAATGAAACAGCATTCAATTACATCTATCGGATTTATGCCCCTGCATTGTTTCAATATGGTGGGCAGTTTTCTAAAGATGAAGCGATGCTGCAGGACTGTATTCAGAATATATTCATCGAATTGAGACGTAAAAGAGGCCATTTGGCAGAGGTGAACAATATAAGGGCCTATTTATACAAGACCATGCAAAGAGAAGTGGTCCGATGCATTAACCGTGAAAAACGTACTTCTTACACTACATGTGAGCTTGATGAAGGAATTTTCCCGATAGAAATTTGCCATGAAACCAAACTCATCCAACAGGAATATGAAATGGAGAGGAAAGAAATGATTGTAGCGGCCATGAACCAATTAAGTGCCCGACAGCGTCAAGCCATCTTACTACTGTACGAAGAGGGTATGAATTTCAAGGAAATTACTGAAGTGATGGAATTTAGCGAAGTCAAGTCTGCTCGAAAAATCATCTACAGGGCTTTGGCTTCTTTAAAAGTCCTGATAAAGAACAAATAGTAGAACGAACTAATCAGTGGTCATTTATCCACTTTATATGAAATACGAAGATTATACTATTGACAATTTCTTAATGGATGATTTTTTCATCCATTGGGTAAAGTATCCAAATGAAAACAATCGTCATTTTTGGGAAAAATGGCTAGGGCAACATCCCGAAAAGCGAGAAATAGTGATGCAAGCTGTAATGATCATAAGTTCTGTTCATTACCAGTCTAAGACAGTTATGGATGATCGGCGTTACGTTGAAGCATTCGAAAACATCTTAAAAGCTGACAATGAGTCTGATCTAAAAAAACAGAAAAGAAGGGTAAGCGAAGGGCTTTTAATTTCCCCTGGCGAGGAATTGCTGCCGGAGTAATGATTCTTTTTTGCTTGGGGATCAGCTATAAACTTATCATTAATCCATCTAAAGTCGACCTTTCTGAAGGCAGTACGGTGACAATGATCAAAAGAGTCAATCCTGCTGGCAGGAAATCAATCCTAACCCTATCTGATGGAACAAGGATATTTCTCAATTCAGGAAGTGAAATCAGCTATTCCTCAGACTTTAGTGACAGCTTAAGGCTGGTCAGTCTTAAAGGTGAAGCTTTTTTTGAAGTCCAAAAGGAGAAGCGGCCTTTTGTGGTAGAAACAGGCCAGACCAAAATAAAGGTATTAGGCACCACCTTCAATGTCAACCAAAAGCAAAATGGTGCGCTAACGGTTGCCCTTGTAACTGGCAAGGTGCTTATCAATGATCAGAAAGGAAACGAGATGCAACTTGAACCTTCTGAGATGATGGTAAGAGGCGAAGACGGAGCATTTCATAAAACCGGATTTGATCCTTTGACCCTTACAGGGTGGAAAGACAAAATACTGGTTTTTAGAGAAAATTCTTTTGTTGAGGTCAAGGAAAAAATTGAAAACTGGTTTGGAGTAACCTTACTCCTTGAGGGAAATATTGATGCTAACATGACTTATTCAGGCACTTATAAAGAAGAGAGTCTGGAGAATGTTTTGAGAGGAATGCTTTTCACCTCCGGGTTAGCCTATGAAATTGAAGATAAAATGGTGACAATAAAAAATACTAAATAACATGAAAAATCAAAAAACTAATCACAGCTAAATCAAAAGGCAACACTCATTCCGTGGGGGAACGAGTATTGCCAAATTCAGGCCATTGATTCTTCTCAAAATTAACAATGACCAACATTCAAGTCGTATAACTTAAACTAAACAATAGTATGAATAAAAATGTACTTAGACAATTAATAATGCTGTCAAAAAGATTATTATACGCTTTTCTGGTGCAGTTATTTATGTGCACTGTTTTATTGGCCAACACTGGGAATGCCCAGCGAAATTCAATTGAGGATGTGAAGCTTACGCTACATATCGATGGGAAAAGCCTCGCGAAATTCTTCCGCCAAGTGGAGAACAAAACTGAGTTTAAATTTACTTATAACCATTTTCTAGTAGACCTTGATCAAAAGGTCACTGTGGTGGACACTAATACTGTTTACAAGGTATTGGAATCCATTTCTCAACAGACCCAATTGAGCTTTGTACAGGTGAATGAGAACATTCATGTAAAGCCAGCCACAAGCAAATCAGATAAAGGGGTGGGAATTACCCAGCTGGCCGATGTAACCATTTCCGGTACAATTAAGGACGCTATGGGTGAGCCGATACCTGGTGTGGCCATTTCAATACCGGGAGCCGCAGTGGGCACTGTAACTGACCTGGAAGGCAGGTACAGTTTAACTATTCCCGAAGAATCCACTTTGGTGTTTTCTTTTATAGGCTATGAAACCCAGAGTATACCAATTGGCGGTAGAAGCGTGATTAATGTGACCCTAAAGGAAGACATAGCTTCTTTGGATGAGGTAGTAGTCGTAGGTTATGGAACTCAAAAGAAGGAAAGCCTTGTAGGTGCTATTTCCAAAGTTGAAGGGGACAGAGTAAGATTAGGTGTTCAAGGGGCTGATCTCGGAACATCCCTTAGAGGGTCTACTCCTGGATTGACAAGTATGATTTCAACCGGTGTACCGGGAGGAGTAGATTATTCGGGAAGGAATGGTGAGAATGCCCAGTTATTAATACGTGGACAAAGCACCTGGAACAATTCTTCGCCGCTTGTTTTAGTGGACGGAATAGAGCGTGATATATTGAATGTAGATCCAAATGCAGTAGAATCTATTTCTGTATTGAAGGATGCTTCTGCTACAGCTGTTTTTGGTGTTAAAGGTGCTAATGGAGTTATTCTTATTACTACCAAAAGAGGAAATGAAGGAAGAGCTGTTGTGACTTTCGATACCAAAACAACATTTAAAAACATATCAAGAATGCAAGACGGACAGCGGCCTGCAGATTCTTATCCCGCTGTGCAGACAATGAATAATGCGATTTTAAATGAAGTACAACTCAGACCAAACAGTTGGGATTATATTTACCCTCAGGAATGGGTGGAACATTTCAAAACAAATGACTATCCCTATTATTTCCCGAATGTTAACTGGAGGGATGAAAACTTAAAAGATTATACGATTGATCAGACGTATAACCTAAGCGCGTCAGGGGGAACAAAATTCGTTAAATATTTTACTACTGTTTCCTACCTGAATGAAACAGATATGCTTAAAACGTTGAATGTTGATCCAAACTCAACTATAGAAAATGATTTTAAGCGCCTAAACATCAGAAGTAATCTGGATTTTCAACTTACACCTACTACGATGTTCAGGGTTGGTTTAGCAGGATACTTCTTTGACCAGGGAGTTAGAGGCGGCGGCGATAGTGCCTGGAGAGGTGTATGGGAATCTTCTCCTGAAATCTTTCCAGTACAATATCCTGACGGAACTTATGCTCGGGATGAAGGTGCTTACCTTATGACTAATTCAGTCTATGATTTTGGTTATTCAAGTGGGCAACACTGGGGAGGAACAGGTCTAAATACTGATTTTACACTCGCACAGGATCTAGGTTTTATTTTAAAAGGACTTTCTGTTGAAGCTAAATTGGGATATGATAACTCATCCCGTACTAGTGGGAAAACCACCTATCTGGATGGCCCATTAACTAAATATATTTCGAAGTCAATTGTTGATGACCCAAGGTTTAGCTCAGATCTAAGCGGTTCTGCATTAAGTAACTTGGAAGAGGAATATACTACATGGAACATTGCAAGTAGAACTCCTGGCGCTGACGGATATGATTGGACTCCGTATCCTACGCGTACTTTTTCTCAAAGTATCTTGACAAATAGTACTGTACGCTCAATTTTATATCAATTTCAAGCAAACTATCACGCTGATTTTGGCAAGCACAATGTCACTGGCTTGGGATTAGTAAGCAGAGCAGAAAGAACAATCGGATCTGTTTTCCCCACTTTCCGTGAAGATTGGGTTGGACGAGTAACTTATGGGTTTGATGATCGATATTTATTAGAAGCAAATGCAGCATATAATGGTTCAGAAAAATTCGCTCCAGAATATCGCTTTGGTTTTTCCCTTCAGCAGCTGTTGGATGGATAGTTTCTAACGAAGATTTTTTCGAACCGATCTTACCAATCATGAATACGCTTAAATTTCGTTATTCTAACGGTAAAGTGGGTAGTGATGCAAGTATTGATCGGTGGTTGTACACCAATAGTTATATTGTTAATCCAGCAGGTGGCACTGGCATGGAATTCGGCGCACCTTATACTGTATCTTCACCATACCCATACCGGTATGAAGGAACGATAGCAAATCCAGACATTCAATGGGAAACTTCTCATAAAATTGATTATGGTATTGAAGCTGCTTTTTTTGACAATAGACTTCTTTTTACCTATGACTATTTTACCGAACACCGAAGTAATATTTTCTTATCCGGTGGAGACAGGGTTTTACCCGCATATTACGGTGCTGACCCTGTTGCTGCAAATGTGGGTGAAGTTGATATAAAAGGCTGGGAAATAGAAACGGAATTCAGAAATCAGGCTTCAAGAAGTTTTGGCTACTGGTTTAAATTTGGTGCTTCGTATGTCATTGACAATGTGATTTTCAAGGGTGATCCTGAATTAAGGCCTGATTATCAAAAACAGGAAGGATTCCCGATGGATATAGTCAGGGCTACTTTAAATCAAGGAGAGCATAGTTTTTACAGTTCCTGGAATGATATTTATAATTCTGTGGGAACAGAAAACAATAGTGACTTACTCCCCGGTGATTTTAAGACGCTTGATTACAATGCTGATGGAATTATTAACGCTGACGACAATGTACCAGCTGATTATCCAATTAGACCACAGCACACCTACTCACCTTCTGCTGGGCTATCCTACAAGAATTTTAGTGCGAGTGTAAGTTTTTACGGTGTGTACAATCTTTCTTCTGGTCTAAACTGGAGATATTCTGGATCAAGTTTTGGTTCCAGTGTTGCAAGGATCGCAAACCACTATGTAGACAATATTTGGTCACCTGAGAATGAAAGATTCGGCGAAGATGCGATGAATGCCTCCAGCAGATTTTCGAGTAGAGGAAGACAGGGATTTATCAATTATCCCCGCTATTACTTAAGATTAGAAAATGCTGAAATAAGTTATAACATCACCGGACAGAATGCTCAACTGTTAGAAAAACTTAACATTTCTAATGCCCGGATTTCTCTATCTGGAAATAACTTGCTCATGTTCTCACCTGTCTATCTTGATATGGATAAAGTAAGTCAGCTTTCAAACGTATCAAACAGGCACATGTATCCCGTGCTAAGAAGAGTCAATTTGGGAATGCATTTAGAATTTTAAATAAAAAACTCAAGTTTTATGAAAACAATTTTAAAACCTCATTGGATTCTTTCAATTATTCTTCCATTCCTATTTATTTCTTGTGAAGATTACCTTGATAGAACACCTGAAGCGGATATAACTGAGGAAGATATATTTGGAACGTTTGAATCCTATATGGGATACGCAGATTATAATTATGCAGAAGTAGTGGATCTCTTAGGTCAATATGCTCCCTATGTCCCCTACTGGGGAGGAGAAGGACTTTTTATCTTTAGTGACAAAGTTACTGCTGCTAACAAAGGAGAATATTGGACTTTAATAGGCCGAGGCCTTGTCAACTATTATTGGGTTAATAATCGCCCAAGAATTGGAGATTGGGATAATTTCGGGGAAGGTGGTATCTGGTATGGTGGATGGAGAGGAATACGAAGATCCAATACAGCTTTACTGAACATTGACATGCTACAAGGATCTGAAGAACAGAAAGACATAATCAAAGGTCAGTCCTATTTTTTCAGAGCATATTTTCACCAGCAGATTATTGAAGGGTTTGGAGGGATGCCTTACGCAGATGTTATCTTTGAAGGCACGGATGTCCCCAAACTGCCACGTCTTTCTTACCAGGAAACTGCAGAGAAAATTGACGCTGACATGGACAAAGCAATTGCTCTTCTTCCTGTCGATTGGGACAACTCAATTCTTGGTCAAAACAGCCAGGGAACCAATACCGGTAGGATAACGAAAGGAGCCGCAATGGCTTTAAAAGGGAGATTTTTGCTTTATGCTGCTAGCCCACTTATGAATGGCTTTTCGAATAATGACTTCAGTTATAACGAAGACTTCAGCAAAAGATCTGCCGCAGCTAGCTGGGAAGTGATTAAAATGGCTAACGAGGGTGTATATTCATTGGTGCCCTGGGAAGATTACGGTAGCCTATTTCATAATAATAACGATGGTACAAATGTTTGGACAACTGAAACACTTTGGCTTAAGCCAACTAAGGAGATTGGTTCGCTAATGTGGTCGACGGCAAGATTGCATTGGCACCCCAACTATTTAGGAGCTGAAGGAGGAATGACTACTGCCTCTCAAAATTTTGTTGATCGTTTCGAGATGGCAGATGGGAGCCGATATAAAGTTGAATATGACCAAGACAATAATAAACGTTGGGAAAATAGAGACCCTCGTTTCAAGGCCAATATAGCGGTCGACAGAGATAAAGTAGGTGACAATGTAAATTCAGTCTGGCATGGATATGTTGGAGACGAACCTTCAGCCCGACCAAATAACCAGGCGGCAAGCACCTACCTTATTAACAAATTCATACCCTATGGAATGAATACTTTTGATAATGAGTGGAGGAATTATCAATTCAGACCTTCCCTTATCCGGTTGGCAGAGGTATACCTTAATTATGCTGAGGCAGTTACTGCTGCATACGGTCCATTGGGCACAGCTCCCGGGGCTAGTCTTACAGCTGTGGATGCCATAAATATTATCCGCGAACGGGCTGGAATGCCTCTTGTAACTGAGGCAGCTACAGGCTACGATAGTTTCATGGATCTTGTTCGAAATGAAAGAAGTGTTGAATTGGCTTTCGAAGGCAATGGCTACTGGGTGGATATCCGCAGGTGGTATATAGGCCACCTTCAGGAAAACAAGCCACTTTACACTTTAGATTTTGATAAAGATTGGACGTTTTTTAACAGGAACCTTCATACGCTAAGAGTATTCGATAATCCAAAACATTACTGGTTGCCAATTTACCGTGAGCAAGTTCAATTGTATCCTGAATTTGAACAAAATCCTGGTTGGTAATTCCAAATCAAAACATTACATGAAAAAAATATTAGATATGAAGAATATATCAAGGGTTATTTTCTTAGCGTTTTCCTTAATTTTAATTTTTCAGGTTGTTTCATTTGCCCAAGTGCAAAGAAAAATGATTGTTAAGGACAATGAAGGAAATCCTATTTCAGGCGCTACCGTTACTTACGGTGAAAACAATGAAACAGTTACAACTAATGATAGTGGGGAATTCTCTATAGCATCCACCCCAAATATTCAGATTTTTGTTGAGGCTGAAGGTTACAATGATGGTTACTTTAATTATTCATTGGATGAGGACGCACTTATTTTAACAAAAGGACTTTTTCAAGCAGGTGAAAACGACCTTGTGAATGTCCCCTTTGACATTTTAACCAAACGCCAGATTCCTGGAGCTGTTGGAACAATTAATGTCCCTGACATACTTGATTACAGCCAGGAAAATAGTGTAAGCGATCTAATTAGAGGCAGGGTGTCAGGATTGCTTTCATCGTATAATATTAGAGGTATGGGAGATCCATTAATTGTTATTAATGGTATTCCAATCGACAATGTTTACCCTGGTTGGAGTAATTTGGGTAATGATGAGATTTTTGCGCAGGAAATTGAGGATATAACAGTGATAAAAGATTTATCATCTGCACTATTGTATGGCGCAAAAGCAAAGAATGGTGTAATCCTTATTACCACTAAAAGAGGTACTCCGAATAAAAAGGTTCTTGATTTCAATTTACAAACGGGTGTTAATAAGCCAATCTCTTATCCTGAGTATCTTTCATCATCAGATTACATGGAGCTTTACAATGAGGCTTCTGTTAATGATGGACTTGCCCCAAGGTATTCACAAGAAGAAATAAGTGGAACAAGATTAGGAAATAATCCGCTACGCTATCCGGACCAGGATTATTATAATTCGACTTTTCTTAAGAACATGTCATCCTACCAAAATTTTAATGCGAATATCGCCAACGGAAATGACGTAGGACAGTTTGCTGTAAATATTGGGTGGAGACGGAATAATGGATTAATAAATGTCGGAGAAGGAGAAAAAAGCGACAGGTTTAATTTAAGAACTGCTGTTGACTATGAAATTACCGATATTATAAAGCTAAAGTTCAATAGTTCGTTTATCCTTAATAATTCCAACGCTCCTCGGTATTCCGGTAATTTTTGGTCAAGAAGTGACTTTTGGGGGGTTTCATCAACATATCTCCCCAATTTATATCCCCTCTTGATCCCTGCAAGTGCAGCAAGTGAATATCCAGAGTTAGTAGCAGGTGCAAATTTGGTCGACGGTCAGTATTTATTGGGTGGCACAAATAACTATCAAAACAATATTTATGGAGACTTACTATTCAATGGCACAAGCAAACAATTTAGCTGGTTAATGGACATTAACACAGGTCTTGAGTTTGACCTTAAAGGTATCACTCAAGGGTTAAAAGCTTCTGCTCTAGTTAGTTTCAATAATTATAGTTTCAGTTGGGAAGAGATGCAAAATAACTATGCAACCTATTCCCCCTCTTTTATAGAAGGCAGTAATAACCTATCAAGCATAACCAAGCTTGGTAATGATGTTAGAGTAACGGATCAAACCGTTATCGATGGTTATTTCTATAAAGGCTATGCTTTTTATGGCAATCTTGACTACTCAAGGACTTTTAACGAAGTTCATAAGTTTAATGCAAATGCCATGATTTTCTCACAGGTTAATACCCGTGAGTCACTTTGGACACCTAGCAGATCTGGACATATTGGCTTTCGAGCAAATTACATGTACTCAAATAAGTACGTTGCCGAGCTTACTGGAGCCTATGCAGGATCGCAAATATACTTCGGTACCAATGATAATAAGTATGCATTTTCTCCTGGGATTGGTTTAGGCTGGGTGGTTTCAGAAGAAGATTTCATCAAGAACAATGGTTCAATTAATTATTTAAAATTGAATGCCAACTGGAGTATCCTAAATACGGATGTAAATGTAACAGATGATAAAATAACTTATGATTATTATCGAGCTCAAAGCACTTTTCGTTATGCAAATGGGCAAGGTTCAAATGCAAGTCAAAGAATTTATCCAGGAAATCCCAATCTACTATGGGAGAAAATGATGAATTATAACATTGGATTTGAATCCATGCTCTTAAATTATCGATTAGGTATCCAAGCTTCCTACTTTTATTATAAAAATTATGATTTTGTGGTTCAAAGAGCCAATACACTCCCCGACCTTATAGGTGTTATTCCATATAGCAACTATGGTAGTCAGCAAACTCAGGGCGTTGAACTTGGATTAAATCATTCTTCGAAAATAGGAGGTCTAAAATTAAATATTGGTGCAAATGTGGTTTATTCGGTACCTAAGATTCTTACTATTGATGAACCTTTTTATGCAGATGAGTATCGTATGAGGGCAGATAAACCTATGGATGCAAGATTTGGATATGTTGCGTTGGGTTTATTTAAGGATCAGCAAGACATTGATAACCATGTTGACCAGTCATTTGGTGAAGTACGCCCAGGAGACATTAAATACAAGGATCTTAACAATGATGGAATAATTGATGTAAATGACCAACAGATGATTGGAAATTACACATCAAGAGTTGAGATGGGTTTACATGTAAGATTAAGCTACAAGTCCTTTGAATTATTTGCACTTGGAAGAGGGCAATTTGGGGCAGATGGCTCCTACTCAGGCTCTTACTATTGGGTAAGGGGAGATGATAAATATTCAAACTTTGTATTAGATCGATGGACTGCTGACTCGCCTGACGATGCAAAATACCCAAGACTAACTACAACTACAGGCTCAAATAATTTCAGAAATTCTACCTACTGGCAATACAATACCGATAGGTTTTCATTACAAACCGTCCAGTTGAACTATACCTTTTCAGACATGAGTTTTATTGGTTTAGATCAGGCACGTTTTTTCCTCAGAGGAGACAACTTAGTTATGCTTTCTGGAATGAGCGATGTATTAAATTTAAGGATAGGAAGTGCTCCAAACATGAGATCATTTTCTACCGGAGTTAATTTACAGTTTTGATAGGTGAAAATTAATAAGATGAACAAACTAAACTATTTTATATTGTATCTGGCATGTATAGGCTTGATTTCTTGTGATGACTATTTTCTTCCTGAACCAGACAATACCTATACTGATGAGATTTTGTTGACAAGGCCAAGCTTTGTTGAAGGGCTGTTAATGCAGGGTTATACGGGCTTACCTAATGGCTATAGCTTTAACTCTGAGACCGCTACCGATGATGCGGTTACCAATGACCTAACCTCTGGTTACTTGCGTTTGGCAACTGGTGAATGGTCTTCCCAATATGGGGCTTTAGGTTCATGGAGTGAGGATTATACTAAAATATATTACCTTAATAAATTCCTGGATATTTATGAATCAGCGGATTACGCTGTGGATATCTCAAGACCGGCTGCTGATAATGACATCAGGAACGCCCTTTATTTAAAAAGGTTAAAAGGAGAAGCCTATGGCCTAAGAGCCTGGTATAAATTTGAACTCTTAAGGGCTTATGGTGGAAAAAGTGCGGATGGAGAACTTTTGGGATTCCCAATAGTTGACGAAACACTTTTACCGGAAGACAATTTAGAATTACCTCGAAATACCTACGCCGAATCCGTTGCTAGTATTTTATCGGATATAGATGTAGCTATTGCCAATTTGCCCGATGTATATGTGAATACAGGTGATGCTAATTTCGATGCTGTTATGGGAAGTAAACTTGATGGCCGAATGAATGGAAAAGCGGCGAAAGCTTTGAGATCTAGAGTAGTTTTGCAGGCGGCCAGCCCAGCCTTTTCGGAATCAAGTGACGTAAACTGGGAGCAGGCAGCAAAAACATCAGGTGATTTTTTATCTGAATTGGGCGATTTGTACCAAGGAGGAATAGAATTTTACTCCACTTTAGACAATAAGGAACTGATTTGGAATCAATCAAGACAATTAACACTTGGATGGGAGACACAGAATTTCCCTCCATCACTTTTTGGTTTTGCAAGAACAAATCCATCTCAAAACCTTGTTGATGCATTTCCAATGAACAATGGATATCCTATAAGCCATGAACTAAGCGGTTATGATCCTGACAACCCTTATAACAACAGGGATTCAAGGTTAAGTGCCTATATTTTATACAATGGATCTGAATTTAGGAACAGTACAATCTCCACGTATGAAGGCCAACCTCTAGACGGGATTCGGGCTCAGGAAAATTCTACTCGTACAGGTTATTACCTGAAAAAACTAATGGATGAAAACGTAAGTCTTCGCCCAGGTAATCAGGTTTCAACGAATCACATATATACCCTCTTTCGTGAAACAGAAATACATCTGAATTTCGCAGAAGCAGCTAATGAAGCATGGGGACCCGATGGGGACCCCAATGGCTACGGATTTACAGCGAGATCCATAATGCGAGGTCTACGCGATCGTGCAGGCATACCATCTAATGACAGCTATTTGAATGGAATTAATTCCATCGAAGAAATGCGGATGCTTATCCGAAATGAAAGACGTCTGGAATTGTGTTTCGAGGACTTCAGGTTTTGGGACATACGCAGGTGGAATGATGTGACGACCATGCAGGAACCTGTTAAAGGTGTATATATTACGAATTCTGCAGATGCGTATTCCTATGATTACAGGGAAATAGAAAACCGTATCTATGAGCCTTTTATGATATATGGCCCCATACCATATAATGAAACGCTTAAATACAATTTAAAACAAAATAACGGGTGGTAAGAAATAATTCACTAATCGGCTATAGCATGAAAAAGATAATGATTTATTTGATTTTAGTCATTGGAACAATGGCTTGTAAAGATCAGGAGTTCGGATTTTATGATTACGATCATACTGCCGTTTATTTCCCTATACAGCTCCCACTAAGGACGCTATCTGTAGGAGAAGACAGGATTGATAATACCTTGGATAAAAACCTTCAATTCGACATTGGCGTGTCGATTGGGGGCTTGTATGGCTCAAATGACCACGACTGGACTGTAGATTTCGAAGTTGATAATTCCCTTACAGATAACGTTTATATTGTTGTCAACGATGAAGATCAGAAGGTTCTACCGTTACCTGAAGAATATTATACTTTAAACTCCACATCATTGATCACCATACCCAAAGGTTCGTTTAATGGAATGCTTGGAGTTCAGCTGACCAATGCCTTTTTCGATGATCCAATAGCCATAACCGGCGCTTATGTCTTGCCATTACGCATAACGAAGACCTCAGCTGACAGCATTTTAGTCGGTGCTCCTGCAAATGACGACATACTAAGCCCGGACAAAAGAGACCCTAATGACTGGGAGGCTGGAAAGAGTCCTAAAGACTGGGTGCTATATGGTATCAAGTATATTAACGGTTATCATGGATCCTATTTGCAAAGAGGCCGAACCATTGTTTATTCAGGCACTACTCCTATTGACACAGTTATCTATAGGGATATACATGTTGAAAGAGACAATATTGTTTTTCTTAAAACATCAGGAAAGACTACAGCTACCACTAATTTTATAGGTCAAAACACAAGCGCAACTGGAGGATACGCAATGAACCTGGAATTTCCCAACATGTGGGGAACCCCGGGTGGGGATATTGTCATAACTCCTAGTGAGGGATCTTTATACGCTGTTACCGGAAACGGACAATTTATGGACAAAGAAACCAGCACAGAATCCATTATTGGGTTAGACATGCAATCGATGCATTTGAATTATACTTATGAGGCTGATGGGAATACTTATGTAGCTTCAGACACATTGGTATTTAGAGATAGAGATTTGAAATTTGAGGAGAATTCCATCCTAATCTCCGAAGATTAATTCAACTCTTTTAAGTATAAAATCCAGAAGGAATTCTCTTCACCAATTGGTAATAATAATTCCGTATTTTGTTAAATACGGAATTATTATTTACTCTTCATTACAATCATTGATGTGAGCTAGTAAATTATACCAATCCCTCCAAAAGTTGATTTTTGGAGGGATATATCGATTTAAAATCACCTAAATAAACAATTATACGCCTTGATATTACAACATTTTAGTCGCTTATCTAAAGATAAAACACCTATACGCTCAGTGTTAGCTTTGGTCAGCTTCCACTGATCACGGAACAAAACCCCTTAAAATTTTCTGGATGTGTAGCTAAGTGAATTTAGTGCATCTTTACCCCGATAGACAGTCTATTACGTGATGAAATCGCTTTAAAATCAACTACTTCTTTGCTGCTTTCAATTCTACCTGACGGAAAGGCAAGTTCACCATTGCTCTGCCACGATAAAATCTCGAAACAGCCTGATTTTATGGCAATTGCAACACTTCCCGATGAATTAGGAAATTCTATTGCCTGATCCGGGCTTGATTAATTTTTATGACGTTTTAGGTCATGAATTAAAAATTTAAATTACAATGAAATGAAGAATGCTTTTTTGTCATTTATAATGATATTTTTTTCATTGGCTCTACACGCACAGAGCCCTGAAATTGATTTGGTATTGAACAAGGGTGATATTGAAATCAAACCCAGTTTTAACAACAGCAGTTACTATTTTTATCCTAAAGGGGTTTCAGAGAAGGAATATATCGTTGATTATCGTCGTAAAGGGACACAAATTTGGCGACCTACTTTCAAAACAATCAGTGACCTTCCTCTTGGGGTTTGGAAAGGAAGTATTTTTGGATTGGAAGAAGATACCGAATGGCAATTACGCGTGCGCTCCTCACTAGATAGCAGCCAAATTATCTTTCAAGAAGATTTCCGTACCTGGACGAGTAATCCTCCCATTGCTAAAGTAATCGACTTGAGTAAACTTACAGCGAATAGTAAAGGCGGAATCGTAATTTCCGACGAGGGTAAACCGGATGGATGGATCAAATATACGGCACCAACAGGATGGGTATTGAAGCGGGAATATATCGATAAGGATGCTCAAACTGCAGCCGTCCTGTTTAAAAATGCTAAGTATGTGATTCTCGAAAATGTGACAATTGAAGGAGGGTACAACCATGGGATTGAAGTATTTGAATCGGAATACATACGCATCATCAACTGTGACATTTCCGGATGGGGTCGCCTTGGTAAACAGGTATTTACGAGCAAGAGTTTACGAGGGAATAACACCATTGGTAGATACCTGGACTCGAATGGAAAAGTAATAAATTATGACGCCGGAGTAAAGATTATGAATAGCCTAGGCACGGTAGTAGAAAGATCTTATATACACGATCCACGTCTCAGGGCCAATTCCTGGATGTTCTCGCATCCTACTGGACCTAGTGCGGTATATGTATGGAATTCACGAGGTAGTAATGTAATTCGGTACAATGACATGATAGGCAGTGATGAGCATCGATGGAACGATGTCATCGAATCTTCTGAAAATGGCTCCATCCGGGGAGGTTTTTACAGGGATAGTGATATATATGGCAATTACTTGGCTTTCGGTAATGATGACAGTGCAGAACTAGAGGGTGGCGGTATGAACAATCGTTTTTACCAGAATAAAGTAGAAGGAACCTTAATGGGAGTCAGTACAGGAGCCACTATTCTAGGGCCACAATTTGTATTTGGAAACCTACTGACTAACCTAGGGGATGAAAGCGGTTTAACATTTAACTACTTTAAAAATGGCCATGGAAAACCTCAAGGCGGTAAAAGGTATTATTTAAACAATACGCTTTACGGGTTTAATACAGCACCCTACCACAATTATCATAACCCAATCCCGCACCGGCAACTTGGTTTTATGCGCAATAATATCTTTTCCTCAGCTAATCAACGTCCACCCGATTGGGCCAAATGGGACGATTTTGACAATGATCTATTTTGGATTGAAAATAACCTTCAGCTCTCCAAGGAGCTTTTATCGACCTATCACGAGAATGGTCTGGAAATGAATGGCATGGTGGGTGATCCTCAATTGATAGACCCACTTAAGGGTAATTATCAGTTAGCCACCAATAGTATTGCTAAGGCTAAATCAGTTCCTCTTGCCAACATCACTCCTGAAGGAGAAGACATGGGCGCATTTATAAATGGAATAAACGTTTTACCATTTCGCCCATTTGCTTTAACCGCCTATCCTCAGGAGTTGCAATTTTCTGTTCCTGTTCAGAAAACAATAAAGGAGGTGACACTAAGCTTACCTGCTTCGGAAAAACAGTCAGTCAAATTTGACATTCGACAGAACAAGGTTTCAAACTGGTTTAAAGTAAGTCCTTCTTCAGGGGAAATAAATCCCGGGGAATCCATTAAACTCACCGTCACACTTGATGAAGGCAAACTACGTGGTCGCCCGTTATTTAGAGGGGCTTTTATTATCAAAACGCCGGATGGACTATCACGTCCTATCTCACTTTATGCGAAGGGTAAATTTAAAGAAGACCTAAAACCTTCCGCTGCACCCAATACGGTTTATATCGAGGCTGCTGATCTTCCCGACATGGCAGAGATCACCAGAAAATCCAATGATCCGACGGTTTCTAAAGGCAAATACATTGAGCTAAATGAGGACTCAAAAGAAACATCGATTGAAGCCCAATTTAATATTAAAAAGCCTGGGAGGTATTTTTTACTCATGCGGATGGCTATAAAAATCAATTCAAGACCCCGTAAATTCCAGTTGATCTTAGATGATAATCCAGAAGAAACTTTTCAATATCAACCAGGCTATCGGTGGAGTGTGGCAGATGAAAATGACTTTAGAGTCATGTTTTTGCAAGAATTAGGAGATGAGCTACAAGCTGGGAAACATCAGATATTTATAAAAGATATCGATGGAAATATTAATCTAAATCAGGTGATTATTACAGATAATCCAGGAGTATTCTTTGAACAATATTGGAATCGGGAGCGAGAATAAACAGCAAGCGCAAAGCTCTCGATAGTCTCAAGTCTGAGCTCGCGAAAATAGGTCTATCGCTCCCTTTGATCAACTATACAAGGCAGTTATTGGGTTTGTAACGGACTTATTTTGGTTGATTTAGGACAGTAGCACCTTGATCCTGCTTCTGGTGTATTTGAAATTCAGTTGCCTTTATTAATGACTTATCAATTTGAAGATAAATATAAATTATGAAAAAGATTTTTATTGCAATTGAATTGGTGTTCTGTCTTACTTTGCTTTTCAATATTGAGGGGAAAAGCCAGGGAACATCTGATACTAATTCGTTTGTAGTTAGCTTGAATGATCGAGATTTATCCACCTATGAAACGATCAGTCCTAAGGTGGTAAATTTAAAACAAAACCCAGAGCCAAGACTTCCTAGCCCTTACGTCGTCCCTCCTGCTACTATGTATGTTTCCCCTAGCGGAAATGACAGCAATGATGGCCGAAGTGTCAAAACTCCTTTTAAAACCATTACCAAGGCAGCGGCCAGTGTGCAACCCGGTGATGTGGTTTATATGCGTGGCGGAATTTACCCAATAAAAGTGACCTTCAAAATTTCGGGGACTTCTTCCCAAAAAATTGTCTGGGCTTCCTATCCAGGAGAGTGGGCTATTCTTGACGGATCTGACCTACCCAAATTACCCAAGAGCAAGGATTTCCCAGCAGTGTCTGCTAACCACAATGTTTTCGCTAATTTTACTACTAGAAATGGCCCCCACCGGGGCTTCATAGTATTCGGATCTGACAACCTAATAACTGGATTGGTAGCTCATGGACATAACTTCACTGGAATACAAAACTACAAGGGTAACAACAATATTTACGAGTGGTGTGTGGCTTACGACAACTACGACATAGTTCCGATGTCAGGGGATCCCACTAAGGCGGGAAATAACGCGGATGGTATAGGCATCACAAATGGAAGTGGCAATATTGTTAGATGGAATTTGGTTTATAATAACTCAGATGATGGAATAGACGTTTGGGAAGGATATAATTCACTTGTTGAAAACAATGTTGCATTCGACAATGGCTATGGGCCGGAAGGCAATGGAAACGGTTTCAAAGGGGGTGGACCTATCGGTGGTAATAATGTCTTCCAAAACAACGTGGCTTTTCACAATAAGAAGAGAGGATTCACAGATAACAATGGATCAAATGTTTCCTTTATAAACAATACCGCATTTAACAATAATAGAGGCGATAACACCGGCAAGGCCAAATATGGCGCAAGCTTCCAGGGTACCCAAACAGCAGGCAATGTTTTTAAGAACAATCTTACCATTCCTGGCCCTGGAAATACCGTAGACATCAGCTCTAATTCCTCTCAGGAAAAGAACAGTTGGAACCTGGACATCACTGCACCGCTATTCAAAAGTACGTACCGTAACAATCCCAATTTCCTTCGTCTATCGCCTGCTAGTCCTGCAATTGGTGTAGGCGTGGGCAATGTGAACCTTGGAAGTGACGAATCAACCCTTGATCTTCTCCAGCGACTTGAAGGAGCAAGGATATCGGCAGCAAATAGTCCTGGTCCACAGGAGGTAGTGCAAACCGCTCTCGGTGCTGGCCAGCGCAATCTTTTCGTATCACCAACAGGAAGCGGATCTAGTTGTTCACAGGAAAACCCTTGTAATCTCAGGACCGGAATTAGCCAGTCACAAGCTGGAGATGTCGTATTCTTGAGGGGTGGGCAATACGACTTGCCTGTTGGAAATATTCGATTTAATCAATCGGGAACAGAAAGCAATCCCATAATTTACGAGAGCTATCCCGGTGAGCTTGCTATTTTTGATGGGACCGGTCATGCAAAAGCAGCAAAGGTTCGCATTCAATTAACTGGAAGTTGGATAGTGTTGCGACGAATTGAAGTAAGAAACATGCCACAAACTGGTCTTCGCATAACCGGGAATCACAATTTAATGGATGGAATACATTCACATCATAACTCAGGGACCGGAATTCACATTTTTAGTGATTACGAAGCGTATCCATACGGAGCTGAGGGGTCGTTTAATACCGTTAAAAACTCAATAATTCATGACAACTCGGATGCCGGTCTAACTTATGCAGTTGATAACTGGGGGAACGACGGTGGAGATGCTGACGGCATAAGCATTTCTTCAGGTGATGGGAATAGCGCATTCAATAACCTTGTGTACCACAATTCAGACGATGGTGTGGATTCATGGAGATCTACAAATACAGAATTCGCATACAACAT
Source organism: Cyclobacterium qasimii M12-11B (assembly GCF_000427295.1). GTDB lineage: Bacteria > Bacteroidota > Bacteroidia > Cytophagales > Cyclobacteriaceae > Cyclobacterium > Cyclobacterium qasimii. Next base: position 5,054 of record NZ_ATNM01000141.1, on the reverse strand, counting down.
CATCCACTCCAATGGCATTGCTAATGGCAATGGAAACGGAATAAAGGCTGGAGGAGCTAATCAAAGCTTCAACACCTATGTACATCACAATATTTCGTATAACAATAGGGCTACAGGAATTGACTTTAATAGTGGTGTGGATGTCTTGTTTTATAACAACGTCTCTTACAACAACAACTCGGGTTATACTCTTGGCAAAACGACGACTACGGTTAACAATATTGAATTTAGCAATAAAGTCCCGAGTTACCGGAGTGGATTACATCACCATAACAGTTGGAATTTGTCGGATTATACGGTTTCTGCCAGTGATTTTGTAAGTTTGGAACCTAGTTCACCGGATTTCCTGCGATTGAAAGCCGGGTCAGGACTTGTGAATGTTGGATCTGACCTTGGATTCCCATTCAATGAAACTGCTCCGGACCTGGGGGTTTATGAGCAATTCTAAATCCAAACAAATCGCATAGCTTGTTAGGCGGATTTCGGCAATATTGGATTAAAAATTACACCTAATTGATTTAAATTAACTTGAAAATTTTTATGAGACCTTTCAACTTGATCATTGTATTCACTGCCTTATTAATTTGGCATGATGGGTATAGTCAAACTCCAGGTAAGGATGTTACCAATCCTTACGCTGTATCTACCTATGAATGTACTGGCTTGTATTGGACCACACCTGAGTCTGGAACTTGCACAGTGAAATACAAAAAGCCATCAGATTCAGATTGGACAATAGGACTTAATCTGGTGTATGATGACAGAGATGGCCAATATCGAGGGAGTATTATCGGTCTTGACCCTAATACAGACTATCAAGTCGAACTATCAAGTGATCAGGCTAAAACAGCCATGAATTTCACTACTCGATCTGATCAATTCCCAATTGGAAAGACAACATACCTGCCGGAAGGTGAATCGACTGACCCCATCATTATTACAGAATCGGGGACGCCAGAAGCCTACCATCTAATCACTGTACCTGAAAATACCCGCTCCGTAATTAATATGGGCAATGTAGGCAATGAGGGAATACAAATTGATGCTGACTATGTAATCGTTCGGGGAATAGAAGTCCGTAATGCGAAGACAGATGGTATTCGCATCAAGAAAGACAGACATGATATTGTTATCGAACAGTGTTATATCACTTTTTGGGGTAGAATAGGCGGCCCCATCACCTACGGGAATTTAGAAGGTAGTACGGATAGTGGAATTAATGCAGAAAATGGCACCTGGAATTTGACCATCCAACGAAACCTGATTGAAGATCCAAGAGGAGCCTCAAATGATTGGGAAACGGGTCACCCGGCAGGCCCTCAAGGCATTACAATTAGAGAAAGTCTGGGTGGGAATGTAATACGTTATAATGATATTCTTTCCACTGAAGATCATGGATTCAATGATGCTATCGGCGGTGGCTCAAATTACTCCAATGTGGGCAATATGAACCGGGATTCGGATATTTATGGCAATCTGATCCGTAGTGTATGGGATGATGCCATCGAAGTCGAAGGAGCCAATATGAACGTAAGAGTATTTGGCAATTATGCCCATCAGTTTTTCAATGGTATTGCTACGGCTTCTACTACGAAAGGACCAATATACATTTATAGAAATGTAGTTGGAGAAAGCAGAGTAGGACATCGTAACTCCAGTGGAGGGGCTTTTATCAAAACCGGAGAACGAGAACCGTTTGCCGGAGGTAGGAGATATGTTTTTCATAATACGATAGTACAACCTATGGGTGTTACTCATGCATTCTCGGGGCATGGTATTTCTAACACAGTCACAAGGAATAATATCTTTGATGCGCCAGGAAGACTTGCCTCTGATCGTGAAACAGTTGACAATAGCGATTACGACTACGATTATTTTTCAGGTCTATCATCGGGGGTTGCCAAGGAGCAAAATGGTATAAAATTCGGTACCACACCTTCTGGAACCAGACTCTATAGGACTTCGTATTCCCTGGAATATTTTCCCCGATCCAGGATCAATTCTATCGTCTGGGGACGAAAGCCCTATCAGTTCGGTGATGTCAAAAGAAATATTACCGATCCTGTCGTGCAAATCCCTAATCCATTGATTGATGGTGGCATCGAAATTCCAGGATTCAATGCTGATTTCAAAGGGAATGCTCCAGACTTGGGTGCTTTTGAGGTAGGCTCCCGCCCACTGGAATTTGGAAGACGGGCCTATTTGGCCCATGATGAAGGCTGGTCTGCCTGGGAGAGGTAGTAATTGGCATTGGTTTAAGTCAAAACTATTTTTTAGTAACAATTTTTATAAATGAGACTGCTTTCTGAAAAGTATGGCTAGGGATATTTGACCTAGGAAATGATTTAAATCACCAACCTGATTGTATAGAGTAAATATTTATAATGCATGTTAATCTATTAGACAAATAAATCAAATGAATTTCCTACCTACTAATAAGTTCACATCTGAAAGAATCCATTTCTCCTATGGATTATATAAAATATTTTTATCAAGGATTTTGGTTAGATTTTTTTTGATGGGATTGTATCTAACATATATGCCTCTAGCACATGGTCAGTCTTTCATGGACATTAGCGTGAAGGAGTTGGCTGGATTGGATATTCAGCGTGCCGTTACAGGTGGAATACCTATTGAAAAAGGCTCGGCGCCTAAGGGAAGTCATTTTGTTTTATTTGATCAAAATGACAATCCAGTTCCCTGCCAAAATGAGATTTTAGCTACCTGGGAAGATGGTAGCGCCAGATGGGTACTTCTGGATTTTCAGGCCAAACCTCATGCTAAAAAGGCCAGCCATTTCCGACTGAAATGGGGAACCGGTGTGCAGAAAGCGCAGCCATCTACTGGCGTAAGGGTTTCCAAAAATCAGGGGATAGCTATCTCCTCCGGCAATGTAAAATTAGCCACTACTCCAGAAGCTTTGTTGCGAATTTCTGATCGATTTGACGTCAAGCTTGTCATGAAAAACAAATCAAAAGAGCGATGCGAAGCAACAGTCACTTCCTCTAAAGTGGAAACCAATGGAGAAATGCGTTCTACAATGATATTGTCCGGATCCTTTAATGATCCGGCTGGAAAACGTATGGTAGATTTTCGACTTCGAGCCTCCGTCTTTGCCGGCTTGGAACAGTTTTATATTGAACCACAGTTGTTAGTAAATGCAGACACGGGAATTATAGCATATATTGATGATTTGAGTTTTGAAATTGTGCCACTTAATCCCCTACTTAAGGCCACTATTGGAGGTGACCCGGGATGGGTGGGAAAACCTACTGAAAACCAAACGGCTAAACTGTTTCAGGTGGATGATGAAAAATACACTATTGAAGGTAGCTCAGGAAAGGGAAGTAAGGCTCCGGGGTGGATGGAGATTAGCGACCGAAAAGGGACATTGTCTTTTGCACTAAAAGATTTTTGGCAACAATGGCCGAAGAGCCTTGAGGTGAACAATAAGGTAGCTAAACTGGGCTTGCTTCCGGAATTTGAGGAAGGTGCCTTTGCTCATATGGTTCCTTGGTACAAGTATGATTATCTTTTTGAAGAAGACTCCTATCGACTAAGAGTGGGGCAAGCCCGCCGTTGGCAGATTTGGCTTGACCTCTCAGGTGATGGGGCTTCACTAGCAAAGTCTGCAAACCAAAGATTAATACCAATACCTGATCCTACACAGGCTATCAATACGGGAGAATGGGGATTTATTGCTGCTGCTGGCAGCGAAGGAATGGCAACATATGACGATTGGGCGGAAAATCAATTTGAAGGATATCGCCAGTCTATTCAAGAACAACGGGATTATGGTGCAATGAATTGGGGAGATTGGTGGGGCGAGCGAGGAGTTAATTGGGGAAACCATGAGTACGACACCCCATTACATATACTGACTCAGTTTGTTCGAACGGGTGACCCAAAATATTTTTATGTGGCTGAAGAATCTGCCCGTCATTTGAGCGAGGTAGATGTGGTCCATTTTGTGAATGATGATTTGAAAGAATATTTTTCTAAATGGGAATCAAAATCCTATCCCTCAAGACCGGGAATGGTTCACGAACACAGTATAGGCCATGTTGGTGGGTTCCACCCTGTTGAAAAAGTGAAGGAACTCTATGTAGACTTGGACATTGGCAAAGGAAACCCTAATCCTTACCTGTGTCTGGACCCATTTAATCTAGGCCACATATTTACCCTTGGAATGTCCTATTATTATTTACTAACCGGAGATCCATGGATGAAAGAAACAGTGAACCGAATTGGGGATAATTTAATAAAATTGGCGGAAGACAGGACATATAAATTCAAAGGTGGTAGTCATTCCGGCCGGATAAATGGTTGGACCATGCTTGCCTTGGCTGGTGAATACAACATAAACCCTACAAAGCGTTGTTTGAATGCCATGAAACATCTGGCAGACGATGCACTTGCTGAACAAAATGCACATAGTGGTGGCTGGTTGTACAGCCTTCCTTGGGGTCATTGCAATTGCGTTTCCATTGAGGACCGGAAGAAGGGGGTTCCTTCTCACGTGGGAGAAGCTGGTTTTATAAGTTCTATCAGGTTAAACGGTTTGAGTTATTATTATCGACTTACAGGTGATGAACGCATACCGCAAAGTCTTCTCAGGGGAGTAAACCACCTAAACAATGACACTTGGGTGGAGGAAATTAGTCAATGGAGATATACCTCCTGCCCCGCTTCTAATCCTATTGGCCAAATGGGTGTCACTATCATGACCTTAGTTAATAGCGTTAATATCAATAAAGACCCTGAGCAATTGAGAATTTTGAAGAAAGCATGGGAAGCTAAGTTTGAGCGTAACTTGAAAAATTCTGGTAACAGACCGGGAATGGGGAAATCCTACGGCATTAGAATGTATGGTTCTCCTGAAGCAATGAATTTGTTTGTCAATGGAACCCAATAAATCTGATGGTTCAAACCCTGTTTAATAAAATGGGACTGGGAGCATTTATAAAATAAAATTATCGGGGTAGAATGTTTAAGATCAGCTTAATACCATATCCATATAGGATTCCAACAAATTTATTGTCGTTTATTTAACG
>NZ_ATNM01000140.1 GCF_000427295.1 Cyclobacterium qasimii M12-11B | reverse complement strand
TCCTAAAATGACATTACCATATATATAAGCAATTATCATTTATAAAGCACTTCAAATGGGTTATTTGTCTTAAAATTTTGAAACTTTTCCTGTGGTGTCTCGTATAAATGGTAACGGCGGCCGTTCATCAATGCATTGATGAAGAAAGGATGAGGAAATTGGAGTTATTTGGAGTACCTATACAAACAATGTATCTTTATACGCTTATTATTGCGGGCAGCCTTACGCTGTTATTCCTGTTTTTCGGAGATGTATTTGCAGGGCTGCCAGAAGGCATTCCGTTCTTAATCCGACATTAGTGCTCTCATTTTTTCACATGTTTTTTCAGCGGGCGGATATATAGGTGAACTCGTATTGCCTCTGTCGAGCTTGCTGATTGCGCTTTTATCTTGCATCCTTTCGATCATGCTGGTGGTATTGCTTCACATCTTTGTGCTGGTGCCATTATCATCTGCAGAAGAATCATTGGCATATAGAGAAGATGATCTCAGAGGAAGACTCGGTAAAGTGATTACAGCTGTTCCGGTTGACGGGTTTGGTGAAGTGGTCATAGAAGGGATAGGCGGGACCATTTCAAAGTCAGCGGTCAGTTTTGATAATCAGCAGATCAGTT